>JAHBVE010000001.1 GCA_019637675.1 Anaerolineales bacterium | reverse complement strand
AGGCCGCAGGCGGCGGCCGCATCCAGGTCGTAGCCGCCTTCAAGGATGAGGGCGATCTTGCCACCGCAGTGTTGCTGCGCCCAGTGGCGGAGCGAGGCCACGGCGCGGCCGTAGCCGGCGGCGCTGACCTGCAGGTTGGCGAGGGGATCCTTCCAGTGCGAGTCGAAGCCGAAGCTGACCAGCAGCATCTGCGGCTTGAAGGCGTCCAGCAGGGCGGGGAACACCTCGCCATAGGCGGCGTCAAAGGCGGCGTTGCCGCTGCCGGGCGGAAGCGGCAGGTTGGCGGTGAAGCCCAGGCCGGCGCCTACACCGCGCTCTTCGAGCCGGCCGGTGCCGGGCCACAGCGGCAGTTGCTGGGTGTTGCAGAAGAGCACGTCGGCGCGGTCGTAGAAAATATCCTGCGTGCCGTTGCCGTGGTGAACATCCATATCCAGAATGGCGACGCGTTGTGCACCTTCGTGCTGCAGCAGGTGCTGGGCGGCCAGGGCCACGTTGTTGAGCAGGCAGAAGCCCATTGGCTGGGTGCGGGTGGCGTGGTGGCCGGGCGGGCGGCTGAGGGTGAAGCCAGTCTGGGCCTCGCCGCGCCACACGGCCTGGGCTACCGCCACCGCGCCTCCGGCGGCAGCCTGCGCCAGCCGCCAGCTATCACGGGTGGTGTATGTGTCGGCATCCAGGTTGCGCTGCTGCTGGCCGTATTGCTGGATGGCTTGCAGCATCTCGGTGCTGTGCACGGCGGCCAGCACATCCGCGGCGAGTCCTTCGTTGGCTACATGGGAGCCCAGTTGCCAAAGCCCGGCGTCTTTCAGGGCGCGGCGGATGGTCTCGACCCGCTGGGGGCGCTCGGGATGGTCCGGCTGCGAGTGGGCGGCATGACCCTCAGGGTAAAAGTAGGCAATGGGGGCGGTCATGCAAGGGATTATAGAATGTTTGATGGGCTAAAATGGATGTACTCCAAGCAAAGGAGCTTCGCCATGGCAGAGGAAAAACCTGTAGAAGAAAAGAACAAGAAGGCAGCCGGCGGCGCACGCGCGATCTGGTCTGGCGCGATCGCATTCGGTTTGATCAACATCCCCGTCAAGCTGTTCTCGGCCACGCGCGAGAATGAGCTCTCGTTCAATCAATTGCGCAAGACTGACCATTCACGCATCAAGTATTTGCGTGTGGCGGCGGCTGACGGCGTGGAAGTTCCGTATGACCAGATCGTCAAGGGCTTTGAGGTCGAAGACGGCCGCTATGTGGTGATCGAAGACGAGGACATCAAGAACGCCAGCCCCAAGAAGACCCAGAGCATTGAGATCCTCTCGTTCGCCAACGAGGATGAGATCGACAGCGTGTACTTTGACAAGCCCTACTACTTAGGCCCGGACAAGAATGCGGCGCGGGCTTATAGCTTGCTACGCGAGGCACTGCAGCGCTCCAAGAAGGTGGCGGTGGCCAAGTTCATCCTGCGTACCAAAGAGAACCTGGCGATCCTGAAGCCTGAAGGTGATGCGCTCATCCTTAACCAGATCCGCTACCAGTCGGAAGTGCGCGAGTCGGAAGGACTCAACCTGCCCAGCGCGGAAGAGGTGAAAGAGAACGAGCTGGACCTGGCCCTCAATCTAGTGAACCAGCTGACCCAGCCGTTCGAGCCCGAGAAATACCACGACACCTTCACGGCCGAGATCAAGCGCATCATTGAGCAGAAGGCCCAGGGCATGACGCCTGAGGTGGTTGGCGCCGCGCCGGAGCAGACCAAGGATGACGATCTGCTGGCCTCGCTGCGGGCCAGTATCGAAGCCAGCAAAGCCCGCGTAGACGCCTAGCGCAGCAGGTTGGGCGTGGCAGACCCGAACAAAAGCTTACAGGAATATCGCGACAAGCGCGATTTCGCCAAGACCAGCGAGCCGTTGCCGGGCAGTGTGCCGGAGGCTGCTGGTCTTGGCGCGCATCAGGCGCGCTTTTGCATCCAGAAGCATGACGCCACGCGGCTGCACTACGATGTGCGCCTGGAGATCGACGGGGTGCTGGCGTCGTGGGCTGTGCCGCAAGGGCCGTCGTATGACCCAGTGGTCAAACGGCTGGCGGTGCGCACCGAAGACCACCCGATGGAGTATCTCGACTTTGAGGGTGTTATCCCCAAGGGAGAGTACGGCGCCGGCCCCATCATTTTATGGGACCAGGGCATCTACACCAATATTCGCGGCACCAAGCGCAAACCCTTCACGATGCAGGAGTCGCTGGAAGCAGGCCTGATCGAAGTGCGCTTCGAGGGCCAGAAGATCAAAGGCGAGTTCGCCCTGGTGCGTACCAAGTATGAGGGCAAGCAAGAGAACTGGCTGATGGTCAAGATGAAAGACTCCCTGGCTGACCCGGAGTACGACATCGTGAGCGAGTTGCCGCTCTCGATCAAGAGCGGCAAGAGCATCGAGGAGCTGGAGGAAGAGGGTGCGCGTGCCCAGTTGCCGCCGGCGCTGCGGGTTTTGCAGCCCGAGGCGCTGGAGAAGCTGACCAAGGATAGCTTCCCGGGGTGGAAGGAGCCGATGCTGGCTTCGCCGGAAGACCGGCCGACTGAGCGCGCCAACTGGATCTATGAGCCCAAGCTGGATGGGCAACGCGCGATCGTGTATCGCAAGGGCGGCCAGGTGCAGATGCTCTCGCGCAACAAGCTGATCATTACCGAACAGTATCCGGAGTTGGCGGCCGCGCTCAAGGAATACGGCCGCGGCGATTTTGTGGCCGATGCGGAGATCGTCTCGTTCGAAGGCCAGCGGGCCAGCTTTGAGCAGATGCAGAAGCGTATGCATGTGCAAAAGCCGCCCAGGGAACTCATCGAAGAAGCTCCGGTCTTCATGTACCTGTTCGACCTTACATACTACGAAGGCTACGACACCACGCGTCTGAGCCAGCTGGAGCGCAAGGACGTATTGCGCGGCCTGGTGGAATACAAAGGCCCGCTGCGCTATATGGAGTACCAAGAGGGTGGGGGATTGGAAATGTTCAAGGAAGCCTGTGCCAGCGGGCATGAAGGTGTGATCGCCAAAGATGGCAATGCGCCGTACCAACGCAGCCGCTCCAAGAGCTGGCTGAAGTGGAAGTGCGTGCGCCAGCAGGAGTTCGTTGTAGGCGGGTTCACATTGCCAACCGGCGGGATGCGCGGCTTTGGCGCGATGTTGGTTGGGTATTACCCCGAAGGCAGCGACAAACTGCAATTCGTGGGCGGGGTCGGCACTGGGTATTCCGATGAAGCCATTCGCGATATTCGCAAGAAGCTGGATGCACTGGCCAGCGATACGAATCCGTTCTTAGCGGACGATCTGCTGCCGTTGGATGGCGTGCGCTGGGTGCGGCCGGAGCTGGTGGCCCAGGTGGGCTTTGGCGAGTGGACCAAGCTCAACAAGATTCGCCACCCGCGCTTTTTGGGTCTGCGGACGGACAAGGACGCCAGCAGTGTGCGGCGCGAGGCGACGGCGGCGGAGCCGGGCAACGGGGCGGCCGCGCCGCCCGTTGAGCCGCCGCGAGCGGCTGCAGGGGACGAGATGCGCGAGGTTGAGGGCCAGAAGATCAAGATCACCAATCCGGGCAAGATGCTGTTCCCGGATGTCAATAAGGCCCGCGTCATTGACTATTACGAGCAGATCGCCCCGGTGATGCTGCCGCATGTGCAGAACCGGCCGATCAGTATGCAACGCTTCCCGGACGGCATCCGCGCCCAGGGCTTCTTCCATAAGGAAGCGCCCGAATACTTCCCCAAATTCGTCAGCCTGGTCGAAGTGCGCACCAGCGCCAGCGCGGCGGAGACCCAGTTGCAGGTCATGATCAACAATGCGGCCACGCTGGTGTATCTGGCCCAGCTGGCTTCGTTCGTCATCCATATCTGGACTAGCCAGGCGCCGCTGCTGGAGCAGCCGGACAAGATCGTGTTCGATCTGGACCCGTCTACGGATGATAGTTGGGACGCGGTGGTGGGCGGCGCCAAGGATATGCGCACGATGCTGGCCGAGATGGGCTTGCCATCCTTCGTGATGGCCACTGGAAGCCGCGGCCTGCATGTGGTGGTGCCGCTGGAGCCGCAGCACAACTTCGATACGGTGTTGCTGTTCGCCAAGGCGGTGTGCACTACGCTGGAACGGCGGGACGCCAAGTTCACGACCCAGATCCGCAAGGACAAGCGCAAGGGCCGCATCTTCCTGGATTATTTGCGTAACCGCTATGCCCAAACGGGGATTGCGCCGTATTCATTGCGCGCCAAGCCAGGCGCGCCGCTGGCCGCCCCGCTGGCCTGGGAAGAATTGGACGACCCTGCTTTGCGACCCGACCAGTTCACCGTGTCCAACATCATGAAGCGGCTGGCCGATGGCGGCGACCGCTGGGTAGGCTTCTTTGCAGCGCGGGCGCCGCTGCCGGGCTTTGATGTGATCGAGCAGGTGCTGAAGAGCTAACCGTGTTTTAGAATTGCCTGCATGAGCATTGCACCCGTCACCAATATTCCCTGTTCCCTCGAATCGCTGAATGCAAATGAGCCCATGGCTGGCACTGCGCCCAAGGCGCAGGTCTGGTTCATGCTGGAATATACGCCGCGCTGGGGGCATAAGGCCTGGGAAGAGAGCAGCGTTGACCCGGCCGTGCGCCAGGCGGTGGATGAGCAGCTGAAGCAGATCCCCGGCGCGCGCTTGCTATTTATCCGACAAAAAGACCGCACGACCACGCTGCGCTTCTTCGCGGCCGTGCTGGGGGATGCGCCCAGGCTATATAGGTTCGAGCTCGATAGCTATGAAGAATTGCCCGCGCTCGATCTCGTGTCTATTGTGGCTGGGGCAGAGCAATACAGCGCCAATCTGACCGATGAGTCGGTTTTGCTGGTGTGCACCAACGGGCAGCGGGATGCCTGCTGCGTGCTGCACGGCGTCGCGGTCTACAACACTTTGCATGGCCAGCTGGGCCAGACGGTTTGGGAGAGCAGCCACCACGGCGGCCATCGCTTTGCGGCCAATTTGTTGGCCTTCCCCAGCGGCCGTTCGTACGGCCGCCTAGGGGCAAGCAATGCGCTAGGCATCGTCCAGCGCATTGTGGACGGCGAAGTGCCGGCGGAGTACTGCCGCGGCTACACCGCCTGGGCAGAGCCGGCCCAGGCGGCCGAGCTGCTGCTGCGCCAGCAACTGGGGCTGCAGCAGGGCGGCCTGCGGCTGCTGGACAGCCAGCCAGCCGGCGAAGCCCGCTGGCGGCTGCGATTTGAGGGGGCGGATGGCGCGCATACGCTGACTGTGGAGCGGGTGGAGGGTGTGCCGGTACATGCTTCCTGCGGGGACGAGAAGACGACGCCCACGGTGGAATATCGTTTGGTTGATTCGTCCGCACATGAACATGATAAAAGCATCTGATTTTTCTTCTGTATTTATCTGTGGTTAAATTTCACCTATGAAATCACTCCTGAAAAAACTCAACATTCAAGACACCAATCCCGGCGCCTCGTTTGGGGTGGACCACTGGATAGAAGACAAGAGCGGTACCGAGCTGGTGTCGTACAACCCGGCCACGGGTGAGCCGATCGCCAAGGTGATCCAGGCTACCAAAGCCTCCTATGACCAGGTAGTGGCTGCATCCCAGCAGGCGTTCGAGAGCTGGCGCAATCTGCCCGCACCCAAGCGCGGCCAGGTGGTGCGTGACCTGGGCGAGGCGGTGCGCGAGCTCAAAGAGCCGCTGGGCGAGCTGGTCTCGCTGGAAATGGGCAAGATCCGCGCCGAGGGCCTGGGCGAAGTGCAGGAGATGATCGACATCTGCGAGTTCGCCCTGGGGCTCAGCCGCCAGTTGTACGGCCTGACCATGCACAGCGAGCGGCCCAATCACCGCATGTACGAACAGTGGCATCCGCTCGGCCCGGTCGGTGTCATCACGGCATTTAATTTCCCGATCGCGGTGTGGTCGTGGAACTCTACGCTGGCCAGCGTGTGCGGCGACACGGTGATCTGGAAACCGTCTGAACTGGCGCCGCTGACCGCCATCGCCACCCAGCATATTTGCAACCGGGTCATGGCTGACCATGGGCTGAGCGCTATTTTCAGCCTGGTGATCGGCACCGGCCAGGAAGTGGGCGAGCTGATGATCAATGACCCGCGTCTGCCGCTGATCTCGTTCACCGGTTCCACCAAGGTGGGCCGGCATGTCAATCAAACGGTGGCCGGCCGCTTTGGCAAAACTCTGCTGGAGCTAGGCGGCAACAATGCCATCATCGTGGCCGAGGACGCCAACCTGGATCTGGCGGTACGCGGCATTCTGTTCGGCGCGGTGGGCACAGCCGGCCAGCGCTGCACCAGCACGCGGCGTATCATTGCCCACAAGAGCATCGTCGATGAGCTGACCCAACGCCTGGTCAAAGCCTACGCGCAGGTGAGTATTGGCGACCCGTTGGAAGCTGACACCCTGATGGGCCCGCTGGTGACCCCGGTGGCGGTGGAGAAGATGGAAGCCGCGCTGCAGCGCGCGCAAGCGGACGGCGGCCAGGTGCTGACCGGCGGCAAGCGCATCGAGCGCCCCGGCAACTATGTTGAGCCCACCATTGTGCGCATGCCCAAGCAGGGCGATGTGGTCAAGGAAGAGACCTTTGCCCCCGTGCTGTACATTTTGGATTACGACACGGTCGACGAAGCGCTGCGCATCCACAATGATGTGCCGCAGGGCTTGAGCAGCGCCATCTTCACGGACAGCATGCAGACTGTCGAGCGCTTCCTCTCCGCCGGCGGCAGCGACTGTGGCATCGCCAACGTCAACATCGGCACCTCGGGCGCCGAGATCGGCGGGGCCTTCGGTGGCGAAAAGGAAACCGGCGGCGGCCGCGAAAGCGGCTCCGACTCGTGGCGGGCCTACATGCGCCGCCAGACGAACACGATCAACTGGGGCAAGGAATTGCCGCTGGCGCAGGGCATCAAGTTCGGCGACTAACGCACGAAAGCAAAGAAAGACGGCCGAGAGGCCGTCTTTTTATTGCTGCTCGATGCGCGCCATCAGCAGCATGTTGAGCGCCTCGCGTGCCGCCGGCAGCGTGCGCATCGCATCCCAATTCTCGATGAACTCTTTGGCCGAAGGCTTGCTGAGTACGGCAAGAAACGGGTCGCCGACCACCAACTCGCCTTTGATGCGGGCTGTGCGCCAGAACGGATCCAACTCCGCCGCCAGGGCAGGGTAGGTGGCTTGTAACCGCTCCTGCGCCTCAAAGAAGCGGGCTTGTTGCTCGACTGTTAGTGACTTTTGCTGGTAGATCTCGATCACAAGCTCGGTCACCGCGTCCCAGTCCGTGGCGAAGGCGGTGAGCTGTGGATCGTTGAGCTGTTTGAGCAGACCTTGGGTGACTGGGTTCATGCGAGTGTTATCCACAGACGAACGCAGATGCTAAACGGGATAAAAAACAACAGATTTCTTCGCGTCTGCCTGTGGAGAATGCCCTGTGCGTGGCATTATAATCCCGGCGCTATGAGCACCTACATCCTCGCCGGCGACCTGGGCGCCACCAAGACCAACATCGCGCTCTTTGAGGCCGATGACCTGCAGCGCGGCCCCCAATTCGCTGAGTCTTACCTGAATGCAGAGCATGACGGCTTACACGCCATTGTGCGCAAGTACCTGGCCGGCAAGCCGTCGGCGATCTCGACCGCCTGCTTTGGCGTGGCCGGGCCGGTGATCGAGAACCACGTGCGCATGATCAATCTGGATTGGGAAGTGGACGGCGCCGAGTTGTGCGCCGAATTTGGCTGGCAATCCGCCTGGCTGATCAATGACTTGAAGGCGCTGGCCAACGCGGTGCCGTTCTTGCAGCCGGCAGACCTGCATACCTTCCAGGCTGGCGTACCGGAGCCGGGCGGCAGCATCGCAGTCATCGCACCGGGGACGGGTCTGGGCATCGGTTACCTCACTTGGGCTGGCGGGCGCTATACCGCCTATGCCACCGAGGGCGGCCACGCCAGCTTTGCGCCTGAGACGGACTTGCAAACCGAGCTTCTACAATGGCTGCGCCCGCTGCTTGGCCAGATCGCCATAGAGCATGTGTGCGCCGGGGTTGGCTTCCCGAACCTGTATGGCTTCCTCAAAGCCAGCGGGCATGCCAGTGAACCGCAGTGGCTGGCCGACGAATTGGCTGCTGAGGGTGACGACAACAACGCCATCATCGTGAATCATGCGCTGGCGCAGACCCCCGGCAGCGAGATCTGCCAGATGGCTTTGCAGCTGTTTGTGGAGATCCTGGGGGCCACCAGCGGCAACCTGGCGCTGGGCATGGGGGCGACCGGCGGCGTGTATGTTGGCGGCGGCATCCCGCCGCGGATCGTGCCGGCGCTGGAGCGCTATGGGTTTATGAAGTTCTTCCTGGGCAAGACGGGCTACGAGGATTATCTGGAGCGCTTTCCAGTCCAGCTGATCTTGCAGCCCACGGCTGCGTTGCTGGGGGCTGCCGCGTATGCCAAGCAGGCTGGCTAGAACACCAGTTCCTTCCTAAGCTAGCACTCATCTAAAGCAAACGTTTTATTAATACGCCACCCGCAGAATGATGTGCGTAGTGGTTTTGCCCTTTTCTTACGCCAAGTAGCCTAAAACTGAATAGTTTCAGTGAGTGGGCAGTGCGCCCTTTTTGGCTATGGGTTTGTGTCACTTTAAAGCCCAAAAACGTTAGCAGGTGTAAGGTTTCAAGGGCATGGCAACTCTGAAGAATACGGAGGCATAGTATCGAATGAGCAATACGATCGAAGCATTTGAAACCGAGGAAATCTCGCTGAGTGAAGATGAGGCTCTGGAGCGCTTGATCCGGCTGGGGCGCAAGCAGGGCTTTGTAAGCATTGACAACGTGCTGCAACTTGTGCCGGGCGAGCAGCGCCAGTCTGAGCATCTGGAAGAGATCTTTGAAGCCTTGCTGAACGAAGGCATCCCCCTGGTGGAGGATGAGGACGCGGACAACATCGAAATGTCGGACGCGGATGAGGACATCGAAGATGATGAGCCGGCCAACGAGCGCAGCAAGATCTATGCGCCCGATGACCCGCTGGCCGAAGCCGAGACCGGTGACCTGGTGCGCCTGTACTTCAACGAGGCTGCCAGCGTACCCCTGCTGACCGCCGCCGAAGAAGTGGACCTGGCCAAGAAGATGGAGCGCGGCAACAAGGCGCGCACTCAGCTGGCCCAGAAGGGTCTGAGCGCCGCCAAGCGGGCTGAGCTGCAAGAGGCGGTGCAGGTGGGCTGGGATGCCCGCCAGCACATCATTGTGGCCAACAGCCGTCTGGTGATCAGCATCGCCAAGAAGAACATGAACCGCGGCCTGCCGCTCATCGACCTCATTCAAGAAGGAAACATCGGTCTGATGCGGGCGGCCAAGAAGTTTGACTACCGCCGCGGCTTCAAGTTCAGCACCTATGCAACTTGGTGGATCCGCCAGGCGATCACGCGGGCGATCTCCAACAAATCGCGCACTATCCGCATCCCCGCCCACATGGGCGACAAGATCGCCAAGATGATGCGCATGAAGAACACGCTGAAGCAGGAGCTGAAGCGTGAAGCCACGCTGGCCGAGCTGGCCGAGGCGTTGGAAGTAAGCGCTGACGAGATCGAGCTGATCACCACGGCCGGCTACCAGCCGCAGTCGCTGGAGACGCCGATCGGCAGCGATGAGGACTCCGTGCTGGGCGAGCTCATTGAAGATGAGACGGCCCCCTCTCCGGAGGAGAGCACGGCCCAGACCTTGCTGGAGCAGGACCTGGCTCGCACCATTGACGAGACCCTGCCGCTGCGTGAAGCGCGCATTCTGCGCCTGCGCTTTGGCCTGGACGACGGCAAGGTGCACAGCCTGAGCGATGTGGGCCGCAAGCTGGGCGTGACGCGTGAGCGTGTGCGCCAGATCGAGGCCCAGGCCTTGCGCAAGCTGCGCGACCCGCGCGTGCGCTCCCGCCTTAAGGACTACGTCAACTAAGGTTGGCGATGCAACAGCAAAACGGGCTGCCATTGGCAGCCCGTTTTGTTTGTCTGGCTAAGGTCAGTTGCGCAGCTTGTAGCGTACGAGAGTGGGGGTAGGCTTGCTGGAGCCGCCGCGGTTGACGCCGATCTGCTCGTAAGGAGTCACCAGCTCCAACTCGTATTTGCGGAAGAGCAGGGCCATGATGATGGACATCTCGGTGCGGGCAAAGTTCATGCCGGTGCACTTGTGCAGCCCGCCTCCGAAGGTGATCAGCTCGAAGCCGCGGCCTTCGTTGCGCTCGGTGAAGCGGGCCGGGTCGTAGGCGTGCGGGTCAGCAAAGTATTCTGGGATGAAGTGGGCGGCCGCGGTGGAAGTCATCACGAACCAACCGGCGGGGATGCGGTAGCCATCCAGCGTGATGTCTTCTTTGACCTCGCGGATAAGCGTCTCGGCCGAGGGGCGCAGGCGCCCGGTCTCCTGGACGGCGGCGGTGATCTGCTTGATCTCGCGCATGTGAACGTGGTTGATTTCGGCCGAGCCGCCAACTACGCTCTGTACTTCGTCTTGCACGCGGGCGCGGTGGGGGGCGTCGTTGGCAAGGTGAATGATGGACCAGGCGGCCTGGCCTGCGGTGGTCTCGTGCCCGGCGAACATGAGGGCGGCGAAGAAGTTGGCGATGATCTCGTCAGGCAGCGGCACGCCGGCGCCATCCGGCTGCTCCAGCAGGTACTGGAAGCCATCATCGACGGGCTGCTTGCGGCGCTCCTCGATCAGGGGCTGCAGGATGGCGCGGATCTTCTCGCGGGCGGCGTCACGGCGCTTGAACTTGGGCAGCGGCAGGTTGTAGAGCAGCGGGTCGAGCGATGCGCTGAGCGTATCGTACTGCGCCCAGAAGCCCTCGGCTTCCAGGCGGCGGTGGACCTCGTCGCCCAGGAAGCAGCGCCCGGCCACTTCTTTGACGATGTGGGTCATCTCATCGGTCAGCTCGATCTCGCCACTGTCGCCCAGGCGCTCGAGCCATTCGTTCACGACCTGGCTCATGACGGGCAAGTACTTGGCCATCTGATCGCGGGTGAACAGGCTGTGCAAAACGGGGCGGTGCAGCTTGTAGGTCTCGTGTGAGCCCAGGAAGGCGATGCGCCCGAACATGGCGGCCAGGAACTGGTACGGCTTCTCCATGCTCAGTTCTTTGTCGGTGCTCTTGAAGAAGAACGACTGCTCTTCGGGGCCGATCAGGATGGCCATGGGCTGGCCGAGCAACTTAATGCCGAAGACCTTGCCGTGCTTGTGATAGCCGCGGCGGAAGAAAGATTCCTGATCGCGGTAGAACTCAATGGCGTGGCCGATGTAAGGCAGCCCGCCGCTCAACATGGGCGGGGTGGGTAGTGGGGATGGTGATGAAACTGTTTCAGTATTGATCATGCCCGCAGTATACGCCTATTGTGAACATTATCACTTTAACGTTGGGTTAAGGCCTAGCTCCACAACTCGGCCAGGCGCGCCAGCACATCGCTCCAGCCCTGGCGGAGGTCATCACCATCGCCAGCCTCGGGGGCGAGGTGGTGACTTAGCCTGAGCAGGGTGCCTTCGTCTTGGGCTTCGAGCGTAATCTCTACTTTCTCTTCGACGGTGCTGATGCCGTCGTTCATCCAGTTCCAGGTGAAGCCAAGACGGCTGAACGGTTCAAGGGCGAGGAATTCGCCACGGGCGCCGATGCCGGCCGCGACGGAGCGGATGTCGTATGCGCCGCCCACGCGCGCATCCATGCTGTAGGTGGTGTCCGCGATGTGCGGCCACCACCAGCGCGCCAGGCCGTCTGTGGTGGTCAGCGCGGTGTAGACCTGCTGCGGGGTAGCGTTGGGAATATGCTGGCTGAGTTCGAGGGTTTTGCCGCTCATTTCAGCTCGAGCATGACGGGGCAGTGGTCCGAGCCGGTCACTTTGTCGAAGATCGTGATGTCCTTGACCTTCTTGAGCAGTGGCTTGGACACCAGGAAATAGTCCAGCCGCCAGCCGATGTTGTTCTGGCGGGCGGAGGGGAAGCGCGCCGTCCACCAGCTGAATTGCTGCTTGTCAGGATAGAACTCGCGGAAGGTGTCCACCAGACCGGCATCAAAGTACAAGCCCAGGGCGGCACGCTCCTCTGGCATGAAGCCCGAGGTGCGTTGGTTATCTTTAGGGCGGGCCAGGTCGATCTCGTTGAAGGCTGTGTTGAAATCTCCAGTAAGAATCAGATTCTCACCGGCTTTGTGCAGCTTCTTGATGTGCTTGAGCAGCGCTTCGTAGAACTCCAGCTTGAATTTGACGCGCTCCATCCCGGTGGTGCCGCTGGGAAAGTACACGTTCAGCAGGGTGAAGTCCTCGAAGCGGGTCTGGATCACGCGGCCTTCGATGTCAAACTTGGGAACACCGAAGCCGATGATGTCTTCTTTGGTCTTCTTGGCCACCATGGTGGCCACGCCGCTGTAGCCCGGGCGCTCGGCCGGGTTCCAGGCCACGGTGTAGCCCTTGAAGGTTTCCATTTGGGCATCGGTGAGCTGCTCTGGCTTGCTCTTGATCTCCTGCAGGCAGATCACATCCGCCTTCTGCTTGAGGATCCACTTCCAGCTATCTTTCTTGAGGTGGGCGCGTAGCCCGTTGACGTTCCAGCTGATGAGTTTCATGCTGCCTCCGGTGAACATAGATTCTACCTGAGGTAAGCGCTGCATCCGTTGTATGCGCATGCTAAAATGCGCCATCATGGCCAACATTATTCAAGCCGTGCGCGGCACGCAAGACTATTACCCGGAAGAAATGGCCGTGCGCTCCTGGCTGTATGCCAGGATGCGCCAGGTGTCTGAATCCTTCGGCTATCAGGAATACGACGGCCCGTTCCTGGAGCGCTTTGAGTTGTACGCCGCCAAATCCGGCGCCGAGCTGGTGGAGAAGCAGTCGTACGTCTTTGAAGACCGCGGCGGCGAGCGCATCACGCTGCGCCCTGAGCTTACGCCAACCCTGGCGCGCATGGTAGCCACGCGCCAGCGCCAGCTGACCTATCCGCTGCGCTGGTGGTCGTTCGGGCCGTTCTGGCGTTATGAGAAGCCACAGAAGGGCCGCACGCGTGAGTTCTTCCAGTGGAATATTGACATGGTGGGCGAGGACTCGCCTGAGGCGGATGCGGAGCTGGCGACGATCGCGGCCAGCTTCCTCAAGACGATCGGCCTGGGCGCCAATGAGGCCCAGATCCTGGTCAATAATCGCCAGCTGATGCAAGCGGAGCTGGAGAGCCTGGGGATCGCGGGTGCGTTGCGCAGCGAAGTCTTTGGCCTGATCGACCGCAAGGACAAGCTGAGCGCTGAAGCCTGGCAGGAACGCGGCAAGGAGCTAGGCCTGGATGCGGCCCAGATGCTGGGCGTCGAGAAGCTGCTGAGTAATCAGGAGCTATGGCAGAAATCTGAGTCATTACAGCGCTTCTTCAAAGCGGTGGAAGCTCAGGGCGTTGCGGACTATGTGCGCTATGCGCCGCATATCATCCGCGGGTTGGACTATTACACCGGCACCGTTTTCGAAGCCTGGGACACCGCCGGCGAATTCCGTGCCATTTTTGGCGGCGGGCGCTACAACGACCTGGTGAACGCGGTCGGCGGCGAGCCCGTGCCGGCCGTGGGCTTCGCCGTGGGCAATGTGGTCATCAGCCTGCTGCTGCAGGCGCTGGGCCACGCGCCGGATGTCAGCGGGCGGGCGCCGATCTATGTCACCGTGTTTGACGAAGCCGGCCTGGCCGCCTCGCTGGCGCTTGCCACCGAGCTGCGGGCTGCAGGCCTCAAGGTCACCAGCCACCTGCAGCCAGACAAGCTGCAGAAGCAGTTCAAGCAGGCTGACCGCAGCGGGGCGCAGGTGGTGCTGGTGCTGGGACCGGACGAGATCGCGCAGGACACTGTGAGCGTGAAGGATCTGCGCAGCGGTGACCAGCGCAGTGTGGGGCGTGCGCAGTTGGCAGCGGAGCTAAGCAAGCTGAGCGCCTAGCTGCACGGGCAACGAATCTCCGTGATAAAATAGCGCCTTCTTGGTGGATGTAGCTCAATTGGCAGAGCACCGCATTGTGGATGCGGTGGTTGCGGGTTCGATTCCCGTCATCCACCCTGAGAAAAAATCGGCCCACGGGCCGATTTTTGGTTTAACTCAATGCGCACGGCGCCAGCAGCAGGGATTGCCCTTGCTTGCCCACGCTCTCGAGCGCGCCCATCTTGCGCAAGCAGTAGCTCATGCGGGTCGTCATCCACACCGGCGCGCCCATCGCTTTGGCGAGCTGCTTGTGGGTGAATGGGGTGGGCAGCCCACCCGGGATGAGGCCAAGATAATCTTGCAGGCCGTCAAAGCGCTGGCTGCTGGTGACCTTGAGTAGCTGGCGGTCGGCAATGCTCCAATGCTTGCGGGTCCAGCTGCCGCGGCCGTCATCGCGCCAGATCTCCTCCTGGTGGGTGAACAGGGCCATGCAGCTGAAGTTGGGATGGGCGGCCAGCTGGGGAATGTAGAGTAGCTCGCCGAACAGGTCTTCGATGCGCCCGCGTTTGGGCGACTTGCGCCGGGCGATCTGGCGGCCGCGCTTGGTTTGGCGCACGATCCATTTGCTTTCAGCGATGGGGTGGACCAGCAGCACCTTGTGGTTCTGTAATAGCTTGCCCAACTTGGTCTTGAGGGCGCTGAAGTTAGCGGTTTGGATCTCGATCAACGTCTCGCCGCGCACGATATCGATCTGGTAGCCGTCGACGCGCTGCTCCAGCGCATCGCCAGGCTGGGCCAGCCAGTTTTTGAGCCCCGCGTGCAGGCTCTGCTCCGTGAGGGTGCCAATGTGGGTGCCGGGCTGCATCATTCGGGCTGGCCCTTGGTCTTGTCTTGCAGCCCGCTGGCGGCTACCAGGCTGCCGGCGCCAAAACGCTCCTGTACGGTCTTGAGGGCGGTATCCAGGCGCTCTTTTTTCTCGAACTCCTTCGGATCCCAATCCCACAGTTTGGGCTGGAAGCTGGGCGGGGTCAGGTTGCTGGCGCGCACGCCCAGCAGGCGTACTTTGCGGCCGGCCTTCCAGTGGGCCGCCCAGAGTTTGCGGGCTGCTTCTTCGATGAGCTTGGGGTCTGAGGTCGGGTCGGGCAGGGTGAGCTGGCGGCCGATCGTGCTGAAATCAGGCCAGCGAATCTTGATGGCGACTGTGCTGCAGTGCAGATTCAACTTGCGCAGTTGCTTGCTGATCGAGACGCATTGCTCGCTGAGCACCTGCATCAATTCCGCTTCGTTGCTAACGTCACGCGCGAAGGTTTCTTCGTGACTGACGGATTTGGTTTCATGGCTGACGTGGACCGGGCTGTCGTCAATACCCTGGGCGCGGAAGTGCAGGACCGAGCCGGTCTGGCCCAGCAAGCGCACCAGATCTTGCAGCGGGTAGCGGGCAATATCACCGACAGTGTGGATGCCCAGCCCGGCCAGACGCTCGGCGGTCTTGGGGCCAATGCCCCATAGCGCATCGCTGGGCAAGGGGGCGAGGAAGGCGGCCTCCTGCCCGTGCGGCACGACCTGGATGGCGAAGGGATAGTTGCCGGTTTTGACGCTGGCTTTGCCGACGTTGGTGGCCACTTTGGCCACCAGTTTGTTACTGGCGACGCCCAGCGAGGAGGGCAGGTGCAAGTGATCGCGGATCTGGGTTTGCAGTTGCTTGGCGTACACCAGGCCCGGCTCGGGCAGGTGGCTGATATCCACAAAGGCTTCGTCGATCGAAATCGGCTGCACCATGTCGGAGTAGCTGCCCAATAGGTCCATCACCTTGCGCGACATATCGGTGTAATCGCGGAAGTGATGGCGCACGATCTTGAGCTCCGGGCACAGGCGCAAGGCGCGGGACATGGGCATGGCGGAGTGGACGCCGAACTTGCGCGCCGCGTAGGAGCAGGTGGCTACGACGCCGCGGCCCTCGGGGCTGCCGCCCACCGCGAACGGGATGCCACGCAGGCTGGGATCGCGCAGTTCTTCTACGGCGCAGAAGAACGCGTCGAGATCGAGGTGGATGATGGTGCGGGGCGTGGAGGGTGTCTCGGCGGACATAAGACCCGATTGCGTATAGCCACAAAGGATGCGAGGTTTAGATCACACCTTGTTCTTTGAGCTGCTGGATAGCGGCTTCGTCCATACCCAGCTCGGCCTGCAGAATGTCTGCGGTGTGCTCGCCCAGAGCGGGCGGCGGGTAGCGCAGTTGCATGGGGCTGGTCGGCACTTTGAGCGGCGATGCAAGCATGTCGATAGCTTCGCCATTGCTGAGTTGGCTGTGCAGCACCATCTCGCGCGCTAGGACTTGGGGATCGGTGAAGACTTGATCGACCGTGTTGATGGGGCCGGCGGGCACGCCGGCCTGCTCGCACAGCGCCAGCCACTCGGCCACGGGCCGGGTGGCGAACAGCTCCTCCAGCAGCGGGATGAGCAGCTCGCGGTTCTCGACCCGCTTGGGGTTGGTGGCGAAGCGCTCATCCTGGGCAAGCTCCGGGTGGCCGGCCGCCGCACAGAACTTGCTCCACTGGCCGTCATTGCCGCTGGCAAAGGCGAAGTAGCCATCGCTGCCCTTGAAGGACTGATACGGCACGATATTGGGATGCCCGTTGCCATAGCGGCGGGGCGGCTTGCCGGAGATGAGGTAATTGCTGGCCACATACGACAGCGTGCCGACCTGTGCATCGAACAGCGAAATGTCAATCCTCTGCCCGGTTTTCTGGCGTTCACGTGCGAAAAGCGCGGCAGTGATCGCATTGCACGCATAAATTCCCGAAAGCAGGTCGGCGATGGCCAGGCCCACACGCACCGGCTCGCCATCAGCTGGGCCGGTGATGCTCATCAGGCCGCCGCGCGCCTGGGCGATGAAGTCATAGCCCGGCTTGTGGCTGTCTGGCCCGCTGTAGCCGTAGCCGCTGATGGTGCAATAGATCAGGTCGGGGCGCAGGGCTTGCAGCGCAGGGTAGCCGAGGCCCATGCGCTCCAGCGTGCCGGGTTTGAAGTTCTCCACCAGCACGTCGCTGGCGGCGATCAGTTGGCGCAAGATCTCGAGCCCTTTGGGGCTCTTGAGGTTCAGGGTCAGGCTGCGTTTGTTGCGGTTGGCTGAGATGAAATAGGCGGAGATACCACCCTCGGTGAACGGAGGGCCCCATTGGCGGGTGTCGTCGCCCTTGCCGGGGGCTTCCACCTTGAGCACATCGGCGCCCATATCCCCAAGCAGCATGGTGCAGTAGGGGCCGGCCAGCACGCGAGTGAGGTCCAGCACCCGAATTCCATCGAGCATTCCAGTCATTTTCTCAGCCATAGACTGATTATAGTTCAAATATTCTATGATCTTTTTGCGTAGCTTTTGCCATTTTGCTGGGTTGTAAATTTGCAGTATGTTGAACATCTTTGCAAAGAAGGAGGTGCATGGGGGCGTCTTGCATACTGTTATTCCCATTTTTAGGTCCCGCTTTTATTCACTATCAACGAGGAGAGTATATGGCTGCTAATCAGCGCATGGGCTATTTGCCTAATGAGACCCCGCCCACGGGTCAGCTTATTCTTTTGGGCTTTCAGCACGTTTTGACCATGTTCCCGGCCACCGTTTTGGTGGCTGCTTTGTGTGGCTTCCACGTCAACACTGTGCTGTTCGCTTCCGGTGTTTCTACCATCGTGGCGCTCATGCTGTCCAAGATGGGCATCGGCAAGTTCATCCCCCTGTACTACGGCTCGAGCTTCAGCTACATTGCAGCGTACGTGGCCGTGGTCACCGCCATGACCGGCGCTGCGCCGGCCTTTGGTGTGCCCGCTCCGGACAATGTGATCAGCACCATGCAGGCCGGCATCATCGTGACCGGTTTGCTCAACATCGTGCTGGGCTTCATCATCCGCGCGGTTGGCAAGAGCGCGCTCGACAAGGTACTGCCCCCGGTAGTGACCGGCTCCGTGGCCGCCATCATCGGTTTCGGTCTGGCCTTCGCTGCTTTGGGCATGGCTGGCGCCAACTGGGCGGTTTCGCTCGGCACTCTGCTGGTCACCATCCTGTTCTCGGTGTATCTGCAGAACCGCGGCTTTTTGGGCATGCTGCCCGTGCTGCTCGGCGCTGTTGCCGGTTTCGTTCTCTCGGCCGTGCTTGATGCCGGCTCGGTGAGCTTCGCTGGTGTGGGTGCGGCCCCGCTGTTCCAGATGCCGCACTTCACCTTCCCTGCCTTCGGTGGCGCCTTTGTGGCGACCGCGGTGTTCAGCATCGCTATCATGGCGATCGCCACGATCCCGGAATCCACTGCGCACCTGTATCAGATCAGCCTGTACGTGGATCGCTTCGCTGAGGAGCGCCGTGCCAAGAAGTATGAACTGGACAAGCACGTTGGCTTCAACCTGATCCTGGATGGTGTGGGTGACTTCACCAACGGTTTGCTGGGTGCGACCGCCGGCACCAACTACGGCGAGAACAACTCGCTGATGGCGATCACCCGCAACTACTCCGGCCCGGCCCTGATCGCGGCGGGCGCCATTTCCATCCTGTTGGCCTTCGTCGGCAAGCTGGCTGCTCTGGTGAGCGCCGTGCCCCTGGCGGTCAGCGGTGGTTTGGCGATCTACCTGTTCGGTGTGATCGGCATGCAGGGCATCGCCCTGATGCAGGAGCACAAGGTCAGCATGTTCGACCCGCGCAACCTGGCCGTTGGCGCCACCATCATGGTGGTGGGCATCGGTGGCAACATCGGTTACGAGGGCGGCTTCCTGCCGATCCCGTTCCTGCAGGGGATCTTCCCCAGTGGTCTGCCGGCAATCGCCACCGCGGCCGTGCTCGGCATCCTGCTCAACGCTGTGTTCCTGATCTTTGCCCCTGAAGGCGAGAGCAAGGCTGCTGCGAGCAAGAAGAAGGCTGTCAAGAAGGCCGCTCGCTCCAAGAGCCGCCGCTAAGCGCTAAGCAAGAGTAAAAAGAGGAGCAGCCTAGGCTGCTCCTCTTTTTTTTTATGGCAAATCGTCCACAGATGGACACAGATAAACCAGATAAAGAAAAACCTATTTCTGCAGCGTATTCAGTGATGAGGTCTTATCTGATCTCGCGCATCAGGAAGTTTGCAAAGCTGGACGGCGCGCGCTCGAGTAGTACGGCGAGGGTAAAGCTGCTGGCTACGAACCCGTGGGTGTTGTAGTAGGCGAACATTGCCGCCAGTGTGTCACGCGTGTAGGCCGCCAAGTGTGCGTTGCTGGAGCGCCAGTCATCCAACGGCTGTTCAATTGCGGCGACTGACTGGCGGATGTGTGCGGCGATTTGCGACGCCATCTCGGCTGAGCTCAGCACTTCTGGCCCGGCCAGCTGGTAGACCGCGCCGGAGTGGCCCGGCTCAAGCAGCACGCGTGCGGCCGCGGCGGCCACATCCTCCAAGTCGACTGGGCTGAAGAGCGCATTGACTGCGTACGGCACGCGGTACTCGCCATGCGCTCGCATGGCGGGCAGATAAGGCAGGATGTTCTGCATGTAGCTGGCCGGCTGCAAGACGGTGAAGTCCAGCCCGGATTGAATGAGCGCTTCTTCCACGCGCAGCTTCTGCCAGTGGTGGGGCATGGCCTCGATCTGCGGATGCAGCACCGAGTGATACACAACCCGGCGCACGCCGGCGGCCTTGGCCGCCGCGATCCAGGCCGCGCCGAGCTCGGCTTCGTGTGGATGCATATTCGGCATGATGAGGTACAGCGCATCCGCACCCAGCAGCGCAGCCGCCATCGTGGAACTGTCCGCCAGGTCGCCGACGATGACTTCGCTGGCCGGAACTTGCTGCGGGGTGCGCAGCAAGGCGCGGGCGGCTGCGCCCTGGGCCTGCAGGGCGGCCAGCACCGCCCGGCCGGTCTTGCCGCTGGCGCCGGTGACCAGGATCATGCCTGCCATCCTTCCAGGATACCAAGGAAGCCGGCCAGCGCATCCGCGCCGGAAGTGTGCCCGGTCGGGAGGATGTGCATGACCGCGGCTTGCAAGGCGGCATCGTCTTGGGCCGCGATGGCGTCTATGAGCTGGTGCCAGGGCGCGGCGGCTTCGCCGCGGGCGCCGGCCGCCAGCCAGGCCGCCGAGAGCGCGTGGGTGCGTTCTGTGGCAATGGCGGCTATCTCCTGAGCAGTCTGCTGGGCGGCGGCAGGCGGCCGCGTGGCCCACTGGCCGTACATCGCGCCCAGCAGCAAGTCATCGCCCGCCGGGGTGAGGCCGGGGCCGAGCCCGGCCAGCTTCCTGGCTGCCTCGCGCAACTTGGTCTGATCGTTCTCGCGCAAGCCAGTAAATAACAATGGGATGTTCTGCTCGGCGGCTTGCAGGATGCGGGCAGGCAGCGGCGAGCTGGCGGCCGGGTCGAGCACCAGGCGGGCCAGACTGTCAGCTGGGGCGTGCTGGGCCAGCAGGGCGGCGATCTGGCGTGCTGCGTTCGCTAGCAGGGCAAGCTGGTTGTGCAGTGCGTGCCAATCCGGCACGGGCTGCCATAGGGGCGCATCTTCTGCGTCGATGAGCCAATCACCGAGCCACAAGCCATTCTCGAATACGAGCAGCTTGGCTTCGGCGTGAATGTTTTGGGGAAAGTCCGCCGCTTCTAGCACGATGGAGAAGGGTCCGTCGCCCAGGCGTGCGCTGACCAGCGACAGCACCTGGGCGTCATCGTTCACAAGGTTCACTACGGATTCGAAGGCGTAGAGCACGCGAGCGTGCTGAGTGGTTTCCAGCCAGCGGCCAGCAGCGGGGGCGATGCTGAGCGCCCGCAGGCGCCGGTCTGCGCTCATGGCTGGATCAGCGCACCGTGGCTGACCACGTGCACCGGAGCGCGATGGTAACGCAGCGCCTCGCGCACGTTGGGCGCATCCAGCACGACCAGATTGGCGGGCGCGCCGACTTTAAGCTCGAAATCTTGCAGACCGATGGCTTTGGCGGCTTCAGTGGTGACCAGGCTGTATAGGGTCTCCATGTCAGCCCGCGAGGTCATCCACAACAGATGCGAAGCCAGGAACGCGACCTCGAGCATGTTGTTGTGCCCATAGGGGTAGTACGCATCCGAAATATCGTCCTGCCCGAGGCACACGAAGGCGCCTTCCTCCAGTAGCTCACGCACGCGGGCGTGCAGCGGGCCGGTCTGCGGGTCGCTGACCACGTACATGCGGGCCTGCTTAAGCAGGGCGATCACTTTTTGCAAATAGGGCACCGGGTAGAGCGCCATG
Source organism: Anaerolineales bacterium (assembly GCA_019637675.1). Taxonomy (GTDB): domain Bacteria; phylum Chloroflexota; class Anaerolineae; order Anaerolineales; family UBA11579; genus JAMCZK01. The sequence goes on along the minus strand of JAHBVE010000001.1, from coordinate 908,894 downwards.
GCGCGGGCATGGTGGGCCAGCACGCGGCCTTGCCAGCCCTGCTTGATGGAGGCCAGCGCCATCATCTCCAGCGTGCGCAGACCGGCATCACCGGCATCGTCCACCAGCATGGAGACGGGCTTGTCGAACTCCTTGGCGATGGCGAACATGGCATCCACGTGGTGCTGTGCATCCGCGTCGGTGAACTCGATCCAGGGGATGCCGCCGACCACATCGGCGCCGAGGCGCATCGCAGCGCGGATCAGCTCCTCGGTGCCCGGCTCGCGGCCGACGCCGTCCTGCGGGAAGGCGACGATCTGCACATCCACAATACCTTTGAATTCTTCGCGGGCTTTGATGAGCGCTTCTACGCCGATGAGCTTGGCTTTACTGTCGACATCGGCAAAGGCGCGGATGTGGGTGTTGCCGTTGCGGGCGGCGAGGTGCAAGGCTTTGCGCACATTGGGTAGGATCCAGCTCTCGTCGTACTCGGCCTTGACGCGGCTGGCCAGTTCGATGGCGTTCATAGCCTTGCCCATGCCGGCGCCCTGGTAGCTCTGCAGGGCCAGCTCATCCATGCGGTCGAGCGTATACACCTTGTCGAGATGCAAATGGGCATTGACGAAAGACTCGGTCACCAGGTTGCCGCCCGCGTCCAACTCTACATCTACGCTGCCTTTGATGACCTTATCGATGGCCGCGATGCGCCCGTCTTGGATCAAGATCGAGACGGTTTCGCCAGCGGGCCGCTGGCGCAGCTGGGCGTTGGTGATGAGGGTGGATTGGGGCATGGACACACTCCTATGCACTTAGTCTTGTTTGCGAACAGCGCGCACGGTCTTGGCAAACTGATGCAAATGAATGCCCTCGTGGTTGGCCAGGTTGTGGGCGTAGTAGTGGACCGTGCGCTCGTACTTGCGGGTGGCGGTGCTTACAGTGGCCCCGCGCTGCCAATCTTGTGGAGTCAGGCTTGTGAGCACTGTCAGCAAGGAAGCTCGCTGGACGTTAAAAGCCTCGAAGGATGAAGCGAACTCCTGGCGGTTGTAGTCCGTCTGGCGGATCCAGGTGCGCGGGCTGAGGTAGCGGAACGAAGGATGGTCTTCGCGCAGCATGCGTTCGATATATCCACCCCATACGTCGCCACAGGCGCGTAGGTGGCCTAGTATCTCAGCGCATGACCATTCGTCAGGTTCAGGCGGCGTGTGTAACTGTGCCTCGCTCAGCCCGGCGGTTATCTCGGCAATTTGCCCTGGCTGCTCTTTCAGTAAAGCCAGCGCCGCAGCAGGGGGCATGAGCACTTTTTCTGCCACAGCTTACCCAGGCGTGGTAGCAGTGCCGTGGCCCTCGTGCTCCTGCGTCAGCTGCCATAAGCGCAGCGGGCTGAGCGGGATCTCACGGATCTCGAAGCCGGGCACGTTGAGCGCATCTTCCAAGGCCTGCGCAACCAGCGGGCCGACGGGGATGGCGCCGGCTTCGCCAGCGCCCTTGACGCCCATTGGGTTGAGCGGCGATGGGGTGGTGGTGTGGTCGGTATCCATGCGCGGTACGTCCTGGGCGGCAGGCAGCAGGTAGTCCATGAACGAGGCATTCAGGATCTGGCCCATATCGTCGAAGACCAGTTGCTCATAGAAGGCGTTGCCCAGACCCTGGGCAACGCCGCCGTGGATCTGGCCATCGAGGATCAGCGGGTTGATGACCTCGCCGCAGTCATGCACCACGGCGTATTTTTGGATGTCGATCATCATCGTGTCGGGGTCGACTTCCACGATCATGGCGTGTACGCCGTAAGCGGTAGTGCCCATCTCCGGGCCGAAGTAGTCGGTGGCTTCCAGGCCGGGTTCGGTGCCGGGCTTGACCGCGCCGCGCATCGGATTCGCCTTCTGCGCCAGCACGCCGAGGGGGATGGCGGTCTCCGGCGCACCCAGGATCTGCACCTTGCCGTCCACCAGCTCGAGCTTGTCGGCGGTGACTTCGCCTTCGAACTCCTCGATGGCTTTCGCCAGGATCTTCTCGCGCACGCGCAGCGCGGCGGCGTGGATGGCGTTGCCAGCCACGACTGCGCCGCGGCTGGCGAAGGTGCCAACGCCCCAGTGGAACTGATCCGTGTCGCCGGTCACCAGGTCGATCTGGTTCACCGGCACGCCCAGCTGCTCCGCCACGATCTGGGCGTAGCTGGTGTAGTGGCCCTGGCCCTGGGTGCCGATGCCGGTGGCCACGCTGACGCGGCCGTTGGCCTGCACCTGGATGCGGGCGCCCTCGTAGGGGCCGATGCCGGTGCCTTCCACGTAGCATACGATGCCCAGGCCTAGCTTCTTGCCTGCCTTCTCGGCGGCAGGCTTGAGCTCGCTATAAAACTTGTCGTACTCGATCATCTCCAGGGCGCGGTTCAACACCGGCTCGTAATTGCCGCTGTCATAGGTCAGTTCGCTGAAGTCCTGATAGATGATTTGGTGCTTGACCGGAAACTCATCGGGCGGGATCAGGTTCTTGCGCCTGATCTCCACTTTGTCGATACCCAGCTCTTTGGCGGCCGCGTCCAGCAGGCGTTCCATCACGAACACGCCGTGCTGGCGGCCCGCGCCGCGATAGGGGCTGACGATGGGCTTGTTGGTGAAGACCGCGGTGAACTCGCTGTAGTAGTCAGGCACTTTGTACATGTTGAGCAGCGTGCACTGCGTGTTGATCGGCACGGTCAGACCGTACGGATCGTAGGCGCCGTTATCGTGCCAGAAGACGTCCTTGATGCCGACGATGGTGCCGTCTTTCATGATGGCCAGCTCGGCTTCGTGGTGCTGGCCGCGCTCCTGCGTGGTGGAGTAGAAATTCTCGGCGCGGTCTTCGATCCATTTCACCGGAATGTTGAGCTGCATACTGATCCAGGGCAGCAGCATCTCCTCCGGATAGAACATGAGGATCTTGGGGCCAAAGCCGCCGCCGATGAACGGCGCGATCAGGCGCACCTGGTGCTCCGAGAGGCCGAGCATGCCGGCGATGCCGTTGCGAATGATGACAGGGGCCTGGGTGGTATCCCACATGGTCAGCTTGCCCGCCTTGGCATCCCAAGCGGCGACAATGCCGCGGTTCTCCATGGCGGCGGCGGTGCCGCGGTCGTAGAAGAACTCACGCTTGATGATGAGATCAGCTTTGGCTTTTGCCTTCTCGTAGTTGCCTTTTTCCTGCACTACGTGGGCGGCGATGTTGTTCTCGAGGTCGTCATGGATCAGCGCGGCGTCATCTTGCAGCGCCTTGCGCGGGTCGATGTGTACGGGCAGCGGGTCGTAGTCCACAAGCACATGGGCGGCGGCATCCTCGGCAATGTAGCGGCTTTCGGCGACGATGCACACCACCACTTCGCCAACATGGCGCACCTTGTCCTTGGCCAGGATGGGGTGCAGGCGTTCGTTGAGGTAGGCGTTCTTGATGGGCGGCAGGCCAACGTTGAGCACACCGGTGCGCCAGAAGCTGCCCAGGTCCTCGGCGGTGTAGACGGCGATGACGCCGGGCAGGGCGCGGGCGGCGGACGCATCAATGGATTTGATGCGGGCGTGCGCGTACGGGCTGCGCACGAAGGCGATGTGCGCCATGCCCGGCAGGTCAACATCGTCAACGAAGAGCGCCCGCCCGGTGAGCAGGCGGGGGTCTTCGTTGCGTTTGATGCGTTGGCCGAAATACCGCGTGGTCATACTATTCTTGGGTGAAGGCTACCGCGCGGCAGAAGGCGGCTTCGCCGCCCTGGAACTTCCACGGGAAGGCGCCCAGGATCAGGCGCTTGTTGTGCAAGGCCGGGTTGCCGATCTCGCCGCCCAGGTTCTCGACGTGGAAGCAATCGTGCGGGAAGAGCGCGTTGTGGGTGAGCTGGTAGGCCTCAGCCGGGAACATCTCGTCCACTTTCTCGCTGCTGCCGAGTTTCTTCTCCACCAGCTTGCGCACCTTGGCCCAATGCTCCAGGCCGCCCTTGCCGAGGAAACGGCCGATGGGCAGGTTCATGGGGTGATCGGTCGAGATCATGTCCACGCCCCACAGATGGATCTTCTTGTCGAGCAGCCACTCGCAGATGCTGTGGTGCGGGCCGGGGTGGCGCTGGATGTAGCGCTCCTCGTCACCCTCCGGGCTGAAGAAAGAGTACTTGTGCCAGCCGGTATGGATGAAGAGAATATCGCCGTTCTTGATGTCGGCTTTCTTCTCGATCATATCGGGGGTGAACACGTCCAGGTCATCGAGCTCTTTGCTGAGGTCAACGATCACACCTTCGCCGTACAGCCAATCCAGCGGAAGCTGGTCAATGGTCTTGCCGTTGGTGACGAAGTGGCGCGGGGCATCCAGATGCGTACCCATGTGATTGGAGGTCATGATGTATTGCGCATTCACGCCGTGTTCGGCCTTGCGCTTGATGTACTTGACCTCAAACGGGGGATAGAACGGCCAGAACGAGGCGTCTTGGTTGAGGGGCTGGGATAGATCGTGGATCTTCATGTTTCTCCTTTAGGTAATCAGTTAATCGATCAATCAGTTAGTCGCTTGGTTTGATTAATCAATTAGTGGATCGATTTACAAGCCATATTGCTTGGCATACGCGTGAATTGCATCCTCGAAAATTTTCATCGGCGGACGCACCAGGCCGGCGCCTACCTGGCCGACGCCGGCTTCACGATGGGCGATGCCGGTGTTCACGCGGGGGGTGATTCCCAGCTCGACGACTTTGCGGATGTCGATGCCGGTGGGGGTGCCGCGGAACTCCAGTTGGGGGATGGTGAAGTGGCTGTGCTCGGCGATGGTGATCTCGTACATCTCCAACGTGGCGTTGAGGGCATCCTGCGGCGTGCCGCTGACGAAGGTGACGATGGCGGGGGCGGCGGCCATAGCGAACGCTCCAATGCCGGCCGTCTCGGTGATGGTGCTGTCGCCGATATCCGGGTTGGCGTCTTTGCTGGTAAAGCTGGGGAAGTACAGGCCGTCGGGCACTTCGGCGGGGGCGGTGAACCACTGGTCACCCAGGCCGCTGACACGCATACCGAAGTCTGTGCCGTTGCGGGCCATCGTGGTCACCATGGTGCTGCCCTCAACGCCGTGGGCACTGGCGGACATGGCTTTGCAGGCCGCCATCACCGGGTTGAGCACGCTGAGGGCGTTGTCACCCAGTGCCTTGAGTACTTCTGACTCGACATCATTGTCGGTGGCGACTTTGGCGATCCACGGCGCAAGCTTGGCGGTGTAGATGATCGAGCCAGCCTTGTTGCGGTTGTGGCCTTCATCGCCCATGTGCAGGCTCTCGGAGAGCAGGGCGCGGATATCGATGCCGCCGCTGGCGTCGATGGCCTTGGCGAGCAGCGGCCCCATGCTGTCGTTCATCCAGCGCAGCTTGGCGATGACTTCTTCGCTGAACGCGCCATAGCGCAGCACCTTGCCGTACCCTTCGTTGAGGTTGGAGTAGGCCTTGTTGCCATGCTTCTCGTTCTCGAGGATGTAGACCATCATCGAAGACGAGGTCACGCCGGCCATCGGGCCGACGGTATCGTGATGATGGCAAGGGTCGAACTCGACCTCGCCTTTTTCCACCAGGGCCGCAGCCTCTGCTTCGTTCTTAGCCAGACCCTCGAATATCAGCGCGCCGATGACCGCGCCGCGCAGCGGGCCAGACATGCGTTCCCATTCGATGGGCGGGCCGGCATGCAGGAGCAGGTTAGGCTTCATGCCCGGGATCACGTCTTTGGCCAGGGCGACACCTTTGAGGATGGGGCGTGCTTCCATCATGCGGGAAACCGCGGTTTGGTTTGCAGCTTGAATGTCTACCATTACTTGCCTTTCATCTTTTCCAGAATGCTGGCCAACGCCTCGTTGCCGCCCGCAGGTGGACGCCAGTCCACCTGCACGGCATCCGCACCCTGGGCTTTCAGGCTGTCAAAGAAGCTCTCGACACCCACGTTGATGGCGGCCAGCGGCTCTGCGAACAGGCGCAGTGCCTTGCCGGCCGCGCTGGGCGCGGCGGCCAGGCGGGCGGCTACATAGTCGACTGCCGCGGTCGTTTCACGGAAGATGCGCGCTCCGGCGGCTTCGAGTTTGTGGATCTGCTCTTCGGTGTTTTGCGGATCTTCGTCTGTGCCGATGACCAGGGCGACGAACTCGATATCCGGGCGGGCCTTGCTGTGCGCTGCGATGGCGGGGCCCAACTCGCCGGCCGGGTCGGCATGCGCGCCTTCGCCCAGCACGACATCCAGCAGGATGAGGCCGGTTTCGGGGTCTTCAGCTTCCTGCTTGAGGCGGCGCAAGCGCAGGTCGTTATCCATCATCGGGTGCAGGCGGCCGACGGTGAAGACGTCTTCGCCCAGATCGATGATGGTATGGGCTTGGCTGTGCAAGGGGTCAGCTAGTTTTTGCGAATTGCGTATAGCCACATTCGAATAGATAGGATGCAGGAAATTCTGCAGTCCATTAAGTGCCTCGTACGCCAGCGTGCCGCCGGAGAACAGGCCGCGCAAGTAACCGGCGCGTGGCTCGATCGCCGGCGGAGTGATGGCGCCGGTGCTCAGCCCCACAGCGATGCGGGCGGCCGAGTCGAGCCCGTTGGCAAAATGCACATTGCCGATCTGCTCCGCCGGTGCGGCAAAGCCAATGAAGCATACGACCACCGGCTTGCCGGCGGTCTGGGCCTCACTCAGCAGGCGGGCTGCGGTGGCCTCGTCCGGCGGCTTGGAGATCAGTACGATGACTTCAGTGGCCTCGTCGGCCGCCAGGTAGCGCAGCCCCTGCAGCATGCTGGCCGCGCCGACCTCGGCCTTGAGGTCGCGGCCGCCGGTGCCGATGGCTTGCGAAACGCCGCCGCCGTAGTTGTGGATGCCAACGGTGACGGCCTGCAAGCCAGTGCCGGACGCGCCCACCAGGCCGATCGGCCCGCGGCGCACGCGGTTGGCGAAGCCCAGGCCAATGCCATTGATGATGGCCGTGCCACAGTCTGGCCCCATCACCAGCAGGCCCAGCTCGGCGGCGCGCTGCTTTAGGGCGATCTCGTCTTCGAGGTCTACGTTGTCGCTATACAGGAACACGTGCTTGCCGCTGTCGAGCGCTTCGTGGGCAATCTTGGCGGCGTAGCGGCCGGGCACTGAGATCAGCACCCATTCGGCGGCAGGCAGGTTTTTTACCCCGGCGGCCAGGCTGCGCGGGCGGAAGGCTTGGTTAGCGCCGCCGCTGCTGCGCTGCTTTAGAAGCTCGTCGACCTGGGCGAGCGCCTCGTCGGCTTGGGCTTCGCTGCCGGCACGCACGACGATCAGCAAGTCCTCCGGGCGGGCGGCTTTGCCGGCCGCCTCCAGCAGGTCGCTATCGGCCAGCAGTTCCAGATTGGCTGGGGTGGCCATGACCACGCCAGCGTCTTCCACGCCCGGCAGGGCGGCAAGCTTGCGCTGCAATTGCATCAGCACCACCGAGTCGTAATACACCCCGGGGCGCACTTGGCTCTTCGTTAAACTCATAGTGAGTGGCTCACTTGCTCTCCGCCAAGGCCGCTTCGATCTCTGCGCCCCAGGCCAGCAGTTGCTCATCCTGCCCGTAGGCAGCGATGAGTTGCGTGCCGAGCGGCAAGCCGTCAGCGCTCCAGCCGGTCGGTAGGCCGAGGGCGGGCATGCCGGCTTGGGTCCAGGGCAGGTTCATCACCGGGTCTCCTGTGCTGGCCAGCCCGGCGGGAGCTGCGCCGACAGCGGAGGGCGCCAGCCAGAGTTGGAAACCGTGAATGTTCATCAGCGCGCCCAGAGAGTGGCGCAGGCCGCGGGCGGCTTCCAGCGCGTCTTCAAGTTCAGCGGCGCGGATCGATTGGCCTTCTTTGATGAGCTCGGCCAGTTTGGGGCTATAGAGATGGGCGTAGCGCGCGTACCAGGCCGCGTGGGTCTGGGCCGCCTCGGCGGCCAGGATCAGGCGGTGGCGCTGTACCACGGGCGCGAATTCGTTGAGCGCGCTGACCCGCTTGACGTGATAGCCGGCTTTGCGCAAACGCTCGGCCACACTGTCCAAATGCTCCAGCATTTCTTTGGAGGCATGCGCCAGGTATTCGCCATTGGGGATGGCGATGCTGGGCGGCTGGGCTGCGCTGACCGCCTGGCGGTCGGCGAGCAGCGCATCCGCGGCGCTGCGGATCAGCCCTACACTTTGCGCAAACAAGCCTACATGGTCCAGCGAGGGAGCCAGAGGAATGACGCCCTCGGCCGAGATGCGGCCGTGGCTGGGCTTGTAGCCCACCACGCCGCAGAACGAGGCCGGGCGAATGACCGAGCCGATGGTTTGCGTGCCGAGGGCCAGGTCTACCAAGCCGGCGGCGACTGCCGCGGCGGAGCCGCTGCTGCTGCCGCCGGGGGTGTGGTCCGGGTTGTGGGGGTTGCGGGTGGGGCCGGGGGTGAAGTAAGCGAACTCGGTGGTGACGGTCTTGGCCGCCACCAGTGCGCCGGCGCGTTTGAGGGCGTTGACCGCGGCCGACTCTTTGCCTTGCAACGCGCGTGCCGGCAGGTGGCTGCCTGCATGGGTCGGAAATCCATCCACATGGAAGATATCTTTTACGCCGAGCAAGAGCCCGAACAGCACAGGGCGTTTCTCGGGCTTTTTGTATTTATTCGCCAGTGCCCGTGCCTCGCGCTGCAAACGCTTGAAGCGTGCTTCTTCGGCAACAAAAGCATGCACATGCGGTTCACGCTGAGTGTATAGCTCCTCGAAGGCGTGGATGCGACCGAGCAGAGCTTCGCTGGCAGTTTGGGGGCGTGGTTTTGTTTTCATGATGAGGGCTATTCAGTAACTTCGTTCAGTTTTTTGGCGGCCAGCAAGGTGGCATCCACAATGTGCTGGTAACCCGTGCAGCGACACAAGTTGCCGGAGATCGCCTCGCGCACCTCGGCCTCGCTGGGGTCTTTGTTCTCCTCCAGGAAAGGCACCAGGGTCATCAGGATGCCGGGCGTGCAGAAGCCGCACTGCAAGCCGTGCGCTTCCCAGAAGGCATTCTGGATGGGGTGCATATTGTCTTCGCTGGTGGCCAGGCCTTCCACCGTGGTGATCACGTGGCCGTTGGCTTGCACGGCCAGCATGATGCAACTGCGCACCGGCTTGCCGTCAAACAGGATCGTGCACGCGCCGCACACGCCGTGTTCGCAGCCAACATGCGTGCCGGTCAGACCCACTTCGTGACGAATGAAGTCGGCCAGCAGCAGGCGCGGCTCTACGCTCTTCTCGATGGCTTTACCGTTTACGGTCACGCTGATGGGAAAGGTTTGACTCATTACTTGGCTGCCTTTGCTCGCTCGGATGCTTTGGCCAATGCCCGCTCGGTGAGCACCGCGGAAAGGTGGCGCTGATACTCTGGCGTGGCGTGAACATTTCCGTACGGGGACATATCTTCCTGGCTGGCGATGCGCCCGGCTTCTTTGAAGGCGGCCGCATCCGGCGTCTTGCCGATCAGGTTGGCCGTCGCGCTAACAGCATCCACCGGGCCGTCGCCCACATTGAGGTAGACCAGTTTGGCGGCTGAGATGGTTTGGTTGGCGCCAAGCTCTATGACGGCGGCCAAGCCTGCCATGGCGTAATCGCCGTGGCGGCGGGCCACCTCGGTGAAGCAGTAGCCAGTGTTGGGGGTCTTGGTGGGGAAGGCGATCTCGGTCAGGAGCTCATCCGGCTGCAGGGTTGTGGCGAATAAGCCTGCGAAGAAATCTTTGGCCTCGATCCAGCGCTCGGCTTTTGCGCTCTGGGCGCGGAACTTGGCGCCCAGAGCCAGCGCCACCACCGGCAGCTCGGAGGCTGGGTCGGCGTGGGCCAGGCTGCCGCCGACGGTGCCGCGGTTGCGGATCTGCGGATGGGCGATGTTGGGGATGGCCTCGTGCAGCAGCGGCGTGTGCTCGGCCACCAGGGCGTCGTGCTCTGCGGTGGATTGCAGCGTCATACTGCCAATATGGACTGCGCCGTTTGGCTTGCTGATGTGGCGTAGCTCGGGCACATGGTTCAGATCGATGAGCACGCTGGGCTGGGCCACGCGGAAGTTCATGGCCGGGATCAGGCTTTGCCCGCCGGCCAGAGGTTTCCCATCGTCCCCGTGCTGGGCTTTTAGCTCAAGCGCAGCTTCGAGAGAGGTGGGTGCATGGTACTCAAACGGAGCAGGTTTCATGCGCGGGTCTTTGCCATTCTCAGAAAAGTGAACACGACTGGAATATTAATCGTACTACAAACTGCCTTTCTCTTCTAATGCTCCCAACCTGGCCAGGGCGTTTGTCCCTTGCCGAACGCATTAATCTTTGTCATCATGGCGGCTATGAGACCAGTAAGTATTGTGGCTACTGCCCAATTGCCTGTGATGAAGGCCAACCCAGACAGTTTGAGCCAAATGGCTGCCACCGTAATCGGTGAGGCCTTGCAAAACGCCAGCGTGACCGGAGTGGAAGCGCTGTATGTGAGCAATATGCTGGCAGACGAGCTGCAGAGCCAGAAGCACCTGGGCGCGCTGTTCGCGGATGAGGCCGGCTTGCACGGCGTCGAAGCCATGCGCATTGGCGCGGCTACGGCGGGCGGCGCTGCGGCGCTGCGGGTGGCGTACCTGGCGGTGGCCAGCGGGGATGTGGACCTGGCTATGGTGGTGGGCGCTGAGAAGATGAGCGAGGGCAGCGCCGTGCCGGCCCTGGCCAAAGCCTTGGACGCCAAGCTGGAAGTGCCGCTGGGCGCCAACATGATCAACCGCAATGCCGAGTTGATGCGCATGTACATGGAGCGCTACAAAGTGCCCAAGAACGGCTTTGCCAACTTTGCGGTCAATGCTCACAAGAATGCCAAGCACAACCCCAATGCCATGTTCCGCAAGCCGGTTTCCGCTGCCACAGCGCAGAAGTCACGCGTGATCTATGCCCCGTTGCGGCTCTACGACAGCGCGCCGATCTGCGATGGCGCCGCCGCCGTATTGCTGGCGCCTACGGATCAGGCCAGAGCCTATACCGAGACTCCGGTACATATGCTCGCCTCCACAGTGGCGACTGATTACTTCCGCCTGGAGGACCGGCCCAGCCCCTTGCGCCTGCGTGCCGCCGAGATGTCGGCGGAGAAAGCGTTCCGTGCCGCAAACGTGACCCATGCAGACATCAGCCTGTTCGAGGTCCATGATGCTTTCAGCATCATGTCTGCGTTGCAGCTGGAGGCGGCCGGCTTTGCGGCGTCTGGGCGCGGTTGGCGCCTGGCGCACGAAAACAAGATCGGGCTTAAGGGCAAGATCCCTATCACCACGATGGGGGGGCTGAAAGCACGCGGGCACCCGATCGGCGCCACGGCGCTGTATCAGACCTGCGAGCTGGTGCTGCAGCTAACGGAGCGGGCCGGCAAGAATCAGGTGCGTAAGCCCAAGCTCGGCATGATGCAGTCGATCGGCGGTGTAGCCTCGACGGTCGTTACCCACATTTTGGGGAACTAAACAAATCGGGCTGAGTTTTACTCAGCCCGATAGTTTTGAATGATCTCGGCCATGATGGAGAGCGCGATCTCTTCAGGTGTCTTGGCCTTGATGGCCAGGCCTATCGGTGCGTGCAGGCGTTCCAGTTCTTGCTCGCTCAAGCCTGCTTTCAGCAGGCGCTCACGGCGTTGGGCTTGCACGCGGCGGCTGCCCAGCGCGCCCACGTAGAAGGCCGGGCTGCGCAGGGCGACCATTAGCCCAGGCTCATCGATCTTGGGGTCGTGGCTCAGCAGCGCGATGGCGGTGGTGTTGCTGATGCCAATATCCTCGAAGGCAAGCTGAGGCCAGACGGGCACCAGCTTGTCGGCGTTGGCGAAGCGCTCCTCGCTCATGAAGGCTTTGCGCGGGTCGATGACCACAACGCGGAACTCCATCATGTGGGCGATGTTGACCAGGGCGGCCGCGACGTGAGATGCACCCACCAGGATCAAAGTGGGGGAGGCGGCGAGGGGATTGACGAAGACTTCGTTATCTCCGTCAGTTTGCACGCCGGCAATGCGGGCCGTGCGCGGCGAGGGCGCAATGCCTGTGGATGCGATCGGCTGGCCTGCCTCGTCGGCCAGGGTTTGGCTGCCCAGGCCGTCACCCTTGATGATGGTGCTCAAGGTCATCGGCTGGTCCGCCTTCAGGCGCGGCAATATTTCGGCGAACAGCTGCTCATCCAGCGGCTGCACGAACACGTCGATCTCGCCGCCGCAGGCCAGGCCCACTTCCCAGGCAGTGTCATCCTGCACGCCGAAGTGCAGCAGTTGTGGTTGTTTGGATTCGATGATCTCTTTGGATGCGGTCAGCACGGCGCCTTCAACGCAGCCGCCGCTGACCGAGCCCACCAGGCTGCCGCTCTCGCTCACGGCCATCACCGCGCCGGCCTGGCGCGGAGCCGATCCCCAGGTGGAGATGACAGTGCACAGCGCAACCCGCTCGCCCTTTGCCAGCCAATGCTCCAGGTCAGGCAGTAGTTCGCGCATCCTGTGCTCGTTAGCTGGCTTCGATCTGTTTCTTGGCGCAGTCGAAGAATTCGCCGCTGAGCTTCTGGGTCACGCTGCCCATCATGCGTGAGGCCAGGGCAGCAATGGTGCCGAGCACGTTGATGTCCGCGGTCCAGTCAAGCTGCGTTACCCCGTCGCCCGCATCGCTGAGCTGCATGGTGGCTATGGCATCCACGGCGCTGCCGGGGGCGGCGCCGTGCGCTTTGAGGGTCGCTTTGCTGGGCGCAATGATCTCGGTGAATTCAAGGTCACCACTGAAGCGAACCTTCAGGTTGCCCAGGCCAACAGACACGGTGCCCTTGAACTTCTTGCCTTCTTCGATCACCTCAAGGCTTTCGAGGCCCGGGGCGCACTTAGAAACGAACTCAGGGTTGGTGAGATAAGTGAACACCTTGTCTTGAGGTGCAGCGATGGTTGTAGATCCTTTTACTTGCATGACATCTCCGAAGGCTTTGCTAGGATGCGTATAGCCATATCCATTTTAGCAAAGCGAATAGTTATTTGTTCTCTTTAAGCAGCTCAGCCACGCGTGGCGAGCTTGTGTACACGCCGCGGTATTTCTCAGGCAATAACGCAGCGATCTGCGCCATGATCTCGTCCGTTTGTTGCTGCAGAAATTCGGCGCGGTTTTCTCTGGGGAGGGGCGGCAACGTGAAGGGCTTGCCGATGTTGAGCACGATCTTGGAGCGCTTGAAGCGTTTGAGGTTCATACCGACTACACGATCTTCGGTACCCCATAGGGCCACAGGGATCACCGGAGCGCCGCTCTTGGCAGCCAGGTAAGCGACGCCGGGCTTGGCGTGCTGCAGCGCCTCTGTCTTGCTGCGAGTACCTTCTGGTGCGATAAAGAGGATGCCGCCGCGATCCAAACGGCGCAGGGTTTCCTTCAACGTGCCAAAATCGGCCTCAAAGCGTTCGAGCCACAGCAGATTGAGGGTCTTCACCAGCCAGCGGAAGAAGCCATATTTGCGGTACTTCTCGGCCACCACCATGATGAGGTCTTTGCGATTCACCATGCGGAACGCATAGGCGGCGTCCAGCATGCCGAGGTGGTTGGCGGCCACAATGGCCTTGCCGCCCTCGGCCTGGTTGATGTTCTCAAGGTTGTACAGCCGCGTTGAAGTAAGCAGCCGCAATGCGCTCACGATCACAGTGCGGACAAAGTGAAACTTGAAAGACTTCAGCATCAGGCGGTTTTCTTTTTCTTCCCGGCAATAGCTGGCTTTGGAGTAGCGCGCAGCTTCACTGGCTTCTGTGCGCGAGAGCGCAAGCGCAGGTTGAGGAACTCGACAAAGATCGAGAAACCCATGGCGAAGTAAATGTAACCCTTGGGGATGTGCTGATGCAAACCCTCGACCACGAGCGAGAAGCCGATAAGGATCAGGAAGGAAAGCGCCAGGATCTTGACTGTGGGGTGGCGCTGCACGAAATCGCTGATGAAGCTGACGGTAAGTACCATCGTGATCACCGCGATCACGACCGCCGTGATCATCACATAGATCGAGTCGGCCATGCCGACCGCGGTGATGACCGAGTCGATCGAGAATACAGCGTCCAGCAGCAGGATCTGGATGACTACACCGGAGAAGGTGACACCGGCGCGACCGCCTTTGGTGGTCGCGTGTTCTTCTTCGCCTTCCAGTTTGTCGTGGATCTCGAAGGTACTCTTGGCGATCAGGAAAAGGCCGCCCGCTAGCAAGATCAGATCGCGGCCGGAGATGGTGAAGCCTGCGATGCTAAAGAGCGGCGCAGTAAGCCCAATGATCCAGTTAATGGAGAGCAGCAGGGCAATGCGCATGAACATGGCCAGGCCAAGGCCAATGCGCTCGGCGCGGTGTTGTTGCTCTTTGGGCAGCTTGGCAGCAAGAATGGAAATAAACACTAGATTGTCAATACCCAACACGATCTCAAGCGCGGTGAGGGTGAGTAGCGCAATCCATGCTTCGGGGGTCGATAGGAAGTCCATAGCCGCGGATTATAAGGCCAAAAGGTTAGTGCACCAGCCCAGAGAGGATGCTGTTAAGGGCTGCGTCCACGGTGTGCTGAGGCACCAGCAGGTAGATCGCGGACAGGGCTACTGTGGCAAGCACCACCCAGCGCACCCAGCTGGCGCCTTTGGTGGCGGCCATGCGGGCGGCCCAGCCGGCGCCGATCATGTTACCGGCGCCCAGCACCAGGCCGGCCACCCAGTCCACCTGGGCGTTATTGGCGAACACCAATAGCGAACAGAAGGTGAACACGAGGATGATGACGATCTTGACCGCATTGGCGCGCACGAGGTCATAGCCCACGGAGAGCACCAGCGCGGCCAGCAGAAAGATGCCCACGCCAGCCTGGATGAAGCCCCCATACAGACCGATCACGAACATGCTCACCGCTTGCATAAACGTGAACCCGGTCTTAGGCAGGCTTTGCAGGGTACCCTGCAGCCAGCGCTCCGGCCGCAGCACCATCACCGCCAGCATCAGCACCATCACCGCGCCGATCACCTGGCGCATCATGCGCTCGTCCAGGTTCACGGCGATCTGGGCGCCGATGACGGAGCCGACCACGCTGGGGATGCTGAGCAGGAGTGCGCCGCGCAGGTCGAGCGAGCCGCTGTGTTTAAAGGTGGCCCCGGCTACGATGTTTTGCAAGACCACGCCCACACGGTTGGTCCCGTTGGCTACGTTGGCTGGCAAGCCAAGGAAGATGAGCGCCGGAAGGGTTATGAGCGAGCCGCTGCCCGCCAGGGTATTGATCACGCCGGCCAGGACGCCGGCCACCAGTACAAGAGCATATTGGGGGAACTGTTCCATAGAGCAGCGATTATAGTCCCGCCCATTCTCTTGCTCTCTGCTAGCGCATGAGACTGAATAGACTTAGACCCAAGATCGAGATAAGGGTCCAGGCCATAAGCACGAATAGCGTTTGGCCAAGGCAGGTTCCTGCGGCAATCACCAGTATTTGTTTAAAAGTCTTCATGTTCTCCCTCTTATGTTCTCAAAGCGATTTGTTCCGCCCCTGGCTGATTTGGGTGGGGTAGCGGCGCTGTCGTTGCTCATCCGACCCGTCTTGGGGGTTTGTTTTGGACCCCGGCCAATTCTTTAGCGTGCGCTCCTACCTGGGATGCTGAGCAGTAGCCAGTAGGGGATTGACAAAAGCTTGTAAAGGGCTTATGATTTCGATAAGTATTATTATCGCAAACAATAGCAAGGTCGAATAAAGCGGGTTGGGAAGTGACTTTTACGACGATTTGCACCGAAATGCAATGTATGCACACTATAGTTCGAAGCAAAATTTGCTGCGCAGAATATGACAAGGAAAATTCATGGCTACTCTTACTATTCAAGATGCAGTCGATCGCTATCTCGACAGCGTAAAGCTGGCCCGCTCCGAGAATACGGCACTGACCTACAAGAAGTCCATAGAAGCCTTCCTGGCCTGTCTAAAGGCTGAAGGGATCGCTGCTACTGCACCTCTCTCAAAACTAAAAGAGGATGCGGTTGCCCACTTTGCAGCCTACTCCAAGGACAAGTCGCCGGCGACCGAACGCCTGCGCCTGCAGGCCGCGGCTGGCTTCTACGAGTTCCTAGCGGCTGAGCAACTGGCCGATCCTAACCTGCCGCGCGTGCGCATGCTCATCCGCCAGCGCGGCCGGCGGCCCGGCCCCCGCCTGCCGCAGTTCCCTCGCGAAGCGATAGAACAAATGTTGGATTATGCAGATGGCCTGGATAAGCTGCCTGCCGCGGACGAAGTTGAGGCTTTGCGCAACAAGCGTGACAAGGCCTTCATCCTCACCCTTGGCGAGACGGGCCTACGCGTGCATGAGGCCTGCAAGCTAACCCGCGGCGATATGCAGATGCAGGAAGGCAAGGCCATCGTGATCGGCAAAGGCAACCGGGAAGCCATGGTGCGCTTCTCCAGCCGTGCGCTGGCCGCCATCCGGAGCTATCAAAAGGCCCGTGCCGCTCTGGATGGCGCCAGCGGCCGCCAGCTAGGCAGCCTGCCCCTGTTTGCCCGCCACGACAAAGGCGCCGGCGCCCGCAAGGTGAAGTCGATCACTCCCAGCTCCGGGCGCAACATCATCGCCCGCCATGTGGCCTTGGCGCTGGGAGAAGAAGCCAAAGGCAGCATCACGCCCCACAGCTTCCGTCACTATTTCGTCACCACCGTTTTGCGCGGCACAGGTGGCAATTTAAAAATGGCCCAGGAACTGGCCCGCCACAAGAACATTCAGGTCACCCAGCGCTATGCACACTTAAGCGACGATGAACTGGACCGTGGCTACTATGAAGTCTTTGAGAATGCCGACCCAGGGGATGATTAGCGGGCTGCGTATTTCTCTCGTTTGAGCTTGTACATTGCAGCATCCGCAGCGCGCAGCAAGCGGTCTGGATCGGTCTCATCGTCAGGGAACATGCTGACCCCACAGCTGGCCCCGATCTGCAAAGTTTCCCCGTGGATGATGAATGGCTGGCCGAGCGTGCTTTGCACCGAATCGGCAACTTTCTGCGCTTCGCTACGCGTGTTCAAGTCTTCCAGAATGATGCCAAACTCATCCCCGCCCAGGCGCGCCAGAGTATCCGTAGTGCGCACGATCTCACGTAGCCGCTTTGCAACAGCTTTCAGCAGCAGGTCACCCATGCTGTGGCCAAAGGTGTCATTGATCTTCTTAAATCCGTCAAGATCGGCGAAGAGGACGGCCGCTTTGCGGTTGCTGCGCTTGCTGCGTTCGATCGCACGCCAAAGCACCTCAGCGAACAGAGTGCGGTTGTACAGCCCGGTGAGCTCATCATGCGTGGCCTGATGGTATAGCTCTATCTCGGCAGCCTTGCGCTGTCGGATGTCGCGGCCGATTGCTTGATAGTGCAAGATGCGGCCATGCCCATCCCGAAAGACGGCTGAATCAACTTCTGCCGGGATGCGCTGGCCATCTTTTGTAATGTAAGTGCGTTCGTAGATATGCTGTCGCACTTTGCTGCTGGCAGCATTTGCAAGCCGTTGGGTCAGATCATCCTGCTCCTCTGGGACAATGACCTTGCGATAAGAAGCCCCGATCAGTTCCTCGCGCTTATACCCAAGCAGCTGCAAGGCCACATCGTTAACATCCAGCAGGTGCAGGTCCATTGACATGATAAAGACCATGTCCGTTGTGCGCTCGAACAACCCGCGGAAGCGAGCTTGGGCAGCCTCTGACTCTGCCCAATTGGATCGCTAGCCGGCTGCGGAGATGAAACCCATTTGTGAGAAAGTATGTGACCGTTGCCCATGACGATGTGAGTCGCCAGAAGCTCGATCCGTCCCTGCAGCAAAAGCGGCTCCCCCAGATCCCTCAGTAGAAGGTAATGCGGTACGCCAAGCAGGAGAGCAAAGAATGCTCCCGGATATGGGCCGAGCCAGATCCCCCAAAAAATGCATGGGATCAATCCCGCGGCCAGCCCCACTGTACCGACATGCCCATACAGCTTCGGCACTAGTGGCAAGTACAAGGCAAGCACCAAGGCAGCGACTAACCACTTGCCTAGTCGCCACCCCTGTTTGTCACGGAGGCTTAATAGTTTTTCCACAAAAGAGTTTGGAGCAAACCGAGTAAATTCGGCTTGTGCTATTATCGTAAAATTCTTTGATTTTGTATACATGAACTGATATGGCTATGCGCATTTTAGCCTGGAGGACTGCTTTACTTGGTAACAACAGAGATCATCATCATCCTTACTTTGATCATTGTGAATGGCTACTTTGCTGCGGCAGAGCTTGCCCTTGTAACATCTCGTAAGCATCGCCTCAAAATAATCTCCGACCAAGGCGACAAGGCCGCGGCCGACGTCATCAAAGTTAAAGAGAAGCCGGGCCACATCTTAGCTACTGTGCAAATTGGCATCAGCCTTGTGGGTTCGCTTACCTCCGCGTATGGCGGTGCGTCAATCGCGCCTGTTTTGGCGCAAAGGCTGGCCAAGATTCCAGTGCTCGAACCGTATGCACAGCAGATCGCACTGCTGACCTTGGTCCTTGCGATCACTTATGTCACATTGATCGTTGGCGAGCTGGTGCCCAAGCAGCTCGCCTTGCGCAACCCGGAGCGCATGGCCACGCTGTTGTACAAGCCGCTGCGCTGGCTGGAGAAGCTGGCCTCGCCATTGGTGAAACTGCTTTCGATCTCGACTGACGCGATGCTGCGCCTACTGCCGCGTGCGGCTCACTCCCCAAGTACCAGCTCAGAAGAGATCGAGCAGCTCCTGCAACAAGGCCGCTCTGAAGGCATCTTCCAGCTCAGCGAAGAAGCTTTTGTAAGCGGTGTATTCGAATACGGAGATCGCCAGGCACACGACGTCATGACTTCGCGAACAGAGGTGGCTGCATTGGATGCGTCGTTAAGCCCGAAAGAAGCGCTAAATCAAGCCGCGCAATGGGGCTTCTCCCGCTTCCCGATCTATGACACTAACCTCGACAATGTAATTGGCTATGCGCATATTAAGGATCTGATCTGGGGCGATGAGACGATCACGATCAGAGATCTGGCTCGCCAGGTGATACTGGTACCGGAAAGCGCTACCCTGCCAGACGTGTACAAGCGCTTGACGACCGAACGCTCCCACATGGCCATCGTGCTGGACGAACATGGCGGCACCGCTGGCCTGCTGACGCTGGAGGATGTGCTGGAGGTCATCGTCGGCGAGATCAATGATGAATATCACATCAGCCGCGGCGATATTAGCCCGCTGCGAAAAGGCGCATGGCTGGTTGCCGGCACTACATCAGTAGATGAGCTGAGTGACGTTGTAGGCGTAGAGATCGAAGAAGATGAAGCCTACAACACAGCGGCGGGCTTGGTTATGTCCCAGCTTGGCCGCATTCCAAATGTAGGCGAAGTGGTGCATTACAAGACGCTAAGCTTCACCGTACGCCAGATGAACAAGATGCGCATCGAACAGCTTCTGGTCCAGCGCGGCCAGGCAAACCAGCAATAGAGCCTTCATCACTGTCCTTTGCCGGTTGACAACCTCTAACAACCTCTTTATAGTTTACTAACACGCGTAACTAACACGCTTTAGCCTTGTCTACTAACAGAGTAACCAGCTTCGACGTTGCCCAAGCCGCCGGTGTTTCCCGAGCGACTGTTTCTGTTGTGCTGAACAATCTGCCTGGAATTGCGATCAGCGAGGCAACCCGCCAGCGCGTGCGAGATGTCGCCAAGCGGCTGAACTATTCGCCCAACTCTGCCGGCCGTAAGCTGGCCAGCGGCAAGTCCAACACCATCGGCCTGGTGCTGCACCAGTCGCCTGAGCAAGTGTACGCAGACGCTTTTCTCACACGGGTTATGTTCGGAATAGAGCAAGCCGCGATGAAACATGGGTACCATGTGCTTCTGAAACAGGTCGACCCTGCCGACCCCACCGGTTATCGCCATCTGGTCAGCGAGAACCATGTTGACGGCATCATCCTTTCTGGCCCGCGCCAGGATGACCCGGGCCTCCTGCAACTGGTAGACGAAGGTGTGCATATCATGCTGCTTGGCCAGCTGCCCGATAGCCCGATCCCGTTTGTAGACATTGATGCCACGCGCAGCGCTGAGCAGGCCGTGCGCCACCTGGCGCAGTTGGGCCACAAACGGATCGCCCTGATCACCAACGCCAACCTGAGCTATACCTCCGCCCAGCAGCGCTGCCTCGGCTACCGGAACGCGCTCGAAAAGAGCGGCCTCGAAGTAGATGAAGCCTACATCAAGGAAGGCAACTACACGCCGGGCAGCGGCCTGGCGGCCATGAAAGAATTGCTGGCCCTCCCCGCTCCGCCGACCGCCGTGTTCGTAGCCAGCGATGTTGTCGCACTGGGCGCCATGCTGGCAGTCAAAAACGCCGGGTTGCGCATTCCGCACGACGTAGCCTTCGTCGGCTTTGACGATATCGCTCTGGCCGAGTACTACGACCCTCCGCTCACGACGGTTCGCCTGCCAGGCTATAAGCTGGGGCTGATGGCCTGCGAGCGGTTGCTGTATCTGCTCAAATGGGGCAAGTTGGACCAACCTGGCTATTTATTCGAAACTGACCTCGTCGTTCGTTCATCAAGTATCGCCACGCCATAATCCCAATATCAGCATGACTTCACAAAAGGAGGTGCTGCGCCAAAACCCATGTTTGAAGATACGCTAAAGCCAATGCTGTGGCGTATATTCGATTGACTCACTATCCGGAAGGAGAAGTAAGTTATGTCTAAGTTCTTCAAGTTTTTAGTAGCAGCTACTGTACTGGCCCTGGTGCTGGCTGCCTGTGGCGGCGGTGCGCCGGCGCCCACAGCGGCTCCCGCAGAGCCAACCACCGCTCCCGCAACTGACGCCCCCTCTGAGCCTGTAGACGACATGTGCTTCGGCGCATCCCCAGGCGACGAAGTCACCGTGCTCTACCAATGGGCCAGCGCTGAGGAAGAAAGCTTCCACGCCGCGATTGCCCCCATCGTAGAGGCCTGTGGCATCACCATCGTCCCCGAGTCTTCGCGCGACCAGGCTCTGCTCGAGACCCGCATCGAATCCGGTGACGCCTGGGATCTGGTGTTCTGGCCCACCGTCGGCCCCATTGGCTCCTACGGCGACCAACTGGTCGCTCTGGACAGCCTGGGCGCCGATGCCGGCAACTATGCCCCGGCCTGGATGGCCACCTCGGGTGGCAGCTGGCTGGGTGTAGCCGTCAAGGCTGACCCCAAGTCCATCGTGTGGTACAGCCCGGTCAACTTCGACGCTTTTGGTTACAGCGTGCCCACCACGTGGGATGACTTTGTTGCTCTGGCTGACCAGATGGTCGCCGACGGCAACGTTCCCTTCTCCATGGGCTTTGAAAGCGGCGATGCCACCGGTTGGACCGCCTCTGACTTCATCCAGGACATTCTGCTGGCCACGCAGGGCAGCGCGTACGTGAATGGCATCCTGGATGGTTCGGTCGCCTACAATGACGCCGGTGTCGCCGGCGCGTACGAGATCTACAGCGGCTGGGCCTCTAACCCGGCTTACGCCGTTGGCGGCGCTGAAGGCTCGCTGAGCACCAGCTTCAGCGATGCCATCCTGCTGCCGTTCAGCGACCCGCCGCAGGCCATGATGGTCAAGCAGTCCGGCTTTGCGGGCGGCGCCATTGCGGCGCAGTACCCCGAGCTTGAGTTCGGTACTGACTTCAGCTTCTTCCACTTCCCCGGCGCTGATGGTGTTCAGGGCGGTGCGGACTGGATGATGGCTTTCTCTGACACGCCGGCAGTACGCGCGATTGTGGCGTACCTGACCAGCGCTGAGGGTGGCGCCCACTGGGCGGCCACGGGCTTCGGCCTCTCGCCCAACAACGGCTCGGCCGGCAACTATGCCGACCCGATCAATGCCGCTTTGGCTGATGTGCTGGCTGGCGCCAGCGCGGCCACCCCTGACATTGGTGACTCCATCCAGCCCAGCTTCGGCTCGGCGGAATGGCGCGCCATTGTGGACGTGGTGAGCGGCGCCTCAAGCATTGACGCCGCACTGGCTGGCGCAGCTGAAGCTCAGGCTGCCGACCAGGGCAACTAGTGCAGTAAGACCGCCCCAGGGCAATAGCCCTGGGGCGGTTTGCACTGCACATGAGGAGAGGAGATCCCTGTGAGTGAGCGCATTCCCAACATCATGCGGCAAGGCCGCGTGGCGCCGTGGCTGTACCTGGCGCCTGCCCTCATCATCATTCTGATCTACATCGTCTATCCAGCCTTCAACACGTTTTACCTGAGCCTGCTGGATAAGGACTCGATCAACTGGGCCTCCAGCGCCTGTGTGGAAGGCCGCCCCTGCTGGGGCATCTTTGAAAACTATCGCTACGCGCTCACCAGCGAGCTGGACACCAGCAGCGCAGCCAGCGCCTGGCGCACATTCTGGATCTCCTCGTTCGGCAACAATCTCAAATGGATACTGGGCCTGGTCACCGGCGCGGTCAGCCTGGGCCTGCTGATGGCTGTGCTGTCTGACAAAGTGAAGTACGAGTCACTCGCCAAGTCGGTCATCTTTTTACCCATGGCGATCTCGTTCGTTGGCGCGGGCGTGATCTGGAAGTTTGTCTATCACTTCGGCACGGACAATACCCAGATCGGCCTGCTCAACGCCATCGTGCGCGCGGTGGGCGGTGAACCTGTATCCTTCATGACGCGCATTCCACTCAACACCTTCATGCTGATCGTGGTCGGCATCTGGATGTGGGCCGGTTTTTGTATGGTGATCCTCTCCGCTGCCATCAAGAGCGTGCCGGGCGAATTGCTGGAAGCTGCCAGCATCGACGGCGCAACCGAGTGGACCGCATTCTGGAAGATCACGGTGCCGGTCATCCTGCCGACCATAGTAGTGGTCATTACAACGATGGTGATCAATACGCTCAAGATATTCGACATCGTCTTCGTGATGACCGGCGGCAATTACAGCACGCAGGTGATCGCCAACCGGATGTATGCCGAGATGTACGTCAACCAGCAGACCGGGCGCGGCACAGCCGTGGCCATGGTGCTGGTGCTGGCGATCATCCCGTTCATGATCCTGAACATCAAACGCTTCCGCGAACAGGAGGCTATGCGCTAGCGCATAGATAAACCATGAGCGAACGCATGAAACGCTTCCTGGCCGGCCTGCCCCTGCATGTACTGGTGATCGCCATGATCGTCATTTGGCTGTTGCCTACGCTTGGGCTGCTGGTCACCTCGTTCCGTCCCGTGCAAGACGCCAACACCAGCGGCTGGTGGACCGCATTCACGGCGCCCAAAGCCGGCGCCGAATACACCGAGTTCTGCGCCGGCTGTCACGGCTCCGAGGGCGATGCCATCCCCAGCGCTGACTTCAGTAACCCTGAATACGTGGCCCTGTTCCGCCGCTCTGTGCAGCTGGCGGCCAGCTTCAACAACACGCTGCCGGATGGCAGCATCCACGTGCCCGAAGAGGAGCGGCCGGATGCCCAGCAGCTGGCCGACATCCTGACCCAGATCCGCGGCTTTGCCGGTGTGGAAGAGCGCCCCCGCTTCACGCTCAACAACTATGTTGACGCCCTGGTCGGCTACCGCGGCGTCACCAGCTACGAGGCTGACTGCGCCGCCGGCACCCAATCCACCGACCTGACCTGTGATTTCGTGACCGACCTGGGCAACAGCCGCGGCATGGCGCGTGCATTCGTCAACACGCTCATCGTCACCATCCCCGCCACCATCCTGCCGCTCATCTTTGCGGCGCTGGCAGCCTATGCCTTCTCCTGGCTGCACTTCCCCGGCCGCATGTGGCTGTTCGCGCTGCTGGTGGGCTTGCAGATCGTGCCCCTGCAGATGACCCTGGTGCCGATCTCCAAGCTATACCAGCAGCTGGGGCTCAGCAGCACCTTCCTGGGCGTGTGGCTGTTCCACACCGGCTTCGGCTTGCCATATGCCATCTTCCTGATGCGCAACTTCATCGGCTCGCTGCCGCGTGACTTGTTCGAGTCGGCCTATCTCGACGGTGCAAGCCACTGGACCGCATTCACCCGCCTGGCCCTGCCGCTGTCGCTGCCAGCGCTGGCTTCCCTGGCCATCTTCCAGTTCCTGTGGGTCTGGAATGACTTGCTGGTGGCGCTGGTGTTCCTCTCTGGCCGCCAACCGGTGCTGACCTACCAGATCAACGGCCTGGTGCAGTCGCTCGGCGGCGGTTGGCATCTGCTCACGGCATCCGCCTTCCTCTCCATGCTGCTGCCGATGATCGTATTCTTTGCCTTCCAGCGCTTCTTCGTGCGCGGCCTGCTGGCCGGCGCGGTGAAAGGTTAGACGGCAACACATTCACTCTCAACCTAAACAGGCGCAGCTCGGGCTGCGCCTGTTTAGGCCGCTAACTTTGCGTACAATCTAAAACATGCAACCTACTCCTCTTTGGTACAAAGACGCCATCTTCTACGAGCTGTACATCCGCGCCTTCAAGGACAGCAATGGTGACGGCCACGGCGACATCCGCGGCGTGATCGAGAAGCTGGACTATCTGCAAGACTTAGGCATCAACTGCATTTGGCTGCTGCCCATGTTCCCTTCCCCACTCAAAGATGACGGCTACGACGTGGCCGACTTCTACAACATTCATCCGGATTACGGCACGCTGGATGATTTCAAAGAACTGGTAGACGAAGCGCACAAGCGCAGCATCCGCGTCATCGCTGACCTGGTGCTAAACCACACCTCTGACCAGCATGCCTGGTTCCAGGAAGCCCGCAAGGGGCCAGATAACCCCAAGCACGACTATTACGTGTGGAGCGACACGACCGAGAAGTATGAGGACGCTCGCATCATCTTCCTGGACACGGAAGAATCAAACTGGAGCTGGGATGAGCAAGCCAAGCGCTACTTCTGGCATCGCTTTTACTCATCCCAGCCTGACTTAAATTACGACAACCCCAAAGTGCAAGAAGCCATGCTGCAGGTCGCCAAATTCTGGCTGGATATTGGCATTGATGGCTTCCGCTGTGACGCCATCCCGTACCTGATCGAGCGCGAGGGCACGAATTGCGAAAACCTGCCCGAGACGCACGAATATCTCAAGAAGCTGCGCCGCTTTGTGGACGAACACGCGCCGGACAGCATTCTGCTCTCGGAGGCCAACCAATGGCCAGAGGATGTGCGCGAATACTTCGGCGATGGTGAAGGCGATGAAATGCACATGGCCTTCCACTTCCCGGTCATGCCCAGGCTCTTCATGGCTATGCGGAAGGAAGATACCGCGCCCATTCGCGAGATCATTGAGCGCACACCGGAGATCCCGGAGAATGCCCAGTGGTGCACCTTCCTGCGCAACCATGATGAGCTCACGCTCGAAATGGTGACGGAAGAGGAGCGCCAGTGGATGTGGGAGCAGTATGCTCCTGAGCCACGCATGCGCCTCAACCTCGGCATCCGCCGCCGCCTGGCCCCGCTGCTCGACAATGACTTCAACAAGATCGTGCTGGCAAACTCATTGCTGTTTACGCTGCCTGGCTCCCCCATCGTGTACTACGGAGACGAGATCGGCATGGGGGATGATATCTGGCTGAACGATCGCGACGGCGTGCGCACACCGATGCAATGGGACACCAGCCGTCAGGCCGGCTTCAGCGCCAACGACACAACCTATTCCCCCGTCATCAGCGCCGCGCCGTATGACCCGACCCATGTCAACGTCGAAGACCAAATGCGAGACCTGGCCTCGCTGTATTACATGACCAAGAACATGATCGCGGTGCGCAAAACCCACCGCGCCTTTGGCTGGGGAACCTTTGAGTGGGCAAACACCTCTCACCCTACACAGGTGGCCGCGTACTTCCGCCGCTATGAGGGGGAAGAGCTGCTCATTCTCAACAATCTAAGCAGCGAAGAGATCGAAGTATCGGTGGAGATCCCGGACCGGCAGCTGTTCTTCCCGCCGCCAAACCTGTTCACCGGCCGCGCCACAGGCGAGCTGGTGGACGGCCGGCTGAGCCTCAGACTAGCCGGCCACGGCTACGAGTGGCTCAAGCTCAGCTAGCTGCCGGGTTAAATTCGCGCTCAAGCAGTGCGGGCACTTTGGTGGCAATATCTTTGAGCACCTGCCGGTAGATCGGCATGATCTGCTCTTCGCTGCCGCGTGAAGTAGCCGGGTCTGGAAAGCCTAAGTGTTCTTTGCGCCCCGGGCCTAGCCAGACCGGGCAATTCTCTGCCGCGTCATCGCACAAGGTGACAACCAGGTCAAAGGTTTCATCTCTGAACACATCAGGGTGCTTGGGTTCGCCCAGATGCACAATCCCGATCTCAGCTAATGCCTTACCCGTATAGGGGTTGATGGCCGCGGCGGGTTGGACTCCCGCGCTGTGTGCCTGCCAGCGCTCGCCCAGGCGGGCATTCACGATGGCTTCTGCCATCTGCGAACGGCAGGTGTTGCCGGTACACAGAAACAGAACTTTCTTGCGCGGCATAGTGTCCTTCCGGCTTAGCCAAAGCGGCCGGTAATGTAATCCTCAGTGATCTTTTTCTCGGGACGAGTGAACATCGTCTTGGTGTCCCCGTATTCCATCAGCATGCCGGCGCGCTTGCCATCCTCAGACAGCGAGAAGAACGCGGTGCGGTCAGACACACGTGCGGCCTGCTGCATATTGTGGGTCACGATGATGATGGTGTAGTCCTTGGCTAGATCGCGCATCAGCTCTTCGATACGCAGCGTGGCGATCGGGTCCAGCGCCGAGCACGGCTCATCCATCAGGATGATGTCAGGCCGCACGGCGATGGCGCGGGCAATGCACAGGCGCTGCTGCTGGCCGCCGGAGAGCGATAGCCCGCTCTGATCCAGCTTGTCCTTCACTTCATCCCATAGCGCAGCGGACTGCAGGCTGCTGTGCACCAGTTCATCCATGTTGCCCTTGAAGCCATTGATGCGTGCTCCCCAGGCTACGTTCTCATACACAGACTTGGGGAATGGATTGGGCTTCTGGAACACCATGCCGATGTGGCGGCGCACTTCCACCGGGTCAACATCCGGTTTATAGATGTTCTGGCCGCGGAACAGCACCTCGCCGGTGGTATTGACGCTGGGGATCAGCTCGTTCATGCGGTTGAAGGCGCGCAAGACCGTGCTCTTGCCACAGCCTGACGGGCCGATGATGGCCGTGATGCGGTTGGGCTGGATATCCAGATTCACATCGCGCACAGCCTGGAAGCTGCCGTAGTAGATGCTGAGGTCATGGGTCTCAATGGCCGCCGTGGTAGTGGCCGTTGGTGCAGTATCGGTCATGCTAGAGGCTCCTGCGATAGCGATTACGCAAAATGATGGCAGTGGCGTTCATGGTGAGCAGCAAGCCCAGCAGCACCAGGCTGGCTCCCCCCGCCAGATTACGAAACACGGATTGCGGCCGCGCCGTCCACTGGTAGATCTGGATCGGCAGCGTGGTGAATTTGGAGAACGGGCCTTCTGGGTCCACCTGGATGAACGTAGAGGCGCCGATCACGATCAAAGGCGCCGTCTCACCGATGGCGCGTGAGATCGAGAGAATGGTGCCGGTCATAATGCCCGAGATAGCGTTGGGCAGCACGTGGTACCACACCGTCTCCCAGCGCGTGGCGCCCAGGCCAAAGCTGGCCTGGCGCAGCGAATTGGGCACCGCCTTGATCGCTTCCTGGGCGTTGATGATGATGAGCGGCAGCACTAGCACGCCCAGGGTCAGCCCGGCTGACAGAATGGTGCGGCCGTTGGCCGTTGCCGGGTCGCTGGCCCCGAAGGCGATGCCGCTTGTGAACTGCCCCAGCACACGCACAAAGATGGCCAGGCCCAAAATGCCATAGATGATCGAAGGTACGCCGGCCAGGTTATTGATATTAGTCTGGATGATGCGGTTGATCAGATTATCCGGCGCGTACTCCTGCAGGTAGACCGCGGCCGCCACCCCCACTGGGAAGGCAAACAGCACCGCGATCGAAATGGTCCACAGTGAGCCGAGCACCGCGGTGCGCACGCCGGCGATCTCCGGATAGCTGGATTGCGGCGCGCGCAGGAAGTGGCTGTTCAGCCAGCTGCGGAACTCCAGGCGCGCATTCGGGAACTCCTGCGCTACTTGCTGGCGGATGGCATCGCCATTCGTCAGGGTCTCGTACAGCGACCACTGGGCAACAAAGCGCGGCTCGACGACCCGCTCCAGGATGAGGTCATACACCTCCCCTGCCGAGCGTTCAGCGAACGGCTTGTCAAACTCATAGCGCGCATACAAACCCGCCGAGATATGTGCCTGCAGAATCTGAACAAGCGTGTCCTTGTCCAGTTCTTCCAGCGGCACGCTATTCACGGCCAGGCTTTCCGGGCTAACGGTGTCTTCCACGGCCACAAAGCCGAAGGAGCCATTGAGGATATTGAACAACAGCGCGCACAGCGCAATGATGCCCACGACCAGCGCCACCTGGAACACGACCAGCCACACACGCCCCAGGCGATGACGACCTTGCAAATTGGATGCGGCCATTATTCGTATACCTCGCGGAAGCGGCGCACGATGTACTGGCTGAAGATGTTGAGCGCCAGGGTCATGACGAACAGCATGAGGCCGATGGCAAAGATGCTGTTGTAATCCAGCGAGTCGTAGCTCAGGTCACCGCCGCTGATGCGCACGATGTGCCCGGTCATGGTCTCGGCCGCCTGGAAGGGGTTGAAGGTGAAGGCCGGTCCAGCGCCAGCTGCCAGCGCCACCACCATGGTTTCGCCAATGGCGCGCGAGATGGCGATGATGACCGCCGCGGCGATGCCTGAGAAGGCTGCCGGCAGCACGATGCGTACGGCCGTCTCCAGCCGGGTAGCGCCCAGGCCATAGGCGGCCTCACGCAGCGAGCGCGGCACGGCGTTGAGCGCATCTTCGCTGATGGTGCTGACCAGTGGCAGGATCAGGATGCCGATCACGATGCCGGCTGAGGCGGTGTTGTAGATCTGCACCGTATCCTGCCCGAAGATGCTGCGCAAGAACGGCGTCATGAACGTGAGCGCGAAGTAGCCGTACACCACCGTGGGTACACCGGCCAGGACTTCGAGAATGGGCTTGAGCGTATTGCGCGCTTTCGGTGATGCGTACTCGCTGAGGTAGATGGCCGCCGCCAGCCCCAACGGCAGAGCTACCAAAATGGCGATGCCTGAGACCATCAGCGTGGCGTTGAGCAGCGGCAAAACGCCAAACTGGCCCGCATGCGGAGCCCAACTAGTGCCAGTAAGAAATTCCCATACGCTGGGGTTTACACCGCGGTAAATGATCGTCTCGGCCGCGTGCGGCACGGCCACGGAGTCGCGGAAACCACGCTCCACGAAGTATGTGCTGCCCTCGACCGCGGTCAGCATCAGCAGCTCATCATCCAGCCGAATAACTTCGCCTGGGCTTGCCGTTGCACCGATATTGCTGACATCGAACTGGACATCATTTGCTGATATGGCTGCGACAATGGGCTTGTTGGTGCGCTCCCATTGGGTGCGGCCAAAAAAGAGCATGGACTCTTTGCCCAGCTCATAAATAATTCCGACTGTAACAAAAATGGAAAACAAGCCACACAGGAACAGCACCGCCTGGATAACTAGCTCTCGCAGACGCAGTTTGCGCTTCAAAGAAGTTGCAGGAAGGGACTGCTCAGTGGCACGAGTGAGTGGCATTGGGCCTGCTTTTGGGCTTGGGCTGTGAAAATGGAATTTCATTATAACTGTCCCAATTCAGGCGATTGGGGCGGCCTAGAGTTACCGGCCGCCCCAATCCGAAGGAGAAGTGCTGCTGGCTAAAGTACTAGTTGCCTAGAGCAGCGTTGAACGCATCCCGTGCAGCCTGCAGAGCAGATTCGCTGGCGGGGAAGTAACCCACTTCCACGATCTCTTCGTTTACGAAGGTCAGGTAGAAGTGCAGGAACGCAGCCACCTGGGGCTTCTGGTTCAGAATGTCAGCGGTGGTGTACAGGAACAGTGGGCGAGCCAAACCATAGCTGCCGTCTTCAACCGAGACATCGTTGGCCTCCACACCATCCAGGCTCAGGATGCGCAGGGTGCTGGCATTCTCAGCGTAGTAGGCGTAGCCAAAGTAACCGATGGCATACGGGCTGCCCTGGATACCTTGCACCAGCACGTTGTCATCCTCGCTGCGCTGGGTATTGCCAGCGGCCAGGGTGACGGTGGGGTCACTGCCGTACACATGCTCAACAAAGTAGTCAAAGGTGCCGGAGTCCGTGCCAGGCACGTAGCGCTGGATCGGCTGGTCAGGCCACTCGGAGCGAACATCTGACCAGTTGGTGGCTTCACCAAAGATCAGGGCCAGCTCCTCAGTGGTCACATCGGTGATGAAGTCGTTGGCCTGGCTCACCACCACGGAGAGAGCATCCGTACCTACACGGAACTCGATGGGGTCACGGCCGATGGACTGGCAGGAAGCGATCTCAGTCTCGCGGATGCCGCGGCTGGAGTTCGCTACGTCAGTGTCACCGGCAACGCAGAAGCGCTCGATGCCGGCGCCGGAGCCGACGCTATCGATGGTGATGCTGCCGCTGAAGCCTTCATCGTTGAAGCGCTCAGCCATGCGCTCAGACAGCGGGAACACGGTGGAGCTGCCGGCCGTGATGATCTCGCCGGAAACGGCCAGCGGGCTGAACGGATCCAGGGTCGGAGCCGTGGTGGGCTGAGCCGGAGCAGACGTGGGCTGGCTCGGAGCCTGGGTCGCGGTCGCAGGAGCGCCGCAGGCGGCCAGCAGCACGCCGGCGATCACCAGCGCGCAGAGGCCAAGGTACAGCTTGCGATTCATGGGTAGTTCCTCCTTAGGAACATGAAAAAGGATTTGAACACGTGGGCATGGTATCAACCCAGGGTTAAGCCCCTCGCGGTGGAGTGTTATGGGTTTGTTAAGGGGATTGGGGATGGAAATGTGTCGTGAGTAGACGAGTGATGAGTGAGCGGTGATCAGGAAGTTAGCACAGCTCCCTGTTCACTGCTCCCAGCTCCCTGTTCACTTGTCCCACTGGCACTCAGCGTAAAAAAGAAGCGGCTGCCCTTGCCCTCCTGGCTGGTCACGCCGATGTGGCCGCCGTGGGCCTCAACGACATGCCGGGAGATGGCCAGGCCCAAACCTGTGCCTGTGCGATTGCGCGCAGGATCCGTCTTGTAAAACCGCTCAAAGATGCGCGCCTGGTCTTCTGCCGCAATGCCCACGCCCGTATCCTGCACCGCGAACTCGATCACCCCCGCCCGGCTGCTGGCGGTGGCCGTAATGCGGCCGCCGCGCGGGGTGAACTTGATGGCATTGTGAATAAGGTTGACCAGCACTTGCTCTATCCTGGGCGGATCGGCCAGCGCAGCCGGCAAGCCTGCGAGGCACTCCACCGCAAGCAGCACGCTTGCCCGCTCCGCCTGCATGCGCAAGCGGCCGGCAGCCGCCTGCAGCATGGCACACGGGTCGGTCGGCGCAAGTTGCAGCTGTACGTCCTTCGATTCGGTGCGAGCGAGCTCCAGCAGTTCACTCACCAGGCTGGTGAGCGCGTCTACTTCGGTCTCCATCAGCGTCAGAAAGCGGGTCGCAGTGGCCGGTTCGGCCATGGCGCCGCCGCGCAGGCTCTCAGTCAGCAAGCGCAGCGAGGTCAGCGGCGTGCGCAGTTCGTGGGATACATTGCTGACAAAATCTTTGCGCACGGTTTCCAAGCGGTGCAGTTCGGTCACATCTTCAAAGGCGATCAGGCTATGACCGCGCAGCTCGTCGCCCAGCGGCTGCACAACCCCGCGCAGCATGCGCTTGCTTTGCGGCACTTCTGCGACAGTGGTCTGGGTCGCGCCGGTATGCGCCGCCTTCTGCCACAGTTCCACGAACTGGTATTGGCGCAGCAGATGCGTGAGCGTGCCGGCGTGCAGCTCATCCTCGCTGAGGGCAAACAGGGCTTGCATGCGCACATTGTGCAGCAGCACGCGGCCGTCATCCGCCACCAGCACGATCCCCGCCGGGCTGCCATCCAGCACGGCTTGCAAATACTGGCGCTGCTGGCGCAGCTCCGCTGACTCCGCCATGCTTTGGTCAAAGTTGTGCTCAGGCTCAGGAGACCAGGCCAGCGCCAGGCCAACAAAAGCACACAGCAAGCCGGCAAACCAAAAGCCGCGGTTCAACAACAAGACAGCATCAGGATCAGTGACTAGCGGACGAGTCTGTGAGTACAGAAAGACCAGCAGGCCGCCCAGCAAGGCGAGCGCCAACAACAAGCGGCCGAGGTTTATGCCGCGCATACGTATCTAGCCTTCGAAGCGGTATCCAACACCGCGCACGGTGATGATACGCTGCGGCGTTTCGGCGTCTGCCTCGATGCGGGAGCGCAGCCAGCGCACATGCACATCCACCGTGCGGCTGCCTCCGGCGAATTCCCAGCCCCACACTCTTTCGAGCAGCTGCTCACGGGTGTAGGCTCGGCCGCGGTTCTGCAACAGGAACAGGAGCAGCTCATACTCCTTGGGCTTCAGATCCAGCACCGCCCCATCCAGCGTCACTTCGTGACGGGTCTCGTCGATGGTCAGGTTGCCGCTGGTCAGCAGTTGGCTGGCCGCCGACCCCTGCGCATCACTGTGCTCCATCTGCACCCGACGCAGCATGGCCTTGACCCGCGCCAGCAGCTCGCGCATCGAGAACGGCTTGGTCAAATAATCATCCGCGCCCAATTCCAGGCCTAGCACGCGGTCGATCTCGTCATCACGTGCGGTCAGCATCAGGATCGGCACTTTACTTTCCTTGCGCAGGGCGCGGGTGACATCGAAGCCATCCAGCTCCGGCAGCATCAGGTCGAGCACCACCAGGCTGGGCTCGGCCTTGCGCACGGCGGCCACCGCGGCGGCCCCATCGCCTACGGCCTCCACCTCGTAGCCCTCGCGGCCCAGGTTATAGGTCAGCGCTTCACGGATGGCGGCGTCGTCTTCAACGACCAGCACTTTTTGCGGCATTCAGTTTCTCCCATGCACCAACCCAGGGGGTACCCAGGCGGTGCTTGGCGGGCACGTCAATATTCTGCAGGCGCTGGGCCAGGCTGGCAATTCCTTCGGCGATGCCGCCCATGTCATCGGCCAACAGCGCGTTGCGCAGCTTGGTGGCCGTGGGCTCGGTCCAGGCCCAATCCATGCGAAAGCGGTCAGCTTTCACCCAGTAGCCGCGCTTCTCCCACGGCTGAACGCTGCGCTCCACGCTTTGCGTGACGCCATCGAGCGCAAACACTATGAACGCCGCCAGATCCCTGGCCTGGATGTCAAAGCCCTGCTTGGCGATCAGTTCGCGCATGGCGATCGCCATGGCCTTCATCAGGCGCGAGCGGTCAGTGGCAACATTCTCTGTTTTGACGACGCGGGACATACACGAATAATAATCGACCGATACAGCAAATCGATTGATCAATTAATTGATTAATCGATAGTATCAGAGCCGGTCTTGCTATAATTGAATTCCGGGGAAGTGTTGGAACTGGCAGACAAGCATGACTTAGGATCATGTGCCGCAAGGCGTGAGGGTTCGACTCCCTCCTTCCCCACAAGCAAAACGGCGACACGCAAGGCTGGTTTTACTCTTTGCCTCGTGTCGCTGTTTTGCTTACATTCCTCTGATAGTCTCGTAAACCCCCGCATGCTATAATCTCGCCCGTTCGTTCTAAATTCTTTAAGGAAGTCATTGACTTGAAAATCACCAGCCAAACCACCTCTGATGACCATCAGCTGCATCTAACGGTTGAAATTGAAGCCGAGACGATGCAGAGCGCAAAGCAAAAAGCCGCTCGCAAAATTGCCAAGCAGGTCAAGATCCCAGGCTTTCGCCCCGGCAAAGCCCCGTACAACGTAGTGGAAAAGCAGGTTGGCGAGGCGGCCATCAGAGATGAGGCTATTGACATCATGTTGGATGATGTCTACCCCAGGCTGATCGCCGAGACGGGTGTGAAGCCCTATGGCCCTGGTACGCTCGAGAAGATAGACGACGAGAAGACCCCGCCCATCTATGAGTTCCGCGTGCCGCTTTCGCCGGTAGTCAAGCTAGGCGATTACGACAAGATCCGCATCCCCTTCGAAGAGAAGCAGCCCAGCGAAGAGGACATCCAGAAAGTCTTCACCAATCTGCGTGAACAGAACGCCGTACTGACCCCGGCCGACCGCCCCGCGCAGGAAGGCGACATCGTCTACATCCAGCTCAGCGCCAAGCGGCAGGATGCTGCCGAGGGCGACGCCGAGCTGCTGCCTGAGCGCAGCTACCCGGTGGTGGTCGAGAAGGCCGATGTGGACACCAAGAATGAGTGGCCCTTCCCTGGCTTCTCCCGCACCCTGATCGGCTTGAAAACCGGTGACGAAAACAGCTTCCCGCACACTTTCGCAGAAGACTCCGAGTTCGAGGATCTGCGCGGCAAGACGGCCAACTTCACTCTGAAAGTGGAAGAGATCAAGGCGCGTGAGCTGCCCGAGTTGAACGACGAGTTGGCCCAGAGCGTGGGCGAATACAAAACGGTGGACGAATTGCGCACCGAGATCGTGCGCCAGCTCACCGACAACCTGAACCGCCAGGCGCGTGACGAGTACGAAGACAAGGTCGTCTCGCAAATGATCGTCGAGAGCGAGATCAAGTTCCCGCCGCAGATGCTGCACCACGAGGTGCACCATTACATCGAAGACATGCTGCCTGACCTCAATGCGCGCGGCATGGATATGGACAGCTACCTCGGCAGCCGTCAGATGACCATGGACGACCTGGAAAAGGAAGTCGAGCCCATTGTTGAAGAGCGCTTGAAGAAATCGCTCGTCATCATGGAAGCCTCACGGCAGGAGAACATTGAAGTGCCCGAAGCCGAAATGCAGGGCATCGTGCAGCTCAAGCTGGCTCAATTGCAGCAGATGGTCTCAGCCCAGGACATGCGCAAGTTCATGAACAATCGCGACAACATCCAGAGCCTGGTGAGCCGCACCATGAGCGAAGAAGTTATCCGCCGCACCCTTGCCCGCCTGAACGCCATCGGCCGCGGCAAGGGCGACGAGCACCGAAAGGAAGCTGCGGCTGCCAGCGTCAGTATTGATGAAGCTGCTCCCGCTGAAACCGCTGAGGCGCAGCCCGAAGCTGTGGAGGCTGTGCACGCTGAGGCCAGTCAACCCGCAGCCGAAGATACAGGAAAGGAAAATGACAATGAACAAGCCTAACATTACCGGCCAGCCCGGCTTCAACCCCCAGTCGGTCATCCCGATGGTGATCGAGTCGACCGGTCGCGGCGAGCGCGCCTTCGACATCTACTCGCTGCTGCTCAAGAACCGCATCATCCTGGTGAGCACCCCCATCGATGACCAGACGGCCAATCTGGCCGTGGCCCAACTCATCTACCTGAGCAACGAGGATCCGGATTCCCCGATCCAGATGTACATCTCCTCCCCCGGTGGCTCCATCTACGCCGGCATGGGCATCTACGACACCATGCAGATGATCCCCAACCAGATCAGCACCGTAGCCGTGGGCTTCACCGCATCCTTCGGTACCATTCTGCTGACCGCTGGCGCCAAGGGTCACCGCTATGCGCTGCCCAACGCCACCATCCACATGCACCAGCCGTGGCAGCAAGGCGGCGGCGGCCAGGCCAGCGACATCGAGATCCAGGCCAAGGAGATCCTGCGCCAGCGTGCCCGCCTCAACGAAATTCTGGTGGAGCGCACCGGCCGCACCCTGGCTGAGATCGAGAAGGACACCGACCGCGACACCTACATGACCGCCCAGGAAGCTGTGGAATACGGCCTGGTGGACCAGGTGCTGCAGCCCCGCGAGCTGAAGCAGCTCAATAGCAAGTAAAGCTACATCCGATCCCAAAGAGCCTCGCCACATGGCGAGGCTCTTTTGTTTTTGCCACGACTATAATCACGTTCTATGACTGCACTCAAAGCTCTGCTTCTCGATATGGACGGCGTCCTTTGGCGCGGCACCGAGCCGATCGGCAGTGTGCCTGAGAACCTGGCCGCCATTGCCTCCAAGGGGCTCAAAGCCGCCTTCGTCACCAACAACGCCACCCTTACCGTGGAGCAGTACCTTGAAAAATTCCACAAGTTCGGCGCAGAGGTGCAGCCTGAGCAGGTCCATACTTCGGCCAACTCCGCCGCACATTATCTGCACATGCAATACCCAGCTGGAGGCAACGTCTACGTCATCGGCGAGACGGGGCTGCGCGAAGCGGTGCAGTCACGCGGCTTCACCATCAGCGATGCGGATTGCGTCGCCGTCGTCGTCGGGCTCGACCGCGAGCTGACCTATGAGAAATTGCGCACCGCCACCCTGCTGATCGCCAAGGGCGCCGCCTTCGTCGGCACCAACCCTGACCGCACGCTGCCCTCGCCGGCCGGCCCGGTGCCTGGCGCCGGCAGCATCCTGGCCGCCTTGCAGGCGGCCAGCGGCGTGCAGCCCACCATCATCGGCAAGCCCGGCACGGCCGGCTTCATGGCTGCCATGGACGCATTGGGCGTCACGCCCGCCGAAACCATGATGATCGGCGACCGCGTGGATACCGACATCGCCGGCGCCCAGGCGGCTGGCTGCCGCACCGGCCTGGTGCTCAGCGGCATCACCACCGAAGCCGAAGCGCGGGCCTGGCAGCCGGCGCCCGACTACATCGCGCCGGATCTGGCAACTCTTTTGGCACAATTGCCCTAAACGAAGTACCCTAGAGGCATGGACACTCGTCCGCTGATCTACGATCTCAGCCAACCAGAGTTGGCCGAGCAGTTGCGCGCCTGGGGGCAGCCGTCCTACCGCGCTGCTCAAATCTGGGATGGGCTCTATAAACAACTCTGGGCCAGGCCAGAGGATTTCACCAACCTTTCCAAGGATCTGCGCGCCAAGCTGGGCGAGCATTTTAGTTTCAGCCATCTGCAACCCAGCATTACGTTGCATTCCACCGATAAGCAAACTCTCAAGACCCTGTTCAAGCTGCCGGATGGCAATGCCATCGAGACCGTGCTCATGCGCTATGACGATCGCGATGGCAGCCAGGGCCGCCGCACGCTGTGCATCAGCACCCAGGCCGGCTGCGCCATGGGTTGCGTGTTCTGCGCCACCGGCCAAATGGGCTTCCGCCGCAACCTGACGAGCGGCGAGATCCTCGAGCAGGTGCTGTACTTTGCGCGCCAGCTCAAAGTGGAAGGCGAGCGTGTCACCAACATCGTGCTGATGGGCATGGGCGAACCTTTCCACAATTACGATGCCAGCCTGGCTGCCATCGCCCGCCTCAATGACCCTGACGGTTTCGGCCTCGGAAATCGCCACTTCACCATCTCCACGGTTGGGCTGATCCCCGCCATCAAACGCTACACAACTGAAAGACATCAGATGGGTCTGGCCATCTCGCTGCACGCCGCCGATGATGAGCTGCGCGCCAGCATGCTGCCGGTCAACAATCGTTACCCCATCAAGGATCTCATTCAGGCCTGCCGTGACTATGTGCAAACCACCGGGCGGCGCATCACTTTCGAGTGGGCGCTCATCAACGGCGTCAACGACACGCCTGAGCAAGCCCGCAAGCTGGCCGCCCTGTTGCAAGGCCTCAACTGCCACGTCAATGTGATCCCGCTCAACCCCACCCGCGGTTACCCGGGCCAGCGCTCCACGCGTGAGCGGGTGGCCGAATTCCGCAGCATTCTCGAGGCCGCCGGTATCTCATGCACCGTGCGCGTGCGCCGCGGCATTGACATCCAGGCGGGCTGCGGCCAGCTTGCAGAATCCGAGGGGCAGCAGCCCATCCAGATCAGCAACTAGGGTGTACAATCGGCGTCACTAATGACTGAACAAGTCGTGCGCCTTATCTACCCGCCCGCAGCGGTCAATACTCCAGTTGTGAATCAGTTGATTCGCAATTTTGTTGGGCTGACCGTCAACATTCTGCAGGCCCAGGTGAACCCCGCCGAAGGCTGGCTTGAAGTCCAGCTGGTGGGCAGCTCAGCCATCATCGAATCTTCGATCGATTGGTTGAGGTCGCAGGGAATTGAGGTGCAAGTCTTGGGGCATTAAATCCATTCTGCTATCGAGGTTTCTATGAACGACCGAGTGCCTGATTTCGAACTCGAACTGGAGCGCATCCAGGAGCTGTTACGAGAAGAGAAAATAACGGAGGCGCTCGAAGTATTTAAGGGCCTCAACCTCGGCGACCAGATCGAGGTCTACAACCAGCTCGCCGAAGAGCATCAGGAAAATTTTGTGCGCATGCTGCCGCCTGAAGAGGTGGCTGAGCTGTTTAATCGTCTGAGCGACGCCCAGGCGGTCGATGCAGCCGAGCACTTGTCAACCGAGACCCTCTCCGAGATCCTGGATGAAATGCAGCCTGACCAGGTGGCTGACATCCTGGGCGATCTGCCGCCTGAGCAAGCCAGCGAAGCCCTGCAGCAGATGGAAGACCCCGAAGACGTCATCCCCCTGCTGGGCTATCCGGATGAGACAGCCGGTGGCCGTATGACCACCGAATACATTGCCATGCGCCGTCACACCACGGCGGCGCAGGCCATCGATTTCCTACGCCAGATCCACCCAGACCATGAAGTGCCGTACTACGTCTTCGTGATCGATCGTGAACGCCGTCTATCTGGCGTGGTCGGCATGCGTGAGCTCGTCGTGGCCCCGCCCACCAAGCTCGTCGAAGACCTCATGGACCCGGAAGTGATCTTCGTCAGCGCCGGCACTGACCAGGAAGATGTGGCCCGCACCATGAGCAACAACAATCTCTCCGCCATCCCCGTGGTGAATGACAACGGCCAGATGCTGGGCGTTGTCACCCTCGATGACGTGATCGATGTCCTGAAAGAAGAAGCCGGTGAAGACATTCTGCAACTGGGTGGTGTAGAGCCTGGCCCGCTGCTGGATATCCCCTATTGGTCGCAAAAGATCTCGCAGGTCGTGCGCTCACGCTTCACCTGGCTGCTGACTCTGTTTATCGCCGAGACGCTCACTGGCACGGTGATGCGTCATTACGATGAAGAGATCAAGACTGTCGTCTCGCTGGCCTTCTTTGTGCCCCTGCTGATCGGCACGGGCGGCAACGCCGGTTCGCAAACCGTGGCCACGGTCATCCGCGGCATGGCGCTGGGCGAAGTCAAGCGCAGCGAACTCTGGTGGGTGCTGTGGAAAGAGTTCCGCACTGGCATCGCCCTCGGCGTCCTGCTGGGTGTCGTCGGCTATGCGCGCGCCTTGCTATGGGGGGTCGACTGGCACTTGGCTATCACGGTGGCGCTGACCATCGCCATCATCTGCATCTGGGCCAACTCCGTCGCCGCCATGGTGCCCATGCTGGCGGACAAGATGGGCATTGACCCCACCATCATCTCCGGCCCGTTCATGTCCACCCTAATCGATGCAACTGGCCTGATCATTTACTTCACGCTGGCCGCCTGGATCTTGCCGCAGTTGTAGCAATGCAGTTGCTGCTGCGCGTCTTCTTCTACCTGCTCTACCAGCCTCTGGCATGGAGCTATGACGCCATAGCCTGGCTGGTTTCGCTGGGCCGCTGGCGCAGCTGGGTGAACAGCATCCTACCGGAGTTGAGCGCACGTGGCCGCGTTCTGGAACTTGGTCACGGCCCCGGTCATCTCCAAGTGGCTATGCGCAATCAGGGGCTGGAGCCCGTTGGCATCGATCTCAGCGCCCAAATGGGTCGCCTCGCCGCCCGCCGCCTGGCCGCCGCTAAACGCACTCCGCTGCTGGTGCGCGCAGACGGGTGCCAGCTGCCATTCCGCAGCGGCGCCTTCCAGCACATCGTCGCCACCTTCCCCACCGAGTACATCGTGCAGGCCAATACGCTCGCCGAAGCCCGCCGTGCGCTGGCGGCGACCGGCAGCCTGGTGCTGCTGCCGGTCGCCTGGATCACTGGCCGCAACCTGCTGGAGCGGCTGGCGGCCGCCCTGTTCCGAATCACCAGCCAAGCCGGAGAATGGGACGGGCGCTTCAGCGCCCTCATCCGCCAGGCGGGCTTCGATGTTGAGGAGAAGCGCGTGGCGCTGCCAGGCTCACAGGTCATGCTGCTTGTGTGCCGCCCGCAATGAGCGCGACAAGCGAACTGCTGGAGGCGATCTTTGGCAGCAAGCAGCCAGCCTTCTACACCGAATTTGAAGGCTGGCTGCGCAGTTCCCGCCGCTTCCGCGCCTTTGCACATGAGTACCGCAACAAAATTCGCGCCAAATTCAACAATGCCCGCCACGCCGGCGCACTGGATGACCTGCATGCCGAGCTGCGCGCCGCAGCGCTCCTGGTACGCGAGCAGCGCTTCGATGTGGAGTACGAGCACTACGCCGCAGCCAAACAGCGCGGGCCGGACTTCACGGTGCGCTTCAAGGGGCACACTTCGTTCAACGTAGAAGTCCGCCGGCTGCCGGATGACCCGGCCCGCTTGCCCGCCATCATTTGCGAGAAGATCGGCCAGTTGCCAGCCGGCAGCATCAATCTGCTCTGGCTGGCCGCCGGCGCAGGGTACACCGAAGCCCAACTGCTGGCGGCCACGGCCGAGCTGCATGCCGCTGCCAGCCGCAAAGATGACGCCTATTTCAGCAAGCGCAGCTTTGCCGACGCCGCCGAGTTCAACAAGCGCTACCCGCGCCTCAGCGGCATCCTGCTACATCGCCCAGACGACTCCGTCATCTGGCTCAATCCGCAAGCTCGCCACGCGGTCCCTCGTGATCTCCTCTCCGCCCTTCGTCAGCTGAGCTAAGGGCCGGACGCCCGATTTTCTTTTACAATCCATCCCGATGGAAATTCAGATCGGCGTAGCCAAGATCAACAAGTACGCCATGTCCGAAAGCGGCGATACGCTCGAAGTCGTGGAGCGCCCCAGCGGCGGCATGTCGGTCGTGCTGGCTGACGGCCAGCGCTCCGGCAAGAGCGCCAAGTTCATCTCCACCATGGTGGTGCGCAAGGTCGTCGCCCTGCTGGCCGAAGGGGTGCGAGATGGCGCCGCGGCCCGCGCCGCCTCCGATTACCTCTACACCCATCGCAACGGCCAGGTGCAGTCCACCCTTAACATCGTCTCAATCGAGCTCGAGAATCGCTGCCTGCTCATCACGCGCAACAACCCGCTGCCCGTGCTGGTCTACCAGGACAAAACCGTGCGCACGCTCGACGAGCGCAGCGACGCGGTGGGCCTGCGCCGCGAGACCCGCCCGGTGCTGACCCAGCTGGAGCTACAGCCCGGCCTCACCATCGCGGTCTTCACCGATGGCTTGCCTTTCGCCGGCGAGCGCAGCAGCCAGCCAATGGACATTCCCGCCGCGTTCAGCCGCTTGGTGGACGCCGGCTCCGCCCCGCAAGCCGTGGCCGACGGCCTGATGGCCGAAGCCTTGACGCTGGAGAGCAACCGCCCCGGCGACGACATCAGCATCCTGGTCGTAGGCGTGCGCGAAGATACGCCAGGCGACCAGGTGCGGCGCATGTCAGTCCACCTGCCGCTAGGGTCAAGA
Organism: Anaerolineales bacterium; assembly: GCA_019637675.1. Taxonomy (GTDB): domain Bacteria; phylum Chloroflexota; class Anaerolineae; order Anaerolineales; family UBA11579; genus JAMCZK01. Next base: position 867,592 of record JAHBVE010000001.1, on the reverse strand, counting down.
TAGAATACGGTCATGAGTAGTACCAAGCCGCGCGTTGGAGTGGTTGGCCCATGCAAATCGGGCAAATCCACCCTGGTGCGCGGCTTACACGAAGCGGGATACCCCGCCAACCAGATCGCCCAGGAACATTCGTTTGCGCCGCGTATGTGGCAGCTGATCGATCCCCCAGACATCCTGCTTTATCTACACACTGAATATCCCAACACCGTCGCCCGCGGCCTGCAATGGCTGGAGCGCGACTATGCCGAGCAGCAGACGCGCTTGGCCCACGCCCGCCAGCACGCCGACTTCGAGATCAGCACCGACGAACTACCGCAGGAAGAAGTGCTGCAGCGCGTGTTGGACTTTCTGGCTACAGCGAGCGCTTGATAAACTCCACCAAGTGCTTGTACTGAGCCTTGAGCGAGGCCTCGTGGATGTACATCATGTGCCCCGCTTCGTAGTATTCCATTGAGATATTCCCGCGCAACTCCGGCGCCAGTTGCAAATGGTTGAAGGTGTATTCTGTAGCGTAGAACGGCGTTGCCAGGTCGTAATAGCCATTGGCAACGAACACTTTCAGAGCCGGGTTGATCACCATCGCCTGGCGTAGAGTCTCGGCTACATTCAGATACTGGTTCTCGTTCTCTTTGTAACTCCAGGGGTGGACGCGGCCGGTCAGGATCTCGTACGGCAGATCGCTCTCAAATTCCAGCTCAGCACGCACATACTGGTTCAGCGCCGCGGTGAAGGCGGCCTGGATGGCGGCATAGCTGGGATCGAACTCATAGTTCTCGCCCGCCGCATCCCGGTCAGACGCCACATAGCGCGAGTCCAGCCGGCCCACGGTCTTTCGTTCCTTACGCAGCAGTTCCTTCGTGAAGCGATGGATCTCGATGCGCAGGTTGCTGCGCTCCACATATTCCGCCGAGAGGCCAGTGTAGGCAGCCAGCTTGGCGGCGATCTGCTGGCGCTGTTCGACCGGCAGGCTATCACCCTGGAACAGGGCTGCGGCGTATTCACCGGAGGCAAAGCGGCGCACTTCGGCCAGCGTCTTGCTCAGGTCCTTCTGCAGATCCGCACCCAGCTGCTTGTGATACCAAGCTGTGGCCGCATAGGTGGGCAGGAACAATATATACGGCAGATCATTGCCTGCATTGAACAGCAAAGTCGAGAATTCCAGCACAGACGAGATGAGCATGATGCCGTTGAGCGCCATACCGTGCCGGTCTTGCAAATGGCCCGAGAGCGCTGCCGCCCGCGTGGTGCCGTAGCTCTCGCCGATCAGGAACTTGGGCGAGCTCCAGCGCTGATGGCGCGTAGTGAACAAGCGAATGAACTCGCCCACCGTCTCGAGATCCTTCTGGAAGCCGTGGAACTGCTTGGCGGCTTCGCCGGGCACCGGGCGGCTGTAGCCGGTGGTCACCGGGTCAATGAACACCAGGTCAGTCTCCGCCAGGATGCTGTATTCGTTATCCACCAGGTCGAACGGAGGGCGCGGCATCGAATCATCCAGTGGCATATCCACACGGCGCGGGCCAAGCACACCGAGGTGCAGCCACACCGAGGAGGAGCCCGGCCCACCGTTGAACGAGAAGGTCAGCGGCCGCGGCTTGGCGCCCTTGGGCTGCTCAGCAAGATAGGCGGTGTAATACACGGAAGCTTTGGGCTTGTGCTCGCCTTTTTCGTCGTCTTCTTCCTTGAGCACCAGCGTACCGGCAATGGCGGTGTACTTGACCTGCTTGCCGCCGATCGTGACACTATGCTGGGTCTCTACCCGCTGTTCCTCAGCGGGCTTGGGCTCGCTCTTGGCTTCAGCCTTCGTGTCTTTTTCGTCACTCATCGCTCACCTCGCATACAGATCATAGAGATACGTTATACACACCCAGCAGCATCACCAGCACCGCCCCAGCGCACAAAAATGGCGCATACGGGATGGACGCAAACATGGAATAGCGCCCACGCACCAGGCTGATGAACACAAGGATCAAGCTATACACGCCGGCCAGCAGCACGCCGGCGAACAACGCCGGCATGACGGCCGGCCAGCCCATCAGCAGGCCGATCACGCCCGCCAGGTTGACATCGCCAAAGCCCAGCGCCGTCTCCTCCCAACTCTGCTTGCGCAGGCGGGCCAGCAAACGCCCGATCAACTCGCCGGAGAAGTACATGCCCAGCATCAACAGAAAGCCAGCCACCCCACCCAGCAACGTAGGGACCAGCTCATGCCGCTGGATGCCGATCGCACCCAGCGTCAAAGCCCCGGCGATGCTGACGATATGCAACACCAGCCGGTGCTCAATATCGATCACCGTAACGAGTGTGAAGTAACCCAGGACGAAGGTCAGCAAATAAGGAGAAAAGTCTGCCGGGGGATCTTGGAATACATAAATACTCACCAACAGCATGACCACATGCACTACAAACTTGCGCGGCGAGTGAACATACTCCCCCACAGCTTGCGCTGTCAGCGGCCACCAGGCAGGCTGCGCCAGCCTGCGTTCGGCGGGCAGCACATCGGCCAGGTAATTGATGACGAGGCCAGACAGCAGGCCGAGGATGGCTCCAGTAAGGATCACAAGTCAGATTGTAAAGGCTTAAACAAAAAGGCCGAGCATACGCTCGGCCTTTTGATTGGTAAGACTTGCTAGTTTGCGTCTGCGGCCGGCTTGGCGGCTACATCCACAAACTGGTCGAACAGCTCGCGCAGCATCGGCTCGGGCAGCGCGCCAACTTGTCGGTGCACCAGCTTGCCGTTGGCGACGAACAGCATGGTGGGGATGCCGCGCACATCAAACTGGCCGGCCCACTGCGGGTTCTCGTCAGTATTCACTTTGGCGATCACTACTTTGCCTGCATACTCGCCGGCAAATTTGTCCAGGATCGGGGCCACCGCGCGGCATGGGCCGCACCACGGCGCCCAGAAATCTACCACTACCGGGGTTTCAGACTGCAAGACGGCCTTCTCAAAGGCTTCGTCAGTTACGTGAATGGGTTCGTTGATCATGTCAGGCTCCATTGTTGATTTGCTATACCTTCCAGACTTCACCGCGTAAAGCTATCTTACCCTCAGGAGTATAATGCCCGCGTGGTTTCCCTTCTTCACCGAGACGCCCCCCAACCCTACACCGTAGACACACCGGTATACCAGGGCCCGCTGGACTTGCTGCTCCAGCTGATCGAACGCGCCGAGCTTGACATCACCAAGCTCGCCCTCGCCCAGGTGACTGATCAGTTCCTGGCCTACATGCGCACCTTGCAAGAGCTGAAGGCCGAGCGCGTGTCTGAGTTCATCGTGGTTGCCGCCCGCCTGATGCAGATCAAGTCTGAGGCGCTGCTGCCGCGCCCGGTCGTGCGCCAGCCAGACGAAGAAGACCCCGGCGAAGCGCTGGTGCAGCAGCTACTACTGTACAAGCGTTTCAAGGAGCTGGCCAGCATGCTGACCCTGCGCCAGGACGGCGCGCTGCGGAGTTACCTGCGCATGGCTCCGCCGCCAAAAGTAGAAGGCCGCCTGGACCTGAGCGGCATGACCGCCGAAGATGTGTACCGCGCCGCCATGAAGGTCTACGCCAAGGCGGATGCGCGTGCCCCGCTGCGCACCGTCGTGGCCGCCCCGCGGGTCACTATCCGCGAGAAGATCAAGGCCATCGCTGATGTATTGCGCAACAAGACCGTGACCACCTTCCGTGAGCTGGTCGCCAAGACCCCTGACCGCCTGCATGTAGTCGTCACCTTCCTGGCCATGCTGGAGCTGGTACGTCGCTACCGCATCGCCGCCAAGCAGGAGGATCTGTTCGAGGAGATCGAGCTCCGCCGTGATGACAATTGGAACGAGTCTCTGGAGTTCGAACTGGAGTTCACCGAGTAGCACCGTCATTCCGAGGAGCATCTGACGGTGTCCGCCGTCGGAGCGGACGAAGCAATGTGGATGTTTGATGTACTTCAGTCTAATCAGGGAACAGTAGGACATGCCTCCAAAGAAACAAAAAACTGCCAAAACTAAATCCCCTAGTAAAAAGGCAACGCGCGCCACTACGCCCGCAGTAGACTGGGCGCACGTCGCCCGCCTGCTGCTCACCTCGCGCACCATTGACGAGATCGAAGAGCAGGAGCTGGCTCCAGCTGGCAAGGTAACCTACCAGTTCTCCTCCAAAGGGCACGAACTATCGCAGATCCTACTCGGCCTGCAACTGACCCAGGGGCACGACGCCGCCACGGTGTACTACCGCTCGCGCCCCTTCATGCTCGCCGCTGGCCTCACGCCGCAGGAAGCCTTCGCCGCCGACATGGCCCGCACCGGCTCGCCCTCTGAGGGCCGCGATGTCGGCGTGGTATACAGCCTGCCGCCGCGCCGCGGCGTCACCGTGCTGCCCTCCTCCGGCGATGTGGGCGCGCAGTACACGCCCGCCGCGGGCTGGGCGCAGGCGGTCACCTTCTACCAGAACGAGCTCAAGGACAAGGACTGGAAGGGCGCCATCGCAGTAGCCTTGGGCGGCGACGGATCTGTGGCCACCAATGGCTTCTGGGCGGCCCTCACCATCGCCACCACGCTGGAACTGCCCATGCTGTTCTTCATCGAGGACAACGGCTACGGCATCTCCGTACCGCGCCACTACCAGACCCCGGGCGGCGACATCAGCGCCAACCTGGCATCCTTCAAGAATCTCAAACTGACCACCGGTTCCGGCACGCAGCCAGCCGAGGCCGCCAGCCTGATCGCGGACGCGATCAGCCACGTGCGCTCCGGCAAAGGCCCGGCCTTGCTCAAGCTCAATGTGCCGCGCCTCACCGGCCACACCTTCGGCGAAGACCAGACCGCCTACAAGAGCGACAAGCAACTCAAAGAGGAACGCAGCCGCGATCCTATCGAGACGCTGCGCAAGCACCTAGGCGCCAAGTTTGACTGGGACGGCTTGAAGGCCGAGGTCGAGCACGATGTGCGCGCCCAGCTTGCCGCCGCCGAGCAGAACCCGGAGCCGGCCAGCATGACCGGCACGCTGCACCTGTTCGGCAGCGGAGAATACCGCGCCCAGGTGCCACCGGCCCTCAACAAGCCCGCCCCTGTCTTCGTCAACGAAGCCGCCGAAAGCGGGCCGCGCATCAACATGTCCGAGGCCATTCGCCGCACTATGGAAGTGGAGTTGGAGCACAATCCGCGCCTACTCGTCTTCGGCGAGGATGTTGGCCCGCGCGGCGGCGTGCACCGCGTCACGCTCGACCTGCAAAAGAGATACGGCATCGCCCGCGTCTTCGACACCTCGCTTTCCGAAGAAGGCATCATCGGCCGCGCCGCCGGCATGGCCTTCGCCGGGCTGACCCCGCTGCCTGAGATCCAGTTCCGCAAATACGCTGACCCCGCCACCGAGCAGATCAACGACACCGGCTGGGTGCGCTGGCGCACCAACGGCAAGTTCGCCGCGCCGGTCGTGATCCGCATTCCGGTTGGTTACAGCAAGAAGACCGGCGATCCGTGGCACTCCGTCTCCGGCGAGGCCATCTATGCCCACAGCCTGGGCTGGCGCGTGGCCATGCCGTCCAACGCCGCCGATGCGGTTGGCCTGCTGCGCGCCGCGTTGCGCGGGCAGGATCCCACCATCTTCCTCGAGCACCGCGCTCTGTACGATACGCCGCCCTCGCGCCGCCCCTACCCGGGCGATGACTACGCCCTGCCCTTCGGCCAGGCCGCCATCCTGCAGCCCGGCAGCCAGCTCACCGTCGTAAGCTGGGGTGAGATGGTCCACCGCTGCCTTGAGGCCGCCGAGCCTTTCGCCGGCCAAGTGGAGATCCTCGATCTGCGCACCGTCTCGCCGTGGGATCGCGAAGCCGTGCTGGCTTCGGTGCGCAAGACTGGGCGCTGCCTGATCGCCCACGAGGACACGCACACCGGCGGCTTCGGCGGCGAGATCGCCGCCACGGTGGCGCAGGACGCCTTTGCCTACCTCGACGCGCCGGTCTCACGCATCACTACGCCGGATGCGCTCATTCCCTACAACATCGCTTTGATGAACACCATCATCCCCAGTGTGGAGGCATTACGAACACGCATCGAAGACTTGCTCAAGTGGTAACCCTCGGCCTTATCGCAGCCAGCCTGTTGGCTGCCTGCGGTGGCCCGCCGGACACGAGTATTCCCACCACGCCAACCGTCGAGCTCAGCCCGCAAGAAGCCGCGGGCAAACGCCTGTTCAGCCAATATTGCGGCGCTTGCCACAGCATCGTGGGTGAGGCTGCCATCGTCGGTCCGGCGATGGCAGGTATCGCCACCCGCGCCGAAACCCGCATTGAGGGCATGAGCGCGCACGACTATTTGATCGAATCGATCCTCGATCCCGGCGCATATCTTGTGCCCGGCTTCGACAATCTGATGCCGAGTACCTGGGGCACCACGCTGACCGGCGAAGAGATGGACGCCATCATCGCCTTCATGCTGACACTTAAATAGACGCCAAGGGTTATTGCTATAAGAGATAACAGCAGAGCTGTTATCTCTTATAGTTAGCAGTACAAGAGAAGAGGAGATCAACACTGATGAAAACCGTCCTTACCTGGATCCTGCGCATTCTGGGCGTCTTGCTGGCTGCGCTGGTGATCGCTCTGGCCGTGGCCGCCTTTACGCCCGTGCCGCGCGATGAGCTGCCGGCCGTCTACGGCGCAGGCGCCAGCTCGGTGCAGCCTTCCACCACCGGCCTGCTGCGCGCTTTCCCCGAACTCAACTCGCCAACCGACAACCCGCAGACCCCCGAGAAAGTGGAGTTGGGCCGCCTGCTGTTCTTCGACCCCGTGCTCTCCGACAACAATGAGATGAGTTGCGCCAGCTGCCACCATCCCGACCTGGGTTTCTCGGATGGCATGCAACTGGCCCAGGGCGCCAATGGTGAAGTGGAACGCAATGCACTCAGCCTGTGGAACGTGGCCTATAACGCCCACTTCTTCTGGGACGGTCGCGCCGCCACCCTCGAAGATCAGGTGCTGGTGCCGCTCGAGCACCCGAATGAAATGCAGGTCAGCGACCGCGCTGGCCTCGAAGCTGAGCTGGCCGCCATCCCCGCCTACGTCGAACTGTTCGATGCAGCTTTCCCCGGCGAAGCCGTCAGCATCCTCAATGTGCAGCGCGCCCTGGCCGCCTTCGAGCGCACGCTCATCAGCAACAACAGCCCGTTCGACTCTTATGCGGCCGGCCAGCTGGACGCACTGACCGCCAGCCAGCGCCGCGGCTTTGCCATCTTCCGTTCGGCGGCCACGCGCTGCTTTGAGTGCCACAGCGCGCCCACCTTCGCCAATGACACCTTCCGCATCACCGGTGTGGCTGACCTGGACGGCCAGGAGCACGACCCGGGCCGCTCGGCCGTGGGCGATGCGCCGGATGGCGCTTTCAAGGTGCCGACCCTGCGCAACATCGTGCTGAGTGCGCCCTACATGCACAACGGCATCTTCTCCAGCCTGGAAGAAGTGATCGATTTCTACGCTGCGGGTGGCGGGCGCGCCGATGGCGTTGAAAATGTTGACCCGCTGATCCGCGCCTTTCAACTTAGCGAGCAGGAAAAGACCGACCTGATCGCGTTCCTCTACAGCCTGACCGACGAGAGCAACCTGCCCGAGATCCCGCGTGAAGTGCCTTCCGGCCTGCCGGTCGTCTCGCCCCTCAGGAATGTGGAGCGCGAGACCGCAGCCGAGACCAACGCCAACCCCAGCGGCGAATCCGTGGGCAGCGGCAGCGGGCAGCAGATCGAAGTGCAGGCTGGCGAAACCATCCAGGCTGCCGTAGACCGCGCCCGCTCGGGCGATACGGTGCTGATCCCCTATGGCGTGTATAACGAGCGCGTCGTGATCGACCTAAACGACATCACCATCCTGGGCGTGCCCAACGATGCCGGACAGAATCCTGTTCTTGATGGTCAAGGCAAGCTGACCGAGGCGGTCATCGCCTCTGGCAACAACTTCGAGATCGGCAATCTGACCGTCAAGAACTACACGGACAACGGCATCATCGTAGAAGGCGTGACCAATGTCCACATGCACCACATCTACGCCGAGAACACCGGCACCTACGGCCTCTACCCGGTGCAAAGCACCGGCGTACTGATCGAATATAGTGAGGTGACCGGCGCAGATGACGCTGGCATCTACGCCGGCCAGAGCGAGAACGTGGTCATCCGCCACAACATCGTGCACGGCAATGTGCTGGGCATCGAAGCTGAGAACACCGTCAACACTGAACTGTACGGCAACCATGCCTACAACAACACCTGCGGCATTCTGGTTGTGTTGCTGCCGCACCTCACCTCGCGTGTCTCGCTTGACACCCTGGTGTACGACAACCTGATCGAAGCCAACAACCACAGCAACTTTGCCAAAGAAGGCACGGCGGCGGCGATCATGCCGCCCGGCACCGGCATCGCCCTGATCGCCTCGGACAATGTTGAGGTCTACAACAACGTTGTGAAAGACAACAACACCGGCGGCATCGGCATCTTCAGCCTGACGATCGCTTTTGACAAGGATGAGATCGACGTAGGCGACCGGCCGGAGAACATCTACATCCACAGCAACCAGATGAGCAACAACGGCCAGCAGCCTGACCCGTTCCTGGCCCAGCTGGGCGTGCCGGGTTCTGACATCCTGTGGGATGTCAGCGGCGCCGGCCTGCGGGTTGACCAGCCCGAAGAGGGCCTGAAGCTCTTCCCGCCCCTGTTGCCTAGCTCGAGCTGGAGCGATTGGGCGTATAACATGTACTGGAATGCGCTCAACTTCCTGATCGGCCTGGTGAGCTAGTACGCAACCAAGACCGGCAACCGCTTTCTTGCGGTTGCCGGTCTTTTTTTTTTGGCGAAGCAACCGGCAATTCAGCATGCCGCCCGGGCAAAGTTATTATTGCGCGGGTATGGGTGGGGGTCAGAATATATTATTAGCAACTTAGCCTCCCTGTTGCTTTTACATGCGGCCTTATAGCACAGGCAGGCTTCACGGTGTTGGAACTGGGGGCAGGCGTCAAGGAGTTGAAACCCGGCTGATACTCCCATTAGCCACTGCTCACTAATCCCGTGCATTTGTGCTAAAATTCCACGCTTTTAATCAACTCGCTCTTGGCCGCGCAGCTGAGGGCTTGCCCACGAGAAGGAGTTTAGATGCGCAAGTACGAAGTAACCTTTATCGCCCACCCCGACCTTGACGGTGAAGCCTTCAAGGCCCTCAACGAACAAGTCCAGGGCTGGATCAGCAACGCCGGCGGCAAGATCGAAAAGACCGATGTGTGGGGCAAGCGCAAGCTGGCCTACCCCATCAAGAAGCAGTCTGAAGGCCAATATGTGCAGCTGCACACCGAAATGGACCCTGCCTCGTGTGCTGAGCTGGAACGCCAGTTCCGCCTGCAAGAATCCGTCATGCGCTTCCTGATCGTGGCGGTGGACGAGGACTAACCTCTCCCCAAAGGCGCTATGAGCCGCGGCCTCAACAAAGTGATGCTCATCGGCCACCTGGGCCGAGACCCTGAGTTGCGCTACACGCCCGGCAACCGGGCGGTAGCCAGCTTCAGCCTGGCCAGCAGCCAAAGCTGGACCACGGCCGAGGGCGAAAAGCGCAGCGAGACCGAGTGGTTCAAAGTCGTGGCCTGGGCTGGCCTGGCTGAGTTCGCCAACCAGTACTTGAAAAAGGGCCAGCAGGTCTATGTAGAGGGACGGCTTAAGACCCGGCGCTGGAAGGACGAGCAAGGCAACCCGCGCAGCATAGTGGAAGTTGTGGCGCGCGAGATTCTGATGCTGAGCGAGCGCCGCGACAAGCTGGAGCCTGAAGCCGAGGCCAGCTTCCCTGAAGATACGTACCCCGAAGGCGAAGAAGACGAGTTCCCCTTCTAAGAAATCTATCTCGCAGAAAGTACAGCATGGCTCGTAAATCCTTCAACCTCACTCCCAAAAATCTGGTCGGCGCCGAGCGTGACCAGTTCCTCAGCCGCCTGCTGACCATCGGCACGATCGCCATCGTGCTGCTGGTGGTCGGCCTGGTAGGTTATTCCATCATCCATCAAAATTTCATCATCCCGCGCCAGGCTCTGGCTGAAGTAGAAGGCGTCACCATCACCGGTGAGCAGTACCAGCAACGTGTGCGCCTTAACCGCGCCCGCCTGGTGAATACCTTCTTGCAGTATTACCAGATGCAAAGCATGGTGATGGACCCGACCTTCCAACAGCAGATCTATGTTCAACTGCTGGGCCTGCAGCAAGAGCTGGACCCATTGGTCACTGGCGAGAACACGCTCAACGAGCTGATCGATGACGAACTGCTCAAGCTCGAAGCTGCTGAGATGGGTATCACCGTCAGCGAAGCCGACGTAGAGCACGAGCTGCGCTCATTCTTCGGCTACTTCCCAGATGGCACGCCCACCAGCGTGCCGACCCGCACGCCGTACGCCACGGCCACCTATACTGCTTTGCAACTGGAGCTGATCGGCGCCACACCCACCTCCGAAGTGCCGCCCACGGCAACCGCCACCCTGCCGCCGCTGCCCACCGGCACGCCGGCCCCCACCTCCACGCCTGTCACCGAGGAAGGCTATCGCCAACTGCTGGCTCAGTACCTGAGCAGCCAGAGCGCGGACGCCCAGCTCAGCGAGCAAGCCATCCGTGAGGCGATCTATGCCGGCCTGCTGCGCCAGGCCTTCCGCCAGCGCCTCGAAGGCGACGTGCCCCGCACGGAGGACCAGGTCTGGGCTCGCCACATCCTCGTCGCCACGGAGGAAGAAGCTCAGGATGTGCTCGACCGCCTGGAAGCTGGTGAGGACTGGTCAGTTATCGCGGCGGATGTCTCCACGGATATGTCCAACCGAGGTATCGGCGGCGATCTGGGCTGGTTCAACCGTGAGCGCATGGTTGCGCCGTTTGCCGAGGCTGTGTTCAGCCTGCGGGTTGGCCAAACCAGCCAGCCAGTGCAAACTGACTTTGGCTGGCACATCATCCGCGTGCTGGGCCACCAGGAACAGCCAGTAAGCGAGGAAGAGTTCAACCAGCGTGTCTACGTTGTGCTGAACGACTACCTGGCTGGGCTGCGTGAAAAGTACACCTGGGAGATCATTGGCGAGCGCTGGAAAGCAGCGACGCCGGATAAACCAGACATCCCCCTGCTGTAAAACAAAAAGCCGCTCCCAATGGGAGCGGCTTTTTTTATGCGTCGTACGCCCGGCTTATTCAGCCGGGATGATGAGCCAGGCCAGGAAATACAACAGCAGCCCAGGCACGCCGCCCGGCAGGAACGCAATTACGAACGCCAGGCGGAACCAGAACGTGTTGATGCCAAAGAAGGCCCCCAACCCACCGCACACGCCGGCGAATATTCGGTCAGTACGGGAGCGGCGCAGCGGCCGCCCAGAAGCGTTATACATGTTTCACCTCGTCTCTAATCACTGAGCGAAAGCGCCCATCTGAATATTTACGCAAGTGCAACAAAAAGGTTGCAAACAAGTCTAACGTGAATAACGCTCGTCCACCTGGTCCAGACGCAGGCTGATCACCTGGCTGGCGGTGTCACGTCCCATGGTGATGCCGTAGATCACATCCGCCACCTGCACGGTGTTGCGGTTGTGCGTGATCACGACGAACTGGGTCTCCTGGCTGAGCTCACGCAGCACTTCGGTGAAGCGGCCCACATTGGCTTCGTCCAGCATGGCGTCCACCTCGTCCATCACGCAGAACGGCGTGGGCGACGCCTTGAGCAGCGCGAACACCAGCGCAGCGGCGGTCAGGCTGCGCTCGCCACCGGAGAGCAGCGCCAGGCGCTGCGTGCGCTTGCCGGGCAGCCGGGCTTCGATGTCGATGCCGGTCTGGCCGCTCTCGGTGCCGGCCTCGGTCAGCAGCAGGCTGGCTGAACCGCCGTTGAACAGGCGGCTGAATATCACCTTGAATTCCGCTGCCACCTTCTCGAAGGTGACCTGGAACTCCTTCTCCATCATTACGTCAAGCTCGGCGATGACTTGCTTCAGGTCGCCCTCGGCGGAGCGCAGGTCGATCACCTGGGCTTCCATGCTCTCGACGCGCTCTTTGATCTCCAGGTACTCTTTTTGCGCCTCAGGGTTGACTGCGCCCAGGCGGCGGATCTGGTTGCGTTGCTGCTTGAGGGTCTCTTCCAGCTCAGGCGCCAGGGTCTCGACCATGGGCAGCTTCTCGACCAGCTCGCCCAGGGGCAGCGGCGTGGGGCCAGAGACGATCTCATCGTACTGGAAATTGACCAGGCCAAAGTCATCTTCAATGCGGCCGCGCAAGGTTTCGAGCGATTCTTGCTGGCGTGCCAGCAAGATCTGCGCCTGGGTATGGTTGCGTTCGGCCGCGCTGAGCGCCTGGAGCGTTGCGGTTTCGTTGGTCTGCGCTTCCAGCTGGGCCGCGTCGGCCGCAGCCAACTCGGCCTCGGTGGGCTCGATCTGCACCTGCAGGCTCTCGATCTCTACGCCCACCTGGCCCTCTTGCTGGCTCAGGTTGTGCTTCTCGGCGCCGATGGCCTGCACCTGCTGCTCCAGCTCCTGTACACGTTCCTGGTGCGAAGCCAATTGGCTCTCGGCACGCTGCAGTTGCTGTAAGCGCTCAGTCACGCGGCGCTGGGCCTCTTGCTGAGCGCGTTGAGCCACGGCCAGGCGCATTTCCCAATGAGCCACCTGGGCATGCAATTCCTCGGCCGGCTCCTCTACCGCGATGGCCATCTCGTTCTCGAACTCGGCCTCAGCGGCGGTCATCTGTGTAGCCAGGTCGGCTTCTTTGGCGTTCAGGGTAGCGATGGTTTCCTCGCCGGCCGCCTGCTCGCTTTGCAGCGTGCGCTGCTGGGTCATGAACCAGTCCAACTGGCGTTGCAGCTGGCCGGCTTCCATCTCCTGGCCTTGCACCTCGCGACGGGCAGCTTCCACCCCGGCTTGAGCCTGCTCCACTTCGCGCACGGCCGCCTGGCGGGCCAGTTCGCCTTCGGCGACGCCATCGGTCAGCTTGGTCAACTCGGCTTCGAGCGCGGCCAGCTGACCAGCGGCCTGCTCCAGCTCGGCGCGCAGTTCACGCTCCTGGCGCGGGCGGGCCAGCGCCGCGGCGGCTTTGGCGGCGCGCACCTCGATGGTGCCGGCGCGGTGGAAGACTTCGCCGCGCAAGGTGACCACCTGGCTGGCTTCGGTATATTCGCCGAGCAGGCGGCGGGCCGCCCCCCGGCTCTCGGCTACCAGCACGCGGCCCAGCAATAATTCCACCGCCGGACGCAGCTCCGGCGCAGCTTCGACCAGATCCGCGGCAACGCCCACCAGGCCGTTGCCGGGCTGGACGTTCAGGCGGCCGGCCGCCTTGAGCCCGCTGAGGGGCAATAACGCAGCCGACGCTTCGCCGCTCTCGAGCAGGCCGAGCGCGGCCTCCGGGTCATCTACGATCACGCCGTCGGCATAGGCGCCGAGGGCGGCGGCAATGGCGGCTTCGTACTGTGCGGCTACACGCAACTCGCGCCCAAGGGTGCCTTTGCCAAGCTGCATGCCCTTTTCTTTGGCAGCTTGCAGCAGCAGCTTGGCGCCCTCGGCGAAGCCGGCCGCATTGGCTTCTTCCAACGCGCTGATCTCGGCCGCCAAACGCGCCTGGCGGCCCTGCAGCTGGCTGCGGGCAGCCTCTTGCTGCTTGAGCTGCTCCTGCAGCCGGGCCACCTCGGCAGCCGCCTGCTCCAGCAGGCGCTGCTGCTCGGCCAGGCGGCCTTCGGCCGCCGTGACCTTGCTGCCCAGCTGGCGGGTGGCCTCGGTCTGCTCGGCAATATCGCCCTGTACTTTGGTGATGGTGCCAGCCAGCTCAGCCAGCTCGGCTTGCTTGCGGTCCAGGCTGGCGATCAGCATTTCGCGCTGGGCACGCGAGTTGGCGAGTTGGGCTTGCAGCTCCACTACGCGCTCACGGGCGGCGCGGGTCTTGACATCCTTCTCATGCTGGGCGCCCTGCTTGGTTTGCAGCTCGGCACGGGCTTCATCCAGCTTCTTTTGGGCTTCGGCGCCCTCTTCTTCATAGCGGGCGGCGTCTTGCTCGGCCTCTTTCAAGCGGGCCTGCAGGCCAGCCAACTCGCCTTCGACGCGACGGCGCTCTTCTTCCAGCGCCTGGCGGCGCTCGCCGAGAGCACGCTCGCGCTCATCGGCCACGGCCAGGTCACGGCTGGCGCCCTGGCGGCCGGCGTGCAGCTCGGCCAGCTTGCGGTGCCATTCATTTAGCTGGACGCGCAGCTCTTGCGTCCTGCTGCGCAGCTTATTCACTTCTTCACTGTGTTGCGCTTGTTTCTGGCGCGCTTGCGCCAGATTCTGCTCATGCAAATCCGCATCCTGGCGCAGCTGGCGCATTTCGATCTGCGATTTGTTCCAGTGGTATCCGTACCACTCGCGCAGCGTGTCGCGCAAGCTGGCCCGCAAGGTGGAGAATTCCTCGGCGCGCTCAGCCTGGCGCTGCAAGCTGCGAAGGCGCGGCTTGAGCTCAGCCAGGATGTCCTCGACCCGTTCCAGGTTGCGCATGGTGGTGTCCAGGCGGCGCAGGGACTGCTCTTTGCGGTCACGGTACAGACCGATGCCGGCCGCCTCTTCAAACAGGCGGCGGCGCTCATCTGATTTCAGGGTCAGGGCGGCATCCACCAGGCCCTGGCCGATGACGGTATAGGTGCGCTCAGACAAGCCGGAGGCGGCCAGCAGTTCGCTCACATCCTTCAGGCGAACCTTCTGGTTGTTGATGAGGTACTCGTTCTGCCCGTCACGGTAGGCGCGGCGGGTCACGGCCACTTCGGCAAAATCGACCGGCAGCCAGCCCTCGCTGTTATCGAAGGTGATGGTGACGCTGGCCATGCCGGACTTGGCACGCGACTCAGAGCCGGCGAAGATCATGTCTTCGGTCTTGCGGCCGCGCAGCAAGGCGTAGGATTGCTCGCCCAGCACCCAGCGCAAGGAATCTGCAATGTTGGATTTGCCCGAGCCATTCGGCCCCACCACGGCGGTGATGGGCGCGCCAAACTCAAAGTTCTGCGCGGTGGCAAAGGTTTTGTAGCCGTTCAATTCAAGGGACTTTAGTCGTAGTGTCTTCACGCGTGTTAGCGACCCATTTCTTCTTGTTCTAGCAAAATCAACGCTTCGCGGGCTGCCGCTTTGCTGGCCGCCTGCTTGCTGCGGCCTTCGCCTTTGGCGACTGCCCGTCCGTTCACATGCACCTGCACCAGAAATTCCTTGCTGTGGTCAGGCCCATGTTCAGCCACGATCTTGTACTGCGGTGCGCCGTAGCCGCGCGCCTGCGCCCATTCCTGCAGCAGGCTCTTGGGGTCGCGGTCACTCTCGCTGGCCACGATCTGCTGGACGGCACTGGGCAGCAAGCGCGCCAGGAACTGGTCTACGGCCGGAATCCCACCGTCGAGATACAGCGCACCCACCAGCGCTTCGAAGGCATTGCACAGCATGGAGGTGCGCGTGCGGCCGCCGCCTTCTTCCTCGCCGTGGCCCATGCGCAGAGCCCGGTTGATCTGGATCTGGCGGCCAAACTCCCCCAGTCGCTCCGTGCTGACCAGGCTGGCCCGCAGGCGGGTCATCTCGCCTTCGTTCATCTCCGGGAAGTGCTGGTACAGCCAGGCGCCGACGACAAAATCGAGCACCGCATCGCCCAAAAATTCCAGGCGCTCATTGTCTTCCAGCGCCTGGGGATTCTCATTCAGGAACGAGCGGTGCGTCAAGGCGCGCAGCAACAAGCGTGAATCTTTGATAGGCAACGCTAAGCGTGCGGCAAAACTTTGGGGGTCTTCCCGTTCTTGTGTTCGCTCAGGGTCATTGTGCATACCCAGGCAACTCCTTCCGGGAACTGAAGGAGCGCTAGCCACCCCACAACGGGATGTGGGTAGCTGGCGGTCCGCTAGTTCCCTAAGGCGTGTATTTTATTCGTATTTTCGCAAAACGAGGACGGCATTATGCCCGCCGAAGCCGAACGCGTTGCTGATGGCGACTTTGATCTTGGACTCGCGGGCCTTGTTGGGAATGTAGTCCAGATCACAGACCGGGTCAGGCTCTGCGTAGTTGATGGTGGGCGGCAGGATGCCATCCCGAATGGCCAGCGCGCAGAACATGGCCTCGAGCGCGCCGGTGGCGCCCATCATGTGGCCGGTCATCGACTTGGTGGACGAGATCGGGATGTTGTAGGCCTGCTGGCCGAAGGCTGACTTGATGGCGGCCGTCTCAGACGCATCGTTGAGCGGCGTGCCGGTGCCGTGGGCGCTGATGTAGCCGACCTCGTCTGGGTTGACGCCGGCCGAGTCCAGGGCCTGCTTGATGGCCTGGGCGCCGCCCGCCCCTGTCTCCGACGGCGCGGTGATGTGGCTGGCATCCGCCGAGGAGGCGTAGCCCGCCAGCTCAGCGATGATGTTGGCGCCGCGCTTCTTGGCGTGGCTCTCGCTCTCCAGCATGAAGATCGCCGAGCCCTCGCCCATCAGGAAGCCGTCACGGTTCTTGTCGAACGGGCGCGGGGTCGCCTCGCCCAGGGATTTGCGCGACATAGCCTGCATGCGGTCGAAGGCGGCCACGGCCACTTTCGTAATGGTGGCTTCGGCCGCGCCGGCAAAGGCGGCATCGATGACGCCAGCGCGGATCAGGGTCCACGCCAGGCCAATGCCATCCTGGCCGGAAGCGCAAGCCGAGGCCACGGACAGCGCCGGGCCTTTGGCGCCGTGGTCAATGCTGGTCAGGCCGGCCGAGCCGTTGGGCATCATCATGGGGATGAGAAAGGGGCTGGCGCGGCGCGGGCTGTCAGTATGCACATCCACAATGCCGATTTCCATGGCGGTCAGGCCGCCGATGGCAGCCGAGATGATGCTGCCAACGCGGGCGGCGTTGCCCTCGTTGATCTCGAGGCCGGAGTGCTTGATGGCCTGGGCCGAAGCCGCCGTGCCGAACAGCTGGTAGCGGTCACGACGGCGCGCTTCACGCGCGTCGATGTACTCGGTGATGTCAAAGTTCTTGACCTCACAGGCGATCTTGACCAGGAAGTTCTCAGGGTCAAAGCAGGTGATGGGGCCAATGCCAGAGACGCCCTTGGTGGCGTTCTCCCAGGTTTGCTCCACGGAGTTTCCGAGTGGATTAACGGTCCCCATGCCGGTAATGACGACTTTTTCCATGCTAGACCTCTGTTCCTCTCTAAAGCGCTTTTAACCCGGAGCCGGTAAGGATGAGCGCAACCGGCTCGGGTATCTGGCTGGCGAAATCGGCCAGGGTGGAAAGCTGCCCCAGGCCTGCCCACACAATGGCAGATGTTGGCTCTACAAATAACCCTGCACGAGCCAGTGCGTCGCGGGCGGGCAGGATCTCACTCTCATCTACGGCCAGGAAGCTGCCCCCGCTTGCCTCCACGGCGCGCAGCAGCTCATCGCCGCGCAGCGGTTGGCGCACACGCACGCCCTCGGCCAGGGTCTGGCCTTCCGTGACCCAGGCCAGGCCCGCGGGACCTTGGGTCGTGAGCGCCCACAGCGGCGCGCAGGCGCGGGCCTGCACACCGATCAGGACCGGCAGGCGCTCGATGCGCCCGGCAGCCTTGAGCGCTTCGAAGCCCAACGCAATGCCAAGCAGCAAGCTGCCATGGCCTACCGGGGCGATGATGCTGCCCGGCGCCTGGTTGCCCAGCTGCTCGTAGAGTTCGAAAGCGATCGTGGCGATCCCGGGCAGGCCGAACGGCATGTAGGCGTGGCTGGCATAAACCGCCCCACCCTCGGCGGCGCGCAGCACGGCGCTGGCGGCCTCTGAGCGCGGGCCAAGAATGCTGACCAGGTCGGCGCCGTAGGCTTCGATCTGAGCGCGCTTTGGCCCAGACGCATAGTCTGGCACGTACACGCGGGCCTTCACGCCGGCGCGGGCCGCATAGGCTGCGAAGGATGCGCCGGCATTGCCGGACGAATCTTCGAGCGCTTCGGTGACGCCGCGCGCTTTGAGGAAGCTGAGCAGCGGCGCGCTGCCGCGGTCTTTATAGGAGCTGGTGGGGCTGAGATACTCCAGCTTGAAAGCCAGCCGCTTGCCGAACGCAGCGCCTTCCACGAACGGCGTATCCCCCTCACCCAGGCTCACGGCTTCGGCGGCATCCGGCAAGCCGAAGCTGGCGCGGTGACGCCACAGCCCGCTGTGCCCCTCATCCGGCTGGTAGGCCAGGCCGCCCTGCACGCCAAACACGCCGCCGCAATGCGGGCAGCGGAACGGGGCTCCGCTCTCAGGATACGGGCGGCGGCAATTGGTGCAGGCATAAGTAGTCATGCTTGTTTGTCCGTCTGGGTGGGCAGGTACTCGCCTTCGACCCACTCTCCGCCGTTGGGGCCGAACTCTTTCTTCCAGATCGGCACGATCTCCTTCAGGCGGTCAATGCCGTAGCGGGCCGCTTCGAACACGCCGCTGTCACGATGGCCGGCGGTGCAGGCGATCAGCACCGTGGGCGTGCCGGGCAGCAGTGTGCCGATGCGCTGGGCAATGGCGATGCCTTCGACCTGCGGCCAACGCTGGCGAATCTCGGCGGCGACTTGCTGCATCTTGGCCTCGGCCATGGGCACATACGCTTCGTAGACCAAGTGCTGGGTCTGATGCGGTATGGTGCGATGCGTTTCGCCGCGCACCATGCCGCTGAAGAAGCAGGCCGCGCCAGTGGTGGGCAGCGTGATGCTGGCCAGCATGGCGTTGAGATCCAGCGCGTCTTCGGTGATGGTGAAGTGGGTCGGCACATCATCGCCTGAGCCGCCGCTGACCGGCGGGAACAGGGCGATCTCGGCGCCATCCGGCACCGGATCAGCGTCGAAAGCGTACTCTTTGTTTACAGCAACCAGCATTGCGCCGGCGTGGGCGGCCAGTTGCGGGAACTTGGCGAACAGGGTCTGCTTGAAAGCGGCCACATCCGCACCGGCGGGCAACTCCAGTTGAGTTTGTGCCACACCGGCTTTGTCACGCAAGGTGGCGAAGAACAGCACGGTCACCGCGCTCATTTGGCGGTCTTCTTCTTGGCGCGCGCTTTGGTCTTCGGCTTGCTCTTGGCTTGGTCAGCCTTTTTCTTCTGAACTGCCTGCAGGGTGAAGATGCTGCGCCCGGTCACGCGCATGCCGTGCTTCTTTTTACGCTGCTTCTCATCGCGGCGGGTCCATTTGGTTTCAGCCATCAGTCCGCCTCTATATAATCCCCACCGGCGCCGCCAGTCTTGCTGACCAGGCGGATGTTTTGGATGTGCATGCTCTTCTCGGCGGCTTTGGCCATGTCGTAGATCGTGAGGGCCGCCACGGAGACGGCGGTCAGCGCTTCCATCTCGACGCCGGTCTTGCCCATAGTGCGGGCCGTGGCGCGGATGCGGATGCCCGGCAGCGCATCGTCGAGCTCGAACTCGAGCGAGATGTGCTCCAACGGCAAGGGATGGCAGAACGGGATCAGCTCGGCGGTGCGCTTGGCGGCCTGGATGCCAGCTACTTGCGCCACGGTGAGCACATCGCCCTTCTTGAGCTGGCCAGCGCGCACCAGGGCCAGCGTCTCCGGCAGCATGCGCACTTCGCCCGCCGCGACTGCGCTGCGTTCGGTCACATCCTTGTCACCCACATCCACCATGCGGGCATTGCCGGCCGGGTCGATATGCGAAAGTTTAGCCATACTTGAATTATAGCTATTCGCCATAAGCTATAAGCCGTAAGCTTAAAGCTTAAGGCTTATAGCTATAATTAGCTTATGCAAGACATCGTCGAACGCCTTACCCACGCCCAGGAACGCATCCAGTCCCTCTTGGAGCGTCTTTGACCTGCCCAAACAAGAAGCCGAACTAGCCGATCTGGAGCAGCAAGCCGCGGCTCCCGACCTATGGGATAACCCAACCCAAGCCCAACAACTGATGAAGCGCGTCGCCGCCCTGCGTGAGCAGGTAGAGAGCTGGCGCAAGCTGGAGCAGCGCATCAGCGACAACCGCGAGCTGGCCGAGCTGGGCGATGAAAGCCTGCGCGCCGAGTTGGCAACCGAGGCCGAAGCGGTGGAGCGCGAGGTGGACCAGCGCGAGCTGCGCACCCTGCTGTCTGGCGAGTACGACAACGGCAATGCCCTGCTGAGCATTAATGCGGGCGCGGGCGGCACGGATTCGCAGGATTGGGCGGCCATGCTGCAGCGCATGTACCTGCGCTGGGCCGAGGAAGAGGGCTACAAGACCGAGATCATCGACTCGACCGCGGGCGAGGAAGCCGGCATCAAGAGCGTCACGATCGCAGTGAGCGGGCCGTACGCCTACGGCTACCTGCGCCCGGAGAAAGGCGTGCACCGCCTGGTGCGGCTCTCGCCGTTCGACTCGGCCCGGCGCCGCCACACCTCCTTCGCCCAGGTGGAAGTGCTGCCCCAGGTGGACGACGTAGAGTTGGAGATCAACCCGAACGACTTGCGCATCGACACCTTCCGCTCCGGCGGCGCGGGCGGCCAAAACGTGCAGAAGAACGACACCGCCGTGCGCATCACGCATATCCCCACCGGCATCGTGGCGAGCTGCCAGAACGAACGCTCGCAGGCCCAGAACCGCGACAACGCTATGCGAGTGCTGAAAGCGCGCCTGCTGGAAGTGCTGGAAGCTGAGCAGGCCCAGGAGCTGGCCCAGCTGCGCGGTGAGTATCAAAAGGCTGAATGGGGCAGCCAGATCCGCTCGTATGTGCTGCACCCCTACCAACTGGTGAAAGACCACCGCACCGAATACGAAGAAGGCAACAGCCAGGCCGTGTTGGATGGCCGGCTGAATGGATTTATTGAAGCGTATTTGCGCAGCCAAGTGGGCAATTAGGCAAACGTAAATATCGCTTTTGCAATTTCCTAATTGTCTTTTCGCTAGTAGTATCGTGCGATGAATTCCAGCCGCCCTAACCTGACCCGCTACGCCTGGCTCTCGATCGCCGCAGCGGTGGTCACGATCGGCCTGAAGGCGACTGCCTACTGGGTCACCGGCTCAGTGGGCCTGCTGTCAGATGCGCTGGAATCGCTGGTGAACCTGGCGGGCGCAGTGATGGCGTTGGGCATGCTGAGCCTGGCCGCCACCCCGCCGGACGAAGAGCACGCCTATGGCCACACCAAGGCCGAATACTTCTCCAGCGTGATCGAAGGTGTGCTGATCTTGCTGGCAGCCGGCAGCATTGCCTACAGCGCCATCCAGGGGCTGATATATCCCAAGCCCATCGAATCGATCGGGCTGGGTCTGGCCGTCTCCGTGCTGGCCTCGGTCATCAACCTGGGCGTGGCGCAGGTGCTGCGCCGGGCGGCCCGCACGCACAACTCGGCCAGCCTGGAAGCCAATGCGCAACACCTGATGACCGATGTGTGGACCTCGGCTGGCGTGCTGGCCGCGGTGGGCCTGGTGGCGCTGAGCGGCTGGCAAGTGCTCGACCCCGTCATTGCGCTGGTCGTGGCGGCCAACATCACCTTCAGCGGGGTCAAGATCGTGCGCACATCGGCCGCCGGCCTGCTGGACGCGGCCCTGCCGCCCGAGCAGTTGGCGGCGGTGCAGGCCGCCATCGAGGGCCAGCTGCCGCAGGGCGTGCAATACCACGCCCTGCGCACGCGGCAGTCAGGGGCGCGCAGCTTCGTTTCGCTGCATGTGCTGGTGCCCGGCGGCTGGACGGTGGCGCGTGGCCACCGCCTGCTGGAGCGCGTGGAGGCGGCGGTGCGGGCTGCCCTGAGCGGCGACGTCACCGTGTTCACGCACCTGGAGTCGATCGGCGACGTGGCCAGCTACGAGGACGAGGGGCTGGATAGGGAGTAAAATTGCCCGCCATCAGATTTGACAAAGGCCAGACTACCCGCTATACTCCGCCCCTGCCTGCCTAACCGCAGGCGGTTTTGTGAATTGACTAGATAGAGAGATCAACTGAAATGACACCGCTTCCGAAACGCAAGCATTCCAAGGGCCGCCGCGACCGCCGCCGCGCCCATGACGCGCTGCAGGCCCGCAACACGGTCACCTGCTCCAACTGCGGCCAAATGCGCCTGCCCCACCAGGTATGCGCTAACTGCGGCTACTACAAGGGCCGCGAGGTCGTAAAGGTAGAGCGCGAGTAATCGAGCACGCTTACAAAAAGACCCGCCGAATGGCGGGTCTTTTGTTTAATTCTTTGCCGCGGATGGACGCAGATAAAACCAAGGATCTGTGTTCATCCGCGTCCATCTGCGGCTGATTCGCCTTACAATCTGCCCACTATGACACTCGATCCTAAGACCACCGCCTTCCTCTTCCCCGGCCAGGGCTCACAGAAAGTGGGTATGGGCAAGGAGCTTGCCGCCGCCTACCCCGAAACCCGGCAAGTCTTTGAAGAGGCGGATGCCACGCTGGGCATCCGCCTCTCCACGCTGGCCTGGGACGGCCCCGAAGCTGAGCTCAACGATACGGTGAATACCCAGCCGGCCCTGCTGGTGCACTCGGTGGCGGCGCTGCGCGTGTTCCAGATGCTGCAGCCCGGCTTCAGGCCGGCCTATGTGGCCGGCCACAGCCTGGGCGAGCTGAGCGCCGCCGTGGCTGCCGGCGCCATGGACTATCCCTCGGCGCTGCGCCTGGTGCGCCGCCGCGGCGAGCTGATGAAAGAGGCCGGCGCCCAGCAGCCGGGCGGCATGGCCGCCATCCTGGGCCTGGACATCCCCGCACTGGATGCGATCTGCGCGCAGGCCAGCACGGCGGACGAAGTGGTGCAAGTAGCCAACGACAACTGCCCGGGCCAGGTGGTGATCAGCGGTCATTCGGGCGCTGTGACGCGCGCCATGGAGGCCGCCAAGGCGGCTGGCGCCAAGCGCGCCTTGCCGCTGCCGGTGAGCATCGCGGCCCACTCGGCGTTGATGGGTACAGCGCAGGCCGGCTTCAACGAAGCCGTGGCCGCCGCCAACATTGTTGACCCGCAGACTCCGCTGATCGGCAATGTGAGCGCCGCCCCGCTGGCGGATGCGGCCGCCCTGCGCTCCGACCTGCAGGCCCAGCTCACCAGCCGCGTGCGCTGGACCGAGACGATCCAGGCGCTGCGTGCCGCCGGAGTGGTCACCTTCGTGGAGCTGGGTACGGGCAATGTGCTGGCCGGGCTGCTCAAGCGCATCGACGGCGAAGCAGTCGGCATCGCGTTGGGCAACCCGGAAGATTTCGAGAAGTTGGCCGGATAGCAAAAAATCAATACAGGATTGCGTAGGGGCGCAGCATGCTGCGCTCCTACTGATACGGTGCTGCACTCATACCAGTAGGCAGGAAATCAGTACAGGATCGCGTAGGGGCGGGTCTAAGACCCGCCCCTACTGATTCAATGCTGACCTAATCTGGGCAGGCAGGAAAGCAAAAACAACGTGGGCTACTCCCCAAAATACTGCGCGTACAAACCATCGCTCACGAACACCAGCCCCGTATTGCTGCGGAACACAAGCCTGAACCCATCCAGCTCACCGGCATTGGCTGCCGCGTAAAACTCACGGCTGAGCGCCAGCTGCTCCGGGTTCGTGCCCACCGCGTCCTCGTTCAAATAATCCAGGATGCGTGATTGGCTGAGGAACAGCAGGTCAAAGCCGTGGCTGGCGATGTATTCATAGGTCAGGGTTTCGAACTGGGCGCTGCGCACCCATCCCGAGCTCTCCGGGATGTACAGATTGACATCCGCATACACGTGGTACGCGGCGGGCGGCAGCGCTTCCAGCTGTGCCCGCGCCTCAGCATAGAAAGCCAGGGCCGGATGGCTAGCTTGCCGTGTCAGCTGGCTGCGGTAGATGGCAAGCGTATGCGGCAGCATGCCGGCCGCGCTGAAGGCCCACACAGCCAGCACGCCGACGGCCAACAGCGCCCATGCCCGCTGGCGCCCCCACCATTCGGCGGCCTGGGCGCGGCTGTGCGGCAACGCTATCACCAGGCACGAGAGCAGCGGCAGCGCCGCCGGCAGCCAGTACTGGTACTTGACGATCGAAAAGCCGAACACGTACACCGCCAGCGGCAGTACCCAAGCCAGGATGAGACGGTAGAGCAACGGCTGCGGCCGCCGGACGGCGGCGTAACCAGCCGCCAGCGCACTGGCGGCGAGCAGCAGCCAGCCGCCGAAGTTGTCGCGCAGCATGCGAGTGACCTCGGGCAGGCCCTTGGCGTATTGCAGCTCGAAGCCTTCGGCCATCAGGCCGGACTGCGCGCTGAGCGTGTTGAAGTAGGTGCTGCGCGCCCCGGCATACAGCAGGATCGGGTTGCTGGCAAAGAACGCGGCCACCATCACGGCCAGGAAGCCGGCGGCGGCCAGCAGCAGCTGGCGCAGGCCGCGGCCGGCCCGGTAGCCGTGCCACAGATACACGAGCACGGCCAAAAAGAAGTACACGCCGATCAGCTTGGTCTGGGCGCTCAGGCCGCAGGCCGCCGCGGCCAGGTAAAAGTTGCGCCCGAAACGCAGGTCATCTCTCATCAGGAAGAACAGGGTCAGCATGGCGAACAGGATCGCCATGCTGTCAGGATGCCACCAGAAGTTGTTGTACATCACGCCGGGCACCAGGGCGAGGAAGACGAACAGCACGATGGCACGGTAATCGTTGAAGCGCGTGTGCAGATAGACCAGCAGCCAGATCGAAGCTAGCATAGGGAACACGCTGACAAAGTTGCGCAGCACTGCCATCACCAATGGGATGTTGTCCAACTGGCCAAGCCACTTCAACGGCAGCAACAAGAACGCTGAGTAAGCAAAATATGGAAAGCCGTAAAAGTAGTACTCGTAGGCGAAGAAGTTGGCGACGGTATGCTTCAGGCTGTCACGCGGCTGCAACATGTCCTGCAGATAGGGGAACGGGATGACCTCGTCTGGCTCAAAGGCCAGCACCATGCCGAGATCCTGTGAGGCGGTGGCGTTGGGCAGCCACAGCGCGGCGAACAGCGCCACCGAGAGCAGGGCCAACACGGCGGTGAAATAGAGGCGGTTGGGCTGCGCCATGCGCCGGAAATGGTATCACCTTGACTATGCCTCTTGGCATGTGATAAACTCCTGCCGTTAACGGTCTCGTGGTGTAGCCTGGTTCAACACGCTGCCCTGTCAAGGCAGAGACCGCGGGTTCAAATCCCGTCGAGACCGCAGAAAAAGTGCCTCCGCATGTGCGGGGGCGCTTTTTGTAACGGGTAAAGAGAGATGGTAATTGGTAATCACCAATTACCAGTTTCACTCCTCACTGCTCACTGATTACTAGATTTATAATCCGCACATGCCCATCCCCTCCCCACTGTATAGCCGCACCGCTGCCCTGTGCACCTCCCAAGAGTGGCGAGACTGGTCAGGCTACTTCTCCGCCATCACCTACGGCCCCAGCTACGAAGTCGAATACTACGCCGTGCGCAACGCGGCCGGGCTGATGGACGCTTCCCCACTCTACAAATACGAGATCCTCGGTGCGGACGCCGAACGCCTGCTAGACCGCATGGTGACCCGCAACGTGGCCAAGAGCCGCGTGGGCCAGGTGCTGTACACACCCTGGTGCGACGAAGACGGCAAGGTGATCGACGACGGCACGCTGGCGCGCCTGGGGCCGCAGCACTTCCGGCTGACGGCGGCCGACCCCAGCCTGCGCTGGCTGCAAGACGTCGGCTACGGGCTGGATGTGGAGCTGCGGGATGTTTCGACCGAGCTGGCGGCGCTGGCGCTGCAAGGCCCCAACAGCTACGCCATCTTGCAGTCGCTGTTGCCCAAGACGAAGTTGGGCGGCCTGCGCTACTACAACCTGCTGCAGACCGAGTTCAACCGCGCCCCGCTGACGATCACGCGCACCGGCTACACGGGCGACCTGGGCTATGAGCTGTGGATCGCGCCCGAACATGCTCCCGCATTGTGGGACAGCATCATGGAAACCGGCGCGGGCTACGGCATTCTGCCGCTGGGCCTGGCCGCGCTGGATATTCTGCGAGTAGAAGCTGGCCTGCTGCTGATCGAGGTGGACTACAGCAGCACGCTGCACGCCCGCATCACCGAGCAGCAAAGCAGCCCGTACGAGATCGGGCTGGGCTGGGCGGTGGACCTGGACAAGGCTGACTTCATCGGCAAGCAAGCCTTGCAGCAAGAAGCGTCTTTGCGAGGAGAGCTGCACGCAGTGCAGCCGACGAAGCAACCCCCAAGCCAAAACTCTGAAGCACAGTCAGACCGGGGATTGCTTCGGTCGCGCTACTCCGTAGCGCATCCCTCGCAAAGACAATCCGGGCGCAGCCTGGTTGGCCTCGAAGTCAACTGGTACGACCTGGAGCGGCTGTTTGGCGAAGCCAACCTGCCGCCCCAGGTGGCGGGCCGCGCCAGCCGCACTGCCGTACCGGTCTACGCCGGCGAGGAGCATGTGGGCCAGGCCACCAGCATGGTGTTCTCGCCCATCCTGAAGAAGTACATTGCCCTGGCCACCGTGCGCAGCGAGCACGCCGCGCTCGGCAGCCAGCTTGAATTCGAGATCACGGTGGAGTATGTGCGCAAGCGCGCCAACGCCACGGTAACCAAGATACCTTTCTACAACCCAGCCCAGAAACGAGCGCTGCCGAATGGCTAACTCCACATCCTATGACGCCATCGTGATCGGCGGCGGCCACAACGGGCTGGTCAACGCGGCCTACCTGGCCCGCGCCGGCCTGAAAACGCTGGTGCTGGAGCAGCGCCACGTCCTCGGCGGCGCGACGGTGAGCGAAGAGATCTATCCTGGTTTCAAGTTCAGCGTGTTCTCGTACGTGGTCAGCCTAATGCGGCCCGAGATCATCCGCGAGCTGGAGCTTGTGCGTCACGGCCTCGCCATCCTGCCGCTCGAATCGACCATCACCCCGCTCCCCGATGGTCGCTACATCTACCGCGGGCCGGACTCAGCCGCAACCTTCCGCAACATCAGCCAGTTCTCGACCCGTGACGCCGAGGCCTACCGCGAGTACAGCTACGCCATGTATCACATGGCCAAGGCGGTCAAGTACATCCTCAGTATCCGCCCGCCCGACCCGACCTCGTTCGATCCGCGCGAGCTGCTGGCCTTGCTCAAGCTGGGCAAGCACTTCCTCAGCCTGGGCGAGGAGAACATCTACACCCTCGCCAAACTGATGACGATGAGCTCGGCCGATTTCCTCGAGGAGTGGTTCGAGACGGACCCGCTGATCGCGACGCTCTCGGCCAGCGGCATCATCGGCACCTTCCTCGGCCCGCGTTCGCCCGGCAGCGCCTATGTGCTGCTGCACCACTACATGGGCGAGATCGACGGCGTGTTCCGCGCCTGGGGCTTTGCCCGCGGCGGCACCGGCGGCGTGGCCGAAGCCATCGCCAGCTCGGCCCGCGCCTTGGGCGCCGAGCTGCGCACAGAAGCGCGCGTGGCGCACGTCATCACCCGCAACGGCCGCGCCGTGGGCGTGGCGCTGGAGAACGGCGATGAGATCTACGCCAAGCGCATCATCTCCAGCCTGGACCCGAAGCTGACCTTCCTCAAGCTGGTGGACCAGAACGAATTGCCCAGCGATCTGGTGGATCGCGTCGGCAAGTTCGATAGCTATGGCTCGTCTGGCAAAGTGAATCTAGCGCTCGACGCCATGCCGGAGCTGAGCTGCCTGCCCGGCTACGGCGAGCATATGCGCGGGGCCATCTCGATCAGCCCCAGCGTGAACTACATCGAGCGCGCCTACGACGAAGCCAAGTACGGCCGCTTCGCCAAGAAGCCGTATGTTGACATCATCTTCCCCTCGGCCATTGACCCGGGCATGGCGCCGCCCGGCAAGCACGTCATGTCGTGCTTCGTGCAGTACGCGCCCTACCAACTGGCCGAGGGCGACTGGAACAGCCAGCGCGAAGCCTTTGGCGATGCGGTGGTGGACACGCTGAGCGAATACATGCCGAACTTGAAACAGCTGATCCTGCACCGCCAGGTGCTTTCGCCGTGGGATATTGAGCAGACCATCGGCCTGAGCGGTGGCAACATCTTCCAGGGCGAGCTCAGCCTCTCGCAGTTGTTCTTCCTGCGGCCGGCGCCGGGCTACGCCCAGTACCGCACTCCCATCGCCAACTACTACCAGTGCGGCTCCGGCACGCACCCCGGCGGCGGCATCACGGGGGCGCCTGGCCGCCTAGCCGCCATCGAGATCCTCAAGGACGCCGGCAAGGTGTTGCAATGAGCGCCCACGCCGACCCGCAAACCTACGACGCCATCATCATCGGCGGCGGGCACAACGGCCTGGTGGCGGCGCTCACGCTGGCGCGTGCCCACCGCCGCGTGCTGGTGCTCGAGCGCCGTGCCCAGCTGGGCGGCGCGGCCAGCACCGAGGAGCTGATCCCCGGCTTCCGCTTCAACACCGGGGCGCCGAATGCGAACTTGCTGCCGGCGGATGTGTTCGGCTTGTTCCGCCAGCACCCGCCGGACTTCGTGCAGCCCGCCGTGCGGGCCTTCGCCCCGCAGCCGGACGGCAGCGGCATCACCATCTGGCGCGACACGGAGCGCACCGCCATGGAACTGGCGACCCGCTCGGCCAAAGATGCCAAGGCGTATTGGGAGTTTGCCCGCCAACTGGAACGCTTCGCCGGCGTGCTCTCCAAAATGGCGCATCTGCGCCCGCCCAGCCTGACCCAGAATCCGGCCCGCCTGCTGATGGCCTGGGCCGGCCTGGCGCTGCAACTGCGCCGCCTGGGCGCCCGGGACATGATGGATTTCATGCGCGTGCTGCCCATGGGCGCGGCCACCTGGCTCAATGAGCATTTTGAAGATGAAGGCATCAAGGGCTTGTATGCGGCGTATGCCACAACCGGCATCATGCAGGGGCCGCGGGCCAGCGGCACCGCCTTCATGCTGCTGTACCAGCACATGGGTGGCAACCTGCAGCGCCTGGTGCGCGGCGGCGTAGGCACGGTCAGCGAGAGCCTGGCGAAAGAAGCCAGCGAGCTTGGCGTCAGCATCCGCACCGGCGCGGGCGTCGCACGCATCCTGACCGCCGATGGCGGCGTGGCCGGCGTGGAGCTTGAAAATGGCGAGCACATCACGGCGCGCCAGGTGCTCTCCAACGCGGACCCGCACACCACCTTCCTGAAATTGCTTGGCCCGGCCCAACTGGAGCCGCGGCTGTATCGCCGCTTCCGCAGCCTCAAGCTGCGCGGCAGCAGCGCGACGGTGCACTTCGCTCTGGGCGGCGTGCCGCAGTTCCTCGGCGCGGTCGGCCAGGCCGACCGCCTGCAGGGCGACATCATCATCAGCCCCAGCCTGGACTATGCCGAGCAGGCCTACGACGATGCCAAGCACGGCCGCCTCTCGGCCGCGCCGGTGTTGATCGCCCGCATCCCCAGCTTGCTGGATGCTTCGCTGGCGCCAACCCGCAAACATACGCTGTCCGTCACGGTGCGCTACGCGCCGTACGCGCTGGCGGAAAGCAACTGGGATGCCGAACGCGAGCGCATGGGCGACATGGTGCTCGATATGCTGGCTGAGTATGCGCCCAGCCTGCGCACACTGGTGGAGGATCGCCGCGTCATCACTCCGCTGGACTACGAACGCGAGTACGGCCTGGCCGGCGGCAGCGAGATGCACGGCCAGATGGGGCTGGATCAATTGCTGCTCAACCGCCCGGTGCCTGGCAGCATAGGCTACCGCCTTGGCTACCGCCTGGGCGGACATGGCCCGCGTGGGCTGTACATCTGCGGCGCGGGCGGTCACCCCGGCGGCGGGCTGACCGGCCTGCCCGGCCTGCTGGCCGCGCAGCAAGCGCTGCAGGAGCAGCCTTGACCCAAAGCGAGGTCAGCCTGCGCCCTTACGGCGAAGGCGATCTTGATCTCTTGAGCGCCACCCTCGGCACGCCCGAAATGACCGCATACCTGGGCGGCCCCGAAAGCGAAGACAAGCTGCAGGCGCGCCACGCCCGCTATGTTGCACTGCTGGACTCAGACCGCGACGCCATGTTCGTCATCCTGGCCGGGCCGCAGCAGCAGCCCGCCGGCACAGTGGGCTATTGGGAGCACGCGCATGAAGGCCAGCCCGCCTGGGAGACCGGCTGGGCCGTGGTGCCGGCGTGGCAAGGCCACGGCCTTGCCACGCGAGCTACGCTGGCCGCCGCGGCGATGGCGCATGCGCAGCAGCGCCATCGCTACTTCTTCGCCTATCCCACCGTCGAGAACCTGGCTTCGAACGCGGTGTGCCGCAAGGCCGGCTTCGAGCTGCTCGGCGTCAGCGGGTACGAGTATCCCAAGGGCAATCCCATCACCTGCAACGTGTGGCGTTTGGACCTTGAGCAATTGCCCGGCGCGGTATAACTATCCACCTATTACTGATCGCAATGGAGCGTTTGAATGTCATTCAATGATCAAAAACGGCTAGACCCGTCTCAGGTACAAGACCGCCGCGGCCGCAGCATGGGGCGCACGGTGGTGGTGGGCGGCGGCGGTATCGGCCTGCTGGTGCTGTTGGTCTCCATGTTGTTGGGGGTTGACCCCTCGGCCCTGCTGGGGAGTGGCGGTCAGCCGGATGGCTACTATCAGGATGCGGCGGACCTGGCCTCGGAGTGCCAGACCGGCGCGGACGCCAACCAGCGCGAGGATTGCCAGCTGGTAGGCTTCGTCAACAGCATCCAGGCTTTCTGGGCCAGTGAGCTGCCCGACTACGGCATGAACTATGTGCCCGCCCAGACCGTGCTGTTCTCCGGCTCAACCGAGGCGGCCTGCGGCTTCGCATCCAGCGCATCTGGCCCCTTCTACTGCCCGCGTGACCAGATGGTCTACGTTGACCTGTCCTTCTTCGATACCATCATGGCGCGCCTGGGCGCGCGCGGCGGCCCGTTGGCGACCGCCTATGTGCTGGCCCACGAATATGGCCATCATGTCCAGAACCTGTTCGGCGTGCTCAACACCTCGGGCATGATCCGTGACACCGGCCCGGATAGTGAGATCGTGTTCACCGAGCTGCAAGCCGATTGTCTGGCCGGCATCTGGATGCACCATGCCACCGAGACCGGCTACATCGCCAGCCTGACGCGGCAGGACATCATCCAGGCCTTGGATGCGGCCGTTTCGATCGGCGACGACCGCATTCAGCAGCAGACCCAAGGCTACATCGTGCCGGATGCGTGGACGCACGGCTCCTCCGAGCAGCGTCTGGCCGCGTTGCAAGATGGCTTGCAGTCCGGCGATATCGACACCTGCAACAGCCCCGGCTACTAAGCTGACCCGAATCAAAAAAGCCCTTTCTTGCGAAAGGGCTTTTTTTGTTTGCGAAGAATCAGCGGGCTCTAAAGCTGGCGACCCAGGCCGCGGCCACGAACAATATCGCGGCCAGCCCGTACAATGCCAAATAGCCCAAGGTGCCGTCTGGGGTCAGCGTGTTGAGCGGGTCGATCAGCAGGCCGCCCAGCAAGCGCGCCACCGTGCCGCCGGCCGCGCCGGCAATGCCGGCCAGGCCGATGTAGCGGCCCGCCTCGGGCTTGGGCACGATGTCGGTGAGTTGGGCAAAGTTGGCCGAGAGATACGTACCCGCCCCGCAGCCGATGAGGCCGGCCGCCAGGGTCAGCCAGTTGAGATCGCGCAAGAACAGCACCAGCGTGGTGCCGAGGGCGGCCATCAGGCAGGCGGCGATCACCACCGGCGCCCGGCCGAAGCGGTCGGCCAGGCGGCCGGAGGGCACCGCCACCGCCAGGATCGCCCCGCCCAGCACGAGCGAGAGGCGCGCCAGGTAACGCTGCGCGTCGGCTTCGGGCAGGCCGACCACATCCACCACGAACAGCAGCAGGAACTGGCTCAGCGTGACGAAGCCGACCCAGAACAGGAAGCGGTTCGCGAACCACCAGCGGAACGCGCTCTGGCCGCGCCAATCGAAGCGGAAGCTGTCTATATACGTCTTGAGCAGCGGCTCGCGCACCGGCTCGCCCTGCTCATAGGGCTCATCGCGCATGCCCAGCCAGGTGAACAGCAGCGCCAGCAGCAGCCCGGCCACCGGCACAGCCATGGCCGCATAGATGGCCGCATCGCCCAGCTGGAGCTGACGCGATAGCAGCTCGCCGGCGGCCAGGCGGCCGAGCAGCACCGCCAGGATCTCGGTCAGCGATTTCAGGCCGGAGGCCAGGCCGCGTTGGGCCGCGGGCACCCGGTCGGCGTACAGCGCCTCCCACGGGGCGAAGATGATGTTGTCGCCAAAGCGCCACAGCAGCACGCCCAGCACGAAGACCCACACTGCCGGCGCCAGGCCCACGGTGAACAGGCCGGCGATCATGAGCGGCACGCCGATCAGGAAGTATGGCAGCCGGCGGCCGAGCGGCGAACGGGTGCGGTCAGACAGCAGGCCGACCAGCGGCCCCATCAGCAGCACCAGCAGCGAGCCGGCGGCGGTGCTGAAACCCAGCAGCGTGTTGGGATTATCGGGCGCGAGCTGCAGCACTTTGTAGCCATACAGCGCCGGGTCGAGCGTGTTGCTGAACAGCGTGAGGGCGAAGCCGAAGGACGCGATGGCGAGCAAGCGCGGCACGGAGAGGTTGTGCATGCGGCCCTGATTGTACGTCACGCTACCAATCGGCTAACTGACAAATAGACCCGTCGATAGTCGATTGGTCTATTGGTCAATTGCGCTAGAATAGGCGCACACTACCGGTCTTTACCTTGATAGGAGCATCCCCCATGTCCACATATATACCTGGCTTGCAAGGCGTCGTTGCCGTGCAAACCAACAAGAGCAAAGTAGACGGCCAGGCCGGCGAGCTGGTCATCGCAGGCTTCAAGCTCGAACAGATCGCCAGCCGCGCCACCTTCGAAGAGATGGTGTATCTGCTGTGGTTCGACAGGCTGCCCACCGCCGGCGAGTTGCACGCCTTCACCCAGTCGCTGGCTGAGCTGCGCGCCCTGCCCGACGCGACGCTGGCGCTGCTGAAAGCCAGCGCCAGCCCCACGCTTGACCTGATGGACGCGCTGCGCATGGCCACCGGCACGCTAGGCCTCGACGCGCCCGCAGGCGACACTGACGAATGGCTGGCCAAGCGCCTGCTGGCCAGCTTCCCCACCATCGTGGCCGCCGCCTGGCGCCTGGCCAATGGCAAAGACCCCATCCCGCCAGACCCCAGCCTGGGCCATGCCGCCAACTATCTCTATATGCTCGAGGGCAAAGCGCCCAGCGCCGCCCGCGTACGCGGCCTGGAAACTTACCTCAATACCGTGATCGATCACGGCTCCAACGCATCCACCTTCACCGCCCGCGTGATCATGTCGACCGGCACGGATTTCGTCTCGGCCATTGTGGGCGCCATCGGCGCCCTCAAAGGCCCGCTGCACGGCGGCGCGCCCGGCCCGGCGCTCGACATGGTGTTCGAGATCGGCAAGGCGGAGAACGCCGAAGGCGTGCTGCGCAAGAAACTGGAGGCGGGCGAGCTGCTGATGGGCTTCGGCCACCGCGTCTACAAGGTGCGTGACCCGCGCGCCGATGTGCTCTCCAAAGCCGCCCACGAGTTCTACGAAGCCGACGGTGACATGGCGCTGTACAACCTGGTGCAGGACGTGGAGAAGACCGCCATCCGCCTGCTGGAGGAGTACAAGCCCGGCCGCAATCTGCAGACCAACGTGGAGTTCTACACCGCCCTGCTGCTGCACGGGCTCGACTTCCCCATCCCGCTCTTCACGCCCACCTTCGCGGTCAGCCGTGTGGGCGGCTGGCTGGCGCACTGCTTCGAGCAGCGCGCCGAGGGCCGCATCATCCGCCCGCAGTCGGAGTACACGGGCGTGGATGATCGCAAATGGGTGCCGGTGGAAGAGCGATAGGAAAATCGATCACTAAGCTTCGTTCTCTTGTCATTGCGAGGAACGAACGCAGTGAGTGACGAAGCAATCCCCAAGTCTATTTGCAAACCGGGTTGGGGATTGCTTCGCTCGCGCTACTTCGTAGCGCACCGCTCGCAAAGACGATATGGGCTACCGCTCCCTCACCCCACGCAGCAAAGCTGCGCGGGGTGAGGGCTGAAGTTTATAATCACTAAAATTGCCACACAAGGGAGTTATATGAAGGCCACCCGCCCGCCGTTTACCCCACACAAGCCAACCGCCCTGCCCGCCCGTTTGGCCGCGCTGGGGCTGCTGGCGCTTGCGCTGGCAGCCTGCAGCAGCCCGGCGGCTGAACCTACGCAAACAATCGCGCCCAGCGCGACGGCGGAAGCGTCCTCTACTCCTACCCCTGAGCCTACGGCAACATTAGTTCCAACCGCAACAGAATTCCCTTACGAGCTGCCTCCCCTACCGAGCCTGGAAGGCATCACTGTAGAGAAACTACCTGAATGTGATTTGAGTGTACTCGGTCAATCTGATTTAACGTATTACGCCAGTGTTGTTACGGAGGATGACAAGAAATACTTAGTGCCTCATCCAACACAGCTGGATGTTGAGAATTTCAAGAGCTGTGATTTATATGTTGTCGATACTAACTCGTCACCCAGGGATAAGTTGGCGATGAACATTCTGGCACTAACAAAAGTTATATTGAACGGAATGTACTCTGAAGGAAGTGATTATCAAGGTATTGTTTATCAGGATATAAAGTGGAGTTCCCCTTATGCAAGGTTTGATGATGTCGGCAAAATGGCAACAGGGATATTGGGTGGTGTTGTAGGAGAGTCTCTTGCTTGGGTTGCAAAATCTGGTATGCGTGGATTGATCTATGTTAATAATACGAAGCTAGATGATCCGTTGAATCGGGAAGCCTACTTTTTCGAATCTTCATCAATTCCTCAAGAATTAATGGAAAAGTGTAATGATTGTTTTTACACTGTATACCCATACAAAGTTTCAGATGGGTTAGTTGCTGTGTTTGGAACATATAATGATACACATGGAAGAGTATATGGTATTGTAAAAGAAGATAATGCTGGATACGTCTTTATCCCACGTCATGTCCCAGGGTTTGACTACAGCATTGTTGAAATCGACTTTAGCCCTACTAGTCCACCGGCCCCTTTGACTGGGGTATTCTCTAGCGAGTAATCGTTAGAACAGGTAAAACAAAAAAAAAAGAGCCGCTTTCAGCGGCTCTTTTTTAATCTTAGCCCACGGCCTCGGCGGGCTGGCGCAATATCTTCTCCATCGCTTTGCCCTTGGCCAGTTCATCCACCAGCTTATCCAGGTAGCGCATTTCCTTCATCAGCGGGTCCTCGATCTCTTCCAGCCGCACGCCGCACACCACGCCCGTGATCAGCTCGCGGGCCGGGTTCATCCCCGGCGCTTCAGCGAAGAAAGTTTCGAAGGTGGTCTCGCGCTTGATCTGCGCGTCCATCTGCTTCTTGTTGTAGCCGGTCAGCCAGTAGATGATCTTGTCCACCTCGGCCTTGGTGCGGCCCTTCTTCTCCGCCTTCTGAATGTACATAGGGTACACGCTGGCGAAGGTGATCTTGTAAATGCGCGGGTTGAAGGTTTTGGCCATGGCTGCTCCGTTGCCCAGATTCTACCCCACTGCCCTAGCCGCCGAAGAGCCCGCCGATGACATCGCTGGCCACGCCGCCAGACTTGTTGCCGCTGCGCTTGGCGCCCGCCAGAATGCGGTCGGCCAGGCGTGAGAGCGGCAGGCTCTGCAAGTACACCTTGCCCGGCCCGGTCAGCTGGGCCAGGAACAGGCCTTCGCCGGCGAACAGGGCGTTGGTGAAGCCCTTCATCATCTTGATGTCGTAATCCACCGAGGGCGCAAACGCCACCAGGCAGCCGGTATCCACCCGCAGGGTCTCGCCCGCCGCCAGGGTCTTCTCGATCAGCGTGCCGCCGGCATGCACCCAGGCCATGCCGCTGCCCTCCAGGCGCTGCAGGATGAAACCCTCCCCGCCGAAGAGGCCCGCGCCCAGCCGCTTGGTGAAGGCGATCTCGATCTCGACGCTGGTGTCGGCGCACAGGAAGGAATCCTTCTGGCAGATGAACTTGCCGCCCTCAGCGCTCAGGTTGATGGGCAGGATGCTGCCGGGGTACGGGGCGGCGAAGGCCACATGTGAGATGGCCTGGCTGGTGTTGGTGAAGGTGGAGATAAAGAAGCTCTCCCCGGTGAACATACGCTTCAGGCCCTTGAAGATGCCGCCCACGCCGGTTTGCATCTCTACGCCGCTTTCCATGAAGGTCATGGTGCCGGCTTCGCCGCGCACCGCCTCGCCCGGGTCCAGCTCGATCTCAAGCAGCTGCAGGTCATCCCCGTGGATCTTGTAGGAAATTTCGTTTGGCATATGACTCCTCGTCTCTATATCGGGATGGACAAGTATCCATCCGATTATATACGGGCGGTCTTGGCGAAGGTTTCGGGGGATTCTCTCCACAGATGAACACAGATGCAAAGGCGATAAATACGAACAAAAATCATATTCATCCGTTTTAATATCTGTGTTCATCTGTGGATGAGGTTATCTGTGGATGTTTCCATCCAGCAAAATCGGCTAAACTTGTTTTCTAGGAGCGCGCAGACATGAAATCGATCGCAAAAATTGCATCCTGGATCCTGATCTTCTTTGGCGTGCTCTTCATCTGGGCCGCCTTCGGCACCCAAACCAGCTGGGGCAACCTGCTCACCGGCCTCATCACCGTGGGCCTGGGCTTTGGCCTCATGTGGTACGCCAACCAAAAGCTGGCCGCCCCCGGCGAGCAAAAGGTGACCTACAACGTAGACCTGACCGGCGACGTCAAGCTGGAGAAGTTCCTGTGCCAGCAATGTGGCGGCGCCCTGAGCGACAAGAACGTGGCCCTGGTGGGCGGCGCGCTCAACGTCACCTGCCCCTACTGCGGCGCGGTCTACCAGATCGAAGAAGCGCCCAAGTGGTAGCGGACAGCTTTCAGCCATAAGCTGTCAGCTACTGACCAACCGACCAATAGACAGGGTTGACTAATGAAAGTCCGACGCCAATTACTGCTACTCACGCTCGTTGTATTGGTTGCGCTGGTCCCGCTCAGCGTGGCGTATGCGCAGACCTATGCCTTCCAGGTGCCAACCCAGCGCGTAGACGTGTACTGGGAGACCAACGGCACGCTCAGCGTGACGTATGAGATCACCTTCCGCAATGAGAGCTATGCCGACCCGATCGACTATGTAGACGTCGGCCTGCCGAACAGCAGCTATTCCATCTCCAACATCAGCGCATCCATTGACGGCCGCCCGATCACGCACATCGCCTACTCTCCCTATGTGGATAACGGCGTAGAGCTGGGGCTGGGCGCCAACGCCATCCAGCCCGGGCAGACCGGCACCGTGCGCATGAGCGCCACGAATGTGCGCAACGTGCTGTACGAAGACAACAACGACTCCAGTTACGCCAGCGCGTTGTTCATGCCCAACTATTTCGACTCTGACTTCGTCAACGGCAGCAGCGACATCACCGTAGTCTTCCACCTGCCGCCGGGCGTGCAGCCCAGCGAGCCGCGCTGGCACACCGCCGGCCACCCCGGCTTCCCGGATAGCCCGGTCACCGGCGTAGACAACTCCGGCCGCATCACCTACACCTGGCGCAACACCACGGCCAGCGCCGGGCGAGACTACTTGTTCGGCGCATCCTTCCCGGCCCGCTATGTGGCCAGCGGCACAGTGACCACGCCCACCTTCTGGCAGCGCTACGGCATCGACCCTGACGTGGTCATCGGCCTGCTGGTGTGCTTGTGCTTCGCAGGCGTATTCACCTTCATTGTTGTGATCGCGGTGCGCTCTGAGCGCAGCCGCAAGCTCAAGTATTTGCCGCCCAAGATCTCGGTCGAGGGGCACGGCATCAAGCGCGGCCTCACCGCGCCCGAAGCCGCCATCCTGCTCGAGCAGCCGATGGACAAGATCCTCACTATGATCATGTTCTCGGTGGTCAAGAAGGGCGCCGCCGAAGTGGTGAAACGTGACCCGCTGGATGTGGCCCGCGTCACCAAGCAGCCCACCGGCCTGAAGGAATACGAGAACGATTTCCTCAACGCCTTCGCCGAGAGCGACAAGGCCAAGCGCCGCCGTGAATTGCAGCAGATGATGGTGCGTATGGTGCGCGGCGTGGCCAACAAGATGCGCGGTTTCAGCAAGCGCGAAACGGTCGAGTTCTACAAGAAGATCACCGCCGACGCCTGGAAAGAGGTCGAGGCGGCCGACACTCCGCAGGTCAAGAGCGAAGCCTTTGACGAGAACCTGGAGTGGACCATGCTGGACCCGAACTACGACCGCCGCACGCGGGATGTGTTCGCCGACGGCCCAGTCTACCTGCCGCGCTGGTACGGCGGCTACAACCCGGCCTACAACACCGCCGGCAAGACCGCATCCGCACCCAGCGTTGGGCGCAGCAGCAGCTCGCCCACCCGCAGCACCGGCAGCCCCTCGCTGCCCACCCTGCCCGGCGGCGACTTTGCCGCCTCGGTGGTCGGCGGCGTGCAGAGCTTCGCCAGCAGCGTGGTCGGCAACCTGTCTGACTTTACCGGCGGCGTGACCAAGGTCACCAACCCGCCGCCCCCGCCCACCGCCAGCAGCGGCGGTGGCGGCTTCAGCGGCGGGGGCTCATCGTGTGCGTGCGCCTGCGCCGGCTGTGCCTGCGCCTGCGCCGGTGGAGGCCGCTAATGGGCTTTCTAGACAAACTGCGCGGCGGCGAAAAGGCCCAGCCTCTGGAACCCGGGCTGTTCTCGTACACCTCGCCCGCCAGCCACCCCAACCACTACCGCTTGCACCTGCGCGTCGAGCCGGGCGGCGAAGGCCTGCTGGTCATTAACGCCAGCACCGTGCTGCACCTCAACCAGACCGCCACGGAGATGGCCTGGCACTTCATCCGTCTCACCCCGCCGGAGCAGGTCGCTGAGCAGGTAGCCAAACGCTATAGCACCGACAAGAAGCACGCCGCCGAGGATTACGCCGAGTTCGCCAAGACCATCCAGACCCTGATCGAAACGCCCGACCTGGACCCGGTCACCTATCTTGATATCGACCGCGCCACGCCGTATGAGGATCTGAGCGCGCCCTATCGCCTGGATATTGCCCTGACCTACCGCCTGCCCGAGGGCGCGCCTACGGATGCCGCGCCCAGCAAGCGGGTCGAGCGCGAGCTGACCACCGAGGAGTGGAAGCAGGTGATCGACAAAGCGTATGCGGCCGGCATCCCGCACATCACCTTCACCGGCGGCGAGCCGACCCTGCGCGAAGACCTGGCCGAGCTGCTGCAGCACGCCGAGGACCGCGGCCTGGTGACCGGCCTGGTGACCGACGGCCACAAGCTGACCGATACGCGCTACCTCAAGACCCTACTGGATGCGGGCCTGGACCACGCCATGATCGTGCTGCAACCCAGCGGCACGCAGACCTGGGACTCGCTGGCCAGTTTTGCCTATTGGCGTGAAGTGCTGAACGATGACATCTTCATCGCCGCCCACCTGACCCTGACCAAGGACAACGCCGCCCAGGCCAATGCCCTGATCGACAAGCTCTCCGGCAGCGGCATCCGCGCCCTCTCGCTGAGCGAAGCGGATACTTCGCTCAGCGAGGCGCTGCACGCCGCCCGCGACCACGCCAACGCGCTGAACTTGCCGCTGGTATGGGACCTGCCGGTGCCGTATTCGGCGCTCAACCCGGTGGCCTTAGAACTCGCGGAGTTTGCGGAGCAAACTCCCGCACAGGCGAAGCCTGCGCACAAGGCCTGGCTCTACGTGGAGCCAGACGGCGACGTGCTGCCCGGCCAGGGCACGAACAAGGTGCTGGGCAATTTTGTGCGGGATGCGTGGGACGCGATTTGGAAACCAAGCTAGCGCAGGCGTTGCTGGTTAGCAAGGAAATACATAAACCATACGCAGTCAAATAGTTCAATTCGTGAGAAGGCTGGCTCCAGCCTTCTCAGTTTTTCCCATATCGGCAAGTTCTCGGCGCGGCTCACATCCAAGAACACATTCTCTAGTGCTTCGCGAATCAGTGCATAGCTATACACTGTGTAGGGTTTGATGTGCTCGGCTGGCCATTGCGGGTTGAGATATGCGGAATAGATGGACTGGTTATCCAGAACAGGAATCAGTTCAGGCCGCTTTTTGTGAAGCACCTTGGTTGCGACTGATGAGCCAAAACCCGGCCATTCAATCAAAGCAACTATGACATTTGCAATAAGGTCGCGCTCAGTAGAGATCGTGTTGTGCAGTGGTTTATCGGGCAGCTTGGAAAGCTCAACATCCGCGGCATGATTCTTCATACTGCGGAACGCGCGCCAACTCACATTGGAATTGAAGGCAAGCGTGACAGCCAAATCCTCTGGAACTAGCATGTCACGTTGCGTTACGGGTTGAT
The DNA here is from genome assembly GCA_019637675.1 of Anaerolineales bacterium. GTDB lineage: Bacteria > Chloroflexota > Anaerolineae > Anaerolineales > UBA11579 > JAMCZK01. The sequence goes on along the minus strand of JAHBVE010000001.1, from coordinate 827,472 downwards.
AGTCATAGTAATCACCCCCGATCTCGTTGCGGTAAGCGAGCAGAAGTTCCTCGGGGTTCGGTATTGTCCGAGCGTTTACACCCCCTAAGATCAGAGCAGTTTCATCCATAAATTCTCCCACTTCCTCGGTGCCTAATCTGTGCTGTAGGATGTAAGTCAGCCACTACTAAATCAAACCCCAGATTGCTTCGTCCGCTCCGAACAGCTGACGCCGTCCGGGTGCTCCTCGCAATGACGGGTTAGCCGTAAAACGTAGTTCTGCGAATATCACCTAGCAGCGCGGCGGTCACCGCGTCGTTCTCGTCGCCGAGTTCGAGCTGGACGTCGCGTTCGTCCACCACGCCGTCGAGCTCGGCGTAGACGGCTTGCACCCAGCGGGCGAAGGTGCGGTTGCCCAGTGGCACCGGCTGCTTGCGCAGCCACTGCGGCACATAGGAATAATCTGGCTGGTCGAGCACAGTGACGAAGTCTGCGCCCAGCAGCACCCAGCCCAGATTGCGGTTGAAGATGCGCTCACGGTCAAAGGTCAGCTTGCCGTCACTGCGAGCTTCCTTGGGGGCACGATCGATGATGAGGTCGTAGTAGACCCGCGTCTCGTCGAGGCTGTAGCCCCCCGCCCGCCCGGCCACATAGCGCACCAGCGGCTGCACCGCCACGCCCAGGTCGAGTGCACGCACCGGTACGCCGGGATGACTCTCGATGATCTCGAGGAAGGGCTCTTCGAAGGCGTGCAGGGCGGCGTTGATGGCCTGGGCGGCCAGGCGGCGGCGCTCGCCGCGCTCCTGGGCGGTCAGGGCCGACCCGTGCGCGCGGAAGGCCTCGGTGACCTCGACGGTAAAAGGCTCGCCGTTCGTTTGGCGCAGGATGCCCTTGCGCAGCAACTCGAACAGCAGCAGGGTCAACGTAATATTGATCGGCCGCCCCAGCAGCACGGCCGCCTCGGGCGGCGTAAGGCCACGCTTGACCCCGCCGCCCTCGATGCGGGCGACGGCGGGCTGGTAGCCAGCCGCCTGCCGCCGGCGCCAGGCGGCCCACGTCAGCAAGCCCAGCAGCGGCACGAAGGCCAGCGCCTGCGCCAGCGGCGAATAAGCGAACACAGCCAGCAGCCCGGCGGCCAGGGCGGCGAAGAATATCTTGCCCTGGCCGCGAGCCAGCTGTAAGAACAATAGCCACAGCAACGCCGTGAACACGGCAGCTGTGGCTATGCGCAAGATTATGTTGGCTTCGAAAGCGGCAAGCATGCAACGATTATACGGGCTGAAAGATGGCGAACAGCATGGGGATTGCTTCGGTCGGCTGCATTGCCATGCAACCTTCCCTCGCAATGACGATCAGGACTAGCTGACTAATAGACTAGCTTTTCTTTGTGCTCTTTGTGGTTCAGCTTTTTTACTGAACGCCGATCTCATCCAGACCGATCATGTCAAAGTTGCCGCTGGCGCGCGTCTTGGTGCGCGTGGTGCTGGGCGAAGGGGTAAAGCCTCCCGCCGGAATATAGCCGGCCGTGTGCGAATGCCCTTTGACCTGGTGCGCAGAGCTGCCGGTGCCGCAGCTGCCGCTGCAGCCTGAGCAGCCGCCCCCGCTGCCCTCGGCCACGCGCACACCGTCACGCGCTTCGCGCTCGATACGGCAGCCGCCGCCGCACAGCGGCAGGTCAGGGCAGGTCCAGCACTTCTCGGGCAGGCCGTAGCCCTTGGGATCCAGCTCGCGGTAGCGGAAGCTGCGGAACAGCTCGCCATCCCAGATCTGCTCCCACGGGTCGTGCAGAATATTGCCGGTCGAAACGTAATACGACTGGCACGGCAGCACATTGCCATTCGGTTCGATGCACAGCGAGTACTCGCCGGCGTTGCAGCGCTTGGCGCCGATCTCCAACTCAACCGGCGACATGCGGCAGTATTCAGTGGGCGTGTACCACAGGAAGCGCATGCCCAGCTCGCGGGCCTTATCGCGCACGCGCACCAGCAACGCCGGCATCTCTTTCTCATCAATGGCGTTGGAGTGCGCAAAGCCGCCACCGGAGTAGATCAGGCCGTTCATCGCAAAGGTGCGGATGCCCAGTGAATAAAGGAACTCGATGATCTCTTCCACATGGCCCATGTTGGCGCGCATCAGCGTGGTGTTGGTGATCACATGCACACGGCTGGCGATGGCGTTCTCGATACCCTGCACGGTCTGGTGCCAGGCCTTTGCGCCCATCATGGCGTTGTGCACATCCGGCCGGCTGGAGTCGAGCGTGAATTGCACATGGTTCAAGCCGGCTTCGGCAAGCTCTTGCATGTATTCGTTGTGGGCGATGTGGCGGCCGTTGGTGTTGAGTCCCACCACCATGCCGAGCTGGTCGGCGTAGCGAATGACTTGCGGCAGGTCCGGGTGCAGGGTCGCCTCGCCGCCGGTGAGGATGAGATGCGGCACGCCCAACTCGGCCAGGCGGTCGAGCACGGCGTACCAATCCGCCAGCGGCAGCGAGGGCATGTTGAGGCGGTCAGCCTCGTTGTAGCAATGCGGGCACTCGTTGTTGCAGCCATAGGTCAGCGCTATGTCCACCTTGTAAGGCGCATTCACTTCCACGCTGAACATGGGCGACATTTCCAGGGTATCGCTCAGCTCGCAGGTCGGGCAGTCGCCGTCCGGGTGGGCAAAGCCTTCCACCATGTCGTAGATCTGCTGCAGCTCGCGCTCGATCTGTGCCAGCGGCGCATCCGGGTGCCAGCCGCCGATGCGCGCCCGCGCCTGCGCCCGCGGCACACCGTCGAGCGCCATCTTGGCCATCAGCGCCGCGGTGTGATTGAGGTGCACCACATCGGTCACATCCACGAACATGACGCCGTTGCCGCTGGGCTCGATGCGCAGGTGAATACGCATACTGCGGCCATTGGCCATGGCAATGTCGTAGGTATGCAACCCGAGGCGGGGTTTTTCAGGCTGGGAAAAGGCGGCCAGGAAGTTGGCGGTGTCGCTGCGCACCCCCTGCCAGAGCTTATTGACGGAAGCGGAACGTATATCGAGCGCCATAGATGTAAGTATACGCCAACCCACCCTCAACTGAGGGGCAAATGCCGTCCATATCTGCTTGATATAGGCACTTTAATGAATTATAAATTGTCTAAGTCGCCAGGAGGACAGCGCATGACATCGGCTTCAAAGACTATTTCCTTTTCTAAGGCGTTGCTTTATGTATCCCTGATCTTGGGTGTAATCATTTCGCTCGGGGCATTCCCCAGCGTGGCACTGGCTCAGGACCCTGGCGACACGCCGACTCCAACAGCTACCGAGACCTACACGAATACGCCTGAACCAAGTGCAACCCCGGATAGCTCAACGCCAACGGAAACTCCTGAAGCCACTACGGAAGAGCCAACCGCCACCATTAACGCCACTCTTACGGCTACTACAACTGGCACGGCTACTCAAACGGCGACATCTACCCCCGACAAAGACGGTCTGCAAGTCTATGGCATGGGGCAACCTCTTACTCTCACAGGGTATTTTTCCATTATCTGGGGAGATGATGCCGATAACAACGAGCGCAAGATCTTCTCGATAACTGAGGAAGATGGCAACCACACGCAACTCTTGATACACCCAAATCTAGTTGTGTCTGCTGGTGGTGAGACCAGACTACAAGGTGCAAATGTAACCGTTTCCGGTACCTGGATGGGTCAGCAATCAATGAATGCTTCAGCAGAGGGTGGCGAGGGCGGGGGCGCCTTACAAGTGAGCTCGCTTTCATTGGTGAGTTTTGGACCACAGGCCGCTTCTGGGGATGTCTCAGCAGCCGTAACTGGAACAAAACCCTACATAAATCTTCTATGCCGTTTCTCGAATCATGGAAACACCCCCAATCCACGCGCTTATTACACACGCCTACTAGATGACACTTATCCACGTCTCAGTAGCTACTGGAGAGAACTCTCTTACAACGCCATGAACATCTCTGGTTCGGATTCGGCCGGTTGGTTCAATCTCCCTAAGCCCTTAGCTTCATATGTGCTCAATGGGGAGCTCAATTGGTGGCTGATGGCCGAGGATTGCACCAATGTTGCGAATAGCAGTGTGAATTTTGCTGCCTTTGCAGGCATTAACATCTTCTTCAATCAAAATCTCGGATGTTGTGCCTGGGGCGGCGCCAGTCAATGGATGACACTAGATGGTGTCACTAAGAACTGGCCGATGACCTGGATGCCTTTGTGGAGCCACACGCAAGTAATCACTGCCCACGAAATGGGACACTCTTTTGGCCTGCCTCATTCCATAGCTGGGGGTTGGGATGTGATGGGAGGCGTCTGGTGCTTCGTAAATGATCCAACATATGGCTGTGTAGCTCCACATACCCTGGCATACCATAAACAAAGATTAGGCTGGATACCCAGTAGCAAGATATTCGTTCCACCATCGAATGGTGAAGTCACTATCACGCTTGATAGACTCGCCCAACCTACTAACAATTCCAACAGATATTTGATGGCCCGCATCCCCATTAATGGGTCGAGCACAAACTACTACACTGTAGAAGCCCGTCAGTTAATCGGTTATGACCTGGGCATACCTGGACAGGCAGTAGTCATTGCTCATGTCAATACAGGCCGAAATGAGCCAGCACATGTAGTTGATGCAGACAATAACGGAGATCCAAGCGATGCAGGCGGACAGTGGGTAGTAGGTGAAACGTTTACTGACTCAGCGGCAAAAATCCGCGTTCGGATTGATTCACAGAATGCAACCAGCTTTACCATAACGATCATTACTGGCACGGGAGCCCCCGCCGCGCAGCCTTCGCTGACCGGGCCGGCCAACAATATATTCACAACCAATCCAACGCCGGCCTTCACCTGGAATTCAGCGGCCAACGCGGCTACGTATCAATTCCAGCTAGCGTCGGATGCGGGTTTCACACAGATCGTAAGATCCAAGCAAGGGGCAGTACTCACGTATACGCCGCCGTCTGCCCTAGCGGATGGCGTGTATTACTGGCGCGTACGCGGTATGAACAACCTCGGATATGCTGGCCCATGGAGCACAGTCCGCACTTTCACACTGGATCGCATTCCTCCAACCGCGCCCAAGCTAACTTCGCCAGCCAATGGCGCCACATCACGCGGCGTCCCCCAAGTTCAATGGCAGCAGCCTGTTGGCGCAGTCCGCTATCAGATCCAGTACTCCACTTCTGCAGCCTTTGACACGGCAGTCCAGGAGTACGGCGGCATCAAGACGACCACCTACAAGCCAACCGGCTACAACCCGCCGTTGGGCACACTGTATTGGCGGGTCCGCGCGGTGGATGCAGCTGGAAACTGGAGCGGCTGGAGCAATGCTCGCTCGATCACCATTCTGCCAAAGCTGGTCACAGTAGCACCCAAGCTGACAACCCCAGCCAACAATGCCTCTTTGAACCTGGCAAGCATTGTCTTCAACTGGGCAGCCGTTGCACAGGGTGATACCTATCACATCCAGATCAACACCAACGCCCAGTTCAAGACGCCCCATACGGTCAACACGACGCTAGGCTCCGGGGTGCTTACGCTGACAGACTCTGGCCTGGCCGAGGGCACTTACTACTGGCGGGTACGCGGACGGAATGTGAACGGCGAAGCCGGCCCCTGGAGCACTACCGGCAAATTCATCGTTGACCGCACTGCGCCCACTGCCCCGAACCCAACTGGGCCAGCCGATGGAGCCAACTCGCGCGGCGTTCCGCAAGTTAAATGGAGCAAGCCTGTCGGCGCGTTGCGCTATCAGATCCAGTACTCGCCTTCAGTAGACTTTGATACTGCTGTGCAGCAGTACGGTGGCATCACTGCAAATACGTACAAGCCACCGGCAAACTACACCCCGCCGCTGGGTACGCTGTATTGGCAGGTGCGTGCAGTGGATGCGGCTGGCAACTGGGGCGCCTGGAGCACTCCTCGGTCCATTACGATCCTGCCGAAGCTCGTTACGGCTGCGCCCAATTTGAAGACGCCAGCCAACAGCGCCATCCTCAACCTGCCAGACATAACCTTCAACTGGACAGCCGTGGCACATGGTGACACCTATCAGATCCAGGTCAGCAACAAGCCCCAGTTCCAAGCTCCGCTCGCGGTCAACACTACACTGGCCTCTGGGGTGCTTACCCACACAGACTCCAGCTTGGTGACCGATGGAACGTATTACTGGCGAGTACGCGGACGGAATGTGAACGGCGAAGCGGGTCCTTGGAGCACTGTTCGCCAATTCACCGTGGACCGCACGGCGCCACTGCCTCCAAAGTTATCCTCGCCGGCCAATGGCTCCACTTCACGCGGCCTTCCACAAGTGCAATGGAAGCCATCTGTGGGAGCGGTGCGTTATCAGATCCAGTACTCGCCATCAATTGCCTTCGACACGGCTGTGCAGCAGTATGGCGGGATCACTGTCACCACGTACAAACCAAACAACTACACTCCCCCGATAGGCGTGTTGTACTGGAAAGTGCGCGCCATGGATGCTGCCGGCAACTGGAGTGCCTGGAGCAACATCCGCTCGATCAATATCACTCCGTAGCCTTCACCCAACTCTGTCACATACAAGAGGCGCAGGCAAAACCTGCGCCTCTTGCATTTAAAGCTGCGCTCCATATGGATGCGTGCTCATATAATCTCAGGTATGCAGCCAGCCCTCGCCCACCAGCGCTATAGCCAGCAAGCCGCCTGGACCGCGCCGGCGCGCCGCCACCTGCTGGCGGCCGCCGGGCTACACAATGCGCGCCGCGTGCTGGAGGTGGGCTGCGGCACAGGCGCGATCCTCAGCACGCTCAGCATGCCGGCTGGCGGCCAGCTGGCCGGGCTGGATATTGACCGCGACGCCCTGGCCTTGGCTCGGCAACACGCGCCCGCGGCCGAGCTCACTGCCGGTGATGCACATGCCCTGCCCTACCCGGACGCGTCCTTCGACATTGCCTTCTGTCACTTCGTGCTGCTGTGGGTTGCCCAGCCGGCGCAAGCGCTGGCCGAGATGCGCCGCGTGGTGCGCCGCGGCGGCGCGGTACTGGCCCTGGCCGAGCCTGACTACAGCCAGCGCACCGACGCGCCCAACGAACTCGCGCCGCTGGGCCGCGCCCAGAGCGAAGCCTTGCGCGCCCGCGGCGCTGACCCCACAGTAGGGGGCCGCCTGCCGGCGCTGTTCGCGGCGGCCGGGCTGCAGCTTGTAGACAGCGGGCTGCTACAAACCAGCAGCCCGGCGGCTGAGGGCGAAGCCGCTACGTTGCGCGCCGACCTTAGCGGGCACATGCCCGCTCAGGAGCTGGAGCGCTGGCTGGTGCTCGACGCGGCCGCCTGGGCAGCCGGCACGCGCCAGCTGCATGTGCCCACCTTCTACGCCTTCGGGCGGGTCAGTTAGCGCTGAAACCTGCTGGCCGCCTGAGCGTATAATCAATCAGACGGAGGCTCCATGCTCAAAGACAGCCGCAACATCCTTGGACTCATTCTTATTCTGGCCGGCGCCTTTCTGGCGCTCGAGCAATTTGGACTTATCCCCGGCTCTGCGCGAAGCGGCTTGTTCGGCGCGCTGCTGGCCATCGCCGCCATCGCCCTCTTCTCAGTCTATTTCACCAACACTAAGCGCTGGTGGGCCGCCATGGTGGGCTTCTTCATCTCGGGGCTGGCGGTATCGAGCCTGCTGAGCACCTTTATGCCCGAGGTCGGCGAGACTCTGAGCGGGCCGATCTTCCTGGCATCCATGAGCCTCGGTTTCGCCTCGGTCTACATTACCAACCGCGAGATGTGGTGGGCGATCATTCCCAGCGGGGTCATGCTTTCGCTGGCCGCGGTGTCGTACTTTGAATCCCTTCCAGGCGAGCTGTCCTTCCAGCCGGCTGGCTTGCTGTTCATCGGTCTGGGCCTCACGTTCATGTTGCTGTCCACGATCAAGAGCGGCGGCCAACAGCTTAGTTGGGGCATCTACCCAGGCATCCCGCTGTTCATCTTCGGCCTGATGCTGGCTCTCGGCACCGAGCAAAGCTGGGCCATCGTCGGGCCGCTGATGCTGATCGCCGGCGGCGCCTGGCTGCTATACAGCTCGCTGCGCAAGAAATAAAAAGAGCGGCATGTGCCGCTCTTTTTTTCTTGCGCTAGTCGATCGACTCTGCGATGCGCAACAGCTCAGGCACAGGCCGATTGGCCTCAAGCCGATAGGTGAGTTCGCCAAGCTGCCAGATAAGGGCTGGCGCCTGAACCAGCACACCTGCTGAAGTTCCGGCGTGGGTTTCCAGGAAATGGTTGCCGAGCACCAACGCGCCCAGGCTGTCGTGAACCCATAGCCGCTCAACCGCATCCGGCTGCGTCTTGCTGAGTTGCACGCCAGGCCCAAGAATATACAGAGCCATATCCACACGATCTGCATCATCCGGATCGAGCCATACCAGGATGGCATAGCGCTCCCCCTCGTCTCCTTGCAAGTACACACGATCAGGTTCCCCCAACCCAGCTGGATAGTTGGGCAGCCCGATCTCGAAGCCAGCCTGGCGGCGCGCTTGCGCCAGCGAAACGATGCCCTGCAGGTCTGCCAGCGGCACGATCTCGCCATATTGCTCCAGCGCCTTGGCCAGCCGCTTTGTCGAGAAGAACTTGGAAGCGCCTTCGGCCGGCAGGTTGATGTGCACGCCGCCAACCTGCAGGAACTCCAGCACGCGGGCACGCACATCCGGCACGGCCAGCAGGCTGGCGGCCAGCGCCAGCACGGCTGCGGCGGCCCAGGTCAGCCGCAGCGCGGGCCGCGGCCTGCGGGCCGCGGGTTGCGCTCCGCGGGGCGCGGCGGCCAGATCCGGCGTAGCCGGATAGGCCAAAATGCGCCCGGCCTGCTGCAACGAATCTTCAAGATGAGCCAGCTTGCGGTCATCCATGGCGATCCTCCTCCAACTGCGGAAACTCCGCACGAATGATGGCGTGCAATTTTTGCAGAGCCCGATGGGTCTGTGATTTCACCGTGCCGGCCGCCTGGTCCAACGCCTGGGCCGTCTCCTCCACCGAGAGCTGCAGAAAATAGCGCAGGTAGATCACATTCTGCATTGCCGCCGGCAGCCTGCGCACCGCGCTCCACAGCTCATGCGCTTGCTGGGCGGCTTCGCTGCCCGCCTGCGGGCCTTCGGCCGCCTGCGGCTGCTGGCGGGCGGCCCGCTGCAGGGCGGCCCAATAGCGGCTGGCGCTGCGTTGGCGGTTGCGCGCCAGGTTGGCTACGATGCGCAGCAACCAGGGCCGCAGCGGCCGCTGTGCATCAAAGCGGCCCAGGTGCTTGTAGGCGCGCACAAAACAATCCTGCGCGGCATCCTGCGCATCGGCAGCGTCGCCCAAGTGCAGGTAGGCCAGGCGAAACACAGCCTCCTTGTGCAGGCGCACGAGTTCTGCCCAGGCGGTCTGATCGCCGCGGCGGGCCAGTTCAACTAAATTGGCTTGGTCCAAGCTACTGATACTACCCCGCTCCCCATTCACAGGTTCCATCCCACACCCCACTTTGTTATATAATTTCACTAATTACGAACTTCACAAGAAGTTCTACCTTCATTCAAGGAGCTCTAATGGCAACACGAGCTGCGGCGCGCAAGGCCGCAAAGAACCACCCCATCCCTCTGGTCAAGCGCTGGCAGACAGTGCTGAACGGTTGCAACATCCCCCAACTGGAACTCGCAGATGGTCTCACCCGCTGGCTGGTGATCTCGCGCGCCTGCGTGTTCTCGATGTCCTTCACCTCCGGCATGCTAGGCTTGCTCATCGCCGCCGAGCAGGTGGGCATCGGCAATGTGAACTGGCTGCTGGGCATCCTCGCCGTCATCGGCGTTGTGGCTGCGCACGCCTCCAACAACCTGTTGAACGACTACTTTGACGTTCGCCAGGGCGTGGACACCGAGGACTATCCGCGTGCCCAATACAGCACCCACCCCATCCTGGGCGGTCTGACCACTCCCAAGGGCCTGCTGCTGGCCGCGGGGCTGCTCAACCTGGTCGACCTCGCCATCATGCTGTACCTCTTCAGCCAGCGCGGCATCCTGATCGTGGCCTTCGCCGTGGCCGGTTTGCTGCTCAGCCTGCTCTACACCAGCGTGCTCAAGCGCGCCGGCCTGGGCGAGCTGACTGCGCTGATCGTGTGGGGGCCGTTGATGATCGGCGGCACGGCCTTCGCCGCCTCGGGCGTCATCTCGCCCGCCATCTGGGTGCTCTCGCTGCCGTATGGCCTGATCGTGGCCTCGGTGCTGATCGGCAAGCACATCGACAAGATCAAGCCTGACAAGAAAGTGGGCGTGAACTCGGTGCCGGTGCTGCTGGGCGAGAAGCGCTCACTGCAGCTCAACAAGGTCACCTTCATCATCTTCTACATTCTGATCCTGGCGATGGTGTTCCTGAAGTACACCGGCCCGTGGGTGCTGCTGACCTTCCTGGCGATCCCGCGCCTGCGCCAGACCTGGAAGGCCTACTCCGAGCCCAAGCCGGCCAAAGCCCCTGCCGGCTGGACCGTGTGGCCGCTGTGGTACGTCAGCTGGGCGATGCTGTTCAACCGCAAGGCCGGCGAATTCTTCACCCTGGGCTTGCTGCTCAACCTGGCAACGCCGTATGTGGTGGGGCTGTTCAGCTAGCTCCTCAATTTGACTGAGTTACACTACTGGCCGGGAAACCGGCCAGTAGTTTTTAAAGGAGTCGTTATGTCTCTACAGGAGTATCGCGCCGGCAAAGACGAGTTCTTTGCCAGCAGCCCGCAATCACCCCTGACCCCGGAGCAGCGCGAAAGTTTCACCGCGCTGAGCTACTTCCCCGAGAATCCGGCCCTGCGCCTGGAAGTCGAGATCGAGCCGTTTGCCGAGCAGACCATGCTCGAGATGCCTACCTCCACCGGCGACGTGAAGAGCTACAAACGCTACGGCCGCTTCGCCTTCGAAGTGGAAGGCCAAACCGCCGAGCTGACCTTGTTCTCCAGCCCGCATGGCTACTTCCTGCTCTTCGTCGACTCGCTGGCTGGTACCGAGACCTATGGCGCCGGCCGCTACCTGGACCCAGAGCAGCTGCCGGATGGCAAGTTCCTGATCGATTTCAACCTGGCCTACAACCCGTACTGCGCTTACAACGAAATGTGGAACTGCCCCATCCCGCCCGCCGAGAACCGGCTCAGCGTCCCCATCCGCGCTGGGGAAAAGATTCCACAGCTAGAGAAATAGGTCGATTAGTTGACTGGTCACTTGGTCAGCTAGTCGACTAACTGACCAAGTGACCAGGGTTTGACTTTTTGATTAAAATCCATCCACAATGAATACCTCCCACATCCTCATCGTCGGCGGCGGCACCTTTGGCATCAACACCGCCTTGGAGCTACGCGGCCGCGGCCACGCCGTGACCCTGCTCGAGCCCGGCCCGGTGCCGCACCCGGACGCTGCATCCACCGACATCAGCAAGGTCATCCGCATGGACTATGGCCGCGATGAGTTCTACATGGAGATGATGGAAGAATCGCTGGCGCTGTGGCGCCAATGGAACCAGGAGCTGGGCGAAGCCGTCTTCCATGAAACTGGCGTACTGTACTTCACGCTGGACGGCATGGGGCCGGGCGATTTTGAATACGAGAGCTACCAGCTGCTGCTCAAACGCGGCCACGCCATCGAGCGTCTGAACTCCGCCGAGATCAGCAAGCGCTACCCCGCCTGGAACGCAGCCATGTACCCGGATGGCTACCTGAACCCGCAGGGCGGCTGGTCGCCCAGTGGCCGCGTCGTCACCCTGCTGGCGGCCCGCGCCCGCGCCGCCGGCGTCAACATCATCGAAGGGGCGCGCTTCACCGAACTCATCCAGGACGGCAAAAGGGTCATTGGCGTGCGCACCGCCGACGGCGGCGAGCACCTGGCCGACACGGTGGTGGTGTGCGCCGGCACCTGGACCAGCACGCTGCTGCCCTGGCTGCAGAACGTGATCTGGTCCACTGCTCAGCCGGTGATGCACTTCCAGGTGCCAGCCGCCGAGCTGGCCCGCTACCAGCCGCCGCTGTTCCCGGTGTGGACGGCCGATGTGGGCAAGACCGGCTGGTACGGTTTCCCGGCCCAGGCGGACGGTACGCTCAAGCTGGCCAACCACGGCCCAGGCTGGCCAATGGACCCCACCCTGCCGCGCTTCATGCCTGAAGGCACCGAGGCCATGTTCCGCAAATTCTTTGCCGAATCGCTGCCCGGGCTGAAAGACGCGCCGCGGACCTTTGAGCGCCTATGCTTCTATAGCGATACCTTCGATGGGGATTTCTGGATCGACCAAGACCCGGAGCGTCCCGGCCTCGTGGTCAGCGCCGGCGGCAGCGGGCACGCCTTCAAGTTCACACCCCTGATCGGCAAAGTCACCGCCGACGTGGTGGAAGGCAAGCCGAACAAATACGCCCACCGCTTCGCCTGGCGCGAGCGCGGCGAGGTCACCGCGGAGGAAGCAAGGTTTGTGGAGAGGAAGTAGTCCGCAGAAAAACGCATCTGTGTTCATCTGTGGATGAACACAGCAAAAACAAAAAAGGCCGCAGCTTTCGCTGCGGCCTTTTTGTTTTGCATCCAGGCAATCTATCCGCCCAGGAACTTCTCCATGGCGGACTTGGTGATGCGGTAGCTGCCGCCCACCTTCTTGGCGCTCAGCTCCTTGGCTTCGATGGCGGCCACGATGTCCGCTTCTGTTACCTTGAGGATACTGGCCGCTTCGCCGGTCGTCATCACGTCCGGCATGCTGGCGGCGGCCGCTGCGGCCGTGGTGCCAGCGCCCTTCAGCGCCTCGCTCATCACCTGGCCGATACCCACGCCGGCGCCGATGCCAGCCGTCAGGCCCGCGCCGCCGCTGGGGTTGTTGGCCGCCTCGCGCATGGCGTCAGCCGCCTGCAGCTGCGTGTAGGTGGCCGAGTCGAGCAGGCCCATGCTGCGCAGCGCCTCGGCCGTGGTGGCCGAAGGGGTCATGTTGGCGATCACGAACGCCTTCAAGGTCAGGCCACGGGCCTCGAAATCATCCTGGGCCTTGGCGCGCACAGCCGCGCTGATCTCTTCCTGATTGCCGATGATGTCCTGCACCGTGGTGTACTTGCCCTTCATCTCACCCAGCAGGTCAGAGAAGGAGCGCAGCAGGCGGGAGCGCAGGTCGTTCTCGATGTCCACAGTGTCGTACACGCCCTGCGTGCCGACCACCTGGGTCACGAACTGCTGCGGATCTTCCACAGAATAGGCATACGTGCCGAAGCCCTGCAGCAGCAGCCAGCCCAGGCCAACGCCGGGGGTCTGCATCACGATCGGCTGCGGAGTGCCCCACTTGCGGTCCAAAAATTCCCGGCGGGAGACGAAGTAGACCTCAGCCGTGAAGGGGCTGCGGTCGTTGAAGGCCTTGCCGATCAGGTCGACCAGCAGCGGCACGTTGGCGGTGGCGATGGTGTGGCGGCCGGGCTTGAACACATCCAGCGCTTTGCCGTCACGGAAGAAGACCGCGCTCTGCGATTCGCGCACGATCACCTGCGAGCCGATGCGGAAGTCACCCGCACCGCTCTCAGGGAAGCGATGCACGATCTCTTCCTTCATCTCATTGGGGTATTCAATTACGTCAAAAATGCGAGCCATGGTCTAGTCTCCTCTTGAGGCCGGTCACTCCGCCGGCTGAGCAGTGATCACTTCACTGCGCTGGTCGAACGCGGCCACCAGGTCACGGCTCTGCGTGACCACGTGGCGCACAGCGGCTTCCATGCCGTCCGTACCCACCGAGGCAGCCACATTCTGCACGCCGCGCTCAATATCGTCAGCGTGGGTCAACAGCGCCAGGTCATATTCGTACAAACTGGCCAGTTCATCTTCGTTGATCTTGATCGCCTCAAAGAAGCTGCTGTTGCCGTAGGCGGCGGTGCGCACTTTGTCAATGAAGGTCTGCATCTTGGTAGCAGCCCCTTCCAGGTCGTCAATGTAGCTCAGCTCCTGAGCCGATGCCAGGTCCTTCTGGACATTGCTCAGCTGCTTGCGGATGGCCTCAAAGCGGTCAGCCAGAGCTTCACGCAGGATCTTGTCAGCCGCGCGGCGGTTCTCTCGCTCAATATAGCCAGAAAAGCCGGGTAGCTTGCTGGCCAGCCTGCGAAAAGGGTCTTGATCTGCAGTTACTTGGTCAAACAAATCGCTCATGTTTCACCTCACTCTGCACGGTTAACGTACATCGAAATGATTATACGACAGATGATATATGCAATTTGTAAACATTTCCCATTGTCATTGCGAGAGAAGCCGCATCTTAATGCGGCTGACCGAAACAGTCTGGCACTAAGCTCAGCACAAGCCGCAAGCGGTCTGTGGCTCGCAATGACGTAGGGACTGGGCCTATAGTAAAATCAGCCCATCATGACTGCTGAAGCCCCCTCCTCCATCCAATCCGCCCTCGGTTCCGCCGCTCATTACAGCAACGGCGCCGTTCACATTGCAGACGAAAGCGCTGTGCGCAGCAACATCGGCCAGCTGGTGCGTCTGGCCGGCCTCGGCAACGAGACCGAGCAGGCCTGGGCGCGCTACCTGGTGCGTCTGATCGCCCTGGAGCTGGGCGCCATCCCTGCCAGCATCCATGAACTGTACATGGCGCGTGGCCGCGGCGAGGTGCCGCCCACGTTCACCGTGCCGGCCATGAACCTGCGCGTGCTGGCCTACGAGGCCGCCCGCGCCGTCTTCCGTGTGGCCAAGCGCATGGAGGCTGGCGCCTTCATTTTCGAGATCGCCCGCTCCGAGATCGGCTACACCGCCCAGCGCCCGGCCGAATACGCCGCCAACATTCTAGGCGCCGCCGTGGCCGAGGGCTACCGCGGGCCGGTCTTCATCCAGGGCGACCATTTCCAGATTTCCGCTTCCCGCTACAAGCAGGATGCTGACAAAGAGATCGCCGCGGTGGAGGAACTGACCGCTGAGGCGCTGCAGGCCGGCTTCTTCAACATTGACGTTGACACCTCGACCCTTGTCGACATTCACCTGGATGGCGAGCGTGCCCAGCAGGCCATGAACGCCGAGCTCTCGGCCCATTTCACCCAGTTCATCCGCAAGCACGAGCCGGCTGGGGTTAGCGTATCCATCGGCGGCGAGATCGGCGAGGTGGGCAGCCAGAACTCCACCGAGGAGGAGCTGCGCGCCTATGTGGACGGCTACCAGGAAGCCCTGGCCGCCAAGGGCGATGGCCTGGAAGGGCTGAGCAAGATCAGCATCCAGACCGGCACCTCGCACGGCGGCGTGGTGCTGCCGGATGGCAGCGTGGCCCAGGTCAAGGTGGACTTTGACACCCTGCTGCAGCTCAGCCGCGTGGCGCGCAGCTACGGCTACGCCGGCGCGGTGCAGCACGGCGCCAGCACCCTGCCGCAGGACGCCTTCGGCAAGTTCGTGGAAGCCGAGGCCTGCGAAGTGCACCTGGCCACCAACTTCCAGAACATGGTCTTCGAACGCTTGCCCAAACCATACCTGAGCGCCATCTACGCCTACGTCAACAAGCATTACAGCGTGGACCGCAAGGCCAACCACACCAACGAGCAGTTCCTGTACGAGAACCGCAAGCGCGCCATCGGGCCGTTCAAAGAAGCGATGTGGGATCTGAGCGCCGAAGACCGCGACAAGATCACCGCCGCCTGGGAGCAGCAGTTCGCCACGCTGTTCGAGCTGTTGGCGCTGGCCGGCACGCGCCGCTACGTTGACCAGACCACCAACGCAGCCAAGATAGCCCCGCAGCGCAGCTTCTACTTCGGTAAAGAAGCCGAGCAGGAAGAAGTGAAGGATCTTTCTGACTAGGTATCTTCCACAGATGAACACCGATGCTAAAGTCGATAAACACGGATAGCGAATTGCAAATTATTATTAACTAGCATCTGTTTTCATCGGTTGCTATCTGTGTTCATCTGTGGACTCTATGACCAATAATCCTCAAAAGTTCAACAAGACCCGCTACCAGGTCATCCCGCGTGTGCTCGTGTTCCTGACCCGTGGCGATGAAGTGCTGCTCATGAAGCGCGCCGATGACCGCCCCGTGTTTCCCGGCCTGTACAACGGCCTGGGCGGGCATGTCGAGCGCAGCGAGAGCGTGCTGGCCGCGGCCTATCGTGAGATCGAGGAAGAGTCTGGCCTGCACCCGCAGCGTCTGTGGCTATGCGCAAACGTTACGATCGACACCGGCGACCCGGCCGTGGGCATCCACATGAGCGTGTTCTGCGGGCCAGCCCCGCAGGACGGCGCGCTGCGCCAATCCAGCGAGGGTACGCTGCAGTGGGTCAAAGTGGCTGAGCTGGGCGATCTGCAAATGGTGGAGGACATCCCCACCCTGTTGCCGAAGGTGCTGGCCGTGCCGCCCGGTGGCGCGCCGCTGTGGGCGTTGTACACCTACAACGCCGCCGGCGAGCTGCATATGCATTTCGAAGAAGCAGAATAAGCCAGCGTAAGCGAACTACGGCCCCCAGCGCGGCTGCCAGTCACAGATATCGTTGCTGGTCAGGCGGCGGGCATCCGTGCCATCCACGCGCATCACATAGATCTCGCAGCCCAGGTCCTGGCGCGGGTTATCCCGATACGACATGAACGTGAGCCACTGCCCATCCGGCGAGAAGCTGGGCGCCAGGTTGTTGCCGCCATCCGTCAGCTGCACCACGTTCTCGCCCTGCGTGTCGAACACGTAGATATCCCGATCCCACGAGCCGCCCAGGTAGGTCGCCAGCAGGCCGTTCACTGACCAGTCGTTGCGCCCGCGCAAGCCGCTCAGCCTCGTCACCTGGCTGAGTTGCGAGCCATCCGCATTCATTACGAACAGCTGCGGGAAGCCATTCACCTCGCCGGCGAACTGGATGCGGGTGCTATCCGGCGACCACACTGGGTCCCAGCCTCCGCCCGTACGCTGGGTGAGCTGCAGCGCGCCCGTGCCATCCCGCCCCATGACCCAGATGCTGTGGCTGGCTGGGTAGGTCTGCCCGTCACGCGTGGCGTAGAACACAATCCAGCGGCCGTCCGGCGAAGCCGTGGGCGCAAAGGCGCTGATGTTGGTGAACTCGGTGAGCTGGGTCAGCTGATCGCTGGCCAGCTGGTATTCGTAGATCTGGTAACGCCCAGTGCGGTTGGAAGCGAACAGCACATACTGCCCATCCGGCGTGATCGACGGAAAGAAGTCATCGTACTGGCCGCCCTGGGTCAGGGTGCGCGGGTCACTGCCATCTGCGTTCATGATGCAGATCTGGTTGCGCCCCGACTGCTTGCTGTACTGGCACACGTAGACGATCTTGCCACGGGGCCGCCCGCCCGGCTCGAATGTAGGCGTCGGCGTGGGCGGCGCCTGGGTCGCAGTCGGCGGCGTGCTGAACGGCCGCGCCGTCAACGTGGCGGCGATGGCCGTCTGCACCGGGTTGCCGCCCTCCGGCGCCGGTGCGCAGGCAGCCAGCAGCGCCAGCAATGCGCCGCACAGCGCGAAGGCTAGAGGCCGGCGTTGCTCCATACCCACAGGCCCCACACAAAGATCATGACGATGCCTATGCCAAAGCGCGCCAGGAACGACCAGCCCCAGCCTACGACCAGGCCGCGCGTGGTCTTGAACGCCCGGCTCCAGTCGCGGTGCCGCCACCATTCGGAGACGGCCAGGCCCAGCGGCGCGCCGATCAGCCCGCCGAACGGCGGCACGAACAGCGTGCCCAGCACGCCCGCTGTGGCGGCGCAGAACAGGCTCCACCACGAGGCCCCGCTGCGCAGGGCCTCTTTACCCATCAGCACGTTGTCCACCAGCGAGCAGGCGATCATCAATAACGTGATGATGATGAAGAACACCCAGCCCCAGGTGCTGAACCCAGCCGCGATGCCATACAGCAGCGCGCCGATCCAGATGATGACACCGCCCGGAAAGACGGGGATGATCAAGCCAAACAGGCCCACCAACATCAACAGGAACGGCAGGCCGATCTGGAAGAAGCGCATCAGCACTTCAGTGAATTCACTCACTTAACCTCCTGAGGAGACACTTACCGAGTTACTCACCCGCGGTGAGTTTCTCAATGCCGCCCATCCAGGGCCGCAGCACCTCGGGCACCACCACCGAGCCGTCCGCCTGCTGGTAATTCTCCAGCACGCCGATCAGTGTGCGGGGCAGGCCCAGGCCGGAGCCGTTGATGGTATGCAAGAAGCGGCTGCCCTTTTCACCCTGGGGACGATACTTGATCGCCGCCCGGCGGGCTTGAAAGTCTCCTACACGAGATATAGACGAAACTTCGAGCCATTCGTTGCACCCGGCCGCCCAGATCTCGATGTCGTAGCTGATATGGGCCGACTCGCTGGTATCGCCGGCTGCTTTCAGCAGCAGGCGATACGGCAGGCCGAGCGCCTGGCAGGTCGCCTCGGCGTCGGCCACCATCTGCTCGAACTCGGCCTCAGACTGCTCGGGCGTGGTGAACTTGTACATTTCTACCTTATCGAACTGGTGACCGCGCTTGATGCCGCGCACATCCCGCCCGGCGCTCATCTTCTCGCGGCGGAAGCACGGCGAATAGGCCGTGTAGCGCAGCGGCAGCTGCTCCTCGGCCAGTATCTGGCCCATGTGCAGGCCAGTCAGCGGCACCTCGGCGGTCGGGATCATGTACAGATCTTCCTCGGCATCCTTGTACAAGTTCTCTTTGAACTTGGGTAGCTGCCCGGCGCCGTAGAGGGTCTCACCCTTGACCATGAAGGGCGTGTATTTCTCGGTGTAGCCCTGGCGGGCGTGCAGGTCCAGCATCCAGGCGATCAGCGCCCGCTGCAGGCGGGCGCCGGCGCCGCTGAGCACGTAGAAGCGGCTGCCAGTGACCCGTACGCCGGCATCGAAATCAATGATGCCCAGCTGCTCGCCCAGCTCCCAGTGCGGCTTGGCCTCGAAGCTGAACTTGGGCTTATCGCCCCACTCCTTGGCGACGATGTTGTTCTCCTCACCGCCGGCCGGCACTTTGTCCTCGACCAGGTTGGGGATGACGGAGATCGCTGCTTCAAAATCGGCATCCACTGCAGCCAATTCCGCATCGAGCGCGGCGATTTTGTCGCCAACGACACGCATTTCTGCAATGCGGGCGTCTTTCGCGGCCTTGTCTTGCATGGCGCTGATCTCTTTGGAGACCGCGTTGCGCTCCGCTTTCAGCGCCTCGACCTCTTGGAGCAGGTCACGCCGGCGCTCATCCAGCCCGGCGGCCAGGTCCACCAGCGCCGGGTCCATGTTGCGTTTCACCAGGCTGGCCTTGACCAGCTCAGGCTCTTCACGAATGAGATTAATGTCCAACATCTTCGCTCCTTAACGAAAAACGCCCCATCCTTTTGCAGGACGGGGGCGCCGTGGTGCCACCTGCATTCATGTGCGCCGTAGTGGCGCACACCTCATGTGCTCGCGCTATCGGGCGAACCCGTTGCCTTTCGGCAAGCCATTTGCGGCATTGCACCGCGGGCGGAGTGGAGGGCGGCGGCTCTCTGCTGCCTTGCATCATCCGGCAGCTTGCTGGGAGAGAGTGTGCTCGCGTAGTTCCGCAGGCTGGTGTGATTATAGCAGAGAAGCGAGGTTGCTAGACGCTTCTCTGCTGGTCTGTCATTCCGAACGAGCTGGCTAGCGCCGCAAAGCGGCGCTAGCGCGAGGAGGAATCCTTTAGGTCATTGGAGACTTCATTTTGTCCTAAAGGATTCCTCCTTCGTTTCACTCAGTCGGAATGACTGCGTATCGCTGGGAGCGCACTACGAGCCTGTCATTGCGAGGGATGGCCGCATGTCAATGCGGCCGACCGAAGCAATCTGGATTTATACGCAGAGCCGCTACGCGGCTCTGCTGGCTCAGGATGCACGACAAATGGGCTGGGAATAGTCGTATCGGCGGCGTGCAGCGAAAGCTGCGCGGGGTGAGGGGTGCCTATCCCTTCCTAAACCCCAACCCGGCGTCCTTCAACGCCTTGCGCAGCGTCGGCAGCGAGGCTGGCCCCACACCATGCAGCGCCAGGATTTCTTTCTCGCTGTACTTGGCCAGCTTAGCCAGCGTAGTGATGCCGGCGTGCTCCAGCGCACTGCGAGCAGGGTTGGACAGCAGCGCCAGGAACCCCTTGGCGGGCTTAGATACCGCGGCCACTACTCCCCTTCGCGGCGGCGTAAATGCGGGAACAGGATGACTTCGCGGATATTGGGCTGGTCAGTGAACAGCATGGTGATGCGGTCAATGCCCATGCCAAAACCGCCGTTGGGCGGCATGCCATAGCGCATGGCCCGCAAATAGTCCTCGTCCATGGGGTGCAGGTCTTCGTCGTCCGCCTTCAGGCTGCGCCCCATCTCCTCGAAGCGCGCCTGCTGGTCCAGCGGATCGTTGAGCTCGCTGAAGGCGTTGCAGATCTCGAAGCCGCCCATGTAGCCTTCGAAACGCTCCACCGTGTTCGCGTCGCCTGGCTGGCTCTTAGCCAGCGGCGAGACCTCGCGCGGGTAATCGTACAAAAAGCTGGGCTGGATCAGGCGTGGCTCCACATGGTCGCCCACCAGATCCTCGATCAGTTTGCCGCGGCTGCCGCCGGCGCGCACCTTGTACTTCTTCTCGGCCATGACGGTCGCCAGGCTGGCCGCGTCGGGGTACTTGCTCAAGTCGATCCCGGCAAACTCGTGCACTGCATCGGCGATCGAGATGCGCGGCCAGGCGTTCGCCAGATCAATGTCATGTCCCTGGTAGCTGAACTTGCTGCCGCCCAACACCTGCTTGCCGACAAAGTTCATCATCTCTTCGGTGAACTCCATCACGCGCCGGTAGTCGGCGTACGCCATGTAGAACTCCAGCATGGTGAACTCAGGGTTGTGCGTGCGGTCTACGCCTTCGTTACGGAAGTCACGCCCGATCTCATACACGCGCTCGATCCCGCCCACCAGCAGACGCTTGAGATACAGCTCGAACGAGATACGCAGATACAAGTCCTGCTTGAGTTGGTTGTGGTGCGTGACGAACGGCCGCGCCGCCGCCCCGCCGTACACCGGCTGCAGCACCGGAGTCTCCACTTCCAGGAAGTCGTGCTTGTCCAGGAACTCACGTAGCGCGCGCAGGATGGCCGCCCGTGTGCGGAACACCTCGCGCACTTGCGGATTGACTGCCAGGTCGGCGTAGCGTTGGCGGTAGCGGGTCTCCGGGTCGGCCAGGGTGGCGTGGCGCACCACTTCGCCGTCCACCACTTCGTCCTTAGCGGCCGGCAGCGGCGTGATCGCCTTGGCGATCATGCGCAGCGCTTTGACGTTCAGCGATATCTCGCCCGCCTTGGTCCGGAACATCTCGCCCTGTGCTTCTACAAAATCGCCCAGGTCATAGTGGTCTTTGAAATGCTGCAGCGCCTCGGCGCCGAAGTCATCGGCGCGCAGGAAAAGCTGCAGCGTGCCGTAGCCATCCTCGATGTGGGCGAAGGCCAGCTTGCCCATCAAGCGCATAGAGCGAATACGCCCAACGAGGGTCGCCGGCACCGGCTGCTCGCCAGCCGCCTCGTAGGCGGCGATCGCCTCGGCGGTGGTGTGCGTGCGCTCCACCCGCGGCGGGAAGGGCTCCTGCCCTTGCTGGCGCAGCGCCTGCAACTTGGCCAGGCGCAGCCGCTCGATCTCAGTAAATTGCTGGTCTTCACTCATCATGTCTCCGCGATTAAAACATAAAAAGAGGCCCGGGTTGCGCTTTGCGCCGCCCGGGCCTCTTTGCTTGCTGTGTTTTGCTGCTTACACAACCTTGGTAATCTTCACCGAGAAAGAGCCAGAGGGCGCGTTGATATCCGCCTTATCGCCTTCCTTCTTGCCCAGCAAAGCACTGCCCAGCGGGCTCTCATGGCTGATCTTGCCTTCGCGCGGGTTGGCCTCGGCCGCACCCACGATCATGTACTCCTCGGGCTTGCGGCGGCCCTGCTGAATGGTCACCTTGCTGCCGATCTCGACCGCGCCGCCCTTTTTGCGGCCCTTGCTCTCGATCAGCGTGGCATTGGCCAGCAGGATCTCCAGCTCTTTGATGCGGCCCTCAACAAAGGACTGCTCGTTCTTGGCGGCTTCAAATTCAGGGTCCTCAACAAACTCACCCAGGCTGTTCTCGGCTGCCTCACGCAGACGCTCCGCAATTTCTTTGCGGCGCACATTGCGCAGTGTGTCCAGCTCATCCTGCAGTTTCTTGAAACCTTCTTTGGTCAAATACTCAGTAGACATCTTTCCCTTTTGCTTGTTGTGTCCTTGCCCAACTCGGCAACGATGCACAAAGTCTTCCTTAAACACATGTGCTGCAAGCAAGTTCTCACATTCAAGAAGCTCGCCAACAGCCTTAAGACTATAGCATATCCACATTCAATTATCAAGAACGAATGTTCTCTGTCCTGGATACTGGTCATCAAGCGGATGGGAGTGTTATTATCGTGCGGCTATGCTGTTCAACCAAACCGATCCGGCCAAACGCCAACGTGTGCGCTACATCCTGGCAGGCATTGTATTGCTGAGCCTGCCGTGCTACCTGGCCGGCTATATAGCCGCCAACGCACGCATGACCCTGACGCCCAGCCCCACGCTGACCGCCACCGGCGAGCCCAGCGTGACGCCCAGCCCCAGCCAGACGGCCACCTATACCACCACCGCCACCGAGACCAGCACCACCACGGTGACCCCCAGCCAGACCCCCACCTGGACGCAGACCTTTACCCCATCCGCCACCATTACACCCACCCCGTCTCACACGCCGGTCCCGCCCACGCCCACCGAGACACCCAGCGAAACGCCAACCCCGTAAACTGGATACAATCTAAACAATGAGTCGCTCACACCGCAGGTTGCTCCTCGCCGCCTTGCTGGCGTTGTGCCTGGCTGGCTGCGCCAGCCTGACCGCCAGCCTGATCCCAACCGCCACGGCGGGCACGCCCAACGTGGCCGTGGTCAGTACCGTGCAGCCCACACCGGGCAGCGAGCGCGCTATCACGCTGAACCTGTGGCTGCCGCCCCAGTTCGATCCCGGCAGCGGCAGCCTGGCAGCCGGCATGCTCCAAACCCGGCTGGACGAGTTCACCGGCCAGCACCCGCAGGTGCTGGTCAACGTGCGCATCAAAGATGAAAGCGGCCCCGGTGGCCTGCTCGAATCGATGGTGCGCTCGCAGGTCGCCGCCCCGTTGGCCCTGCCAGACGTGGTGCTGATGCCCGCTGGCCTGCTGCCCGAGGCAGCCGCGGCCGGCGTGCTGCACCCGCAGAATTCCCTCAGCAATGAGCTGGGCAGCAATGACTGGTATCCCTTCGCAGTGCAACTCGCCACCGCAGGTGATGAACGCTACGGTCTGCCCTTCATGGCCGATGGCCTGGTCACCGCTCACCGCAGCACCGCCATCTCGCAAGTGCCGCCCACCTGGGTGCGCCTGATGGATACGCGCATCGCATTGGGTTTCGCCGCAGCCGACTCGCAGGCGCGCTTCCCCCTGGTGCAGCTGCTCTCGCTGCCCGGCAACGATGGCGACACCATCGCCGAGCGCAACCTGCTGGAGCTGTTCGATTTCTTCGCCACCGGGCAAGCCCGCGGCGTTTTCCCCTTCTGGCTGACCCAATACCAAAGCAACGAGCAAACCTGGCAAGCCTTCAGCGAAGGCCGTCTGCCGATGGTGACCGCCTGGACCAGCCAGGTCTTCGCCAACCGCCAAACCGAGATCAGCGGCGCGCCATTGCCGACCCAGAACGGCCAGCCGTTCACGCTGGTGCGCGGCTGGGTCTGGACCGTGGCCACACAGAATACAGAACGCGCTGCGCTCGCCACCGAGCTGATCGCGTTCCTCTCCACGCCGGAGTTTCTGGCGCAGTACAGCGCGGCCGCCTCGCTGCTGCCGCCGCGGCCCAGTGCCCTGGCCGCCTGGGCGCCGGGCGCCAACCAGGCGCTGGCCAGCCAGCTGGTCAACAATGCCCAGCCGCTGCCGGATCGCGCGACGACTGAGCGCTGGGGTGCAGCCCTTTCGCAAGCTGTGGTGGCTGTCCTCAAACAAGAGATGAGCGCTACCGACGCCGCCGAAAGCGTGAAGGATGCCTTCGCTCCTTAGCCTCGCTCAGCAAGCTCTCATGCCTACTTAATTCTGCGCAGCACAGCGATGATAAGATTCCTCTTGGTGTATTGATGCCCAGCAAAGCCAAACCCACGCCTGAACAAACCCCCGAGATCCCAGCGTCCCCTGAAACTGAGAGCCCCGCCGCGGCCAAGCCCGCATCGCGCTCTCTGCAGGAGCGGCTGCCCGCGCCTCTGCGGCGCTATTGGAAGATCGCCCTGATCGCGGTAGTAGCCCTCGGCGTGGTGTTGCTGATGAACACGGTCGCCTCCGGCATGCAGGCCGGCCAACAGGCCGACCTGCGCTCTACCGCTATGGCGATGGCCCAAACCACCATCGAAGCTGTGACCGGCGGCGAGGCCAGCGCCCTGATGCCCTCATACGACACGGCGATCGATTTCGGCCAGGGCATCAGCCGCCTGGCCTCGATGGACACCGTGATCCCCAGCCGCGCCCGCGTGGATATTCTGCACCACACGGTGGAGCGCGGCGATACGCTCTTCGGCCTGGCTGATCTGTACGGCCTGAAGCCCGAAAGCATTCTGTGGTTCAACTTTGACACGCTGGAAGATAACCCCAGTCAGATCCAACCCGGGCTGGTGCTCAATATTCCGCCGGTGAACGGCATCCTGGTGACCTATCACGCCGGCGAGAGTCTGCACGCCATTGCAGAGAACGCCAGCTACACGACCACGGTCACCGTGGACGACATCATCAACTGGCCCAGCAACGATCTGGACCCGTACGAGACGGATCCCAACAATCCGAACATCCCCGATGGATTCCAGCTGATCATCCCCAACGGCTCGCGTGAACTGCGCGACTGGGGTCCGCCGGCCATCACACGTCAGAACGCCGCCGTGGCGGCCTACTACGGCCCCGGCGCCTGTGGCGCCATCTACGAGGGCGCCATCGGTAATGGCACCTTCCGCTGGCCCACCGTGGCCACCTACCTCTCCGGCTATGACTGGACCCCGCCGACCCACAACGGCATCGACATCGCCGGTGCGGAGGGCAATGCGGTCTACGCCACTGACGGCGGCGTGGTGGTGTATGCGGGTTGGTCCAACTATGGCTACGGCAACCTGGTGGTGATCGACCACGGCACCGGCTGGCAGTCGGCCTATGCTCACTTGTTCAGCTACGCGGTCAGCTGTGGCCAAAGCGTTTCGCAAGGCACCGTCATCGGCGGCGTGGGCAACACCGGCAATTCCTCCGGCGCTCACTTGCACTTTGAGCTGACCAGCGCGCTGTACGGCAAAGTCAACCCGTGGGATTTCCTGTTCATCCCATAAACGCAACTGTTTCTTGTCGAGAGTGTGGCAGGGTGCTATAATGCCGGCTCTTCGGGCGCGTAGCTCAGCTGGTTAGAGCGCACGGTTCACATCCGTGAGGTCGAGGGTTCGAGTCCCCCCGCGCCCACCACGACGTACGAGGTTCGGTATTCGCCCTGGCGGAGCTCGAACCTCGTTTGCGTTTTGGGAGATAACATGCGTGAGATCAAAGCAAGCGGGCTTGACGCACTCAGGCTGGCGACCGAACTGCTGCAGCGCGCCCGCCTGGCCGACCCATTGGCCGGCGTATGGGAAGCCGCCGATGCGCAGTGGTGGTGGCGCAGCCCGCGACCCTCAGACGAAGTAGAGAAGGTGTTCTGGCTTGACGGCTCTGGCCCGCTGGCCGGTGTGCTGCTGACCCGCTGGAGCGAGGATAACTGGCAGTGCGACCCGATGATCGTCCCCCATGCTGGCGTGAACCCTGAACAGGTCTGGACCCGCGCCCTGGCGCACGCCGCCCAGCATGCCGCCAGCTTCGATGTGCCGGTCAGTGGCAGCGATACAACCTTCCGCGAATTAGCCCAGCGCTCCGGCCTCACCGCCGGCGATACTGACAGCACCGCCTGGCTGGACGCCGCAAACCGGCCCCCCGCGCCCCCGCTGCCGGACGGTTTCGCGCTCGTAGACCGCACCCGGCGCCCCGCCGCCCCGCACCCGCTGCGCCAGCGCAACGGCGAGGGCGTGGCCCAGCGCCTGGCGCAGTGCTCGCTATATGACGCTGCGCTCGACCTGGCGGTGGAGACCGCCGGCGGCCAGACGGCTGGCTATTCGCTGTACTGGTTCGATCCGGTCACCAAAGTCGGTCTGGTCGAGCCGGTCAGAGTAGAGGACGCCTTCCAGCGCCAGGGCCTGGCGCGGGCGATGCTTTGCGCTGGCATTGAACGCCTGGCCGCCCGCGGCGCCCAGCGCATCAAAGTTTCGTACCAAACGGAAATTGCCGGCACGCTGTATCAGGCCGCGGGCTTCCAGCAGGAATCAACCACCACCTGGTATCGAGCCTCGGCCAAGTAGCAGGCTGGCGGCAGCGCCGGCATCTAGTCCTGTGCCGCCAGGACGCGCCAGTACACGCCTTCTACCTCAGCCGCGGTGCGGCTCCACGAGTAGCGCACCGCATCGCTGCGGGCGGCGCGGCCCATGCGCTCCAGCGCGGCGGGCTCACTCAGCAGCGCCATGATGCGCGCCGCCAGTTGGGGCGCGTCGCCTTCATGCACGTGGTACCCGGTCACCCCGTCCTGCACCAGGTACTTTAGCCCACCCACGCTGGACGCGATCACTGGCCGCCCGCACGACATGGCTTCCAGCGCTACCATGCCAAACGACTCGGAATACGAGGGCATCACCAGCGCATCAGCAGCGGCGTAGTACAGGGGCAGGGTATCCTGGCTGCGGCTGCCGAGGAACTCCACCTGGTCTTGCAAACCCAGGGCACGCGTAACCGCCCGCAGGCGGGCCAGCTCGGTATCCAGTGCGTACTGGCTGCCCTCCAGATCACCGCCCACAATATGCACCTGCAGCGGCAGCCCAGGCATCTCATCCCGCACGAAGTGCAGGCTGCGGATCAGAGTATCGATGCCCTTCAGCGCCTCGATGCGGCCCACGAACAACAAGTGATGCTCATTTGCATCCCAGCCCAGCAGCATGCGAGCGGTGGCCTTGTCTTGCGGCTGGAAGCGCGCCAGATCGACCCCCGGCGGGATCACACGCACCTTCTCGCTGCGCAGTTCATACAGCCATTGCAGCTCGGCCCGCTCGGCGGGCGTAGCCGCCACCACGGCGTTGGCGGCCGCCATCGCCCGCAGCTCGCCACGGATGCGAGCGGCGCTCTCCTGCGCCCCCAGGGCGGCAATACGGTTCTTGACGAGGCCCAAAGTATGAAACATCAGCACCAGCGGCGTGTACCACTGCTTCTTGAGGTGCATGCCTACCAGGCCGGAGAGCCAATAGTGGGCATGCAGCACGTCGTAGTGCAAGCCCTCCTGCGCAACAAAGCTGCGCAGCCCGCTCTCGAACTCGGGCAGGTAGGCGGCCAGCTCGTGCACCGGCATATCCTCCTGCGGGCCGGCGGGCAGCGAGATCACGCGGGCGCCCGCCGCCAGCGGGCGCACATCCTGCGGGCCGCGCGTATACACATCTACCCGGTGCCCGCGGGCGGCCAGGTGGCGGCTGAGCTCGCCCACATACACGTTCATGCCGCCGCTCTTGGCGTTGCCCAAAGATGCCAGCGGGCTGGCGTGATAGGTCAGCATGGCGATGCGTAACGGTTTCTGGCTTTCAAACGGAGTCATAGTTGCAAGCGATTAGTGAGCAGTTATAATCTGCCTTCGTTCTTTTCAACTCTTTGAATTGCCTAGACGCAATTCAAGTTCGAACCGATAGGTTCGATAGCGCAGACCAATTGTTTTGCCTTCGGCAAAACAATTGGTCTGCGCACGCCACCGTAGCTCAGTTGGCAGAGCAGTCGCTTCGTAAGCGACGGGTCATGGGTTCGAGTCCCATCGGTGGCTCTCACTTCTCTTCCCCCAGCGCCTCACCACCATCCCCCGCCGCTTTACTCTCCATCCGCACGATGATGTGCTGGCGCACATCCATATACGCGTCCGCCAGCTCCAGCTTATGCCGGCTGAACAGCATCGCCAAGCCCAGCTTGTAGCGGCGCTCCAGCCAGTGCAGCGCGGCCTCCGGCTGCGCCTTGCCCTGCTGCATGGCGCGGTCGAGCAAACGCACGAACAGCTGGCGATAGATGTCTGTGTTGTACGCTGGCATCGTTCGCAATTATAAATTCAAGCGCACGCTCGCCGATCGCTGATCGCCGATCCCTGCTCACTCCACGGGTCTTTCCCGTATAATCACCTTCATGCCCGTACCTCTCGTCATCGGTGTGGCTGGCGGCTCCGGCTCCGGCAAAACCACCGTCGCCCAGGCCATCGTGCAGCGCGCCACCCCGGGCAGCGTAGCCTACATCCAGCACGACTCGTACTACAAAGACCTCAGCAGCCTGGCCCCCGCCCAGCGCAAGACCACCAACTTTGATCACCCCAACTCGCTGGAAAGCGAGTTGATGGTGGAGCACATCCGCGCCCTCAAAGAAGGCCACAGCGTGGAAGTGCCCAGCTACGATTTCACCAACCACACCCGCCGCACAGAGACCCAGACGGTGGAGCCGCGCCCCATCGTGCTGGTGGAGGGCATCCTGCTCTATGTGGAGGCCGAGCTGCGCGAGATGTGCGATGTCAAGCTCTTCGTGGATACTGACGCCGACCTGCGCTTCATCCGCCGCCTGCAGCGCGACATCAGCGAGCGCGGCCGTTCGACCGAGAGCGTGATCCAGCAGTACTTCGCCACGGTGCGCCCCATGCACCTGGAGTTCGTAGAGCCCTCCAAACGCTACGCCGACCTCATCATCCCCTATGGCGGCTTCAACAAAGTCGCCCTGGAATTTGTGCTGGCTCGCATCGAAGCCCGCCTGCGCGAATACAAACTACCTGCCTAACTTCGAAAGGAATTGTGCACATGTCCAAACAATGGAACCAAGCCCCGGCGATGGAGATCGACCCCGCCAAGAGCTATACCGCCACCATCACCACTGACAAGGGTGATATGACCTTCAAGCTCTTCGCCGCCGAAGTGCCCAGCACGGTCAACAACTTCGTCTTCCTGGCCCGCCAGGGCTATTACGACGGCACCACCTTCCACCGCGTGATCAACAACTTCATGGTCCAGGGCGGCGACCCGACCGGCAGCGGTATGGGCGGCCCGGGCTACAAGTTTGCCGACGAGTTCCACCCCAGCCTGCGCCACAGCAAGCGCGGCATCCTCTCCATGGCCAACGCCGGGCCGAATACTAACGGCTCGCAGTTCTTCATCACCCACGGCCCCACCCCGCACCTGGACAACCGCCACGCTGTCTTCGGCGAACTGGTCGAGGGCGAGGACGTGCTCATGGCCATCCCCGAGCGTGACCCGGGCCGCGGCGGCCCGGCTGGCCAGCTGGTCTCCATCACCATCCAGGAGAGCTAACATGCCAGCGCGCCCCGGCTTGCTGAAACTGTGGCGCATCCTGGCTTTGTTGCTGGTGGTCGGCATCAGCCTGGCCATCTTCTTTTTGCCAAGCGAATACACCGAGAGATTACAGGCCCTGGGCTACCCGGGCCTGTTTCTTATCGCCCTCATCTCGTACGCCACCGTGTTCCTGCCCGCGCCGGCCGCGCTGATCGTCTTCTCCATGGGCGCCCACCTGCCGCCGCTGGGCGTAGCCCTGGCGGCTGGCAGCGGGGCTGCCCTGGGCGAGCTGACCGGCTACCTGGCCGGCTTCAGCGGCCAGGCCGCCATCGAGAACACCGCCGCCTACCAGCGCATGGTGGGCTGGATGCAGCGCAACGGCCCGCTCACCGTCTTCACGCTGGCGGCGATCCCCAACCCGGTAGTGGATCTGAGCGGCATCGCCGCCGGCGCTCTACGCATGCCGCTACCCAAGTTCCTGTTCTTCTGCTGGCTGGGGCAGGTGCTCAAGATGTTCGTCATCGCCTCCGCCGGCGCAGGCGTGTTCCGCCTGCCGTATTTTTCGGAGTAGCCCACGGATAAAAACATGGAGAAATACCTAACCACAAAGACACGAAGTACACAAAGAAAAAGCAACTTGCAATAGTTTTTAACTTTGTGCTCTTTGTGTCTTTGTGGTGAGAATAAAAACAAAGCATCTGTAGCATCTGTGTTCATCTGTGGACAAAAACTCTAAGGAGTAGCAATGGTTGACTTCAAACAAGCAGACCAAACTGCTTAACCACAAAGGCACAAAGGACAAAAGGGAATTTGAGAAGGAATTAAACTTTGTGCTCTTTGTGCCTTTGTGGTGAGATTTTGAAACAAAGCATCTGTGTTCATCTGTGGATGAATCCATAAGGAGTAGCAATGGTTGACTTCAAACAAGCAGACCAATACGTGAACGACAACCTTGACGCCAGCCTGGACGAGCTGGCCGCGCTGTGCGCCGTGCCCAGCGTCGCCGCCCAGGGTATAGGCATCGACGAGGCCGTCGCAGTCGTACAGGCCATGCTGGCCAAGCGCGGCTTCAGCACCGAGGTGATGCAGACCGGCGGCGCGCCGGTGGTCTACGCCGAGCGTAAGGGCCGCAACACCGGCAAGACCCTGCTCTTCTACAACCACTATGACGTGCAGCCCGCCGAGCCGCTGGAGCTGTGGGACAGTCCTCCCTTCGAGGCCACCCGCCGCGACGGCAAGATGTACGCCCGCGGCGTCAGCGATGACAAGGGCCACTTCGCCAGCCGTCTGTTCGCGCTCGATAGCCTGCTGGCCCAAGACCCCGAGCTGCCCTGCAACATCAAGTTCGTCGTCGAAGGCGAAGAAGAAATCGGCAGCCTGCACATGCCCGCCTTCGTGGAGAAGCACGCCGCCAAACTAGCCGCGGATGCCTGCATTTGGGAGTTCGGCTATGTGGATGCGAACGACAAACCCATTCAATACATGGGCATGCGCGGCCTATGCTATGTGGAGTTCACGGTGGACCTGCTCAAGACCGATGTGCATTCCGGCCTCGGCGGCTCCATCTTCCCCAACGCGGCCTGGCGCCTGGTTTGGGCGCTCAACAGCCTCAAGGGGCCGGACGGCCGCATCCGTATCCCCGGCCACTACGACAAGGTCGTCCCGCCGACCGAGCTCGACCGCCAGCTGGCCGCCGACCTGCCCTACGAAGGCGACGATTACAAACAGCGCTACGGCGTGAAAGAATTCTTGCGCGGCACCCAGGGCAACCCGGATCTGGCGCTGCAGGAATTCCTGGAGCCAACCATGACCATATGCGGCCTGACCGCCGGCTACCAAGGCCCCGGCGCCAAGACCGTGCTGCCCGCCAAGGCCAGCGCCAAGGTGGACTTCCGCCTGGTGCCAGACCAGACTCCCGAAGATGTGATGAAAGGCTTACGCGCCTTCCTCGACGCCGAAGGCTTCACCGATATCGAGGTGAAGGAGCTGGGCAGCGAGCCGCCCGGCCGCACCGATCCCAACGATCCATTCCTCAACATGGTGGTCGAAACCGCCGCCGAGGTATACGGCGCGCCGATGACCCGCGTGCCCATGAGCGGCGGCTCCGGCCCCAACCACGCCTTCCTGCACTACCTCAAGCTCCCCGTGGTCACCGCCGGCCTGGGTTACCCGGGCGGCCTGGTACACGCACCCAACGAGAACATCCGCGAGGACTTATACGTCAAAGCCACCCAGCATATCGCCCGCGTGGTCACCCAGTTCGCCGAAGCATGAGCTGGCAGCAAAGCGTACAGCACGAGCTCGACACGGCGGATGCGGCGCGTGCCCGCGGCAACGAGGGCATGGCCCGCGTATGCGCCCGCCGCGCCGCCGGCTGGGCCATCAAGGCTCACCTGGGCGAAGCCGGCATGAACCTCGACACCAACTCGGTCATTGAGCACTTCCGCCACATGCTGGCCCAAGACGATACCCAACCGGAGCTGCGCCAGCTAATCCAGCGTCTGCGCATGCCCAAGCTGCGCCCCAACCTGGCCGAGGACTCCTTCTTCCCGGAGGACATTGACCTCCTCGCCGACGCCCGCCAGCTGATCCGTCTGCTCTTCCCGGCTGAGGATTTTCGCTAAACGCTCCGTTGTAGGGGCGGGGGTACCCCGCCCCGTACCAAATACTCCGTCATTGCGAGCGCAGCGAAGCAATCTGTAGTAAACACGCCAAACATTCCACCCTGTCATTCCGAAGCCGAGCATAGCGAGGCGAGGAATCCTTTAGGGCATAGCAAGACTCCTCATGGCCTAAAGGATTCCTCGCGGCTTCGCCGCTTCGGAATGACGGCCGCTCGGGATGCACACACAACTTGCGTAGGGCGGGGTGACCCCGCCCCTACCAAGCCACCCATTGTCATTGCGAGCGCAGCGAAGCACTCTGCAGTAAACACGCCAATCATCCACCCCGACAACAAAAAAAGAGAGCTGCTTTACGCAGCTCTCTTTTTCGTCTTCAGCTTGCCTTGCGGCTTCTCGGCCGCTTTCTCATCCGGCGCCCTCTTCGCCGCGGCCTTCTTGCCGCGCCGCCCGGTCAGCCAGCCGGCCACCGTGCGCACCACCGTAAAGAAGAACACCAGCACGCCGGCGATCGCCCCGCCGATCAGCAGCACCAACTCCAGCGTGGTCAGGCTGGCCTTGGCCAGCGGCCCCTGCTTGCGCACCAGCCGCTTGCGCAGATCCGCCGTGAACGAGGGGCGCGCATCCACCGGCTTGAACACGGATTCGAGCATATCCTCGACCGAATCCAGCTCGCGCTGCACCTTCTTACGTTCCCATGGCCAAATGATTCCAGTCATCTTCAGCCCTACTCCTCGTCCGGCAGCTTGCCAAATTCTTCAAGCGAAAACTGGCCGGATGCATCCTTGCGGATCTCCTCACGCAGCGCAAGCAGCGTGCGGTGATACAAACTCTTGATCGCCCCTTCGGTGCGATCCATGATCTGCCCGATCTCAGCGTTCGACATGTGCTGCGTGAACTTCAGGATCAGCAGCTGCTGGCGCTCCTCGGGCAGTTCGCGGATGAACTTCATCAGCGCATTCTGCTCCTCGGTCTCCATTAGCACGCTTTCCGGGTATTCCTCGCTCTTGCTGGCCCGGTAGCCGTCCTCCAGCTCCACTTCCTGCCGGCGGCTGCTGTCACGGTGCCAGTTGGCCACCAGGTTGTGCGCAATGCGGTACAGCCAGGCCGAGAACGGCACGCCGCGATCGGTATAGCTGGTAATGTGCCGCATGGCCCGGAAGAACACCCGTGAGGTCAGATCCTCCGCGTCTTGCGTGCTGCCGGTGCGATAGTAGATGTAGTTGTATATACGCCCGGCATACTTGTCGTACAGCATGCCAAACGCATCACTATCGCCCTGGGTGGCCTTGGCGAGGATCTTCTCGTCAGTCCACTCAGCCACGCGTGCGCCCGTCCAGAGCAGCGTCAATTAAATTAACCCAGATGGTTGCAGAAGGTTGCATGTCGATCAAAAGTGGGAAACGAACTGAATAAGGCCAGTATAACATGCGCAGTTTGCCAACAAAAAAAAGACCCGCCGACGGCGGGTCTTTTTTGCTTGCATTCGATGCACTAGCTGCGGCGCGTGCTCTTCTTGGCCGCGGTCTTGGCTGCGCGCTTGCGCGGCGCAGGCAGCGCCGGGGGCGCAGCCTGCGGAGCCACCGCGGCCGGGCCGGGGTAATCCTGCCCGCCAAAGCGGGTCAGCACCGTAGCGCCCAGGCCAGCCAAACCGACCACCACGCCAAGCAGCCAACCCAGGCAGGGTACCCAGCCGACCGCGCCCACGGCAAAGGTCAGCGTGAAGGTGCCCAACAGGGCCTGCAGCGCCGGGGTCCATACCGCCTTGAAGGCGTCCGCCATGCGGCGGCCGACTTCAACACCCAAGCTGATCCAGCCGAAGGCCCAGGCCGTCACCAGCAGGAACGGCAGCAATACCGCCACCGGGATGAAGATCAGCGTGATGCTGAGCATCACCGTGGCCGCGCCCACCGCCAGCACGGTCAGCAGGCCAACGCCCGCCGCCAACGGCGGCTGCTCGGTGATCACCTTCGCCACCTGGCGCATGTGGCGCTCCATGAACAGCACCAGCAGCAAAGCCACGGTAGCCATCGCCACCGAGCGGAACAGCAGCCATACAAAGTCAGCCCAGATGCCGCGGCCGATCTCACGCGCCACATAGGTCGGCTCGGGCATGTTGCCGAAGTTGCGCATGCCGTCAGGGCCGCGCCAGGTATCGTCGCCCCACGGGAACTGCACATCGTACACGGTGCTGCCGCGCACGATCGCCGCCGGCGAGATCTCGGCCATGCCGGTCGGCACCACCAGATCGCCGTTCAGCACCGCGCCCGCATTCAGGGTCGCCGCGCCGCCCACAACCACCAGGTCACCCTCGATGCGGCCAGAAATGTCCGCATCGCCGCCGATCACGGCCACCTGGCCGGTGACCTCGGCGTTCTCTTCCATCACAAAGCTGCCGCCCAGCACCACCAGGTCGCCGCTCAGGGTGCGGCCGGCCTCGAGCGTGAAGTCACGCCCCAGCACGATCTCATCCAGGGCGGGCAGCGCCGCCGGGGCTGCATACGCCACGCCCGGCAGGGCCAACACCACTACAGCAGCCAACAGCAGGGCTGCAAACCATTTTGAACGCATCATTTTGTCTCCTTACGTACATTCTTTCGGTCCAGCAACAGCACGGTCAGCACCAGGGCTGCCAGTGCGCTGGTATTCATCACGATCCATACGGCGCTGGGGATCTGCGCCAGCAAGCTGTTCAACGTGTTCACCAGCACGCGGCTGGCCACCGCCAGCGTGCTGAGGCTGCGCACCACATCCGCCAGCAAGTGGTCAGGCTGCAGCTCGCCCAACGGCGGCAGCAGCGCCAGCAGCAAAACGAACAGAGCAAGCGTCAACAGGCCGGAGGCTGCCAGCAGCCAGGCGGCCTGCGCGCGTGAAACCTGCGGCGCTTCGGCGCCGGCGGCACGCCAGCGCGCCTGCCAGCGGCGGGCGAAGCCCGCCCGCGGCGCCACCATCTCGGCCGAGCGCAGGCGCTCTTCGAGCGCGGCCCAGCTGGGTGGCAAAGTCTCAGTTTCGTACGGTGGCTTGCTCATGTTTCTTGCTCCTTGCTGCGGGTTGCTGCTGGCTCCGTTCCCAGGCCTCGGCCAGGCTGCGCCGGGCGCGGTGCAAGCGGCTTTTCAGCGCACTCTCACTGAGGGAAAGCTGCGCAGCGATCTCCTCATACGAGAGTTCA
This sequence comes from Anaerolineales bacterium, assembly GCA_019637675.1. Taxonomy (GTDB): domain Bacteria; phylum Chloroflexota; class Anaerolineae; order Anaerolineales; family UBA11579; genus JAMCZK01. Next base: position 792,367 of record JAHBVE010000001.1, on the reverse strand, counting down.
TGCCAGTAGTACAGGATGATGGCCGCCCGGTCGCGCGGGTCCAGGCGGGTCAGCAGCGCCTGCAGCTCATCCTGCGTTTCGCGCTGCACCAGCCGCGCCGCTGGCCCGGCGCTCTTGTCGCCCAGGCTGGCCTCGGGCGACTCATCCAGCGAGACAGTGTTGAAGCGTGCCCGCCGGTACTGGTCAATGCAGTAGTTGGCGGCGATGCTCAGCAGCCAACTGGCAAACTTGCGCTTGGGGTCATAGCGGCCGATGGCTCGGAACGCCCGCAGGAACGCTTCCTGCGCGGCATCCTCCGCATCCTGGGTGTTGCCCAGCATGCGGTAGCACAAGTTGTGGACTGGGGTCGCGTACAGCTCCACCAGTTGTGAAAAAGCCTGCGCATCGCCCTGCTGGGCCAGGCGCAGCCATTTCTGCTCATCAGGCTGCAATGAATTCCTCACGTTTCTCTTGCACCATGTTATACGCCAGCGCCGCGATTTGGTTTCTCTTTTTGGCGTAATGTCTGCCCCCGATCGGCGTTGACAAGATAACGAAACGCCCTATAATTGTGATGAAACGCACAAAGCAGATTCTTTCCCCAAATGGCTAGGAGACTGTTATGGCAAAAACCCTCGCAAAATCAGTAATCACGTGTGACCTGGAAGGCCGCATCGAAACCTTCGGCGATGGCTCCGAAGTGATGTTCGGCTACTCCAAGGAAGAGATCATCGGCAAGAAGCGCGTCTCGCTGTTCTCGCCCGGCCAGGTCGTGCTGGAGCACGTACCCACCTGGCTCAAGACCGCCTCCGTAAAAGGCGAGTACGTCGGCCGCACGGTGTTCGTGCGCAAGAACGGTGAGCTGTTCGCCGCCGACATTCGCATCACCCCCACCTACAAAGATGGCGTGCAGAACGGCTTCTGCGGCGTGACCGAGGAGATCGATCTGCCGGTCAAGCAGGCCATGCCCAAGATCAGCCTGATGACCAAGATCTTCACTTGGCTGGTCATCACCCGCGCGCCGTTCCTCACCGCCGTCATCGTGCCGATCCTCATCGGCGGCGCCTGGGTGGCCGCCAACAACATCGTCTCGCCCTTCCCCACCGGCAAGTTCCTGCTGGCGCTGTTCGCCGGCATCCTGCTGCATGTGTCCGCCAACACCTTCAACGATTACTTTGATTGGACCAGTGGCACCGACCCCGCCAACAATGATTACTTCCTGCCCTACTCCGGCGGCAGCCGCTCGATCGAGCTCGGCCTGGTCAACGAGAAGACCCTGCTGGCGGTTGCCAGCATCGCTCTGCTGCTCTCCGGCGGCATGGGCCTGGTGCTGGCGCTGCAAAGCGGCTGGGGTCTGCTGGCCTTCGGCCTGCTGGGCGCCTTCTTCGCCTACTTTTACACCGCGCCCCCGCTGCGCCTGGCCGCCCGCAAGGGCTTGGGCGAGCTGGCCGTGGGCTTGAGCTTCGGCCCGCTGGCCGTGGCCGGCACGGTCTACGCCCTCACCGGCCGCGCCACCCTGGCCGACTTCCTGGCCGGTGTGCCCATCGGCCTGCTGACCATCGCCATCCTGTGGATCAACCAGTTCCCTGATGAAGAAGCCGACAAGGCCACCGGCAAAGAGAACCTGGTCGTGGTGCTGGGCAAGGAGCGCGCTCGCTACGGCTACGTGCTGCTCATGCTGGCCGCCTTCGGCCTGGCGCTGTACTGGACCCTGGTCAGCGGCCTGTTCCCCATCGGCGCCTTGCTGATCCTGGCCGCCGCCCCGCTGGCCATCCAGGCCAGCCGCGTGATCCTGCGCGAATACCGCGAGCGCAGCCTGGTGCGCGCCAACGTCACCACCATCCAGCTGCACGCCATCGCCGGCTTGCTGATGGCGGCTGGCATTTTCTGGAGCGACTCGCTGGCTCGTTTGCTGGGGCTGTAGTCCTCCTACCCAACTCAAAAAAAAGAGCCGCCCGTTGGGGCGGCTCTTTTTATTCCATACTTGACAAATAAACAATACACATGTAATATATTTATTACACATAACCAAATTGGAGAGACAAAATGTTCGAAATGACCCCATACCTGTTCATCATGATCGTTGCCGTTGTAGCGATCACCTTCATTTTCATTTCGATGGTGATCAAAGGAAAGTCCCGCGAGAATTCAGCCGAAGTTCAGGCAACGCTGACCGAGATCAACGAAGGCGTACAGGAGCTGCGCAGCAAAGTGGCCGCCATCGAGAAGCTGCTGCGTGAGGTTGAGTAGCACCCAGCACAGCCGCAGCAGCTGATCTGATCATGAGCAGCCCAAAGCCCACCCACAGCCTGCCGCTGGTCATGGCCGCCTTAGATAACCCACACCGCATGCGCATCCTGGCGGCGCTGCGTAGCAGCAGCAACTATGTCAGCCAACTGGCCCGTGACCTGGAGATCAGCCGCCCCCTGCTGATCATGCACCTCAAGAAGCTGGAGGAAGCCGGCCTGGTCTCAAGCGGCTTGGAAGTTTCCGCCGATGGCAAGGCAATGCGAGTCTATCAGCTTGAAGACTTTGACATCCGCCTGACCCCAGATGAGGTTGCCCGGGCGGCCGCCAAACTACCCAAAGACTGACCGGCACAGACAAAAAAAAGAGCACGGCGAGGCCGTGCTCTTTTGTTTGCTGCTGCGAGTGAACCTCTCCACCCCTTGACATTAACGTTACGTCATAGCGTATGCTTCTCCACGTGGACAGCAAAACCTACACCGTCAAACAGCTTGCAGACCTGGCCGGAGTAACGCCGCGCACTCTGCGCCACTACGACCAGATTGGTCTGCTGAAACCGGCCAAAGTTGGCTCCAACGGATACCGTCACTACGACGAAGATGATGTGCTGCGCCTGCAGCAAATCCTGTTCTTCCGCGAGCTGGGCTTTGAACTCGACAAAATCAAGGCTGTCTTGCAGCAGCCCGGCTTTGACCTGCTGAGCGCGCTGCAGGTACACCGCCTGCGCCTGCAGGAGCGCCAGCTGCACACCCAGCGCCTAATCCGCACCGTAGACGCCACAATCATGCACTTGATAGGAGAAGTAGTGATGAGCGAGAAAAAGCTGTTTGAGGGCTTCAGCGAAGAGAAGCAACAAGCCTACGAGGCACAGGCGATTGAAAACTGGGGCGACGGCGCCCGCGAAACCATCAAGCTATGGAACAGCTACAGCAGAGAGAAGCAAGCCGAAATCATGGCCGAGGGTGGCCGCATCTATCAGGAGATTGCAAACCACATAGATACAGAACCCGCCAGCAGCCAGGTACAGGCCAACCTGGCGCAGTGGCACCAGCACCTGCGCAATTTCTACGAGCCCACCTTCGACATGCTACGCGGCCTGGGTGATATGTACAACGAGCACCCGGATTTCAACGCCACCTTCACCGCCATCCATCCCGGACTGCCCGCCTTCCTGCAGCAAGCCATCAACCACTACGTGGACACGTTGGAGACCGAGTGGCTGCAACAAGAACTAGGGATTCTGAAAGAATGAGCAGCGCTACGCCAGCCACACAGGCCAACAGCAAACTGGCCGCCGAAGCCGGAGACGCCGCCCGCCGCCTGGCCATGTTTGAGGTCGAGACTCCTATGCGCCGGCTGGCTGATCTCATCACAGACGAACACACGCTGAGCCAAATCAGCGCTATGGTGGCCAAGATACGCCACCACCGCCTCCTCTATGAGGAATTCGGCCTGGCGGAGATTGACCCGCATGGCGGGCGCACGGCCATCAACTTCTACGGCCCGCCCGGCACCGGCAAGAGCCTGGCTGCCGAAGCCATCGCCGGTGAACTCGGCCTCGGCCTCATCCGCGTCAACTACGCCGAGGTGGAGTCCAAGTATGTCGGCGAGACGCCCAAGAACATCAAGGCCGCCTTTGCGAAAGCAAGCCAAACCGGAGCGCTGCTGTTCTTTGACGAAGCTGACTCCATCCTGGGCAAACGCCTCACCAACGTGTCGCAAAGCACAGACCATGCCGTGAATGTCAGCCGTTCCGTGATGCTGCTGGAGCTGGACCGTTTCGCCGGCGTGGTGGTCTTCGCCACCAACCTGGCCTCCAACTACGACCCGGCCTTCACGCGCCGCATCCTCAGCCACGTAGCTATGCCGCTGCCAGACAAGACCGCCCGGCTCATCCTGTGGCAACGCCATATTCCGAGCCGCCTGCCCCACCAACTGACGGTGGACGATTGGCGTCAACTGGCCGACGAGAGCGAAGGCCTTGCCGGTGGGGATATCCTCAACGCGGTGCTGTATGCCGCTTCCCTTATCGTCGCTCGGGATGAGCGCGCGGCTATGCTAACGCTTGAGGATTTGCAAACTGCGCTAGCCGTTGGCCGCCGCGCCAAGCAAGCCGTAGGCGCAAAGGCGTAAAAAAAAGAGCACGGCGATGCCGTGCTCTTTTGTATATGCTACTAAGCTAGCTCACTTGCCCAGCTCTACATCTCCATAGGTCCAGAAGCGGTTGACGAAGAAGTTCCAGAACAGCACGATACCGATCGCGCCGGCCAGGGCCAGGTTGTGAGTCACAGAATAGGTGCTGAGCCCAAAAGGCATCGGGCGCGTGCCCGCCAGGCGGTCAAACCAAGCCGCCAGGCCATTGAAGATCGGTGTGCGGATCAGCAGGCCGGCCAGGTTCACCAGTCCATACTGCGCCAGCTGCTGGGACCACGGCTTGGAGCGCGAGTCCCGATAGGTCCATTTGCGGTTGAGGATGAAGTTGCTGGTCACCGCCGCCAGGAACGAAGCCGCCTGGCTGAGCAGCGGCAGCACATGCAGCACGTTCAGCAAGACGTTGAATACGCCAAAATCCACCAGGGCGCCAATTGCGCCCACAGTGGAGAAGCGCGCAAAGCGCTTCAGCTCACGCCGCTTGCTGCGCACTTTCATACCTGTCCTAATTCTTGCCGAAAATACTGGATGGTCTTGCTCAACCCATCCCGCAACGAGATCGTAGGGCCCCATTGCAGCCATTCACGCGCCCGCGTGATGTCAGGCTGGCGGCGCAGCGGGTCACCCGGCAGGAACTGCTTCTTCTCATACACCAGCCCGGCCTCTTTGCCCACCAGGGCATCGATCTCTTTGGCGAACTGCTCGATTGTGATCTCGTCCGGGTTGCCAATATTCACCGGCTCGTGGATATCAGACACCAGCAGGCGGTAGATGCCATCGATCAGGTCATCCACATAGCAGAAGCTGCGTGTCTGCTGCCCATCGCCATAGATGGTCAGTTGCTCGCCACGCAGAGCCTGCTGAATGAAGTTGGCCACGGCGCGGCCATCATCCACATGCATACGCGGCCCATAGGTATTGAAGATGCGCACGATGCAGGTATTGACCTTATGGAAACGGTGGTACGCCATCGTCAGCGCTTCGGCGAAGCGCTTGGCTTCGTCGTACACCGAGCGCTCACCGATGGGGTCCACATGCCCCCAGTAGCTTTCCTTCTGGGGATGCTCCAGCGGGTCACCGTAGATCTCGCTGGTCGAGGCCAGCATGAAGCGCGCGTTGTTGGCCAGCGCCACGCCAAGGGTGTTGTGGGTGCCCAGCGCGCCGGCCTTCATGGTCTGGATCGGCAAGTTGGGATAGCCGATGGGCGAGTTGGGGTTGGGGCTGGCCGGCGAGGCGAAGTGCATGACCGCATCCAGCTTGCCCGGCACGGAGATGTAATTCGACACGTCGTGTTTGATGAACAAAAAGCGCTCATTCGTACCGAGGTGGGCCAAATTCTCCGGCTTGCCGGTGACGAAATTGTCCATCCCCACCACCTCGTGGCCCTCGGCCAGCAGGCGGTCACACAAATGCGAGCCCAAAAAGCCCGCAGCGCCAGTTACCAGTATTCGCATGTATGCTCTCTTTGGTCTTGGAGTGTTGCTAACAACGCCCCATTTTAACACGCTGCGAAATCATCCACAGATGAACACAGATGGGGATACGGATTCGGGTAAATCTGCCGCAGATAGACGCAGATGAACAAAGATAGGGAAAGGCAAGCCTCACATCTGTGTTTATCCGTGTTCATCTGTGGACACTCTGCCTAACAAATCTCACCACAAAGGCACAAAGAGCACAAAGTTTAAAGATGTTACAAGCTGCTTTCTTTGTGTCCTTTGTGTCTTTGTGGTTAAGCAGTTCAGTATCTGCATTTATCAGCAGTTAAAGCATCCGTGTTCATCTGTGGATGGTAGACCCTTACTCCCAGTCCAGCGCGCTCACCAGGCCGTCGCCCGTCAGCTGGCGCGCCTCGCCCGTGAGCACGTTCACCACCCATAAGTTGCCCTGGTACACGAACGCGATCATCGCCCCCGCCTCCGCGCTCGGTGACCAGGCCAGCCGCTGCGGCTGCAGCCCCGCCGCACCCTGCGGCGGGAACAGCGCCATGCTGGCGCCGCTCCCAGGCGTCAGCACCCTCAGCTCATAGCTACTGATGTCGCTCTGGGTGGGCGTGAAGGCTTGCAAATAGGCCACCTGCCCGCCGCCGAGTTCCGGCGCCGGGTTGGCGAACATGCCCACGCTCTGCGCCAGGCGGCGCAGCTCGCCCTGCGGCGAGAGCGCCACCAGGTCGAACAGCTGCGAGCGCTGCTGCGTCTCGACGCCGCTCTGCTCGGCATGTTCCACTGTATATAGCCAACCGTCATCGCCCCAGGCCAGCGTTGGCATCCAGGTCCAATCGCTGTTGGTCTGGTACGGCGTCAGCGCCAGCAGGGTCTGCAGGCGGTCCGTGTCAATATCGGCCCGGCCCACGGCGTCCGGCCGGGTGAAGGCCAGCGTCTCGCCATCCGCGCTCCAGGCGTAGGCCGAGCCCCACCAGCTGTACAGGCCATCGGTCGGCCGGGGCGGCAGGCCCAGGCGCGGCTCGGTCACATCCCCGCCGGGCGTAAAGTTGATGAACTGCAGGTCATTGTTGGCCGCCCAGCCGGGCGGGTTGAGGCTCGGCTCCACTGTAGAGAAAGCGATCTGGGTCGCGCTCCCGCCCGGCGCCCAGCCCGCATAATGCACCACGTTGGCCACGCCCAGCTCGATCACGCGCAGGTCGTTCAGGCTCACCACCCACAGGGTGTTGATCTGGCCTTCCGCCTCACTGCTGCGCGAGAACAGCAGCCAGTCCCCATCCGGCGAAATTTCAAATACACGCCCGTCCAGGTCACCGGTGGTGACCAGCGCCCGGCGCGAGCCAGTGTTGTCTTCCAGCAGCCAGGCGTTGCCGCCCGCCAGAAACGCCAGCCGCCCGGGAATATTGACCGAGCTGAACGGAGACTGCGCCCCGATCATGACGATCTCTTCGACCGGCGCAGTAACCACTTGCGAACGCACCGCCGTGCGCGAGACCAACTCGCCATCCTCGTACAGCAGGCGGTACGTGACCTCCTCGAGGCCATTCACGCCATTCTGGATCAAGCGCTGCTCGCCCACCGCCAGCGCTTCGTTCTGCAGCGTGCGTGAGACGAACGGCAGCGCCTGCTCGACGACTTCGTAGGCTTCCTCGACCCGCACGACGCGGATCTCGTCGCCCGCCTCCACCTGCGCCAGAGCCTGCGGCTCGGCGCGGTCCAGCGGGCCGAGCGTGACGCCGGCGGCTTGCAGCGCCGCGCTGACCCGGCTGCCGGCCGACACGCTCACCGGGTGGCTTTCACCATCGGCGATCACGCTGACCTGGATCGTTTCGGCCGCAACCGCGGCCGGGCTGCAGGCCGCCAACAGGCACAAAATCAGGGCCAAGAGGCCCGGCTGGTATAATGCGCGCTTGCTCATCAGAAAGGTAGAGCAAATATAGCATGGCGGCAAAAAAGGCATCCGAAACAGCACGCGAAGAAAAACTTTCCCTCGAAGCGCGCATTGAAGCGCTGCTCTTCGTGGCCCCCGGCCTGGTGGCCGTGAACCAGCTCGCCGCCGCGCTGGAAGTGCCGGCCAAGCAGGTCGAGGCCGCCCTGCCCGCCGTGGAAGAGGGCTTCGCTGCCCGCGGCATCCGCTTGCAGCGCTACCGCGGCGAGCTGCGCCTCATCAGCGCGCCGGAAGCCGCGCCGCTGGTCGAGCGCTTCCTGCACCTCGAAGCCAGCACCCGCCTCAGCGCCGCCGCGCTGGAGTGCCTCGCCATCGTGGCCTACCAGCAGCCCATCACCCGCCCCCAGATCGATTCCGTGCGCGGCGTGAACAGCGACAGCTCGATCCGCTCACTGCTGACCCACGGCCTGGTGGAAGAAGCTGGCCGCGCCGATGGCCCCGGCCGCCCGATCCTGTACTCCACCACCTCGGAATTCCTGCAGCACTTCGGCCTCAGCAAGATCGAAGACCTGCCCAAGCTCAACCTTGAAAATCTGGCTTCGCAAGCCCAATTGCCAGATCTGCCCGAGCTGAAATCTTAAAATTCTCGCAAAAAGCCCCTACAACGCGTCACCCCTTTGCAAGTTCGGGGTTGATTCGTTTTCCCTTTTACCCTTATAATCGCGTTCTCCATTCTGGCGTTTAGTATACGAATTACCTACGCAACGGTACTGACGTACTACTAAATGGGCCTATCCAGGCCAGTCATACCAAATCTTGTTAAGGAGAAAAGATATATGACCAAGAAGCTGTACCCCATTTTGGGTCTGCTGTTGGCCACTGCGGTGCTCCTGGCCGCGTGTGGTGGCAGCCCCGCCCCTGCGACTGGTGACGCTCCGGTTGAGCAGCCCACCGCCGCCCCCGCCGAGGTGATCTTCACCACCCCCTCCGGCTACGGCGTAACCCTGGAAGCTGTGCAGTCTCGCGGCAACCTGATCTGCGGTGTCAACTCTCAGGTGCCTGGCTTCGGCTACGTTGATGCCGACGGCAACTTCTCCGGTGTGGACGTGGACTACTGCCGCGCTCTGGCCGCCGCCATCTTTGGCGACGCTGACGCCGTGGAGTTCCGCCCCGTCACCGCCGCTGAGCGCTTCACCGCTCTGCAGTCCGGTGAGATCGACGTACTGAGCCGCAACACCACTTGGAGCACCCTGCGTGACACCGAGCTGGGCGGCAACTTCGTGCACACCACCTTCTACGATGGTCAGGGTCTGATGGTCCGCGAGGACAGCGGCATCACTGACATCGCTGGCCTGGATGGCGGCACGATCTGCGTGCAGACCGGCACCACCACCGAGCTGAACCTGGCTGACGTCTTCGCCGCCGCCGGTGTGAGCTACACCCCGGCTGTCTTCGAAGATGCCGATGGCACCTTCGCCGCCTACGCCGAGGGCCGCTGTGACGCCGTCACCACCGACAAGTCCGGCCTGGTTTCCCGCCGCACTGTGTTGGCTGACCCTGAGGCGCACGTGATCCTGGATGTCACCATGTCCAAGGAGCCCCTGGGCCCCATGGTTCGCCACGGTGATGACCAGTGGTTCGACATTGCGCAGTGGACCGTGTTCGCTCTGATCTCCGCTGAGGAGTTCGGCGTCACCTCCGCCAATGTTGACAGCATGATGACCAGCTCCAACCCTGAAGTCCTGCGTATGCTGGGCGCCGAGGGTGAGTTGGGCGCAGCCCTGGGCCTGAGCGCCGACTGGGCTTACAACATCATCAGCCAGGTGGGTAACTACGAAGAGGTCTACAACCGTAGCCTGGGTCCGGACACTCCGACCTACATCCCCCGCGGTCTGAACAGCCTCTACACCGAAGGCGGCCTGCTCTACGCTCCGCCCTTCCGCTAGACCGGCTTACCTGTTACACGAACACGATACGGGGGCGGGCACATGCCCGCCCCCGTATTTGTAAGTAGGAGGAATGCATGGCAAACGCCCCCAAAGCACATGCCAACCCGCCTTTCTGGAGAGACGAGCGGGCGCTCAGATTACTGGCGCAGCTGGCCTTTGGCGCGGCAGTGCTGTTCTTTGGCTATATATTGATCCAAAACATGGTCAATGGCTTGCGCCAGCAAGGCACCACGCTGGGCATTGGCTTCTTGCAGAACACGGCCGGTTTTGACCTGGCCGAAACCCTCAACGACTACACACGCAGCTCCGCCTACATCCAGGCCTTCTTAGCCGGCCTGTACAACACGCTGCTGGTCAGCGCGGTCGGCATCGTGCTGTCCACCATCCTCGGCATCATTCTGGGCGTGGCGCGCCTCTCCAGCAATGTGCTGGTGCGCACCCTGGCCACAGCCTACCTGGAACTGATGCGCAACTTGTCCTTATTGGTCTTCCTCATCTTTTGGTATCTGGGCGTTTTCCTCAAACTGCCGCTGGTGCGGGATGCTATCAATTGGCCGGGCAACATCATCCTCAGCAACCGCGGCATCGGCATCCCCTGGGGCATCCCCACCGAAACCTGGCCGGCCTTCAAGCTGTTCCTGTTCGGCGGCCTGCTGCTGGCCCTCGCCATCATCGTAATCTTCCACTTCCAGGGCAAGCGCACCGGCAAAGCCCCGCTCGCCATCGTGTGGGCGCCGCTGGCCTTCATCGCCGTGGCGGTGGCCGGCTGGTTCCTGCAGCCGGCGGCCCCGCTCAGCCTCGATCTGCCCGCGGTGCAGGGCCTCAACATCCGCGGCGGCCGCATCTTCACGCCTGAGTTCATGGCCCTGGTCTCCGGCCTGGTGCTGTACACCGCGGCCTTCATCGGCGAGGTGGTGCGCGCCGGCATCCAGGCCGTCTCCAAAGGCCAGGTCGAAGCCGCCCGCGCCATCGGCCTGACCAGCTTCCAAACCCTGCGCCTGGTCGTGTTCCCGCAGGCGCTGCAAGTCATCATTCCCCCGCTTACCAGTCAATACCTCAACCTGACCAAGAACTCGTCACTGGCCATCGCAGTGGGCTACCCGGACCTGTTCTACGTCTCGAACACGATCCTGAACCAGAGCGGCCGCGCCGTGGAAATGATCACGCTGGTCATGCTCACCTACTTGATGTTCAGCCTCATCACCTCGATATTCATGAACTGGTACAACGCCCGTGTGCGTTTGGTGGAGCGCTAAATGAGCGAAGCGATCATGAAACCACCCCTGGCTGAGCGCCAGACCCTGCTGGGCTGGCTGCGCAAGAACCTGTTCAACTCCTGGAGCAACGCCATCCTCACGGTGGCCGCCGCCTGGCTGACCTTCGTCACCTTGCGCGGGCTGATCACCTGGGTCTTCACCGAGGCGGATTGGGCCGTCATCCAGACCAATCTGCGCCTGATCCTGCTGGGCCAATACCCCATCGCCCAGGTCTGGCGCATCTGGGTCTCGATGCTGTTGCTGTCCTTCCTCATCGGCAATTCACTGTCCATATGGGGCAAGGGCAAAACCTCGACTCGTTTCACCATCGGCCTGGTCGCGCTGCTGGTGGCGCTGGCCTTCGTAGTCAGCGGCCCGTCGCGCACCTGGCTGCTGGCTATGGGCGCCCTGCTGGCCGCCGGCTGGTGGCTGGCCCGCGGCGCAGGCAAGGCTATGCGCAGCGTAGTGGGAATTGGCTGGGTGATCTGGCCGCTCATCTTCATTCTGCTGCTGCGTGGCTTTGGCGACGGCGGCCCGCTGCCTCAGGTAGGCACCAACTTATGGGGCGGCTTGATGCTCACCTTCATGCTCACCATCGTGGGCATTGTGTTCTCCTTCCCCATCGGTGTGCTGCTGGCCCTCGGCCGCCAGTCAGACCTGCGCATCGTGCGCTGGTTCTGCATCACCTTCATCGAGGTGGTGCGCGGCGTGCCGCTCATCACCATCCTGTTCATGGCCCAGCTCATGCTGCCGCTGTTCCTGCCCTCCGGCGTCACGATCGACCGTGTGCTGCGTGCCATGGTCGGCATCACGCTGTTCAGCGCCGCCTACCTGGCCGAGAATGTGCGCGGCGGCCTGCAGGCCATCCCCAAAGGCCAATACGAGGCAGCTTACGCCCTGGGGCTCAGCACCACGCTCTCGATGGGCCTCATCATCCTGCCCCAGGCGCTGCGCCTGATCATCCCCATCCTGGTGGGCCAGTTCATCGCCCTGTTCAAGGACACCGCCCTGGTCGCCATCGTGGGCCTGTTCGACCTGGTGGGCATTGCCCGCACCGTGCTGGCCCAGCCCGCCTTCCTGGGCACCCACCGCGAGGTATACGCTTTCATATCCCTGCTGTATTGGGTGTTTAGTTACGCCATGTCCTATGTCAGTATCCGCCTGGAAGATTCACTGGGCGTAGGCAAACGCTAAGTTGCGAGGAGAACCATGACCGCAGACAAGAAACCCATCATCATCGCCAAAGACGTCCACAAATGGTTTGGCGATTTTCACGCCCTACGCGGCGTGAGCATGGAAGTGAACCAGGGTGAAGTGATCGTGATTTTCGGGCCGTCTGGCTCGGGCAAGTCCACCTTCATCCGCACCATCAACCATCTGGAAGAGCACCAGCAAGGCGACATCGTGGTGGATGGCATCGAGCTCAGCCATGATGTGCGCAACATCGAAAAGATCCGCGAGGAGACCGGCATGGTCTTCCAGCAGTTCAACCTGTTCCCGCACCTGACCGTGCTGCAGAACGTCAGCCTGGCCCCCATCTGGGTCAAGAAGTGGGACAAGCCCCGCGCTGAAGCCAAAGCCATGGAGCTGCTCAAACGGGTCGGCATCCCCGAGCAGGCCAACAAGTACCCCGGCCAGCTCTCCGGCGGCCAGCAGCAGCGCGTCGCCATTGCCCGCGCCCTGGCCATGGAGCCCAAGATCATGCTCTTCGACGAGCCCACCAGCGCCCTCGACCCCGAAATGATCAAAGAGGTGCTCGACGCCATGATCGAACTGGCCAAGACCGGCATGACCATGCTGGTGGTCACGCATGAGATGGGCTTCGCCCGCGCCGTGGCCGACCGCATGTTCTTCTTCGACAAAGGCGAGATCGTCGAAAGCGGCACGCCCGAGCAGATCTTCAAGTCCCCCAAAGAAGACCGCACCAAGCTGTTCTTGTCTCAGATTCTGCATCACTAATTCAAGGACTCGAACCGGGAACCTTCGGGTTATGAGCCTGATAACACAAAAGAGAGCGCACTCCGTGCGCTCTCTTTTTTAGAGTGGTACGTCATTCCGAAGCGGCGAAGCCGCGAGGAATCCTTTAGGTCACAAACTTCCATCCCTATTTGTAATGTCCTAAAGGATTCCTCCTCGCCGCTACGCGGCTCGTTCGGAATGACGATGCGCCTTGTCATTGCGAGCGAAGCAATCTGCTGCCCTCACCCGTGTCATCCTGACCGGGTTTATACATCCACACCAGAACGCCGATGCCAGACCAGGGAAGGATCCTTATTGGCACATCTCCCAAGCTGCGTACTTTTTTTCAAAAGACCAGGACACACTGCAGTGCACCCCAACATCGTCATTGCGAGCGCAGCGAGCGGGTGAGGGCAACAGCCCCCAACATGAGCCCACCTTGACAACCCTTGCCACACTAGAACATATGTGCGAATATAGTCCGCATGGAAACGCTGCAAAAATTGCGCGTCGTCGGGCGGGATATGCACCTCGAAGCCGACAGCGAGAACGACCAGGTCTGCGCCCCCGTGGTCGGCGGCCGCCAGCTGCCTGCCCGCCCCGTAGCCACCATCCCCATCAGCGAAGTCTCTCTACCCGGTGGCCGCAAGATGAAGGTGGTCAAGAGCATGCTCACCACCGCCTGCGAGCGCAACTGCAACTACTGCCCCTTCCGCGCCGGCCGCAGCAAAATGCAACGCATCACCATCAAGCCGGACGAAATGGCCCAGGTCTCCTACCAGGCCTACCGCCAACGCCTGGTCGAAGGCCTCTTCCTCAGTTCCGGCATTATCAAGGGCGGCGTCACCACCCAGGACAAGCTCATCGACACCGCCGAAATTCTGCGCAACAAGCTCGGCTTCCGCGGCTACCTGCACCTCAAGATCATGCCCGGCGCCGACCGCGACCAGGTGCGCCGCTCCATGCAGCTGGCCGACCGCATCTCGGTGAATCTGGAGGGCGCCAACGCCCAGCGCCTGGCGACCCTGGCGCCGATGAAGAAATTTGCAGACGAGCTGCTGGCCCCGCTCAAATGGGCGCAAGAGATCCGCGTCAATGAGGCGCCCGCCAGCACCTGGAACGGGCGCTGGGCCAGTTCGGTCACTCAGTTCGTCGTCGGCGGCGCCGACGAGACCGACGTGGAGCTGGTCTCGACCTCCGAATATCTCTATCACGAGCTCAAGCTCAAGCGCACCTACTACTCGGCCTTTTCGCCGATCATTGACACCCCGCTGGAGAATCACCGCCCGGAGAACCCCTGGCGCGAGCATCGCTTGTACCAGGCTTCCTTCCTGCTGCGCGATTACGGCTTCGCCATGGAGGAGTTGCCCTTCAACCAGAGCGGCAACCTGCCGCTCAACAAAGATCCCAAGACCGCCTGGGCCGAGCAAACTTTGCTGCACAAGCCGGTCGAGCTCAACACCGCCAGCCGCGAGCAACTGCTGCTGGTGCCCGGCATCGGCCCCAAGAGCGCGGATGCCATCCTGCGTGCCCGCCGCCACCGCGCCATCACCAGCCTGGAGCAGCTCAAGCAGCTGGGCATCGTACCCAAGCGCAGTGCGCCCTTCGTGCTGCTCAACGGCCGCCAGCCCAGCTTCCAGCCCCGCCTAATGGACATGGCCGAGCCCACGCCGCAACTGCGCCCGCGCTTCCCCGGTTAAAATAACAATATGTTGAGCGCCGCCACCCTTACGGATGCCAGGCTGATTGGCGGGTCTAAGCCCCGCCCCTACAAACCATCCTCGCCTCCCAATGTCATCCTGAGCGGGTTTCTACATCCTCACCAGACCGCCGAACCCAGCTCAGCGAAGGACCCATCATTCACTCATCTTCCGCGCACAGCGAATTCCCACCCAGTACCAAAGGGCGGGTCTGAGACCCGCCCCTACACGGATGCAGCGCTATCTCACCCAGATATCTTTTTAGTTGCACCCTATACCCCCACCCCTAAAACGAACAACATCTTGCAACCGGAGTTGCGCAACAACTCCAGCGCCGCAAAGCGGCGCACCATCTCCAAACCAGAGTTGCTCCGCAAATTGCAGCGCGCAGTTTGCGCTTGCTGCGAAGCAGCAGCAAACTGCAAACGCCGACGGAGCAGCGCAGCTGCGGAGGCGGCGTAGATGCCCGGCCGCTTCACCCTCACCGCCAGCCGAGACCTCATCCGGGACACCTTCCCTTGGCTCAGCGTGCCAGACCAGCTTGCTCCGCGCTACAACATTGCTCCCACCCAACCTGTCGCCGTCGTCCTCAACGATGGCAGCAACAAAGTTGACTTCGTCAACTGGGGCCTGATCCCCTCGTTCTCCAGCGGCGCCAAGATGACCTCGCTGCTGATCAACGCCCGCTCCGAGGGCATCACCCGCACCCCCGCTTTCCGCGGCCCGTTCCGTTACCGCCGCTGCATCGTGCTGGCCGATGGCATCTTCGAATGGGTCAAGTTCCCGCGCAAGCGCGAGAAGGTTCCGTACTGGGTGCACCTCAGATCCCGCCGCCCCTTCTCCCTGGCCGGCGTGTGGGACAGTTGGCACTCGATGGACGGCTCCGAGGTCAAGACCTGCGCCACCATCACCTGCGCGCCCAACGCGCTGGTCAAGCAGATCCACCACCGCATGGGCGTCATCCTGCCCGCCGAGCACATCGCCGCCTGGCTGCAGCCGGGCGAAGTCAGCGACCCAAAGACCCTGCAAGCCCTGCTGCAGCCCTACCCACCAGACGAGATGACCTATCATCAGGTCGCCCCCATCGTCAGCAACGCGGTCAACGACGTGCCTGAATGCGTCGAGCCGCTGCCCTTTGACCCGCCGCATGAAAAGATCCTTGAACAAAACTTTGGAGAGAAACGTGAACGTTGAAGCCTTCCGCACCTTGTACGACTATCACATCAGCGAGAACCGCAAGATCTGGCAGCGCCACCTGGCCGAGCTGCCCGAGGAGATCTGGACCCAGCCGCTCGACTATTCGATGGGTTCGCTGCGCACACAGATCGCCCACCTGATCCGCGTCGATCACATCTGGTTCCTCGACCTCGGCGCGCCGATGCCCGCAGAAGAGATCGACGAGCAGAACCCCGGCAAGGACCGCGCTGCCCTGCGCGCCTACTGGGACCAGGTGGAGGACGCCATGCGGACCTACATCAACAGCCTGACCGAGGAAACGCTGGCCAGCAAGCCGCTGCAGGGCGAAGACGCCGAGCTGGCCGTCTGGCAGGTGCTGCTGCACGTCGCCAACCACGGCACCGACCACCGCGCCCAGATCCTGCGCG
This sequence comes from Anaerolineales bacterium, assembly GCA_019637675.1. Lineage (GTDB taxonomy): Bacteria > Chloroflexota > Anaerolineae > Anaerolineales > UBA11579 > JAMCZK01. Next base: position 776,192 of record JAHBVE010000001.1, on the reverse strand, counting down.
CTCTGCACGACGCCGGCCAGAAGACCGGCCCGCAAGACTTGGTTTTCTATTTGTACGACCAACAGCAGAAGCCGGGATAGAGTACCTCCCGTGTCATCCTGAGCGGGGATCTACGTCCACACCAGACCGCCGTAGCCAGACCAGCGAAGGATCCTCGCTGACAGGTCTTCTGTATTGCGCCTGAGTTACCTTCACACACAACGAGGATCCCTCGCTACGCTCGGGATGCACAAGATACCGGTAGGGCCGCAGCATGCTGCGCCCCTGCCCACACCGCGAAAAAAAGAGGCGGCCTGTGCAAGCACAGGCCGCCTCTTGACTCACTATCTAAGCGCCTTGATCTGCTCCTCAAGTCGCTCGACCGTCTGCACAAAGCCTGCGAGGCGCATCTGTTCCTTCTCGACCACAATGGGTGGAGCCTTTGCTGAGAAGTCACTGGCCAAAAGCTTTTGCAAACGCGTCACTTGATTTTGCGCTGCAGTTAATTCTTGCTGAAGCTTCATTTTCTTTTCTTCAAGGCTGATTACAGTTCCTGAAAAGTGGGGATTTATGTATGTTTCAACTTCATTAATAATGATAGGGAAGTATTCTTTTGATCCCTCTACAGAAAAATCTGGCCCCTCGATTTGATATGCCTCTTCAGCGATTCCAGATGCGGTTATTGTTCCACCTCTCATTGCTTCAAAGCTTGCTCTGAGTTCAGCGTTATCGATTTTTTGAAGAACACCAATTCTTACTTCAGGGTGGATCGCATTAGTTGCTCTAAAGTTCCTAATTGCTTTATTCACTTCATCGAACACCCGAAAAGTTCGAATTGCATGTTCGTCTCGGTCAGTAAAACTCGGTGATTGCGGCCAAGCCGCGACTATCAATGCCTCTGGCCATTCACCATCAGAAGATTCCATTCCGATCTCAATTGCAGCCGTCTTAAGGTGTGTCCACAACTCCTCAGTTATAAAGGGAACAAAGGGGTGTAGAAGTCTAAGAGAAACATCCAACACATGAGTTAGCCTCTTTTTGGTTATCCCTTGGCCGTTCTTCAACTGAGGCTTAGCAAGTTCTATATACTTATCCGCGAATTTGTTCCACACAAATTCATATATCTGTTGTCCCGCCTCCCCGTATTGGTGTGCCAAAAAAAGCCTTTCTACATTACTGACAAGTTGCTTGGTTTCAGCCCAAATCCATTCATCAAATTCAGATGGATCTCCATTTCCTAAAACAGGCTCTGAGAGCGCGCCGATGACGAAGCGCGTCGCGTTCCATAGCTTGTTGGCAAAGTTGCGGTTGGCGCCCACCTTCTCCAGGCTCAGGTTGATGTCCTGCCCAGGCGTGCTGCCCACCAGTAAGGTGAAACGCAGTGCGTCCGTGCCGAACTCATTCATCACTTCGAGCGGGTCGATCACATTGCCCAGGGTCTTGCTCATCTTGCGGCCCTGCTCATCGCGAACCAGGCCATGCAGGTATACGGTATGGAACGGGGCTTCGCCGGTGAACTCGATGCCCATCATGATCATGCGTGCCACCCAGAAGAACAGGATGTCGTAACCCGTCTCCAGCACCGCGGTCGGGTAGAAGTATTCGAGGTCAGGCGTCTTCTCCGGCCAGCCCAGCGTGGAGAACGGCCACAGGCCGGACGAGAACCAGGTGTCGAGCACATCCTCATCCTGGGTCAGCGTGACGTCTGCGCTCAGCTTGGCGCGCGCCGCCGTGTACGCATCCTCCTCGGTGCGGGCGCAGAACATGCTGCCGTCCGGCGCGTACCACACGGGAATGCGGTGTCCCCACCACAACTGGCGGCTGATGCACCAATCCTGAATGTTCTCCAGCCAGTTGCGGTAGACCTTGGTGAAATGCTCCGGCACGATCTGCACGCGGCCATCGTCCACCGCCTTGAGCGCCTCGTCAGCCAGCGGCTTGATGGTCACGAACCACTGGGTCGAGATCATCGGCTCGATGATCTCGCCGCCGCGCTGCGAGCGCGGCACGCGCTGCATGCGCTTCTCGGTCTTGATCGTCAGGCCGGCCTTGTGCATATCGCCCCACAGCTTTTCACGCGCTGCAAAGCGCTCCATGCCAGTATAGGCGCCGCCACTTGCATTGATGTGGGCGGCCTCATCCAGCACCGAGAGCACCGGCAAGTTGTGTCGCTGGCCGATGGCATAGTCGTTCGGGTCGTGGCCCGGGGTGATCTTGAGCGCCCCGGTGCCGAACTCGCGGTCCACATAATCATCGGCGATTACCGGGATCTCGCGGTCGAGCATGGGCACCAGCGCCGTGGCGCCGATGAACTGCTTGTAGCGCTCATCCTCCGGGTGCACCGCCACGGCCGTGTCGGCCAATATCGTTTCCGGCCGCGTGGTAGCCACCGGGATGAATTCATCCGTGCCCTTGATGCGGTACTTGAAGTAGTACAGCGTGCCCTCTTCTTCGCTGTACTCCACTTCCAGGTCGGATACGGCCGTGCGCAGCCCGGGCGACCAATTGATGAGGCGCGGGCCGCGGTAGATCAGGCCCTTCTCATACAAGCGCACGAAGGCTTCCCGAACCGCCACCGAGAGCCCCTCGTCTAGCGTGAAGCGCTCGCGGCTCCAATCGCACGAGGCGCCCAGGCGGCGGATCTGTTGCGTGATCAGGCTGCCGTACTTTTCTTTCCAGGCCCAGGTGCGCTTCAGGAACTCCTCGCGCCCCATTTCCTCACGCGTGACTTCCTCGGTGCGCAAGATCGACTCTTCCACTTTGAGTTGGGTAGCGATGCCAGCATGGTCGGTACCAGGCACCCACAGGGCCGGCACGCCTTTCATGCGGTGGTAGCGGATCATCAGGTCTTCCATCGCCACGAACAGCGCATGCCCCAGGTGCAGCTCGCCGGTCACGTTGGGCGGCGGGATGCTGATGACGAAAGGCTTCTTGGTGGGGTCAAAACCCGGCTTGCGCGGGTCATTGCTAGGCTGAAAGTAGCCCTGCTGCTCCCACCACGCATAAATGCGCTCTTCGGTGGATTTGAAGTCGTAGGTTTTGGGTAGTGTGTTCTTCTGCATAGTTCTCCAATATCGTGAGCAGTGAACAATAACTGTGAACGGTGAGCAGTACTTCGTGATCAGGCTTGTAGATGTGCAATACTTTGCAATCCGTTTCCCTGATTAATACTCACTGCTCACTCCTCACTGTTCACTTGCCTTAAAAACAAAACGCCCTCACATCTGTGAGGACGGAAAGGCGCTCCGCGGTACCACCTCAGTTCTGCGCTTTGGGCGCAGCACTCTGTTGCTGTATCGGGCGCTCCCGTGCTGGTCTAGTAGAGCCGTGCGGCTCGTTCTTCAGCATCCTGTTCACCGGGCGACTTTCAGCAGTGCTTTGCTTCGAAGGTTCTCAGCACGTCACCTTCGTTCCTGTCAGCGGCTACCAACTTACTCTTCCCGGTAAGGAATATTCAATTGCGCACATTATACAGCACACCTTACAAATTGGTATTTGCTGAGAAACATAACAAGCCGCATTTCGCTTGCGTTCGGGGAGATAGATCAACTACCAAGGAGATACCTATGGCTATGGTCATTGACAGTGAAGAAAAAGTTTATATTCATGAGTTGAAGGATCTGTACAGCGCAGAGCAGCAGCTGGTGGAAGCGCTGCCTAAAGTGGTCAAAGCGCTGACTACCGAGGACGCTAAGCAGGCCGTCAAGCACCATCTTGAGGAGACCAAGGGACAGGTCAAGCGCCTGGAGCAGATCTTCAAAGGCCTGGACTACGCACCCTCTGGCGTCAAGTGCAAGGGCATGGAAGGCCTGGTCTCCGAAGCCGATGAAGTGATCGGCGAGAAGGAGTTCCCCAAGGACAAGCGCACCGAGGCGCTGCTCTCGGGCGGCCAGAAGATCGAGCACTACGAGATCATCGCCTACAAGGGCGCCATCAAGTCGGCCCAGGAGATGGGTCGTCACAGCGATGCCAGCTTGCTGCAGGAAAGCCTGGCAGAGGAAGAAGCCGCGCTTCGCAAGCTTGAACAGCTGAGCCACTAACGCACACCACCAAATGCACAAAGAGCCCGCAGACCGGGCTCTTTGTGCATTTGGCTTACAATTCCGCTATCACCAACTCCAAGGAGGGTGGAAATAAAGAACGGCCACTTAGCCAAAGCCCTTGCTTGGGCATTTCCGCAGCAAACCCGGCTTCAACGCTATGCATTGCTTATCATCCTCATTTCATGGTGGGTGGTGTTCTTCTATCTACCAAGCGGGCACGACTTGCTGTATTACTATGTGCCGGCGCTGAAAGGCGATTTCGTCTTCTTTTACCCTTTCTGGGTGCGTTGGTTCATCCAGCCATTGGCATGGATCCCCTATCCCTACAACCAATGGCTGCTGATGACGATCACCCTCATTGTCATCGCGCTGGCAGTGCGCGCGTCCAAAGCCAACCCATTCCAGCTGTTTCTTGCCTTCCCGTTGGTCTGGAATCTTTGGTATGGGCAAGTGGAAACCTTTTCCGCCGTCGGCTTGCTCATGGTCTGGCTTGGCCTACAGCGCGCGGACTATCGTCTCTTGAACATTGGCTTCATCCTCGCCAGCTTCAAGCCGCACATCACCGGCCCCGCCATGCTGCTGGTATGGCTGTGGCTGCCGGGCTGGCAGGCTCGGCTTAGGGCCATTTGGGGGCTTGCCGCGCTGGTAGCGCTTTCCTTCGTGGTGTTTGGGCTTGCCTGGCCTTTGGAATGGATCCACAACATCGGCCAGATCTCGTTCGTGGATTCGTATAGCAACGCCAGCCTGTTCCGCTGGCTGGGCTGGAGCGTGTTCTTGCTCTGGCTGCCGGCTCTGCTGATCCCGCTGGCACGTGAACAGCGTTTTGTCGCAGTCATTGCCACCACGCTCGTCACCCTCCCTTATATTCCTGTCTACAGCCACTTGGCGCTGTACTTCTGGGCCATGCCGTGGTGGCTTTGGCTGATGGGCCAGCTTGTGTGGCTGCAGCCGTATACATCCAACATTATGTACAGCCTTTGCGTCCTGCTGCCGCTCGGCGTGCTGCTGAGGCTGTATGTTCCCGCACTGCGCACACTGCGAACGGACCGAGCGTATTCGTGAAATAATGCACTTTCCTTGACTTGACCCTGCCCGTGTGCTATCTTGCACCCCGTATCACAAACCGGAGGCATTGCAGTGCAACACGAGCGCATCGCAGAAAACGTCTACTTCTTTCAAAGTGAACTCTACGCCCAGGTCACCGCGGGCGTCATCACCGGCCCAGACATGGCCGTGGTCATTGACACCCTGGCCCTGCCCGAAGAAACCCGCCAGATGCGCCGCTTCATTGAGCGTGAATTGCGGGTACCCGTGCGCTACGTCATCAATACCCACTACCATGCTGACCATAGCTGGGGCAATTGCTTCTTCCCCGAAGCCACCATCATCGCCCACACCAAGTGCCACGAATTCCTGGATACGCGCGGCCGCGCTTCGCTGGAACGTGAGAAGAAAGACAACGCTGCCCTGCGCGAGTCAGACATCGCCCTGCCCTCGGTCACCTTTGACGAAGGCCAGATGGATCTGCAGGTCGGCAAGAAGAATCTGAGCCTGTTCCCCTTCCCCGGCCACAGCGCTGACTCCATTGCTGTGCTGGTGGAGGAAGACCGCATCCTGTTCTGCGGCGACACCTTCATGCCGCTGCCCGTGTTGGCGGATGGCGACATCAACGACACCACCGCCTCGCTCAAGAAGCTGCCCAAGCTGGGGCTCGAGAACCTGGTGCCCGGCCATGGCGAGATCGTGCTGCGCGGCGAGATCGACGCGGCGGTGAAGGGCAACCTGGACTACCTCAGCAAGATCACCAAAGCCGTGCGCGGCGCAGCCCGCCGCCGCTATCCGCTGGATGTGCTCGAAACCGTGCATGTGGAGGATTGCGGCAAGAGCCGCGTGCTGATCGCCGGCATGGCTGAGCAGCTACACCAGCGCAACATGGTTGCGCTGTTCTACCAGCTCTACGGCAAGCTGCCCGAGGGCAGCGCCACCGACGACTAACCAAAAGACCCACGCCTTGCGTGGGTCTTTTTTATTGTGCCAGCTCCAGTTCGGTCACCGCGCCATCATCCAGCAGGAAAGCTCGGGCGCGCCAGACGCCTACGGCGTCTGGCGCCCAGATGATGTGCGCCACGCCCGGGTAGCGTGCTTCGGCTATGTCCGTACGCGAGGGGGTCGGCGGCCCGTTGGGATGTGAGTGAAAGATAGCCAGCAATTCCCAGCCTCGCCGTTCCATCTCCATGAAGGCCTCGAGCTGCTGGCGCGGCTGCATGCTGTAGTGGGTGGGGCTGCTCAGCTCATTCTCGATCAGAAAGATGTGTACGCTGGTGAGCGTGTTGTCTGCGGCTACTAAGCCGCACGCTTCCACCGGGCTGCAGGCGGCCACATGCGCCGCCATCTGCTGCATGTGCGCTGGTGTAATGCGCAAGCGCATTACACCAGCACGGCCAGGATTAGAAACACACCCAGCGCGATGGCGGGCTCGCGTGCCGCAGTCCGCAACTCCTGCTCGGCATTCAAGTTGGCCATGAAATTATTAAGCGCGAACAACGCGCCCAGCAGCACCAGTCCATAGCCCAATGGTGACACGGGCAAATAGTGCAGCGCGGCGGCCAGTTGCACAACCAGAAAGGTCATGCCCAGCAGCTGCAGCGAGTGCCAGTTCTCGACGCTGCGCAGCAAGTTGAGGCGCGTGCCGGCCAGGAAAGCCGCCAGCCCCACCGCCGGCAGCGCCAGGAACAAGCGCAAACCCAGCCCGCGCACGCTGATCGCCAGCATCAGGAACAAAATGAACGACAGGGTGCTCAACGCCATGCTGACGGCGTTGTACAGCCTACCTTCCTCTGCGACGCTGTTGTACTCCGCCAGCAGGATCGCCAGCAGCAGCAGCGCACACACCAGGAAGGCCACCCACCAGCTGCCTGAGAACGGCAGGTTGCTGAGCACCAGGGCCAGCACCCAGGCTGTCAAAGCGGGCAGCAGCCAGTGGCTGTAGGTGGTGCGCTCACCCAGCGCCGGGTGGTCACGCAGCAGCCAGTCCGCCCCGGCGGCGGTCAGGCCCGCCACCAGCACGGCCAGCAGCGTGTTCAGGCCCAGGCGGATCGGCAGCAGCACGCCGATGAACTCCCAGTTCAGCACCAGCGGCGGCACCTGCACAAAGCGCACGGCCACGTAAGCCAGCAGGATGACCGCCATCACAGCGCTCAAGCGCTCGCGGTTGGGCAAGTATGTGCTCGGAAGCATGCCAGAATTCTACTCGCCTAGTGAGGGCGTTATACTGCTGCCCATGCGCTTTAACTTCGGGAAGAACTGGCAATCCTACAGCCGCACTGCACTCACACAACAACATATCGAAGCCGCCCGGGCAGACTTTGCCCGGCTGTTCTCCACCGTGGATCTCAAGGGCAAGACCTTCCTCGATATCGGCTTCGGCCAGGGCCTCTCGATCTGCCTGGCCGCCGAAGCCGGCGCCGGCGCTCGCGGCATCGATATCGACGCTGACAACCTGGAGGCCGCCCGCCTGACCCAGGCCCACTTTGCGCTACCTGCCCCGCCGGTGCTCTCCATCGGCTCGATCCTCGACCCGCAGCTCGTCGCCGAACTGGGCGGCGAGGGCGGCTTTGACATCGTGCATTCCTGGGGCGTGCTGCACCACACCGGGGATATGGCGCTCGCCATCCAGCACGCCGCCCAGCTCACCAAACCGAACGGACACCTGGTGCTGGCCATCTACCGCTCGCATTGGAGTTCGCCGCTGTGGCACGCCATCAAGTGGCACTACAACATCTCGCCCGGCTTCATCCGCCGGCTGCTGATCGCGGTCAACTACGGGATCATCTACCTGGCCAAGCTGATCGTTACGCGCCAAAACCCGCTCAACAAAGAACGCGGCATGGACTTCTATCACGATGTGGTGGATTGGGTCGGCGGCTACCCCTACGAGCACGCCAGCGATCACGGCCTGACCCAGCACATGGCCAGCCTGGGCTTCACCCGCATCGACTTCATCCCTGCCAAGGTGCCGACCGGCTGCCACCAGTTCGTCTTCCACAAGACCGCGCCCGCCAGCTCGGATATACTCAAGCCATGACTGCTGAAATGATGATGTTCCCCATCGGCACAGACAAGCACGCCCCGGCCTACCTCGCCCTGCCACCTGCCGGGCACGGCCTGGCCGTCGTCATCATCCAGGAATGGTGGGGGCTCGTCGGCCACATCAAAGACGTGGCCGACCGCCTGGCCGCCGAAGGCTTTGTGGTGCTCGCGCCCGACCTGTACCACGGGGCCAGCGCCAGCGAGCCGGACGAGGCCCGCAAGCTGGCGATGGCGCTCGACCGGCACCGCGCCATCGCCGAGATCACGGCCGCGGCTAATTACCTGCGCGGGCTGAGCAGCGTCGAGCCTAAGAAGGTTGGCATCATGGGCTGGTGCATGGGCGGCGCTCTGGCGCTCTCAGCCGCCGCCAACAGCGCCGCCTTCGATGCGGTGGTGTGCTTCTACGGCCGCCCGCTCGAGGCGGGCGACGCCGCCAAGCTGCGCACCCCCACCCTGGGCATCTACGGCGAGCTCGACACTGGCATCCCACAAAGTCTGGTACAGGCTTTCGACAATGAGCTGGAGAAGGCCGGCACGCCGCACCATATCCACACCTACGCCGGCGCCGAGCACGCCTTCTTCAACAATGACCGCCCCGAGGTCTATCACCCGGAGGCGTCGGCCGACGCCTGGCAGCGCACGCTGAGCTGGCTGCGCCAATACCTGGCCTGAGCATGGCCACGCCACGGCAGCAGCTCGGCCGCTGGGGTGAGCAGGCCGCCGCCAGCTACCTGCAAGCACGCGGCTATACCTTGCTGGCCCACAACCTGCGCACGCCGCACGGCGAGATCGATCTGCTGATGCGCAAAGAAGACCGCCTCATCTTTGTGGAAGTCAAAACCCGGCGCAGCACCCAGTTTGGCCCCCCGGAAGGTTCTGTCACGCTCACCAAGCAAGCTCACCTGATCGCCGCGGCCGAAACCTACATGCAGACCCAGCCCGCCGATATCGAATGGCGCATCGATGTCATTGCCGTTTACCGGGAGCCCGGCGGTGAAACCGAGATCACCCACTTCGAAAATGCAGTCCACGGATAAGCTGCCACTGCTGGTGGCCATCCTCGGCCCCACCGCGGTCGGCAAGACCGAGACCGCCATTGCCCTCGCCGAGCGCTGGAATGGCGAGATCGTCTCGGCCGATTCGCGCCTGCTCTACCGCGGCATGGACATCGGCACGGCCAAACCCTCCGCGGCCGAGCTGGCCCGCGTGCCGCACCATTTGATCGACATTGCCGACCCGGACGAGACGCTGAGCCTGGCCGTGTTCCAGCAGCAGGCCGCCGCGGCCATCGCCAGCATTCATGCCCGCGGGGCGCTGCCCCTGCTGGTCGGCGGCACTGGGCAGTATATGCAAGCCATCCTGGCTGGCTGGCTGCCGCCAGCCCTGCCGCCCCAGCCGGCGCTGCGCGCCGCGCTGGAAGGCTGGGCCGAGCAGATCGGCGGGGATGCGCTGCATGCCCGCCTGGCGCTGGTCGACCCGGCCGCGGCGGCCAACATCGACGCCCGCAATGTGCGCCGCACCCTGCGTGCGCTCGAAGTGATCTTCGCCACCGGCCGCCGCTTCAGCGCCCAGCGCGGCCAGGCGCCCTCGCCGTACCGCGTGCTGCGCCTGGGGCTCACCCGCCCGCGCCCCGAGCTGTACGCGCGCATCGATGCCCGCATCGAGGCCATGCTGGCCACCGGCTGGCTGGACGAAGTCCGCCGCCTGCTCGCCGCCGGCTACCCGCCCGCCCTACCCAGCCTCAGCGCTATTGGCTATGCGCAACTGGCTCAACATCTGGCGGGCGAGATCACCTTCGACGAAGCCACCGCCGAGATCAAGCGACTGACGCGCAGCTTTGTGCGCCGCCAGTACGCCTGGTTCAAACCGGCCGACTCCGGCATACACTGGGTAGATCTCAGCGCTGCTGGCGCGGACAGCGCGCTAAATGACGCCATCCGTAATTTTCTAGACTCCGAGGAAGTCTAAAATAGCAATCATGCAAAAACCCTGGCTGTCCCACTACGACAAGGCTGTGCCCCACTCGCTCGATTTTCCCGCCCTCACTGTGGTGGATGTGCTGCAGCGCGCCGTGCGTGACTATCCCAATAAGCCATGCACCATCTTCCAGGGCGCAACCCTCTCCTACAAAGAAGTGGATGACCTGAGCGACCGGCTGGCGGCCGGCCTGGCCGCCCTCGGTGTGCGCAAGGGCCAGCGCGTCGGCCTGTTCATCCCCAACACCCCGCAGTTCGTCATCGCCTACTTCGCCATCCTCAAGCTCGGCGCGGTCGTCGTCGCCACCGATCCGCTGTATACGCCGCGCGAACTCGAATACCAGGTCAACGACGCCGGCGTGGAGCTGATGGTGGTGATGACCAACAACTACGCGAAGGTCAAAGAGGTCCAGCCGCGCACCCGCATCCGCCAGGTGGTGGCCACCAATATCAAAGACTATTTGCCGCCGGTCAAGAAGCTGCTGTTCGGCCTGCTCAAAGAAAAGAAGGCCGGCTTCCGCGTCCAACTGCGCGACAACGATGTGTGGATGGGCGACCTCATCGCCGCCCACGCGCCCGGCCAACGGCCGCAGGTGCCCGTAGAGCCAGACGATACCGCCCTGCTCCAGTACAGCGGCGGCACCACCGGCCGCTCCAAGGGCGTGGTGGCCGTGCACCGCGGCCTGGTGGCCAACACCGCCCAGATCGACGCCTGGAACCACGAGGGCGAGCAAGGCGGCGAGATGGTGCTGTTGGCCATCCCCATGTACCACGCCTACGGCATGGTGGTGGGCATGCTCTACGGCATGTGGAAAGGCGGCTCGCTGGTCATGATCCCTGACCCACGCAACGTGGGCGATGTGCTCACCAACATTCAGAAGTACAAGGCCACCACTTTCCCCGGCGTGCCGGCCATGTACAACGCCATCAACAATCACCCGGATGTGAAAGCTGGCAAGTACGATCTCAGTTCCATCCGCTTTTGCATCTCCGGCTCGGCCCCGCTGCTGCGCGAGACCAAGGAGCGCTTCGAAGCGCTCACCGGCGGCCATCTGCTCGAAGGCTACGGCCTCTCCGAGACGCCCGTGGCCACGCACTGCAACCCGCTCACCGGGCCCAACAAGACCGGCTCGATCGGCATGCCGCTGCCCGGTGTGGATTGCCGCATCGTCAGCCTGCAGGATGGCGTGACCGTGCTCAAGCAAGGCGAGATCGGCGAACTGGTCATCAAAGGCCCGCAGGTGATGCGCGGCTACCACAACCTGCCCACCGAGACGATGGACGTGCTCAAAGAGGGCTGGCTCTACACCGGCGACATTGCCAGCATGGATGCTGACGGCTACTTCTACATCATCGACCGCAAGAAGGAGCTGGTGAAGGTGGGCGGCTACCAGGTCTGGCCGCGTGAGGTCGAGGAGGTGCTGCAGCAGCACCCCGCCGTGCGGGAGGTGGGCGCCGCCGGCCTGCCGGATGCGGAGAGCGGCGAAGCCATCCACGCCTGGGTCGTTCTACAAGAAGGCCCACTGCTCTACGGCGATCAAGCCGTGACCCCGGACGAATTGCGCGCCTGGTGCAAGCAGCACCTCGCACCCTACAAGGTTCCCAAGGGTTTTACTTTCATTGACAAACTGCCCCGCACCAACGTTGGCAAGCTGCTGCGCCGCGAGCTGGTGCGCATCCATATGGAGCAAAACGCATGAAGACCACCGCCGCCTTCTTCGATGTTGACGGCACGCTGACCACCGAACGCGTGTGGCGCGGCGTGCTCGACTATTACAAAGCCAACGGCAAGCGCACCTGGACCCTGCTGCAGTACTGGGCCTATCACATGCCGCTCTACCTGCTGCACTCGGTGGGCTTGCTCTCGCAGAGCGCCTTCCGCACGCCGTGGGCGGCGCACCTAATGTGGTTCCTGCGCGGCGACACGCCTGAGCAAGCCCAGCCCGTCTGGGATTGGGTCACCACCGAATACATGCAAGGGCTGTGGCGTGCCGAAGGGCTCGACAAGATCATGGAGCACAAGGCCAAGGGCCACCTGTTGGTGCTGGTCTCCGCTGGTCCGCAGCCGCTGGTCGAACGCATCGCCCGCGAGCTGGGCGCCGACATGGCCGTGGGTACCAAGCCCGCCATGCACAAGGGCCGCTACACCGGCGGCGTGGACGGCATGGTCTCGATCGACGAGAACAAAGCCAGCCTGGCCCGCGCCGCCCTGGCCAGCCAGAAGATCGATGTGGATTTTGACGCCAGTTGGGCTTACGCCGATGGCAGCACGGACGTCGGCCTGCTGGAGATGGCCGGCCACCCGGTCGCCTTCTTCCCCGACGAGTTCCTCAAGCCCATCGCCCTCGAGCGCGGCTGGCCGGTCGTGGAGTAAAGGCCGTCCGTCATTCCGACTAAGCGAAGCGAGGGAGGAATCCTTAGGGCAAAGCAAGCTCAGGCCGGTACTCCAATGGCCTAAAGGATTCTTCCGCTGGAAAGCACAGCGGCTCCTCGGCCTACGGCCTTCGTCGGAATGACAAAACAGCCCTCGTTTGTCATTCCGAGCGGATGCTAAAACCAACACCAGACCGCCAAACCTGGGCCAGCGAGGAATCCGTTAAGACACGTCTTCCAAATTCACATTGAGCGTCAACAGCCGCGACCCAGGCTACCCTACTCCCCATCCGTGCAAAACAGCGCGGCCAGCCGTGTATTCCCCGCATCGATCGGCGCATCCCCGGTAACCGCCTTCGCCGAAAAGATGCCACACGCCTGCCAGCGGTAATACGGCGTCGCTCCGATCATCTCCGCCAGCTCCTCTGCCCGCTCCATCTCGCCGCGATACGCATACGCCTGCACGAACGGCATCCACTCGATCGCATCCGCCGGGATCAGCCCCGCCGCGGCCGCCTCGTCCCCGTAAGCAGCTACCTGCTCCCAGTCACCGCCCTGGCGGGCAAGATCGGCCTTCTGGTAAAAGTAGCACCAGTCCGTCTCTGCGCTCGGCTCGCCAAACAGCCGGGCGAACAATACCTCATCCGCACTGCCTTCCAGCTCCACCTGCGCCAGTGAGGAATACGGCGCGGTGCTCACAACCAGCGGGTCGTCATGCACAGACAGCTCGATCTGCTCCGCATTGATGAAGCGCAGGCAGGCTTCCCGCGTCGGTTGCGTGAACAGCAGCGTGCGCTCGAAGTCATACATCAGGTACAAAGAACGCCGGTTCTTCTCGGCAGGGATATTGGCGCGGATGCTTTGGGCCGTCTCCGCGTTCAACACCTCGGCGCTCAGCGCGATCTGGCCCTGGTATGGCCGGTACAAAAGATTCAGCGGCGACCACAGGTAATAGTCCTCATAGATCGGCGCCACGCGGTCACCGGTGAGCACGGTCCAGTCCTGCACATTGGGGATGCGCCACACCACCTGCTGCCAGAAACGGCGTGTATCCGTCCACTCCTGCGCGAAGCGTACATTGTTCGCAAAATGGGTCGCAACCGAAAAGAAGATCACCACCGAAAAGAAGGCGATCTGCACGGAGCGGTTCTTTAAACTGAAGCCAATGGACGCCAGCACGATCGCCACCGCCAAGGCGGATGGGAACGAAAAGCGATTGTAGAAAAGGAACTCAACATGGCGGCTGGCCAGATTGATCACCAGCAGGCAGAACACGCCGGCCGCAAAGGCCAAGCCAACCAACAGCCAGCCGCCCCGGCTGGCTGCGAAGTTGGCCGTGGCCGCCGTCCCGGGCAGCCAGCGCAGCAGAGCCAGCGTAACCGCTGCCGCCGCCAGCCCCAGCAGCACCGCCACAAACGCATCGGCGGCTCCCAGCCGCCCAAATAGGGCCGAGAACGGCTGCACGAACGCTCCCATAAAGGTCTCGGCAATGTCAATGAGCAGCGTATTGCCCAGGCGCATCAAGGTATCGAATACGCCCCCGCTCAGCCCGGACTGCACGAAAGATAGCGAGGTATTGGCCCGCGCCCCGCTGAAAAAGAACAGACGCCACACCGTGAAAGCCACCGGCGCGATCAATAGCGGGGTCAGCATCAGAACAGTGTTCTTGCTGAGCAGCGTCTTCCGCTGCCACAAGACATACAGCAGGAACAGGAAGCGATACGCTTCCATCCCCACCTGGTACTCCAACAGCAGATAGCTCACCAACGCCAGGCCGGCGGAAAGTGCCAAATAGCCCAGTCGCACAACCAGCCGCCGAGCTGAGATAACGAACAAAATACTGAAGCAGATCGAGAATACCATCGCCGTCATGGAGACTTGCTGCGCCATGAAGTCCATCGCATCCGGCAGCTCCAGAAAGCCCGGGTACACGAGAAACAGCGCCGCCGCCATCACGCCAAACGGCTTGTGCTCTTTGAGCACAAGCCGTAGCATCCAATACACGCCCAGCGCGCCCGCTACCCGCACCACCAGCGCGGTGATGTAGTACAGCGTCACGTTAGTATCAAACAGGCTAAACAGCACGAACTGCAGCACCGCCCGCAGCGGGCGGTCTACGATGAATACATCCCAGTACTTCTCCGGCCCATAGGTCAGCCCGGAGAACACAAGATACCAGTCATCTGAGAAAAAGCCGAATTGCAGCGCCTTGCCCGCATAGGCCAGCAGCGCCAACGCCAAAATAAATGCCAGCGGCAGCCAGACATCTTTCATGTTTGTTTTCGCGCTCATGTTGGTCATTATATTCCTGGCGGGCCACGCCCTGCCCGCAGCCGCCTGCGGGCAAGCAAAAGCGCCAAGTTCCTTGGCGCTTTTTTGCTTGCGGTTGCCGGCGGCCTACAGCGGCAGCCCCACCTCGACCTGGCCATCGGTCACGCGGGTCGGATAGGCCGGGATGTCCACCACCGCCGGCAGCGCGGTGGCCCGCCCGCTGCGCACGTCAAAACGTGCGCCGTGGCGCGGGCAGATCACCTCGTACTCCTCGATCTCGCCCTCGCCCAGCGGCCCGTTGTCGTGCGAGCACAGGTCAGCGATGGCAAAGTACTCCCCGGCGATGTTGAACACCACCAGGTTGTACTCATCCACGGTCACAAAGATGCGCTTGCCATTGGGCAGCTCTTCTTCGCTGGCCACGGCCACAAAATCCACTTCCTTGGGACCCAGGGAGGTGAAGACGAAGGTTCCGATATCAGGCATAGTGCTGCAGTTTAGGATTCCGCCAGCTCGTCGAGCGACATGACCTCGTCGAGGCCGTACACGCCGCCCTTCAGCACCTTGAGCGAGAGCAGCGCGCACTTCAGGCGCACCGGCCCCAGCTCGATGCCGAGCAGATCCAGAATGTCCTGCTTGGCCAGCGTGCGCACTTCAGCCACCGGCATGCCGGTGATCTTTTCCATGAGCAGGTCCGCCGAGGCCTGCGAGATCGAGCAGCCCTCACCGGTGAACTTGGCTTCGGTCACCACGTCCTTGTCGTCCACGCGCAGGTCAATCCGAATGTGGTCGCCGCACACCGGGTTGTCATCCTCGTAGGAATGGGTGTGCGGGTCCAGCGTGCCGCTGAAGCGCGGGTTCTGGTAGCGGTCAATGATCAGTTCGCGATAGAGATCGTCCATCGTTATTTGAAGATCTCCTTTACTTGATAGAGTGCTTCCACCAGGGTGTCGATCTCTTCCTTGGTGTTATAGAGATAAAAGCTGGCCCGCGTCGTCGCCGGCACGCCGAACTTCTCGTGCACCGGCATGGCGCAGTGATGGCCGGCCCGCGTCGCCACGCCGTGGCGGTTCAGGATCTCTGCCACGTCGTGCGGGTGAGCGCCCTTCAGCGTGAACGACGCGTTCGAGCTTTTGTGCTCGATGCCCGGGCCGAAGATCCACACGCCCGGCACTTCCTCCAAACGCTCCAGCGCATACGCGGTCAGCTCGCGGTCATGGGCGGCGATCGCTTCCATGCCGATCTCGTTCAAATAGTCCACCGCCGCGCCCAGGCCGATCACCTCGGCGATCGCCGGGGTGCCCGCCTCGAACTTGTGCGGCACGCCGGCCGTGCTGAATTCGCGCAGCTTGACGCGCTTGATCATGTCGCCGCCGCCCATGAAGGGCGGCATCGCCTCCAGCAAGGCTTCCTTGCCGTACAGCACGCCCAGGCCCGTAGGCCCAAGCATCTTGTGACTCGAGAACACCAGGAAGTCAATATCCAGCGCCTGTACGTCCGTGGGCAGGTGCGGCACCGATTGGGCGCCGTCCACCATGGCCAGCGCGCCGGCGGCGTGGGCCGCCTTGACGATCTCGGCCACCGGGGTGATGGTGCCGAGCACGTTGCTCATGGCGGTGAAGCTCACCAACTTCGGCTTGAGCTCTAACAGGCCGGGCAGCGCGCTCATGTCCAGCACGCCACCCTCGGTCACGGGGATGAACTCCAAACGGATGCCGCGCTCATTCGCCAGCATCTGCCAGGGCACCAGGTTGGCGTGGTGCTCCATCTCGGTCAGCACCACCACATCGCCAGCTTGCAGATTGGAGCGGCCCCAGGTGTGCGCCACCAGGTTGACCGACTCAGTCGCGTTGCGAGTGAATACGATCTCTTTGCTCTTGGCCGCGTTAATGAACTTGGCGATCTTGCCGCGCGCCCCTTCGTAATCCTCGGTGGCCTGCTCGGCCAGCTTGTGCACGCCGCGGTGAATGTTGGCGTTCTCGGCGCGGTAGTACTGGTTCATGCGCTCGATCACCTGCACCGGCTTCTGGCTGGTTGCGCCAGAGTCGAGGTACACCAGCTTGACGCCCGGCTTGACTTCTACATCCAGCACCGGGAAATCGGCCCGGATGCGCTTGATATCCATGGTGTGTGTGTCCGCCATGCGCCCCTACTTGCTCTTGGCCTTTGCTTTGGTCTTGGTCTTCGCCTTGGCCTTGGCGCGCGGCGCCGCAGCCGCCCGCGGCTTGCTGCGGGTGCGCTTGCGCGCCATGCGGATCTGCTGCGAATTGGGTGGGCACCACAGCACGTGGTCCGGCACCATCCAGCCGTCCGTCAGATACACCGGCTCGGCAAATTGCACCGCAACGATCTTGGGGTCAACCTGCACCACCACGCCCTCCAGCCAGCCGCGCACGCGGTTGCCCTTGGGGTCTTCGTGGTCGCAGTACACCTCCACGCGGTCGCCTACCTTGTATACGTCTTCCCGGTCAGGGGCGGTTGTAAAACGAAGTTCTGCCATTCAACCTCCAAAAAAGCGAGTGCCCAGTGACCAGTAAAGAGTGATCAGGTTTAGCCCTGTTCACTCCTCACTGGTCACTGCTCACTGTCGCATCCAATCTTCTATATTACAGCTACTTCATCTTCTGAACAATGGCCTGCTGGAAGCGCTGGCGCACGCCCTCGAAGGGAATTCGCTCCATAATGGGGTCGAAAAAGCCCTTGACGATCAGGCGGCGCGCCTCAACCGGCGGGATACCACGGCTCAGCAGGTAAAAGTACTCGTCCGGGTCGATCTTGCCCACCGTGGCGCCGTGCGTGCAGCGCACATCGTCAGCCTGGATCTCGAGGCCCGGGATGCTGTCCGCCCGCGCCTGCTTGCTCAGCACCAGGTTGCGGTTGGCCTGGTAGCCATCCGTGCGCTGGGCGCCGGGCGCCACGTAGATCATGCCCTGCCAGACTGAGCGGCTCTGCTCCTCCAGCGCACCCTTGAACAGCAGGTCGCTGGTGGTGTGCGCCGCCAGGTGGTTCTGCTGGGTGTCGTGGTCCAGATGCTGGTCTCCATCCGTGAAATAGAAGCCAGACATGCGGCCCAGGCTGCCCTCACCCTCCAGGTTGATCTCGGAGAAGTTCTTGGTCAGGTGGCTACCCAGGGCGCCAAAGATCCAATCCAGGTTGCCGTCTTTCTTCACGCGGGCGCGCTCATGCGTAAAGTTCCACATGTGCTCGCCCCACGATTGCAATTCCACGAAGCGCAGGTTGGCCCGCGCCCCCACGTGCAGCTCCACGATGCCGGCGTGCATGCTCTGCTCTTTCAGCGTCGGCGAAGCCGACTCATGCACATAGGTCACCGAAGCGCCGTCCTCCACCCACACCAGAATGTGCGAGAAGTACGCCAGCCCGGCCCCCGGGCCCCACAGCAGCGAGTGCAGCGGCTCATCCACCTGCACGCCCTTGGGTACATACAGCAGCACGCCGCGGCCGGCCAGCGCGCCTGCCATGGCGGCGAACTTGCCCTCGCCCGGCTTGACCACGCTGCCCAGCACTTTCTTGAGCAGCTCAGGGTGCTTCGTGGCCGCGGTGGCGAAATCCGTGAACACCACGCCTTGCTTGGCGATCTCGCGGCTTAGCTGCACGGTGGTCTTGCCCGGGCCAAACACGATCTGCCCGCCGTGCCCTTTGCCCACCAGCGGCTTCAGCAAGCGCGCCGGGATGCTGGGCAGCTTGTCGCGGGTCGCCTTGGGCAGCGCCTCGACCATTTGCAGGCCGCTGCGCTTGAGCTGGCGGATATCTGTGCGGCGCCAGGCCTCATCGTTCGTACTCGGCAGCGGCAGCTTCTCGAACTGGTTCCAAGCGCCCTTGCGATAGCTGCGCAGGAACGCGGTCGCCTTGGCGCCGTTGGCCAGCGCCGGGATCTGCTCTGCGCTGAACGGGAAGCCGCTCTTGGTCTGCACCGCCGCTGCGCCGCGCGTGATCACCCGCGGCGTTTTGCCCGCGCTAATGACCTCGCGTTCCGGTGAGCGGGTTACGACGCGCTTGCTGGCAACCGCCTTGCTCTTAGCCGCGCTTTTCTTTTTAGCTACGGCTTTAGGCTTGCTCTTGCCAACGGCTTTCTTCTTCGCCGTAGGGGTGGGTCTCAGACCCGCCCGTGTAGCCTTGGCTTTAGTCGTTGTTTTGGTAGTCTTCTTCTTACGTACCGCGGCCTTCTTGGGGGGCGCGCTTGTCTTCTTTTTCGCCATATCTCTTTGCTTCTCACCTAACCGACGGCCTTAGCCGATCGAGCCTTCCATCTGCAATTGGATCAGACGGTTCATCTCGATCGCATATTCCATCGGCAGTTCTTTGACCAGCGGCTCAATGAAGCCGGACACCACCATGGTGGCAGCTTCCTCTTCGGTCATACCGCGGCTCATCAGGTAGAACAGTTGCTCCTCGCCCACCTTGGACACTGAGGCTTCGTGACCGATCGTCACATCCTCGGCATCGATCTCGATGTACGGGTACGTATCCGAGCGTGACTGGTCGTCCAGCAGCAGGGCGTCACACACCACGTTGGACTTGGAGCCTTCCGCGCCCGGGTGCACCTTCAACAGGCCGCGGTACGAGGCCCGCCCGCCGCTCTTGCTGATGGATTTGGACGTGATCTTGCTGGTGGTGTTGGGCACAAAGTGGATCACCTTGCCGCCCGTATCCTGGTGCTGGTGGCCGCTGGCGAACGCCATGGAGAGAATCTCACCATGCGCGCCTTCGCCCAGCAGATAGCACGAGGGGTACTTCATGGTCAGCTTGCTGCCCAAGTTGGCATCCACCCACTCCATCGTGGCGTTCTCATGCACATGCGCACGCTGGGTCACCAGGTTGTACATGTTGTTCGACCAGTTCTGGATCGTGGTGTAACGGAAGCGAGCGCCCTTCTTGACGATGATCTCGATCACGCCACTGTGGAACGAGTCGGTGGTGTACACCGGGGCGGTGCAGCCTTCCACATAGTGCGCCTCAGCGCCTTCGTCCACGATGATGAGCGTGCGCTCGAACTGGCCCTGGTCGGCCTGATTGACGCGGAAGTACGCCTGCAGCGGCATCTCCACCTTGACCCCCTTGGGGATGTAGACGAACGAGCCGCCCGACCATACCGCTGAGTTGAGCGCCGAGAACTTGTTGTCCTCGATGGGGATGATCTTGCCGAAGTACTCGCGGAACATGTCCGGGTGGTCCTTCAAACCCTGCTCAATGCTCTTGAACAGCACGCCCTGGTCAGCCAGGTGCTGCTGGATGTTGTGATACACCATCTCCGATTCGTACTGGGCGCCAACGCCGGCCAGGAACTTCTGCTCAGCCTCAGGGATGCCCAAACGCTCGAAGGTCTTCTTGATGTTCTCGGGCACATCGTCCCAGCTCTTGCCCTCGGCCTCAGCCGGCTTGCTGTAGAAGTAGATCTCGTCGAGATTCAACTTGTCCAGGTCGCCGCCCCAGGTGGGCATGGGGCGCTGCGTGAAATGCTTGTACGCTTTCAGGCGGAAATCGAGCATCCACTCCGGCTCTTCCTTCTTGGCGCTGATCTGGCGGACGATATCTTCATCCAGCCCCTTGCGCGTGCGGAAGACCGGCTGGACCTCGTCCACAAAGCCGTACTTGTAATCATCAATGCCAGCCAACAGCTCGGCATCGTCTTTGGGCTTTTCAATAATGTCTTTTAGTGCCATGCTTACCTCTTTTCAGTGAACAGTGATCTGTGAACCGTGAGCAGGAGACCTAGGTCCTCCTGGCTCTTTCGCGTTCCCTGATTACTGCGCACTCATCACGGGTTCGTGTGCTTCGCGCACCCAGTCGTAGCCTTCGGCTTCCAGCTTCAGGGCCAGTTCGGGGCCGCCGGTTTCCACGATGCGGCCGTTGAACATCACATGCACCACATCCGGGTTGATGTAGTTCAGCAGGCGCTGGTAGTGCGTGATCACCAGCGCGCCGAAGTTCGGCCCACGCAGCGCCTGCACACCCTCGGCCACATTGCGCAACGCGTCAATATCCAGACCGGAGTCGGTCTCGTCCAGCACCGCAAACTCCGGGTCGAGCGCAGCCATCTGCAGGATCTCGGCGCGCTTCTTCTCGCCGCCGGAGAAGCCATCGTTGAGGTAACGACCGGCGAAGCTGTGGTCCATCTTCAGCAAGTCCATCTTCTCTTTCAACAGCGTGCGGAACTCGGGGATGGGCATGCCCTTGTCCTCCGGGTTCTTGGCCTTGCGGTGCGAGTTCAGCGCCGTGCGCAGGAAGTTCGCCACGCTCACGCCGGGGATCGCCACCGGGTATTGGAATGCCAGAAAAATGCCCAGGTGAGAGCGCTGGTCCGGCTCCAGCTCAAGGATGTTCTGACCCTTGAACCACACCTCGCCGCCGGTCACCTCGTAGTTCGGGTGGCCCATCAGCGTGTAGGCCAGCGTGCTCTTGCCGCTGCCGTTGGGGCCCATCAGGGCGTGCACCTTGCCCTGCTCGATCGTCAGGTTGAGGCCTTTAAGGATCTCGTTGCCAGCTACAGTGACGCGCAAATCGCGTATATCCAGTTGAGACATGAACCGTATTTCTCCTAGAGAATGATTGTGAACGCCGCCTCAAATGAAGGCGCAAGTGTTCAACCAGGGTGATTTTGGGAGATTATAGCAGGTTCATAGACTAGGGTCAATATTTATGAGGAAAATCTAAAATATTGGAGGAGAAGAGAGTGAACAGTGAATGGTGAACAGTGAGCAGGCGGCGCGCCCAAGTCCCCTGTCATTCCGAACGGGTTTCTCCATCCACACCAGCAGCGCTGCGTAGCAGCGCATGAACCCACACCGGGGAGGAGTCCGCGCTGCCACATCTTCCAACACCGCCCGACCCAACATCCCGTGTCATCCTGACCGGGTTTCTCCATCAACACCAGAACCGCCGACCGACCAGGGAAGGATCCGTCATTCACACATCCTCCACGCAACGCGCGTCCCCTTCACCTACACACATGTAGGGGCGGGGTAACCCGCCCCTACCATTTGCATCCCGCGAGCGGCATAACCGTGAGGAGTAATACTCCCAACGCCTTGACAAACGCCTCCGATCCACCCATATCTGCAAAACTGCGGTTAAATCATCACCATAGCAAAGGAAAAAGTTTTAACTATTAACACCCACTCCCCCCACCCCCAACCACCCATGATGATGATTAATACTTTTACGGAGGAACCATGAACGCCACGATCGAGATCCAGGCTCAGGAAGTCAGCAACATGCTCGTCCAGCTGCTGGAAGAGACCTTCAACACCACCCAAAACATCTACCTAGACAAGAACAGCTCCCTGCTCGCCACCCTCGACACCGTCTCAGCTGAAGAAGCCTCGATCCCCGTCGGCGGCAAGTGCGCTTCGCTGGCCGCCCAGGTCGAGCATGTCGTCTTCTACATCGAATCCTTTGAGCGCTATGCCCTGCAGGGCGACGACACCCCGCCAGACTGGGGCAACATCTGGCGCACCGTCGAGAAGGTCACGCCGGAGGAATGGGAAGCCTCCAAGGCCAAGCTGCGCAGCACCTACGAGCGCATGAAGAACCTCTTCGCCAACAACCCCATGTGGAACCAAGACACCATCGGCGGCGCCCTCACCGTCATCATCCACTCCGCCTACCACCTCGGCGAGATCCGCCAGGCCTTGTGCGTTTTGCAGAAGTAATAAGTGACCAGTGAGTAGTGAATAGTGAACAGGAAACCCCGACAGCTATCCTGCTCATTGTTCACTCCTTACTCGCCCCTGATTTTTATGAGGAAAATCTAAAATATTGACGGCGCGATATGCGGGTGATATACTGCCCCTAGTAGCCATGGGCAGCACACGTAACGCAGTCCTCAAATACCTGCTAAACCACCAGCGCAGCACGATCAATGAGCTTGCCAAAGCCGTCAAGATCAGCCCCATCTCCGTGCGCCATCACATCGCGCGCCTCGAGAATGAGGGCCTGGTTTCCTCGGCCGAGGAGCGCCACGGGGTCGGCCGCCCGCGCCGCGTCTATTACCTCACCGAAGCCGGCATGGAGCACTTCCCCGGCCGCACCATCCGTTTCACCAACCGCCTGCTCGACGAGCTGAAGGAGCACCTGCCCGCCGAGCAGTTCGACAGCCTGCTGGCCGGTATGGGCGCCTCCGCCGCCGATGACCTGGCCGCCGCCGGCGACCTGGAGCACATGAGCCTCGACGAGCGCCTCAAGCTGCTCAAGAACTGGCTCACCAAAGAGGGCTTCAGCGTCCAGGTGCAGCGCAACGAGCACGAGCTCATCATCAAAGAAACCAGCTGCCCCTACTTCTACGTGGGCCAAACCCACGGCGAAGTCTGCAGCATCGACAAAGCCCTCATCGCCAAGGCGCTCTCCGCAGACCCGCAGCGCACCAGCTGCCTGCTCAGCGGAGACAGCCACTGTACCTACACCATCCCGATGGCCGCCATCAAGCAGGCCATCACCAATTAGGAGCCACACCTGATATGAGTCCCGTAGCCTCACAAGACCCCGCCAAGCAAGCCATCTGGGAAATTGAAAGCACCAACCCTGACCTCGTGCCGGCGGTGGAAGCTGCCCTGCGCGAAGTGGTTGACCCTGAGATCGGCCTCAACGTGATCGAGCTGGGCCTGGTGCGCAACGTCGCCCTTGAGGATAACCAGGGCAAGGTCACCATGATCATGACCACGCCCTTCTGCCCCTACGCCCCCGCCCTGCTGGAGATGACCCGCAAGAAAGCCGCCGATGCCCTGCAGCGCGACACCACCATCATGATGGGCACCGAGCTGTGGGATCTCACCTACATGGAAGAAGGCGCCGGCGCAGACTGGGGCATCTTCTAAAAATAAAAAAAGACCGTCAAGATGACGGTCTTTTTAGTCGGGGCGAGAGGATTCGAACCTCCGACCCCTTGCACCCCATGCAAGTGCGCTACCGGGCTGCGCCACGCCCCGAACAAGGCGACATTATACCTGAAAGCACGGCGCAGGATGCATGCCATGCAGTTCCTGCCTCAACATAGGAACTTTTTACCCCCAGCCATCGTTGTATCCCCAGGCGCCAGGAGTGCTAAAATCACCCTAGCGCGTCATCTATCTAGGGAGAACCGCTATGACCAAAACTGTTACCCGTTTCCATATCCTGGGTGCTCTGTTCGCGGCCGGCTTGCTGCTGGCCGCCTGCCGCGCCCCCTCGCCTGAGAGCCACGCCCCCACGCTGGATCTCAATGCCCTCTACACCCAGGTAGCCGGCACCCTGGTGGCCCAGGGCCAGCAACCCGCCGCGGCCACCAACACGCCGGCGCCTACCCAGACGCCGTTTGTGGTTACGGCCACCCCCACCAGCACACCCAATGTGCCCGTTCCCACGAACACCTCGGCGCCAACAACCAAGCCGCCAACCGCGGTGCCAGCCGTGGGTTGTTACCAGGCCTACTTTGTGGCTGATGTGACCGTGCCGGACAACACCCAGATGGGCAAGGGCAATACCTTCACCAAAACCTGGCGCATCCGCAACAACGGCACCTGCGCCTGGTCGGCTGACTTTGACATCGTGTACCAGTCTGGCACCAACCTGGCCAGCAGCAGCGTCTTTGACATCCCCAAGCACGTCAACCCGGGCGAGACGGTGGATATCTCCATCCCCATGACCGCCCCCAATAATGACGGCACCTTCAAGAGCAGCTGGATGATCAAGGCCACCAATGGCTACACCTTCGGCGTCAACGGCCATGCCAACAGCGTTGGTGTGCCCTTCTTTGCGCTGATCCGCGTGGGTACGGCCAGCAGCGGCGTGCGTTACGACTTTGCCGCCAACTACTGCTCGGCCAGCTGGTCCAGCAATGAGGCCGGCAGCCTGCCCTGCCCGGGCGCCAACTCCGGCACGCAAGGCTTTGTGCTGGTGCTGCAAAACCCACAGCTGGAGACGCGGGATGAGGACGAGCCGGCCATCTGGCCCCGCCCCAACCATGCCAGCAATGGCTTCATCCGCGGTGTCTATCCTGAGTTCACCGTACAAAACGGCGACCGCTTCCGCACACAGGTAGGCTGCTTGAAGAACAACCCCAACTGCCATCTGCAGTTCACTTTCAGCTACATCCTGAACGGCACAGAAACCGTGCTCGGCACCTGGAACGAGAAGCTGGAAGGTCTGGCCAAGGATGTCAACATTGATCTCTCCAGTCTGGCTGGCAAGACCGTGCGTTTTGTGCTGATCGTGAAGCCAAACAACACAGACTATGCGCAGGCGAACGGTTTCTGGTTCGTGCCTCGCATCATCAATTAGCAATCAACCTTGAACAACAAGAGGCATCTGCGTATACGCAGATGCCTCTTTATTTTAAAGCGGCGGCATTGTACAATGACGCCAAGTGGGCGCATGATTGCTCATACAGAAATCCAAGCACGTTGGAGGAGTTGAGTTATGGCAGCAAAAGCAAAGTTTGTGATCGAGAAGGGCAAAGGCGGATACCGCTTCAACCTCATCAGCACCAATGGCGAGCCCATTCTGCACAGCGAGCGCTACAACACCAAAGACAGCGCCAAGCGCGGCATCAAGTCTGTGAAGAAGCACGCCGGCAAGATGGCCAACTATGTTGAGAAGAAGGCCAAGAACGGCCAGAGCTACTTCAACCTGCGCGCCGCCAACAACCGCGTCATCGGCACCAGCGAGATGTACTCTTCGCCGGCCAAGTGCAAAGGCGGCATGGATGCCGTCAAGCGCGTAGCTGGCGGTGCAACCGTCGAAGACAAGAGCTAGTTCGCATCTGCACAAGAAAAAAGACCGGACAATCACTTGTCCGGTCTTTTTGTTTATAGTAGGATTAATCACCTGCTCATTTTTGTGCAGAGACTACGGAAAGGAGGCAAATTTTAATTATGAGACTCACTCCTCCCAAGCAATGGGTATTCTGGGCTGCACTCGTCCTCGCTGTTGTTGCTTTGCTGGGCGCGCTGGGCATTCTGGCCTTCGCCGCTCCTTACGCCACCTGGCTGGCTGTCGCTGGCTGGGCGCTTCTGGCCGCTGGCAACGCTGTCAAGGGCTTCTAAGCACAGAAGAACCACAAAAAAAAAAAAAAGACGACCCTTGCGGGTCGTCTTTTTTTTTGTTGGTCTCGCCTAGCGTACCGGCTCGGCCGCCACCGTGTTGCGCAGCTCGCCCAGCCCTTCGATACTGGTGACGATCTCGTCGCCATCCTTCAGCGGGCCTACGCCAGCTGGGGTCCCGGTGAGCACCAGGTCACCGGGCTCAAGCGTCATCACCGATGAAATATAGGCCAGCAACTGGCGCACCGAGAAGATCATGTCGCGCGTGGAGCCCATTTGGCGCAACTCCCCATTCACGGTGCAGGTAACCACCGCATCCGCCGGGTCAAAATCGGTTTCGATCCAGGGGCCAAAGGGACAAAAGGTGTCGAAACCCTTGCCACGCGTCCACTGGCCATCACGCTTCTGCAGATCCCGCGCCGTAATGTCATTGGCAATGGTGTAGCCGAGAATATACTCACCCACCGCATCCGGCTCGATCCAGCGGCCGCGCTTGCCGATCACCAGGGCCAGCTCGGCTTCGTGCTCCGGCTGCTGGGTCTGCGGCGGCAGAATGATGGTCTCGCCGTGGGCAATCAGCGATGAGGGCGGCTTCAGGAACAGCATCGGCACCTCGGGCACTTCGTTGCCGAGTTCTTTGGCATGGTCGGCATAATTGCGGCCCACGCAGATGATCTTGCTGGGCTGTGCCGGGGGCAGCAACTTGAGCTCCGCCAATGGGATGGTGGCTTCGCCGCGCTGGAACGCGCCATACGGGTCACCCTCGATCGTGCCGGCCTTGTCGCCCAGCACCCACCCATAGCGAGCTTCCCCATCTTGCAGATATCGAATAATGCGCATTGCTCTCCTCTAGTTTGCACGCGCCAAACGGCGCAAAAGCTTATCGGTCTTGGCTTGCATCTCTTTGTGGCGCTCGGCAAAGCGCCAGCGCAACGCCTGGCCCAGCGCATTGACCAGGGCGGCCATGACAAAGTTCACGGCCTGCTGGCTGTCTTCCTGGCGCGGCACTTCCAGCACCACATCCGCTTTGCGGGCGGCATCATAGGATGCGCCGCCTACCACCACGGTGGTGTGCAACCCGCTGGCCTTGGCTTGCGCCACGGCCAGCGGCAGCAGCGGGGTGCTGTTGTACGCATCCAGCGCCATCAGCAAGTCACCTTCGCTGGCCAGGGCCAACCCAGCCGCCAGCCCCTGCTCCTCGATGGGCAGACGATAGGCCAGCAGACCGATCGATTGCAGATGGCTGAGCAGATCGCCGGCGCTGGGTGCGGCGGCCGCGTCGCTGAGCACGAACACGCGCTTGGCTTTGCTGAGCGCGGCCAGCAAGCTCTCCAACGGGGCGGCATCCAGCAGGCGGCGGGCACGCTCGATCGCATCCGCCAGATCCTTGTAGGCCCGGTCGGTCAAGCCGCGCAGGCTGTCGGCCTTCGGCTCAACCTTCTGCTGCAGCAACAGCTCCTGCAGTACGCGGGCTTTGATCTCATCTTGCAGCGCGGGGAAGCCGGAATAATTCAGCGATTGGGCAAAGCGCACCACGGTGGCAGCATCCACGTCCACTTCATGAGCAAGCTCTGAGGCGGTGAGCAAGGCGGCCTGCACGTATGAATCTAATATATAATCTGCAAGCCGCTGGAAGCTCTTGGAGAGGCGCGGGCGCGCCTCCCGAATGCGGTCAGCGTAAGTGCCGGAAGGCATAGGGCAGACTATAGCACAAAGTTTTTTGCAGATATAATCAATTCTGCAACCTTCATTGCAAGGCTGTCAGGCATGGGCGAGTAGCTCAGTTGGTTAGAGCGCTTCCCTTACAAGGAAGATGTCGTAGGTTCGAGTCCTATCTCGCCCACTAAAAAACCCGGCGCACATGCGCCGGGTTTTTGCGTCAGAAGCCGAACAAGTGCGCTGCCGCTCTGGGCAGCGCAAAGTGGCCTTCGTTGTATAATGCCTAAACACGGGCAAACCGCCATGCAAAAGTGGGAATATCTAGAGCTGAAGATCACGCACGGCGAGGTTGAGCTGGTGGATGGCGAACTGCTGCCCCCCGCTGACCCTCATAATCCTGACCCTTATCAGTACGTCAAGGGGATGATTGCCGATGGCTGGCAACTCGTCACCCGCTCCGGCTCGCTCAGCGGCGAGTTCTCAGTAGTGCTCAAGCGCCCCCTCAACGAATAGCCCCGGGACATTTAGCCTGCCGACACGGGACATTCGACACCTGCCCCGCCTGGCCGCCTGCCGTATTCTAGGGTCAAAGAAACGTCGGAGCAGTTCCCAGCGAAATCGCCGACACTAACGGTGGTGGGACGGCCAGAAAAAGGGCCGCAGCCGTTTGACAGTGTGGCCGGTGCGGTCACCAGAACAGGCGAAGCTGGTAGGCAAGTCAAGAAGTAGCCCGGCCAGAGGCGAACTGGTTAGGCAAAAAGACTAGCCCTGATTGCTCCGGCGTTTTCTTTTAACCTTTAGCCACAAAAGACAAAGATCACAAAAAACGAATGAGCGCTATCTATACTCTCGCCTTGTAGCGGAGGTTACCTCGCTACTTCTTGGCTCGCTCCGAAGATGTGCGAGCATCCACGTACATTTCAAGCAGCTTTTCCTTGGAATTCATCGCCACGGCCTCCCCGATCAGATCCAGCGGCAAGTCTTCCAGCTTCCTGAAGCGCACGCAGGATTTGCCTATGTCCATCCGCTTGCCAGTGGCCTCATAGCGTTTCATGAACCACTTTGTAGTCGCAGGCTCGCTGTAGATATTGTTCAGATAAACAGCCATGTAATTCTTCTGGGAGGCCAAGGCTGCTATGCCTAATGGCTGGCCGTTGTAGGTTTCCGGGAAATCCTTGAGCGGAATGTAGTACGTGATCATCCCGAACGTCATTCCCTCTTCAAAGCCTTTGGGCAGATTCTCCAGTATGACCTTGCGCACTGTGCTGATCGCCTTGCGCCGCTCTTCTGGCAGTTCTTTTAGATACTCCGTGACGGTTTTTGCCTTGCTGCTGACCATGAACCCTCCGCTCTGATACATACTCAGCCTATCGCACTTAGAAGCCCTTCGTCAAGCGCTGATACAATTCCACTGCTGACCCCTGACCACCACAAAAAGAAGATATGGCGACCAAAAAGTCCAAACCGTCCCCCAAAGACTTCCTTTTCCGCGGCACTTTGGCCCAGCTGGATCCGGCCGTATATGAGCTGAACCAACTCGAGGCCGAGCGCCAGTACCGCAAGCTGACCCTGATCGCCAGCGAGAGCACCGCCCCGCTGGCGGTGCGCGAGGCGCTGTCTTCCGCCTTTGGCAACTTGTATGCCGAGGGCTACCCCGACGAAGCCAGCCGCTGGATGAGCGAGGACGAGATCCTCGACCACGAGGCGCGGCTGGCGCACTACCGCCGCAACTCTGACCCGCGCTACTACAAGGGCGTGGAGTACGCCGACGCCATCGAAGCGCTGGCCCGCCGCCGCTGCGCCGAGGCGTTTGCCGCCAACGGCGTCACGGCTGACCAGATCTATGTCAACGTACAAGCACTCTCGGGCGGCCCGGCCAACAACGCCGTGTACCACGCCCTGGTGAAACCTGGCGACACCGTGATGGGCATGAACCTGCTGCACGGCGGCCACCTCTCACACGGTGCGCCGGTCAACCGCTCAGGCAAGTATTACAACATCGTGCACTACTCCGTGGACCCGGTCAGCGAGCGCATCGACTATGACCA
This sequence comes from Anaerolineales bacterium, assembly GCA_019637675.1. GTDB lineage: Bacteria > Chloroflexota > Anaerolineae > Anaerolineales > UBA11579 > JAMCZK01. The sequence continues at coordinate 746,721 of JAHBVE010000001.1, read as the reverse complement.
AGTCGAAGCGCTGGCCCGCGAGCACAAGCCCAAGATGATCATCGGCGGCTTCTCGTCGTATCCGTGGCCAGCAGATTGGGCACGCCTGCGCCAGATCGCCGACGCGGTCGGCGCCTACCTGCTGACCGATATTGCCCATGTGGCCGGCCTGGTAGCCGCCGGCGTGTACCCCTCGCCGATCGGGCACGCCCATGTGGTGACCTCCACCACCCATAAGACCCTCAACGGCCCACGCGGGGCCATCATCATGACCACCGACAAAAAGCTGGCCGAGCTGATCGACCGGGCTGTGTTCCCTGGGGAGCAAGGCGGCCCGCATGTCAACGTATTCGGCGGGCTGGCGCTCACTTTCAAGATCGCCCAGAGCAAGGAATTCAAGCAGCTGCAGGCCCAGGTGATCAAGAACGCCGTGGCGCTCAGCGAGCAGTTGCAGAAGCGCGGCTTCCGCATCCCCTTCGGCGGCACGCAGAGCCACCTCACCAATGTTGATTGCAAAGCCGTGACCGGGCCGGACGGCACCACCCTCTCGGGCGACATGGCCGCCCGCATTCTCGATATTGCCGGCATCGTGGTCAACCGCAACACCATCCCGGGTGACCGCGGCGCCATGAACCCTTCCGGTCTGCGCCTGGGCACGCCGTGGATCACGCAGCGCGGCTTCAAAGAGAAGGAAAGCCGCCAACTGGCCGACATCATCGCCGATGTGCTGCTGGCCTGCGTGCCCTACCGTGACCGCAGCGAGACCAGCCTGAGCCAGCGCGCCAAGGTGGACTTCGCCGTGCTGGAGGATGCCAAGCTGCGCACCCGCGCCTTGGCGGAGAAAGCCGGCATCGATTTCAAAGCCACCTCGAGTGGCTATCCGCACTTCTACTATATAGACGACAAGCCCAAAGCCAAAGGCGCATGGATCGGCATTGAGGTACACGGCCCGCAAGCCACGGTCCTACTCAACATGGCCATCGCCAGCGATATCGAATCCGCCGGCAAAGGCGCCGCCTGCTTGATGCACACACCCAAGGGCGATGTACATGGCAGCATCAAAGCCCTGCCAGGCGGCGGCTACCTGCTAGGCGTGAAACGGGCTCAGTTTGGGCTGGCGACCGCCTGGCTGCGCGCCCTCTCGGATGGGTATGTGACCATCGACCCGGCCGATCTCCAGCGCAAGGCGCCCGGCCCGGTGACCGTGCGCGAGTCCAAGCTCAAGCTGGCTGCGCCAGCGGGCAAAGCCGCCCCAGCCGACAAGCCGTTCTACTTCGGCATTGGCAAGTCCAAAGCCAAGGCGTTGCCCAAGTTCGATTGGCATGAGCCTGCCGAGGCAGCCATCAAACGCACGGGCTTGTACGATGCGCATGTGGCGCTGGGCGCCAAGATCGTTCCGTTCGCCGGCTGGGACATGCCGCTGCGCTACAGCTCCGTGCGTGAGGAGCATGCCGCCGTGCGCACGGCCGCCGGCCTGTTCGATGTCACCCACATGGGCGTATACGATGTGAGCGGCCTGCAGGCGGCCAGCTTCCTCGACTCGGTGTGCGGCAACGACATTGCCAGCCTGCCCGTGGGTATGTCGATCTACACCCATTTCATGGATGCCGACGCCAATGTGCTGGATGACCTGATCGTTTATCGCATGGCTGAGCAGCATTACCTGGTGGTAGTGAACGCCGCCAACGACGACAAGAACTGGGCCTGGCTCACCGCGGTGCAAGCCGGCGCGGTGCTGGTGGACGCGCAGCAGCCCGGCGCCCTGGTGCTGGGCCGCGGCGCCCGGCTGCGCAACCTGCGCGACGCCAGCAGCGGCAAGGACCAGCGCGTGGACCTGGCGCTGCAAGGCCCCAAGTCTCGCAAGGTCTTGCTGGCATTGGGCGCCAATGCGGCCGACAAGCAAACCATCCGCAAGCTCAAACGCTTCGGCGTCGCCAAAGTGAAACTGGGCGGCTTTGACCTCATCCTCTCGCGCACCGGTTACACCGGTGAGCCAGTCTCGTTCGAGCTGTTCGTGCATCCCGACAAGGCTTTGGCCTTGTGGGATGCACTGCTGGCCGCCGGCGCCAAGCACGGCCTCAAGCCGTGCGGCTTGGCGGCCCGCGACTCGCTGCGCATCGAAGCCGGCCTGCCCCTGTATGGGCATGAGCTGGCCGGCCCGCTCAACCTGGGCGTGGGCCACTCCGGCTTCCGCGCCTTCGTCAAGACCTACAAGCCGTGGTTCGTGGGTCGTGACGTCTTCCTGGAGCAGGAAGCAGAGCGCAAACGCGAAGTGGCCCGCTTCCGCTTGCCGCAGGGCGTGCGCATCGCTCACCAGGGCGACCCGGTCACGGACGCCGACGGCAAGCGCATCGGCGAGGTCACCAGCTGCTCGCTGGATAGCGAAGGCACGCTGACCGGGCAAGCTTTGGTGAACAAGAAGTTCACCAAAGAAGGCAGCAAGATCCTGGTGTATCAAGGCATGGCCGGCAAAGAGATTGCCGGCGCCACCCCCACCGAAGCGGTGGTGGTAAGCCGCATGCTGGTGCGCTAGTGTTCACCTGGGGTTAAGCTAGCCGCTGTATTCTCAAAGCAACACCCGGACGAGACGCGCCGTACCCGGTCAGGACAAGACGACGCAAACAAATTTTTTTGTTTGGAGGCGTCTTATGACCGGTGTTTGGATCATCTTATTGCTTGCTGGGTTGTTTGAAGTTTGCTGGGCCGTAGCCCTGAAATACACCGAGGGGTTCACCAAGCTCTGGCCGAGCTTGTTCGCGGTAATTACCCTAGGCCTCAGCGTATATCTGCTTTCGATCGCCACCAAGAAGCTCGAGCTGAGCGTGGCTTATGCTGTGTGGGTAGGCATTGGGACCGTGGGCGCCAGTCTGCTCGGCATTCTCCTGTTTAAAGAAGTCGCAAATCCTGCAAAGTTGGTATTCTTGGGGTTGCTGATCGTCAGCATCATCGGGCTTAAAAATTCTGCCTAGCTGACGCACTAACGGCCTTGAGGTGACAATGAAACGCACTCTTTTGCCACTTTGCATTCTAGGGTTGATCTCGATTGCCTGCCGCTTTGGCGCCCCAGCGCCCAGCACCCCCACCCCCGAGGCACAGCGCACGCCCAGCGGCGGCAGCGGCGACTTTGGCGGCAATACGCAGCCAGCACCTCCGTTGCAGGCGTGCCCAGTGCTGCCGCCCAGCGTCGGCGAGGGCGGCGCAGCCGCACCCGGCGCCGAAGGCCTGGGCGACCCGTACTACCCGCACCTGGGCAATGGCGGCTACGACGTTCAGCACTATCACATTGAGCTCACCGTGGATCTGGCGCTCCGGCACCTGGACGGTGCGGTGCGCATTGACGCTATCGCCACCCAGACTCTGAGCAGCTTCAACCTGGAGTTGGCCGGTATGCAAGTCGACAGCCTGAGCGTGCAGGGCCAGGCGGCAGACTACACCCGCCAGGGCAACGAGCTGACCATCACGCCAGCGCGTGCGCTGGAGGCTGGGCAAACTTTCGAAGTAGCCGTGGCCTACAGCGGCAGCCCGGGCGAAGGCATGGACTTCAGCGGCATGGAGGAGTTCGAGGTGGGCTGGGGTTGGTACGGCGATGGCGAGGGCGCCTATGTGGCGGCCGAGCCGAGCGGCAACTCCACTTGGATGCCGGTCAACGAGCATCCCTCCGACAAGGCCACTTACAGCTACGCCATCACCGTGGCGGAGCCGTACATGGCCGCCGCCAACGGCCTGCTGCAGGACACGATTGACCATGGCGACGGCACGCGCACCTTTGTATGGAACTCAGCTCATCCGATGGCCAGCTATCTGGCGACGGTTGGCATCGGCGTGTTTGACATCGAGACCAGCGCCGGCCCCAACGGGCTGCAGATCCGTGATTATTTCGAGCGCGATATTCCGCAAGAAGTGCGTGACGATTTTGCACGCACGCCTGAAATGCTGGAGCTATTCAATGAGCTGGTCGGCCCCTACCCCTTTGAGGTCACCGGCGTGATCGTGCACGATATTGACTTTGGCTTCGCGCTGGAAACCCAGACGATGAGCGTGTTCGGCTCTGGCTTTACGGATGAGTACGTGGTGGCGCACGAGCTGGCGCACCAGTGGTTCGGCAACAGCGTTGGGCTCACTTGCTGGCAGGATCTGTGGCTGAACGAAGGCTTCGCCACCTACCTGAGCGTACTGTGGACTGAGCACGCCTACGGCGAAGCGGCGCTGAAGGACGAGATCGAGTGGTACTACTGGCAGATCGCGCAGAGCGGGCCATTCGCCTCGCCGCCGGGCAACCCCGGGCCGGACGACCTGTTCAACTTTGGCGTGTACTACCGCGGTGCGCTGGCTCTGCATGCGCTGCGTGAGCGCGTGGGCGACGAGACCTTCTTCGGCATCTTGCAGGCGTATTACGCCCGCTTCCAGGATAGCAATGCCACCACGGCGGATTTTGTGGCCATCGCCAGTGAGGTGAGCGGCCAGGACCTGCAGGAGTTCTTCGATGGCTGGCTGTATGCGACGGATGTGCCAGACATTCCGGAGATGGGGCTGTACTTCTCGGACTACCAGTAGCTACTCATCGAAGATGAGTTCGTCTCGGCCGGAGAGCTTGTCCTCGATGGTCTTGATGACGATGTCGAGGTGGGCCTCGTCGTTGACGTAGTCGAGATCGCCGGAGGAGATGGTGAGCACCGGACAGAGATCGAAGCTGCGCAGCCATTCATCGTAATAGCCATCCAAGAGGCCGAGGTACTCGGCGGTGATGCCGGCTTCCATCTCGCGACCGCGGGCCTGGATGCGGCCGAGCAGCGCGGGCACGGGCGCCTTCAGCATGATGAGCAGATCGGGCTTGGGCAGCGAGGCGATCACGAGCTCGTACACGCGTGAGTAGGTCTCCAGATCCTCAGGGCTGAGGTTGCCGAGCGAGTGCAGGGCGCGGGCGAAGATGTAATAGTCCTCGTAGATGCTGCGGTCGAGGATGGCTGAGCTCGGGTCACGGTAGGCTTCCAGGTGGAGTTGCGAGCGTTGAGCGAGCAAGAACACCTGGAGGTGGAAGGCCCAGCTGCGCATATCGGCATAGAATTTGCCGAGATACGGGTTGGTCTCCACGGTTTCGAAGCCAGTGCGCCAACCCAGGCGGTCACCCAGTTGCGTGACGAGCGAGGTTTTGCCGGCGCCGATGTTGCCGGCAACCAGCACAAGATGTTTTGCAGCCATAATGAGGGAGTATACATAAAGCGGCGCGGGACGAATCACAAATCCAGGTGTTAATTTCTAGTGGGATAATCTTTATCGAAGTAAGGAGAAGAAACATGAAACGAATCGCCCTACCCCTGCTCGTATTGCTGGCCCTGGCGGCCTGCAGCCCGGCGCCAGCAACGCCGGACGCCAATGCCCTGTTCACCAGCGTGGCCAGCACGCTTTCGGCGGTGAGCACCGAAACGGCCGCGGCCGTGCCGCCTACCGAGGCGCCGCCTACGACGACCGCGGAGCCGGAAGCGACCGCGACGTTTACGCCGGAGCCCACCCCCACCCAGGAGGAAGGGCGCATCAACCTGGCAACCGGCGCCACCAACGGCATCGTGACCGGCCGGGTGGAGGCCAACCAACGGGTCAGCTTCAGGGCTGGCGCGGCGGCCAACCAGGTGATCATTGCCAATCTGTTCACCCCCTCCAGCAGCGCCATCCTTGAGATCAAGGGCGCCGACGGCAGCACGCTGCTGCCTGAGTCGCTGCGCTACAACTCGTACCGCACGCTGCTGACCAAGACGCAGGACTACGAGTTCACCGTGATCGGCGGCGGCAGCGCCCAGGACTTCACGCTGTCGGTGGCGTTCGCGGTGCCGGTCAACTTCGCCAGCGGGGCCAGCAGCGCCAGTTACACCGGGCGCACGGTGGGCGGCAACCCGGTGACCTACACGATCTACGCGCAGGCCGGCAAGCAGCTGGAGGTCAGCGTGAACACCAGCGCCAGCGATGCGGCCCTGACGATCTGGGGCTTCAACACCGGTGAGCCGTACGCCCGGGCGCAGAACGGCGTGACCAACTTCAGCTTGAACCTGCCGCAGACGCAGTACTACATCATCGAAGTGGTGCCGCAGGGCGGCCGCACGGTGGACTACACCCTGACGGTTTCGATCCCGTAAGCACTCCTCGCAAATGAAAAAGAAAACAAGAGCGGCCTGCAAATGCAGGCCGCTCTTTTGTTACTTTGAGGCTATGGGCTTACGTTGGCGATCACAGTCCACTTGACGGGATTGCTCTGGGTGATCTTGAGCGAGATGGTGAAGGTGTTGCTGCCGGGCGAGACCTGGTGCGACCAGTTGTTGTTGCAGATGGTGTTGTCATCTGCGCCGGGGGCGGTGATCTCTACATACTCGGGCATGCTGGTATCGCACTGGAAGGCAATATCCACTTCGGAGTTGCCAGTGAGATCATCCACGCGGATGATGATGCGGTGGGTGGTGTTGGCCGGAACCTGACCGGTGATGGACTTGTTGTCGGTGTTGTTGGCCGAGAGCACCAGCGAGAAGTCTTGGGTGTTGCCGGTGTCGCCACCGCCACCTCCGCCGCCGGTGTTGTTGCCGCCACCGCCTCCCCCGCCGCCGGTTGGGGGCGGTGGCGGCGTGACGACGGGCAGGCCGGCGAGGACATCACCCTCGATGAAGCTGATCGAGATCCAGCCGGTGGCGCTGGCATAGCGCACCTGCAGCCAGGTGCCGGCGGCGTTGATGCCGAGCACATCCACCGTTTGGCCGCCGGGGATGACGGTCACGACGCCATAGGCGGTCGAGTCGCCGGAGCGCATGTTGACATCCCGGCTGGTGGTGACCTGCTGGGTGGCCTCGGTTGCGGTCTGCTGGGCGAGCGGCGTGCTGGTGGCGTTGCCGCCGGCGGCCGCCGTCTCCAGCTGGCTGATCTGCTGGGTCTGGGCGATGCCGGTAGCGATGACCGACTCGGTGCTGGGGCCGCAAGCGGCCAGGGCCAGGGCAAGTAACACCAGGGCCACGAGTACTCTTCTGCTCATAGGTAAGCTCCTTGTAATGAAGTTTCCAGCTGACGCTGGACAGCTATCCCTGAGAAAACGCAAATCTCTGTTCAGCGTTACCCTGGTGAGCGAATGGCTGAGGATGCTGGCTTGCAAGCTTGAAAGGCTATGCCGCCGGCACACCGCCAGCTCAGGCGAGGAGAAAGTTTTAATCATCATCATGGCGGAAACGGGTGTGGGGCCAGCCGTTAATAGTTCAAGGGGCTTGACAACCCACTGTAGGGTGGGCGCAGCTGCGCTGCGCAGGATCCTGCGCGGGAGCGGGAAGGGCATAGCGCACTTATACAGCGGTTATCTGTGCGTGAGAGAAACTCGACTAGAAATCAAGGCATTGGACAGATGATATGCAGGCCATGTTAGGATGAGGCATGGCAAAGACGCAACCGTTCCTGACCTCACGCACCGCCCTGGCTGGGGTATTGGCCGGGTTGGGCGGCTTTCTGGCTTTCCTGTTCATCCACCAGGCGCTGATACGGCCGATCTGGTTCATTGCGCCGTTCGGGGCGGTGGTGGCGGCGCTGGCCGGGCTGCTGGTGGCGTGGGCCTATGATGCGCTGCGCCCGCGGTTGCCGCAGAATACCTGGTTGGCGGTGCTGGCCTTCGTGGCCCTGCTGACGCTGACGCAGGTTGCAGCTTTCTTTGCCAGCAGCGTACAGGAGCCGATCGCCAATATGGTGTTCCGCAATCAGGCGCTGCCGGGCCGGCTGGGCACCATCCTGACCCGCTTTGCGGTGGACCTGTTCCTGACCTCGGCGATCGCCGGGGCGCTGGCGGGCTTGTTAGTAGGCCGCAGCAAGCAGGCAGCCGGGCGCATGGCGCTGGCCGCTTTAGGTTTCGCCATCGGGCCGGGGCACAATACGCCGTTCTTCGCCGGAGTGGCAAGTTCGGCTGGCACGCTGTGGGCGTTGATCCTGGGGGCTATTGGAGTGGCGGCGGTTGTGTTTGGGATGGTGGTACGAAGTAAGGATCAAGGATGAAGGCGGAAGACGGAAGGATGAGTGCGCAGCTGCGCTGCGCGGGAGAAAGCTGCTCGGCTGACGCCACGCGAGGCTTCTGCGCGTGAGCTCAGGCAAGGTAAGCCGGAGAAATGAAGCAGATGCTTTTCAGATTAGGCAGAATCTAATTGGCCCTTGACGGATCCCTCCTCGGCCTACGGCCTCGTTCGGGATGACAAAGAATGTGTGGGCAGCGATGCTGCGCGTGAGCTAAGCTCAGGTAGTGCAGGGGACTCATAAGCCCTTGGCCGTGAGTTCGAATCTTGGTGTGCGGAGGCGAACATGGAACCGAAACTAGATATCCCCGAGCCAACCAAGGCAGTTATAGACTGGCTACTGGAGTCTGACCCAGCTATCCGATGGCAGGTGATGCGTGACCTGACCGGAGAGTCTGACGCGGCGATCGCTGCCGAGCGGGCCAAGGTGGCCAGCGAGGGCTGGGGTGCTGCGATCCTGGCAGCCCAGGCTGAAAACGGCACCTGGCCGGGGGAGGCGCGCATCCCTGAATACCCTACCCTGCGCACGCTGCAGCTGTTGTGCGATATGGGGCTGGACCCGAAAAGCGAGCAAGCCCGCAACGCAATCGACCGCGTGCGAGCGAACGTGAAATGGCTGATGAACATTACCGAGGACGAGCTGCCAAAAGACATGGACATCCACTGGTGGCATAAGCCGTTCTTTGCCGGCGAGGTGGAGGCCTGTATGAACGGACGGGTTGTGAAGGCTGGTGCGTACTTTGGCGAGGACATGCAGCCGGTGGTAGAGCGGCTGCTGGGTGAGCAGAAGGCCGATGGCGGCTGGAACTGCGAGGAGGATTCGGTGCGCGGCTCGTTTCACTCTACGATCTGCGTGTTGGAAGGGCTGCTGGAGTACGAGAAGGCGACCGGCGGCTCGCCGGCGGTGACGGCGGCGCGGCAGCGGGGTGAGGAGTACTTCCTGGAACGCGGGATGCTGCGCTCCCTCTCGACCGGCGAGATGCCGGCGATCGACCGGATGACGGAAGAGTCGCCGGCATGGACGCTGTTCTCCTACCCGACCTCGAAGCACTACGATGTGCTGCGCGGATTGGACTATATGCGCAGTGCCGGGGTTACTCCGAATGCGCGGGTTGCTGAGGCGATCGAACTAGTTGCAAAGAAGCAAAACTCGAACGGGCGCTGGCCGCGCGAGAACGTGCACGGCGACCCGGTGGCCGTTGACATGGAAGGCGCGAGCGGGACGGACAGCTATTGGAACACGCTGCGGGCGTTGCGGGTCTTGGGTTGGTATGGGCAGGGTTGATGTGAGCTACCAGCGGAATAGGATTGAGCGAAGATTGGCATTTGAGCTAGCTGAGTCAGTGAGGATTCTTAGCCAGCTTTATGTAATCCTGACGCAGGATTACAGAGGCCTCCATCTAGATAAATGTCTTTGCACTCGGCTCTTGTAAAGTTCCTTTATCCTTGCTTCAGGAAGCTGAAGTAACTCCAATATGTATGCCTCAAAAAGATAAGTCAACAAATTAATAGCAGCTACTAGTTCCTCACCATGCGCAAAGGCATCGCTACTTTCATTGTGATGGACGAATGAATTTCGAGTTGCAACTACTCGCTTTACGAAGTTATCAACATCTTCCACGCAACCCTCGAACAAGTGAAACTTTGGCCCAAGCAGTTCGGCAATTTTTAGGCGCAAACGCTTGTAGTTTGCGTTGCCCAAAGCCAAGGAAACCCAATCTCGTAAGTCATCGGCGAGCGGCGCAAGCGCCAATTCTCTACGCCTCCTAAACTCCTCTTCACTCAGATATCGACCATCAAACAAGATGCCGTGAAGAGACTCTAAGGCTTGAGTAATGTGTAAAAATCGGGTGTCGATAAACAGCCGATCGGTATAGAAAAGGCTTCGATACAGATGGATCATTGTCGCATAATCTGGAAACGCCGCAAACCAAGCCTTTAAGTTTTCATCCTCCAAATCTTTAAAAGTAAACAGCATTTCATGTGCATATTTATCTTGTCGCTGAACAAATGGCTCAATAGGTTGAAAATAAATATGAATGTCGGGGTAGTAAGTAGTGCCATCTGAAAGAAGTTGGGTGTTACTCTTGGAAGTGCCCTTAATCCTAATAGGATAATTCATCCGCTGAACAGCTAGTTGATGAAGGTAAGAAAATTGATTGAGAAGATCAAATAAGTCCTTAAAAGGCACATCATCATCGTTTGCTGTCTTGATAAACAAATAAGCCTCCTGCCTAATAATTGCCTCCTTTTGAACAGATAGCATGGCAGGACCACTTACAGCAAAACTGACGCCGGCCTGGAAATCATTTCGAATATCAAACAAAATTGAAGATGGTTTTTTATAGTTAACATGTGCTTCAAAGGCAGCATCTTTAGCATGCAGATAGTCAATCGTAAATCCATAAATATCTACCCATGCATCTAGATCTGAATAAGCAGCGGTGAGCATGCTAAAGCAAGCGGATTCTTCTGCCTCAAAATGGACTCCCTCAAAAACAAGGTGAGCTCTGTACTTTGCTGCACCCAAGCTCATGACTGGAGCAGACCAACTCATCGGAATACATCGATGCAAAGTTATCTGTTTTCCATCTTGACTCATTCCCAAGATGACCGCTGCATCTTGTCTCTGGTTGGAGAAAGGATCACGAAATGTGCCGATAATTTCCAGAATTGCGCCATTTTGCTGAGAAAAAGAAAGAGTGCCAGGAAGCTGAATATTGTCATCTTCTGGCAGCCACCACAACCCCTTAATTTCAATTGAGTCCTTCACAAACCAGCCTTTGTATATCGGGCCAATCACTAGTCCTGAAGTGAATTCGTTTTTAAGCTCTGAAACGGAGCCTAATCTGCCGACCCTTAGATCAGTCTAAATGCTAGGCTGGGCGAAGCCCAGCCTAGCATTCACTAAATCCGCACGAGTGGCACTTCTTGCAGCCCTCTTCGTTGACGAGGGTGCTATGGCCGCATTCGGGGCACAGCTCTCCCTTTGGACCCGTTCGCACTGCAGCCGGCTCGCTGGCCTCTGCGTGGCTGTGGCCGTTGCCATTCTGGCCTTCGGCCTTGGGCGCAGCAGACTGCGCCCCCACCGCCCCACCCGCTTCGCGGGCTCGCAGGTACTGCTCGATGGCCTGGGCGACGCCGTCAGGCAGCGAGCGCACCTTGCGGGGGCCGAGGCCAAGCTGGCGGTCGCCGCCGAGGCCGGCCAGCTGAGCACGGATCTCATGCAGGCGCTGCAGCGGGGCAACGGGCGAGGACAGGCGCAGGATGTAGGATACGAGGCGACCGATGGCCTCGGATACGGCGGCGGTTTCGGAGCCGGCTTTGGCGCTGTTGATGAAGGCTTCGAAGGGCTGGTCTTCACCGTTCTCGTTGATGGTGACGAAGGCGGCCCCCAGCGGGGTCTCGACCTTCATAGTATGGCCGTGCATTACGCCGGGGCGCGGCTTACGACTCTCGTTCCACAGCGCCTCCCCTACTGCGACAGTCTTAGGCTCTTCCTTCGACTTGGCGGTGGCGTGGGTCTCGAGCACGACCTTGTCGCGTGAGCCGGTGACATAGACGGTGATGCCCTTGGCGCCCAGCTCCCAGGCCAGCATGTAGGCGGTGGCCACGTCTTCCTCCGTAGCTTCGGCGGGGAAGTTGACGGTCTTGGAGAGGCTGTTGTCCACGAAGGCTTGCATGGCGGCTTGCATGCGCACGTGCTCCTCGGCGCTGATGTCGCCGGAGACGACGAAGGTGTTGCGCAGGCTCTCGGGCAGGTCGGCCACATTCTGGCAGGTGCCCTGGGCCACGACTTGCTCGATGATGGTGGCGCGCTCCTCTTCGCTCAGGCCAGAGGCTTCCAGCGCTTTCTGGAACAGCGGGCTGGTGTAAGTGAGGGTCAGGTCCTTGCCGTTGTCGTTGACGTGGCGCAGGTAGGCCAGGGCGAAGACCGGCTCGCAGCCGTAGCCTTCGCAGCCGGAGATGGTGGCGATGGTGCCGGTGGGTGCAATGGTGGTCTGGCAGGCGTTGCGGATGCCGTACTCTTTGATGCCGGCGACGATCGCGTCCCAATCCACCGCCGGGCGGCCGAAGTTGGCGGCGTACGGCTCCAGCGGCGTGGGCGGGGTCCAGGTCATGTCATTCTTGTCGTAGATGCTGCCTTCGATGGCCGTGAAGGAACCGCGCTCTTTGGCCAGCTCGATGCTGGTCTTCATGCTGTGATAGCGCACGAACTCCATGATCTGGGCGGAGAACTCCTGCGCCTCGGAGGAACCGTAGCGGATGCCGCAGTGATACAGGAGGTCGGCCAGGGCCATGACGCCCAGGCCGATGCGGCGCGCTTTGAGGGCGGCCTCGCGCAGTTGGGGAACCTGCGGCACGTAGGCATTCTCTTGCACGACATCATCGAGGAAGCGGGTGGCCAGCTCGGTGCTCTCCTGCAGCTTGGCCCAGTCGACTGTGCCGTCAGGGCCGAAGTGCTGGGCCAGGTTGATGGAGCCCAGGCAGCAGTTCTCGTAGGGGCCAAGCCACTGCTCGCCGCAGGGGTTGGTTGCCTCGAGCGGGTACAGGTGCGGCACGGGGTTGCTGCGGTTGGCCGCATCCAGGAACAGCAGGCCGGGCTCGCCGTTGTGGTGGGCCTGGGTGACGATCTTGTCGAACAGCTCACGAGCGCGCAGGGTCTTGTAGGTCTTGATCGGCAGGCCAGCCAATTCGGCCTGCTCGAGCGTGCCGTCGAAGCCCTTGCTGCGCGGGTCGGTGATATCGAGGAAGCGCAGATCCCAATCGGCGTCGGCCTGCACGGCGCGCATGAACGCATCGGTGATGCCGACCGAGATATTGAAGTTGGTGATGGAGTTCTCGCTGGTCTTGCTGGTGATGAACTCCTCGACATCCGGATGGTCAACGCGCAGCACGGCCATGTTGGCGCCGCGGCGCGTGCCGCCCTGGGCGATCTCGCCGAAGGCCTGGTCATACACGCGCAGGAAGCCGACCGGGCCGGTGGCCCGGCCGGCGGAGGTCTTGACGTGAGCGTTCTTGGGGCGCAGGCGGCTGAAGGCGAAGCCGTTGCCGCCGCCGGTCTGCTGGATCAGGGCGGCGTCACGCAGGGTCTGGAAGATGCCGGAGGAGGCGCGGCCCATATCATCGCTTATGGGTAATACGAAGCAAGCCGCCAGCTGGCCGATGGGCGTGCCGGCGCCGGTGAAGGTGGGCGAGTTGGGGGTGAAGCGCTGCTCAGCCAGCAAGCCATAGAAGGCGCGGGCGGTCTGCATTTCATCGCCGCCCCACTCCTTCTCCACTTTGCCTACGTGGTAAGCCACGCGCCAGTAGGTCTGCTCGGCGCTCTCGATGGGCTTGCCATCTTGATCGCGGCGCATGTAGCGGCGCTCGAAGACCTGCATGGCGTTATCGCCCAGATGCACCTTCTGCAAGCCATTGGGCATGGCAGGCGTGGGCAACAGGCCGTGGGTGGCGTCTTTTTTGGCTTTGGGGCTGGTTTCCTTCAACATCGCTTCCTCCATAGTGCGGGGGACGCAGCGACACTCCGCCCCCGGCTTGGGGGCGGGTGGTGCTGCGTCAACTTGCTGCGATCAGGCTGTCTACTTCTTTGCGGATGGCCTGCAGGTCATTCAGGCCGAGGTATACGAGGGCGAAACGGATGTAGGCAATTTCGCTGAGGTCTTTCAAGCCGGCGAGGACCATATCGCCGACGACGCGGGACGAGACTTCGGACTTCTCCATCTGCATGAGCTTGGTTTCGATCTCGCCGACCAGGCGGTCGATCTCGGCGGCGGCAACGGGCAGCTTGACGCAGGCAAGCTGCACGCTGCGCATCAGCTTCTCGCGGTCAAACTCCTCACGCCCACCATCGCTCTTGATGATGAGCGGGGCGGCCAGGATGGGTCGCTCATAGGTGCTGTAGCGCTTGCCGCAGTTCTTGCATTCACGCCGGCGGCGAATACCACCCCGCGCATCATGGGTGGTGTCGATGACCTTGCTGCCTTCCTGGTTGGCGTCTTTGCAATGCGGGCACAACATAATGCGGGTCCTTTGCCTCTCTACTGTTGAACTACTGCCGAACTGCTCAAATTGCCCCCATATATGGCGAGCAGTACAAAAGTACCGCTATATTTCGGGGGAAAAGTTCGCCATTCTAGCATGCAGGTTTTAGGCACGCAAGCATTTTTGGCACGAAATTTGCGTTTCGCAGAAACTTTAAGACGCGCGTCGGCGGCCCGTATGGCAACCTGCTGCGCAAGTCAATCGGCAGGCGTAATGGATGTCACCCCACCAAGACTATTGATCTCGAGCAGCCAGTTGGAGCCGGTGACGCAACGCTGAAACTGGCTATAGGCGCCGGTTTGATATCGGTAGGTATCACCACCTGAGCGGAAGATGCAAATGTAGCTCTCTTCCTGCTCACCCAGGCGCTGAACAGAGTTGAGGGAAGGCTGCGGCCACTGAGGGCTCAGGCCGACGCCCCTCAGCTCGACCGTGTCGTAGGGCGCCCAGGCGTCCACGGTATAGGAGCAATAGTCGGCATACACCTCGTAAACGCAGTCCTGGACGACCTCACCGGAACCGCTGCCGGTGTCGACGACATATTCGGTGCCACAGACCTCACGGAAGCGGGAATTGCTCGGCGGCTGGTTCTGCGTGGTACGCACCCGCTCGCTGCAGCTAAGACCGGCAGCACTGCCTGGCACCTGATCAAGCCAGGCTTCCATTTCAACTGGTCCGTACTGCTCCACCACGACCGAACGCTGCCATTCAACGCCGGCGACGATAGCTTCGATCTCGGTGGTGCGCAGAAAAAGAAAATAGACAATGGCGCAAAGGGAAAAGAGCACCAGACCCACAATCACAAAGACCTTGCGGCCCAACGGCTTGCCAGCGGCTTTGGCCTGGTTAGCCGCCTTAGCAGGCGGCGGAGTGGGCGCCAGGCTGCCGCCGCAACTACCACAGGTGCGGCGTGTGCCTGCGTTCAGCGCCCCACAACTTGGACATTCCAGCGGGGCAACCGCACCCTGGGCATTTGGTTTGAAAGCCCCGAGCACTTTGCCGGAGCCCCGTCTAGCCCCGGCAGTAAGGTCAGCCTGGCACTGAGAGCAATTTTTGGCGCCAGCGGGATTGCGCGTGCCACAAAAGCCGCAGTGGATATCTGCACCCTGCTTGGCACGGCGAATCTTTTCATCATCGGTGAGGAGCTGACTAAGGCTACCCTGATGAAAGTCTACATTGCGCGGCTGCGGGCTGCCGCATGACATGCAGTAGGCGTGCGAGCCGGCATTCTGATTGGCGCAACTTGGACAGGTCCAGTAGAGTTCAACGTATCCTTTGACTTTGCGGGCCATGGCGCGCCTCCGTGAAGGAAAATCATAATCGAAACATGCGGCTGAAACAAAAGACCACGCTGCCCGGTGAGGCAGCGTGGTCTTTTTCGGGCTCCGTGGAGGGTCGGATAGTACGCCCGGTGGTACACCTACGAGAGAATGCGAACTACCGGCCTACGCGGTTGCGCAGGAAGGTGGGGATATCCAGATCCTTGGGGTTGATGTTGGCGGCCATCTCGCTTTCCTGTTGGCGCGGGGCGGCCTGGATGTGGCCTTCGTGGCCCTGGGCCGCGGGCTGGGCGCCCGGCTGCGTGCGCAGCATGCGGCGGGGCATGCCCTTGCGGTCAAAGCCAGTGGCGATGACGGTGATGCGCACCTTGTCGCCCATGTTCTCGTCAATGACCGCGCCGAAGATGAGATTGACATCCGGGTGGGCGGTTTCCTTGACGATGGCGGCGGCGGTGTTGACCTCGAACAGCGACATGTTGGGGCCGCCGGTGATGTTGAAGAGGATGCCGCGGGCGCCATCAATGGTGATGTCGAGCAGCTGGCTATTGATGGCGGCTTCGGCGGCCAGTTGGGCGCGGTTCTCGCCCTCGGCCTCGCCGACAGCCATCAGGGCCGCCCCACCCTCGGACATGATGGTGCGCACATCGGCAAAGTCCAGGTTGATGAGACCCGGTACGGTGATGAGTTCAGAGATGCCCTGGACACCCTGGCGCAGCACATCATCGGCCACGCGGAAGGCATCGTTGAGCCCGGCGCGCTTGTCTACGAGTTGCAGCAGGCGGTCATTGGGGATGACGATGAGGGTGTCTACGTGCTCTTTTAGGCGGGCAATGCCGGCTTCAGCGTTCTGCTTGCGGCGCTTGCCTTCGAATTCAAAGGGGCTGGTGACGACGCCGATGGTCAGCGCGCCAACCTCGCGGGCGACCTGGGCGACGATGGGCGCGGCGCCGGTGCCGGTGCCGCCGCCAATGCCGGCGGTAACGAACACCATGTCGGTGCCGCGCAGGACCTCATACAGCTCTTCGGCGGATTCCTCGCCGGACTTGCGCCCGGTGTCCGGGTCGCCGCCGGAGCCCATGCCCTTGGTGAGCTTGTTGCCAATGCGCACCTTGATGGGCGCGTTGGAGAATTGCAGGGCCTGGGCGTCCGTGTTCACCGCCACGAACTCAATGCCGGGCATGCCCTGCTCGATCATGCGGTTGACAGCGTTGCAACCGCCGCCACCCACGCCCACAACTTTGATGCGGGCCAGTGCTTCAGTGTGATTGTTGTTTGCCATTTAGCTCCTCCAAGCTAAGCGATATGCTTAAGTGCAATGCTGCGACACTTAAGATTCAAATATAGACTGTTCGCTCATTTCCCGCCCGCAATTTAGGGCAGGAAACGGCGCAGCATCTCTTTCCAGTCAATGTTCTTTTGCGGGCCGTGCCCATTCTGCGAGGCGGTGTTGGGACTGACCTCGTTCATCAAGACGGCCCACTTGAGCAGGCCCACGCTGGTGGCGTAGGCGGGCGACTGCAGCTTATCCACGATGCCGGTGAGCTTCTCCGGCTGGCCGATGCGCACAGGCATGCCCAGCACGCGGCTGGCCAGCTCCGGCAGGCCCTTGATGGCGCTGCTGCCGCCGGTGAGCACGACGCCGGCGGGCAACAGCTCGGCGTAGCCCGTGCGGCCGATCTCCTCATGCAGCAGGGTGAAGACTTCTTCCATGCGAGCCTCGATGATCTGGCTCATCTCATGGCGATTGATGTCGATGGCTTCGGCCGCGCCGACAGCTTTGACGGCGAAGGTCTCGGCCGGGTCGATCTCGACCGGCAGGGCGTGGCCGTAGCGCAGCTTGATCTCCTCCGCCTGCGAGAAGGGCAAGCGCAGGCCGTGGGCAATGTCTGAGGTCACATGGTTGCCGCCGACGCCCAGGACGCTGGTGTGCTGCACATCGCCCTCAACGAAGATGGCCATGTCGGTCGTGCCGCCGCCGATATCGCAGACCACCACGCCCATCTCACGCTCGGTGGGGGTCAACACGGCTTCCGCCGAGGCGAGCGGGTTGAGCACGAACTGGCTGACGCCGACATTGGACTCGGCGACGCATTGGCGCAGGTTATCCACCACCGAAGCGGCAGCAGTGATGATGTGCACCTGGGCCTCGAGGCGGAAGCCGTGCATGCCGACGGGGATGGCAATCCCATCCTGCCCATCGACGATAAAGCCGCGCTGGATGACATGGATGACCTCACGATTGTGCGGGATGGCAACGGCACGAGCCACTTCGAGGGCGCGGCCGACATCATCATGGCTGATGACGCGGTTGGCGATGCCGACCGCGCCGATATTGTTGTTGGAGGTGACATGCGCTCCGGCCAGGCTGACCAGGGCCGAGGCGATCTCCAGCCCGGAGCTGCGCTCGGCCTTGTCGATCGAGTGGCCGATGGCGCGGGTGGCGGCGTTGATATCCACCACGGTGCCTTTGCGGACACCCTGGGAGGGTTCCACCCCTACCCCCAGCACGCGCACGCGGCCATCCTGCTCCACGCGGGCAACAATGGTGCAAATTTTGGTAGTGCCTATATCAATGCCAACGACAATTGGTGCGGCCATTAGTAGTCCATCCTATAGTACGGGGCGTGCAGTTGGGCGACGCTGATCATGGTGGGGACCATGCGGCGCGCCCGCAATTCATCCAAAATTTTCAGGTACACGGCCAGGCGCTGGTCAATGTCCTGACCATCCTGGCCGAAGTAGACCAGCCAGCCGCCAGGGTCGCTCCAGCCGAAGCCTTGCTTCGGGTCATAGATGAGCGGCGCATCCTCAGGGGCAATGCGATCGAGAGCCTGGATGACGAAGACCATCTCAGGCCGGATGAGCTGGTGGCTGCTGGTGACGTTGTTGCTGGCCATGGCGGGCGGAGCATCCAGCGCGGTGACGCGGATCAGGCTGGCGGCGTCACCCTGGGGCATGAAGGCCACCCCGGCAGCGTCCAGCCAGAGGGTCAGGCCTGCCTGCTCCCACACAATGATGGGCTCGCGCTCTTTGACGGTGACGGTGACGCGCCCGGGCAGCGCGATGCTGACCGAGACGCGCTCGAGTTCAGGGAACTGGTCACGCAGGATCGTGTAGAGCTCGTCCGGCTCGATGGCGAAGATGCTGCTGCCGCTGATGCCGAGGGCGCTGTTGATGGCATTGCCATCCACCCGCTGGGCGCCTTGCAAGGCGACCCGCGCCACGGTGAAGGTATCCGAAGCGAACATGCTGTAGAGCAGGAAGAGGCACAGCCCCACCAGCGAAGCGGAGACCACGCGCCAGCCGACCTGCACACTGGGCAGGGCCGGCAGGCGCAGCTCGGCGCCGGCCTCGGCCAGCTTGATGTAGCGCGGGCGGCGCAGCTTGCGCTCGGCCAGCTCTTGCAGGCGGCGCTCGGTCTGGGCGTTGCGGGCCACCATGCGCGGCATGCGGGCGGCGTTAGCCGCCTTGCTGGCGCTGGTGGCCAGGCGGTTCAAGATGGGCTTGCCCTCGCGCCGGTCAAGGCGGCGGGCGCGTACCTGCTCTGCGCGGGTCAGACTGCTTTCACCGGTGGCCATTAGCCGCCCCTCCTGTATTCGTGCACGGTGGCAGCGCGCTCATTGCGGCGCTCCAGTGCCAGTTCGATCAAACGGTCCACCAGGGCTTCCCCATCCAGGCCGCTGGCCTTCCACAACTGGGGATACATGCTGATGGAGGTGAAGCCGGGCAAGGTGTTGACTTCGTTGAGCACGACTTCACCGGTATCCCGGTCAAGGAAGAAATCTACGCGGGCCAGACCGGCCAGATCGCACGCCAGGTAGGCCTGCACGGCAAGCTGGCGGATACGGGTGCTGGTCTCGGCGGGAATATCGGCCGGGATGTAGGTCTTGGAGCGGTCGTCGTGGTACTTGGCTTCGTAGCTGTAGAACTCGGCTTCGGGGGCGACCTCACCGCAGACCGAAGCCTGGGGCTGGTCGTTGCCGAGCACGCTGACCTCGATCTCGCGAGCGTTGTAGCCGCGCTGCACGACGATGCGGCGGTCGTACTGAGCGGCGTACATCAGCGCCTCGAGCAGGTCGGCGCGGCTGGTGGCCTTGCTGACGCCGACCGAGGAGCCGAGGTTGGCTGGCTTGATGAACAGCGGATAGCTGCTGACCGCCTCGGCCTTGGCGATGGCGGCTTCGGTGTCGTTCTGGATCTCGCTGCGCAGCAACAGCACGCTGTCTGCGACAGGAATGTTGTTGGCTTTCATCACATCGGCGAAGAGGGCTTTGTCCATCCCCACTGAGGAGCCGAGCACGCCCGCGCCGACGTAAGCGACGCCGGCCATCTCCAGCAGGCCTTGCAGCGTGCCGTCTTCGCCGTAGGTGCCGTGCAGCACGGGGAAGACCACGTCTACATCGGCCAGGGTCTTTAGCATCTCGCCACCTTCGGTGGCGAAGATGCTCTTGATGCCCGCGCGGGTCGGGTCGGCCAGCAAGGTAGCGGCTTGCAGGCCGCTGACGTCTTCGGCTTCCAGGGCGGCCAGCACACCGTCGCCGGCGTACCATGCGCCATCACGGGTGATGCCGATCTGGATGACCTGGTAGCGGGCAGGGTTCAACATCTGCAGCACAAACTTGGCTGACATGAGCGAAACGGCGTGCTCGCCGGAGCGGCCGCCGAAAATAACTGCGATGTTGATCTTAGTCTCTGCCATGTTTCCTAGTCTTGCTGGGGCCATTCACCCACCAGCTGTACTTCCAACTCCAACTCGATGCCGGCGGTCTTGAGGACCGCCTGGCGTGCTTCCTGAATAAGTGCATATACATCGGCCGCACGCGCCTCCCCTAAGTTGAGGAAGAAATTGCCGTGCAGCGGACTGATCTGGGCATTGCCGATGCGTTTGCCCTTCAAGCCAGCTTGCTCGATCAGCCGCCCGGCGCTGTTGCCGGCCGGGTTCTTGAACATGGAGCCCATGCTGGCGCCCGGCGGCTGGGTCAGCCGGCGGTAGGCCTGGAAGGTATCCATCTCAGCGCGGATCTCGGCCTCGGGCCGGGGGGTCAGCGCCAACTGGGCGCTGAGCACGACGGCCTGGCCGGGATTGCGCTTCAGCCAGCTTTCGCGGTAGGCAAAGCCCAAATCCGCCAGAGTCCAGTCCTGGCGGCCCTTCTCATGATGCAAGATTGTTGCCAGCTGCAGGCAGCCGGCCATGTCGCCGCCGTGGGCGCCGGCGTTGCCGGCGACCGCGCCGCCCAGGGTGCCAGGCACCCCGGCGGCCCACTCCAGCCCGCCCAGGCCCTTGCGGGCCGCCTGGCGGGCCAGGGAGCCAAGCCCTGCGCCGGATTCGGCCCAGACGGCGCTCTCGTGGAACTCGACCTTGTTGGCCTGGTTGAGCACCACCACCTGGCGGACGCCAGCATCGCTGACGAGCATGTTCGAGCCGCCGCCCATGACCAAGTACGGCAGCTCGAGCTGCCAGAGGGTCTCGACGGTCTGAGCCAGCTCATCCGCCGAGCGCACGCCGACCAGCGCATCGGCGTTGCCGCCGATGCGCGCAGAGGTGAGCCGCCCCACCGGCTCATCAAGCCGGAGGCGGTCACCAAAGGCCGCTTGGAGTGCGGCGATGGGGAGTGTGCGCTCGCTCACGTGCATCAGATCTTCTTGACGCGGGTGACGATGCGGTTAAGCACCTCACGGGTGGCTTCATCCTTGGTGACGTGGCTACCGGGGCGTTTGGGCGCAGGGGCCACCTTGATCTTGGTCAGGTCGTACTCCTCACCGTAAGCGACGATGAAGGGCATGACCTTCTTCTCTTTTTGCTCAAGCATGTTTGCTCTCCTTGTCTTGCAGGCCGGCAAAGACCGCGGCGCTTAGTTGAATGGCATCGCCGGCGCTCATCACCACCAGCACGTCGCCGGCGGCCAGCTCAGCCAGGAGGACTTGCTGGGCCTGCTCAAACGTGGGGGTGAACGCGGCATGCGGAATATTTGCTACGAGCTGCTCCAGCGCGAAACCGGCCGGGCGTTCCTCACGGGCAGCGTATACATCGAGCACCAGCAGGCGATCGGCATCGGCGAAGGCGGTGGCGTAGTCGGCCGCCAGGGTATGGGTGCGGCTATAGGTGTGCGGCTGCCACACGGCCACCACGCGGCGGCCGGGGTAGCGGGCGCGGGCGGCGGCCAGCGTGGTGCGGATCTCACTGGGATGGTGGGCATAGTCATCCACGACGGTTATGCCGGCGGCATCGCCGCGCACTTCGAAGCGGCGGCTGGTGCCGCGGAAATCAGCCAGGGCCAGGGCGGCCTCGTCGAGGTTCAAGCCCAGCTTGTGGGCCACGGCCAGCGCGCCGAGCGCGTTGAGGGCATTGTGCAGGCCGGGCACTTGCAGCTGGACGCGAGCCAGCGGCTGCGCGCCGACGTGAGCGGTGAAGGTGTAGCCCTCGCCTTCTGTGGAAATGATCTCCATGCGGTAGTCTGCGCCTTCGTGGCTATGCGCATAGCTGCTGGTTTTGAAGCCGCGTTCGGCGGCATAGGCCAACAAAGCCGCCGCCCCGGGGTCGTCAGCGCAGGCGATCAGCTCGCCCTCCGGCTGGAGGCGGTCGACGAAGCGCTCGAAGGCGGCCTGGAAATCAGCCGGAGTGGCGAACATATCCGGATGGTCGTGTTCGACGTTGGTGACCAGCGCGTAGCGCGGGCGCAGGCCAAGAAACATGTAGTCGTACTCGTCGGCCTCGATGACGAAGAGGCGCCCGCCGCCGGCGGCGGCATTGGCGCCGAGGTTGGCGGCCAGGCTGCCAATGATGTAGCCGGGCCGCTGGTTGAGGGCGCTAAGCAGCCAGGCCAGCATGGCGGTAGTGGTGGTCTTGCCGTGCGAGCCGGCGACGGCGATCACCTGCTGGTCAACCAGCAAATGCTCCAGGAACTCGGAGCGCTTGTAGACCGGGATGCCCTTGGCACGCGCGGCCTGGACCTCGACGTTGTCCTCCCCCACGGCGGAGGAGCGCACGACGCGGGTGGCGCCGTTGATGTTGGCGGCGGCATGGCCGATGCTGACCTTGACGCCGGCCTGGCTGAGCAGCTCGCCTAGCGGCGACGACTCACGGTCGGAGCCGCTGATGTGCTCGCCACGCTCCAGCAGGACGCGCGCAATGGCGGACAAACCCGTGCCGCCGATGCCGATGAAGTGCGTGCTCTCGCTCATACGAACAACACCAGGATCATCAAGAGGGCCAGGGCCATCGCCACCGAGACCCATACGCCCACCAGCCACTGCGGCAGCATGTACTGCAGCAGATTGGTAAGCTCCGGCCCGGGGGCGGAGAGGAAATCAAAGGGATAGTTGAACTGGTGCAGGTAATACAGCAAGGAACCGACCAGCATATAGCCGTTGACGCCGCCCAGCAGCATGCCGAGCAAGCCGTTGCGCCAGCGGGCCTTGGTGAGCGCATCCGAGATGCGCTGCAGGCGCTGGCTCTGGTAGCCGGCCACGGCGCAGGCGACCACAATGCCGCCGCGCACCATGAACTGAACGTCACTGCCGCCCTGGATCGGGAAGATGGGCAGCACCACGGCGATGATGAACACGGCCAGGATCAGCGAGGCGGTGACGAGCACTTCCTTGCCGAAGCCGCGCATGAGCCCCATGAGGGCGAACATGGCCACCAGCATCCACAGCAGAGCCGCCAACGAGATCACGCGTGCGCCTCCTGCGTGCCGAGCTGGTGCAGCAAGCCCGCCAGGCGGGCGGCGGCGTCCGGCGCGGCCAGGGCGGCCATGGCGGCGCGCATGGCCTGCAGGCGGGGCTTATCGGCCAGCAGGCCGCGCAGGGTGGCGGCCAGCTGGCTGGGCATGTCGGCGTCGGCCAGCACGACGGCGGCGCTGCGCTGCGCCAGCAGCGCAGCGTTGTCGTGCTGGATGTGCTGCTCGAACGGGATCGGCACCAGCACGGCAGGCAGCGCGAACAGGGGCAGCTCGCCGAGGGTGGAGGCGCCGGCGCGGCAGACCGCCAGGTCTGCGGCGGCGAAGGCGGCGCCCATGTCTTCATGCAGGTATGGGAAGGCACGGTAGCGTGCGGCTTGCGAGGGCGTGAGCTGGGCCTGAGCGTCGTTGACCTCGTCCCAGTTGGTCTGCCCGCTGATGTGGATCACTTGCATATCTTGCAATAAGTCCGGCAATGCCGCCACCGCAGCGCGGTTAATGTTTTGGGCGCCTTTGCTGCCGCCGAAGATGAGCAGCGTGGGCAGATCGGCGTTCAGGGTGAAGTGGCGCAGCGCCTCGGCGCGGCGGGCGGGCTGCGCCCAGGCAGCCAGCTCGCTGCGCACCGGGTAGCCGGTGACCTCGACGCGCTGGCGGGTGAAGTGGCCGCCGACCTCGGCGGCCACGGTGGCGATCACATCGGCGAAGCGGGCGATGAAGCGCAGGGTGAACCCGGGGCGCGCATCCGGCACGAAGGCCAGGGTGGGCACGCGGCGGCCGGCGATGGCGACGGGCGCGGCGACGAAGCCGCCGGTGAAGAACAGCACATCAGGCTTGAAGCGGGCCAGGATGCGGCGGGCAGCCAGCACGCCGCGGGCCAGCTGCCACAGGTTGCCGGGCAGCTGAGCCAGACCCACGCCGTGCAGGCCGGCGGCGGGCAGTGTGGTGAGGGTGTAGCCGGCACGCGTCACCAGCTCCTCCTCCATGCCGCCTTCGCCGCCCACCCACAGCAGCTCAAGGTCAGTTGCGCCCAATTCTTGAAGCGCGGCGAGCGCGGGATAGACCCCACCCCCGCTCGCCCCGGCGGCCACGAGTAGTCGCATCCAGGATCCTTTCGTTGTTCTGACTCTTTACAGTTGAAGCGCGGGAAACGCTCATCACGATGCCGAGCGCGCCCAGCACGGAGACCAGGCTGGAACCGCCAAAGCTGATGAGCGGCAAGGCGTTGCCTGCGAACGGCAACAGGCCGACCATTACGCCCATGTTGATGAAGGCTTCCATGGTGACCCATACGGTGATGCCGCCGGCGATCAGCGCCCCCAGCATGTCCGGGGCGCGGTTGGCGATGACCATGCCGCGCCACAGCACCACCCCGTAAAGCAACGTGAGGATGGCGCAGCCGACCAGGCCAAGCTCCTCGCCCACGACGGCGAAAATGCTGTCGGTGGGCGGCACGGGCAGGCCGGTCAGCTTGGTGTCGGCCAGGCCGATGCCCACCCCGAACCAGCCGCCCTTCACGAAGGCTTCGAAGGAGCGCAAAACGTGGCTGTTGGCCTGGGTGGGGTCCTGCAAACTATCCAGGTAGCTGCTGATACGCACCTGGCTGGTGGTGCTGACGCTGACGAACAGGGCGCTCAACAGGCTGGCGCCCACGAACATGAAGGCGATCTGCTTGATGCTGCCGCCGGCCAAGAAGAACATCAGGCCGCCCAGCACCACCATGGTGGCGGCGGCGCTGAAATCAGGCTGGAGCAGGATCAGGCCGGCCATCAGGCCAACGATGAGGCCGAGCGGCAGGATGCCGCGGCCGACGCTGGCGAGCTGCTCACGCTTGGAGCTGAGCCAAACGGAGAGATACAGGATCGTGGCGACCTTGGCGACCTCGCCCGGCATGTAGGAGCCGCCGCTGAGGGCACGCGCCGAGCCGAAGCGGACTTCGTTGACCACCAGCACGACCAGGAGGCTCAGGATGGTGGCGGCGATCAGCGGCACGGCGTACTTGCGCCAAAAGCGATAGTCAATGAAATAGGCGGCCAGGCCGCCGATCAGGCCGATGCTCATGGTGAGCATTTGGCGGCGGAACATGAAGGTGGGGTCGTCATATTCGCTGAGCGAGAAGTCCCAGCTGGCGGAGTACACCATCAGCAGGCCGAAGACCAGCAGGGCGAAGATGGCCAGCGCCATGGGCACGTCAAAGTTGAGCTCAAGCTGCGGCCACAGGCTGGCGCCCTTGCGCCGGCCGCGGCGGCGGGCGCGCTGGGGCCGCTCGAAGGATTCGGTGGTGGCTTCAAACTGGTCAAAGGTTTCTTCGGTCATAGTTCACTCACCAATTGGCGAAAGCGCTCGCCACGGGCTTCAAAGTCTTTGAATTCGTCAAAGCTGGTGGCGCCGGGCGCCAGCAGCACCACCTCGCCCGGGCGGGCTTCTGCGGCGGCCAGGCGCACGGCTTCATCGAAGCCGGGCGCGGTGTGGCGCGGCAGCTCTGGCGCCAGGCGGGCGAACAGCGCGTCGAGCATGGGGCCAGCCTGGCCGAACAGCACCACGCGGCTGGCGCGCTGGGCGGCCAGCTGGGCCAGGTTGGCCCAGTCAAGCTGTTTGTCGCGGCCGCCCAGCAGCAGCACCAGCGGCTGGCCGAAGGCGCTGATGGCGGCTTCGGCGCGCTGGGGCGCGGTGGCGATCGAGTCGTTGTAATACTCCACGCCGCGCAGGCTGCGCACGAACTCCAGGCGGTGGGGTGCGCCGTGGAAGCCCTGCAGCCCGGCCAGCATATCTTGCGGGCGGGCGCCGGCCGCGGCGGCCAGGGCGCAGGCGGCCAGCACGTTCATCACATTGTGCTCGCCGCGCAATTCAATAGCGTTGAGCGGCAGCAGCTCCTGCTCACCGCGCTCATCGCGCAGCCAGATGCTGGCGCCGCGCACGAACACGCCGTGCTGGCCGGCGGCCAGCGGGCCGCGGGTGAACCACAGCAGGCTACCCTTGACGCGCTCGGCGAGCGGCCAGGAGCGCGAGTCTTCACGGTTGAGCACGGCCACATCCTGGGTGGTCTGGAATTCCAGAATGCGCGCTTTGGCGGATACGTATTCGTCCATATCCGCATGGCGGTCGAGATGATTGGGCGCCAGGTTGAGGATGGCGGCCACTTGCGGTGCGCGGGTCATCCATTCCAACTGGAAGCTGGAGAGTTCCATCACGGCGATGTCATCGGCTTGCATATCGTCCACATCGGCCAGCAGCGGGCGGCCAATGTTGCCGCCGACCCAGACCTTGCGCACGCCCTGGCCTTCGAGGCCGGTCAGCATGCGCCCCACCAGCGTCGTGGTGGTGGTCTTGCCGGCCGAGCCGGTGATGCCGATGACGCGGCACGGGGCAACATCCAGGAAAAGTTGCGAGTCGTTGGAGATAGGAATGTTGCGCTGTTTGGCTACACGCACCAGCTCAATATCGCTGGGCACACCGCCGGAGAGGCACACCAGATCGGCGCCATCCAGCAGGCTGAGTGGATGGCCGCCCAGCGCCCATTCCACCGGCAGGCCTGCCAGCGCAGCGCGGGCCTCGCCCAGCTGCTCGGCGGAGCGCGCGTCGGTAAGCACAGGGCGCGCGCCGTGGTTCGCCAGATATTTGGCGGTTGCCACACCTTGTCTCGCCGCTCCCACGATCACGACTTTGCGCTCCTTCCAATCCATGGCTACAACACCGCCAGGGCGACGCCCACCATGGCGAACAACAGGCTCATGAGCCAGAAACGCTGCACGATCTGCGTTTCACTCCAGCCGGAGAGCTCAAAATGCAAATGCAGCGGGGTCATCTTGAAGACGCGCCGCCCGCCGGTAAGTTTGAAAAAGCCAACCTGCAAGATCACGCTGAGAATTTCGCTGACCGGGATCACGGCGATCAACGGCAGCAGGATCCACTGGCCGGTCATCAAGGCTACGACGCCGAGGCAGGCGCCCAGGGCCATAGCGCCGGTGTCACCCATGATGAGCTGAGCGGGATGCACGTTGAACCACAAGAAGCCGAAGAGCGCACCCACCAGGGTGAAGCAGAACTGCGCCAGGAAGACCTGACCCTGCAGCAACGCGATGCAGCCAAAGGTGGCGAAGGCGGTGGCGCTGATGAGGCCGGCCATACCATCCAGGCCATCCGTAAAGTTAACCGCGTTGGCTGCGCCGACGATGATGAAGACCGCCACCGGGTAGAACAGCAGGCCGAGATCGAACTCATGCGGAGAGCCGGGCAGATACATATCCGGCACGTGTAGGAACTCGCGCAGGGCAATGGCCAGCACGGTCGCCAGGGCGACCTGCAGCAGGAACTTGTTGCGGGCGCGCATGCCCTCGCCTACTCTACGCTGCAGCTTGCGAATATCGTCGAGACTGCCCAGGACGCCGAAGGCGATCATGGCGCCCATCGGCACCAGGACGGAGAGGCCCACCCCGCTCAGGCCGATCAGCGAGACCGCATTGAGCAGCACGGTGACCAGCAGCACGGGCAGAATGAACATGACGCCGCCCATGGTGGGCGTGCCAACTTTGACGATGTGGCGCTCGGGCGCCTCGACGCGGATACTGTCGCCCACTTCGAGGCGGCGCAGGATGCGGATCAGCGGGCCACCCCAAATGACGGTGAGAATAAAACTCACGCCCGCCAGCACCAAAGCGGTGGCGCTAACGTTCATTGCGTTCCTCCAGATCGGGCACGATCTTGTCCATATGCACGCCGCGCGAGCCCTTGACCAGCACCACATCGCCAGCAGTCAGGGCGTCCTTCAAATAGGCCAGCGCGCCCTCGGTGTCCTCGAATTCGCTGACGGCGGCCGCTTGCAGGCCGGCGCTGCGGGCGGTCTGGGCGATGATGTGGGCACGCGGCCCCACGGTGACCAGCAGGTCAGCCACGCGGGCGGCCAGGTTGCCCACCACGCGGTGGCCCTGCTCCTCATACTGGCCAAGCTCTAGCATATCCCCCAGCACGGCCACCTTGCGGCCTTCGAGCTCGCTGAGCAGATTGAGGGCGGCCACGGTGGATTCGGGCGAGGCGTTATAGGTGTCATCCAGCAGCAACGAGCCGTTGCGGCCGGGCACGGCCATCAGGCGCAGCTGGGCGTTGCCCATGCGCAGGCCGCTGAGGATCGCGCCCCAGTCCATGCCTTCGATCACGCCCACGGCGGCGGCGCGCAGGGCGGTATGCACCGAGTGGCGGCCGATGAGCGGAATGCGCACGTGCAGGATCTCGCCCTGATAATGCAGGCGGAAGCGTACGCCATCCAAGCCCA
The DNA here is from genome assembly GCA_019637675.1 of Anaerolineales bacterium. Lineage (GTDB taxonomy): Bacteria > Chloroflexota > Anaerolineae > Anaerolineales > UBA11579 > JAMCZK01. The sequence goes on along the minus strand of JAHBVE010000001.1, from coordinate 718,451 downwards.
GGCCTTCGATGTTATCGGCCCACAGGTCAGCAGCCGGGTCGAGCCCGTAGAAGAAGACACGCGCCTTGGTCTCCTGCGCCATGCGTTTCACGAACGGATCGTCATAGTTGAGGATGGCAATGCCATCGCTGTTCAGGCTCTGCACCAGCTCAGCCTTGCCCTGGTAGATGGCCTCTTGCGAGCCGGCCCGCGAAGCGTGGACCGTGCCGACGTTGGTGACCACGCCGACCTCGGGTACCGCAATATCGGCCAGCAGTGCGATCTCGCCGATGACGTAGAAGCCCATCTCGAGCACAGCGCGCTCGGTGTCGGGCGTGATGGAGAGCACACTGAGCGGCAGGCCGATCTCATTGTTGAAATTGCCCACGGATTTGAAGGTGCGGTAGCGCTGGCCGAGTACATCGGCGGTGAGTTCTTTGGTGGTGGTCTTGCCTACGCTGCCGGTGATGCCGATGACGCGCAGGCTGCTGAGCTTGCGGCGCCAGAAGCGGGCCGCCTGCTGCAGGGCCTGCAGGGCATCATCCACGACGATACACAGCGGTGTGCTGGTGGCAAAGCCGGCCGCGGCCGGTTGGCCGCCGCGCAGATCCAGGGTGGCAGTGCCATCAAGCGGGCGCTCGACCAGGGCGGCCAGGGCGCCGGCCGCAAAGGCGGCCTGTACGAAGTCATGCCCGTCCACGCGCTCGCCGCGCAGGGCGACGAACAGGCTGCCGGCTTTGGCCTCACGCGAGTCGTGCACTGCGCCGCTGAGCGCCAACGACTCGGCGGCCGCGGGGCGCACGCCGCTCAGCGCTTCGATGATGTCAGCCAGGCTGAGGGGACGAGGCGCGCTCATTGCTGGCTCCCCTGCCCCGAATTTGAAACGGTGCCGATGTTCTGGAAGTTGGGCGGAATGCCTTGCAGCACCACCAGGCGTTCAACGATATCGGCGAACAGCGGCGAGGCGACCTCGGAGGCCCAGGTGGACGTCTCGGGCCGCTCGAGCCACACGAAGACGATGAAACGCGGATCCTCGACCGGACCCCAGCCGATGAAGGAGGTGTTTGTCTGGTTCTCTTCGTATCCGGTGGGCACAGGGATCTGGGCCGTGCCGGTCTTGCCCGCCAGGCGGTAGCCGGCCACCAGGGCCAGCGAGCTTTCGCCCTCCAGCGAGGTGGCCAGCATGTCGGTCATGGTGCGAGCCGTCTCGGCTGAGATGGGCTGGCCGGCGAATTGCGGGGCCACGTTATATTGCGAGCCATCCTGGATGACGGCCTTGACGATATGCGGAATGACCATCTGGCCGTCGTTGACGAAAGCCGAGACCGCCATCACCATCTGGATGGGCGTGACGGCAATGCCCTGGCCGAAGGTGTTGGCACCCAGATCAGCCAGGTACCAGTTGGGGTCGCCGGGGCGCTTGACCGTGCCGCTTTGCTCGCCGGCCATGTCAACGCCGGTGGTGTGGCCGAAGCCGAAGCGGTCTATGTATTCGTAGAACTTCTCCTGGCCCAGCTTCTCACCCATCCAGGCCAGACACACGTTGAGCGAGTGCTGCATACAGCCTTGCACGGTCTGCAAACCCCAGGCGCGGTTGTTCCAGTTGCGGATGGTGATACCGCCGATGGTATAGACGCCGCGGTCTTCGTACTCGGTTTCGGGAGTCACGACGCCCTGGTCGAGCGCGGCGGCGGCGGTGATGACCTTGAAGATGGAGCCGGGCTCGTAGATCTCACCAATGGCGCGGTTGTAAGGCACCTCATTGGTGTAAATGTCGCCGTAGTTCTGGAACTCGTTCAGGTCCATGCGCGGCGTGCTGGCCATGGCCAGCAGCTCGCCGGTTTTGGGATCCATCACGATCACGGTGCCGGACTCGGCGCCGGTCTGGGTGATGTGGGCATCCAGCGTGTCTTCGACCATGGCCTGGATCTCGCGGTCGATGGTGAGCACCAGGCTTGCGCCGGCGGGCACCTCGGGGCGCTCCTGCACGCGGGTGGGCGCCACCGGGATCCAAATGCTCTCCGGCTGGCCAGCCAGCAGGTTCTGGTACTGCTGCTCCACGCCGAAGTAGCCCAGGCTCTCGCGGTTGACGAAGCCCAGCAGGTTGGAGGCCAGGTCACGCTCCGGGTAGCTGCGGGCCAACTGGGCCTCGCAGCGCAGGGCGAACAGAGCCGGGTCATTGGAGCAGCGCGTACTGTCCATCGGCTCGGCCTCACGGGTCACGTCGTAGCTCTTGAGCAGATTGACCTTCTCCGGCAGCACATAGCTGGCGAGGACAACGTATACGGAGTTGGCAGAGGCGGGGATGCTGGCGCGCTCGAGCACGGTGTTGTAGTCGGCGCCTACCAGGGCGCTAAGCGCCAGGGCGATGGCATGTGGATCACGCACGGAGGCCAGGTCCGCGCCGATCTCGTACACGGTACGGTTGCCGGCCAGTATGTTGCCATTGCGATCGTAGATGATGCCGCGCGGCGGTTGAATGACATCATGCTCGCGGCTGTAAAACTCGCCCTGGCGCAAAAAAACCTCGGCCTGCGGGCTGTTCTGGATGCTGAAGGTCTTGTAGAGGATCAGCGAGCCGAAGATGGCGAAGAAGGCGGCCATCACCAGGTAGCGCCACATATGTTCGCGCGGCATCTTAGTAGCCCCCCAGCAGGCCGAAGCCGTATTCGTCGAAGAGCTTGCCGACCCAATCCAGCAGGGATTCGGTGTAGGCCTCAGGCAGGCGCGGCACGCCGATGAACTGGCCGCCGGCCCGCGGGGCCAGCTGCAGGTTGGGGCGGCCACGGTAGCCCTCGACGGTGAGGTAGGTGACCGCGCCGGGCTGCACAGGGGCGAAGCCGAGCTGGGTGGCACGCGCTTGCATGGCCTCGTTGGAGGTCAGCGAGGCAAGCTGGCTCTCCATGCTCTCGATCTGCTGCTGCAGGCGGATGCGCTCGTTCTGCAGGCTCTGCACATGGCGGCCAATGGTGGAGGCGCGGGCCGTGACATTTAAATACAAACCGGCCAGTAGCGCTAACGCCGCTACGGCCGCTGCAAAGAAGCCTATCACTTGCATTTGGCGCCGCCAGGGGGTCTGGCTGTGCGCTTGTACATAGCTTTTGTTTCGCATAGTTTTGCTGGCGCCTCCATCCAGCGAAAGTGCTTTGGCAATGCCGCAATTCCTGCGGCATTGCCACGCTTGCAAAACGGTGCAAAGCCTGTGCCTAACGGCACCTTGTTTTCTTAAAGTTTCTCGACCGCCCGCAGGCGGGCGCTGCGAGCCCGCGGGTTGGCCTGAATCTCCGGCTCGCTGGGCTGGACCGGCTTGCGGGTCAGCTCCCGCAGGCTGGCTGTGTGCCCACATGTGCATACCGGCTGGCCGGGCGGGCAAATGCAGTCCCGGCTCTCCTGGCGGAAATATTGCTTGACCAGGCGATCCTCCAGCGAGTGGAAGGAGATGATCGCCAGCCGCCCACCCTGCTTGAGCGCTGCCACCGCGTGCGGTAACACTCCGGCGACAGCGTCCAGCTCGCTGTTGACGGCGATGCGCAGGGCCTGGAAGCTGCGCGTGGCCGGGTGGATGCCGGTGCGCTTGCCGCCAATCGCCTTGGCGATCACGGCGGCCAGCTCGGTGCTGGTGTGCAGCGGGCGGGCGGCTACGATGGCCCGCGCCACCCGGCGGGATTGGCGCTCCTCGCCGTATTCGTAGAGCAGGTCAGCCAGCTCGCCCTCCGGCAGGCTGTTGACCAGATCGGCGGCGCTGCGGCCGGCGGTGGGGTTGAAGCGCATATCCAGCGGGCCTTCCTTTTGGAAGGAGAAGCCGCGCTCGGCCTGGTCGAACTGCATGGACGAAGCGCCCAGATCGAGCAGGATGCCGTCTACCGCGGGCCAGCCGAGCGCCGCCAGGTGCTGGGCCAGGTCTGCGTAGGAGCCCGGGCGGATGTGCGCCCTTTCACCGAAGGGCGCCAGCCGCTGGGCTGCCAGGGCCAGCGCGGCCGGATCCACATCCAGCCCCAGCAGCTGGCCGCCGGGGTGGCTGCCCTCCAGCAGCCCCCAGGCGTGCCCGCCCGCCCCCAGCGTGCCGTCGACATACAGGCCGCCGGGGTGTGGCGCCAGCGCTTCCAGTGTTTCTTTGTAAAGTACCGAAAGATGTGCGGGCTGGCCGCTACCATCTAGATTCATGTGTTAAGGCTTCGAAGCCAAGTCCACGCCGGAGAAGCTGCCGGGGTCATCCTTCATGGCCTGGTCGATGCGGGTACGCACTTTGACCCAGGTCTCCTGCGGCCAGATCTCGAACTGGTCACTGATGCCAACCAGCTTGACCTCGGAGCCGAGCTTGAACTCATCCCGCAGGAATTGCGGGATGAGGATGCGACCGCTGCCGTCAGGCTCCACGCGCTCGGCCTGGCCGGTAATGACGCGGCGCAGGTCACGCACCTTGGGGTCAGTGATGCTGAGCGCCTCGAGGTGGCGCACCATGGCGGCGAAGGCATCCGGCAGCATGACGACCAGGTTGCCATCCAGCCCACGCGTGATGACGCCGCCCTGCGCGAGCAGCTGGCGGAAGCGGGCCGGCACGGTGAGGCGGCCCTTGTCATCGATGGAGTGAGAGTATTCGCCCAGAAACATAAGTTCTAACTGTGGGTTAATTGCAGAACGCCGGGATAGTTCCCGGCGCTCCACTTTATGCCACTTCGTCCCACAAGTCCCCACAGTATACGCCATTTCCCCCACAATGCAAGCAATTGGCCCCACGACTATTTAATCCATTGGTACTAGCGCGAGAGGGCAACGAAAAGGCCACAAAGCGAACGCTTTGTGGCCTTTGGTGTGGGAAGCGAAGTGGCTAGCCTACGTCACGCGTGCCGGGGCCGCGGCGGGCCACATCGTACAGCTGTTGTTCGTAGGCGTCACGCAGCAGCGCCGGTACATTGGTGGGCCGCCCCACCTGGCGGAAGGCGGCCTTCTCGGCCCAAATGCGCTGGACGATGAAAGGCACATCCCGCTGCAGGTCTTGCGTATCGTAGAAGAGACCCAGGAACGGATGGCGAGTACGGATATCCGCCAGCAGCTTGCGCGACAAGCCGTTGCCCGAGTACGGGAACGATAGCGTCACGCGCTCCTGGCCGGTGATGGCTTGTACCTCGCGGGCGGAGGTGACGATCTCGCTTTCGATCTCGGCGTCGCTCAGGGTGGCCAGTTTGGCATGCCGCACGGTGTGAGCGCCGATGGTGAAACCATCGGCGTGCAAGGCGTGCACCTGCTCGCGGGTCAGGTACGGGCTGCGCTCCTTCAGGTAAGCCTTCACGTCCACGCCGAGCATCTTGGCGGTCATATCGATGACGCCTTCCTCGGCGGCTTGCTGGGTCTTGATCCAGCGTTCGAAGCCCGCCGCGTCCGCTAGGCTGAGGCCGAGAGCATTGTTGAGGCTGGTGAGTACCATCTTGGCAGCGTCGCGTTCCAGGCTACGCATCTGCTCGATACATAGCGAGGTCTTGTTGCGATAGAACATGCTGGCGTTATCGAGCCAGCCGGTGGTCACATAAAAGGTGCAGGGGATGCTGTGCTTGAGCAGCAATGGGCGCACGACGCTGTAGCATTCGCTGAAGCCATCATCGAACGAGAGGTGGATGGCGCTGCGTGGCAGCGGTTTGCCTTCGATGCGATGGGCTTCGATCTCGGCGTCGGTCACGGGATGGAAATGCTGCTTGATGTACTCCAGCGCGGCTTCAAAGCGCGCCACCGGTTCAGGCGCGTAGAGGTGCTGCACATGTGGCAGCGGCTCGTCCGAGACGGAGTGATAGAAGATGCCAACCACATCGCGCCGGAATAGGGTTTGATAGGCGCCCAAGGGCAGCGCCCGCCCCACCCCGCGCAGTACTTTGCCCGCCAGCCGTCTCATTAGGTGAACGCCATGTCGCCGTCGGTGTAGTGCTGGGTGAACTTGCCACTGGAGATGGCTTGCGCCAGCGGGCTGACCCCGGCCCGCGGGTGCAGCTGCAGCGTGCGCTCCAGGCGCTGGACGAACAGGGCACGCGCCAGCGGATTGAGCGCATCGGCCAGGGCGGCCGGGCCTTCGATGATGCGTGCGCCGCGGCTGACCGCCGCCCACAGGGCGGCCGGCAGCAGGCGGCGGAGCGGCAGCGTGGCGTCGAGCACCTTTAGCACGCCGCGGCCACGGATCTTGGAGAACTGGAAGAGCGCATACTCGCGCTCGTCACCGACGCCAAAGATCTGGAAGCCAGAGCGCCAATCGGTAAACTCATAATCCAGCCAGGCGCTGTCCGAAGGCCAGGGCATGACCCAGCGGTGTTCCAGCATCCAACTCAGCACCTGGCTGTCGCGATAGAAGCCGGGGCCAGCTGGCGGCGGAGCCTCCAGCTGCACGGGCGGAACCAGCTTCCGGGTCGGCGCGGGCTCGCTGACACCGATGTAGGCGATCAGATACCACAACGGGCGCAGCAGCCAGCCGATCAGAGTTTCGAAAAGTGTGTGAAAGAAACCTAATGCGGGCTCAATGTGGATGTTGAGGCCGGCTAGCTTGGCGAGCTTGCGCACGCCGCGCAACACCAGGCTGAGCGGGTTGTAACGCCCGAGGAGATCGAAGTTGATGCGTGCGTAGTGCAGCGGCGGCACTTCTTTGAAACCAAACTTGGCACTGACCCGGCGGGCCGGCGCGCTGCCGACGATGGCCAGATCAACATCCAGGTCCAGGGCGGCCTGCATCAGGCGCGAGCCAAGCCCCTTACCCAACATATCTTTGCTGACGGCCCAGGTGGTGAGCCAGTGGACGGTGTGCAGGTGGCCCGCATGGGCCAACTGCACCGCCATGACGCCGAAGTAGCCGACCGGACGCTCGCCATCCAGGGCCAGCAGCAGCGCCACGTCTTCAGACGTAGCGTGCGGGTTTTGGGTCATGGCGGCGGCGCGATGCTGGGTGATGGGGATGAAGGTGCCGCGCGGGGCACGCTCGGCGTAGCGAGCGGCGATGGCGGGCAGGTCTTTGAGTGTTATGCGCTCAATGCGGATCGAGTCCATAGCGTGAAAGATGATAATACCAATTTGAGAAAGGCTTAACCACAAAGGCACAAAGAACACAAAGTTCAACTCTATAAGCATCCTTCGCTTCGCTCAGGATGACACATAGCGCGGCGGGGCACTCAGAGCTTTGGGCTGGCTTACAGCTTATAGCTTATAGCTGACCGCTTACCGCTTACCGCTAATAGCTATCCACGATCTCCATCACCTGCTCGTGATAACTGCGCCCGAACAGATTCAGGTGATTGAGCAGATGGTACAGGTTGTACAAGCCAAAGCGCTCACGCCAGCCGGGCTCCAGCGGGCGCTCCGCGGCGTAGGCGGCGTAGAACTCCGGCGGGAAGCCGCCGAACAGCGCGGTCATGGCCAGCTCGGCTTCGGCCCAGCCGTAGTAGACGGCTGGGTCGATCAGCGCCGGTGCGCCGTGCGCATCGGCGATGGCGTTGCCGGCCCACAGATCGCCGTGGAGCAGGCTGGCCGGCTGCGGCGGCACCAGCTGCGGCAGCCGGGCGGCCAGGCGCTGGATGGCGGCGACCTCGTCTGCGGTCAGCAGGCCACGGCTATGCGCAAGGTGAGCCTGATAGCCCAGACGCCGTTCGGCGAAGAACGCGTAGCCATCTGCCAGCCAGCCGTTGGGCTGGGGCGTGCTGCCGATGTAGTTGTCGTGGGCGAAGCCGAATTCAGGGCTGGTGTGCTGGTGCAGCTTGGCCAGGCCACGCCCCAGCGCCGGCCAGTAGCCGGCGGCGCGGGCGGCTGGCTGCAGATCCTCGAGCAGCAGGAAATCTGGGCCAGCGAGGTGGACGGCCGGGACGCGTAGGCTGGCCGTGGCAGCCAAGGCCGCCAGCCCCTCAGCCTCACGGGCGAACATGCCAGCGGGTGCGTGCGAATTCGTCTTTAGAAAGAAGCAGGCGCCCGACTGCGTGAGCAGATGGGTGCCATTGTTGATGCAGCCGCCGGCGGCCAGGCTGCTGGAAACGATGGCGCCGTGGCCGTGCTGGGCGAGCCATTCGGTCACGGCGGCGGGCAGCTTCATTTGACTTTGAGGTTGCCGCTCTCGATGGCGTGCAGCAGCCCGCGCACGCTGCGGTCTACGATGTCGTAGACGGTCTCGAAGCCCTGCGGGCCGTCGTACCACGGGTCGGGCACGGCGACCGCGCCGTCCGCGTCCGGGTCGAAGCTGCGCATGAGGTGGATCTTGGCGCGCTGCTCCTCGGTGCCGGCCAGGGCGAGCAGGTTGTGCATGTTCTCCATGTCCATTGCGATGACGAGATCGAAATCGTCCAGATCGCGCGGCTTGACCTGGCGAGCGCTGCCACTGTAGGCAAAGCCGCGCCGCTTGGCGGTGCGGCGCATGCGCTCGTCAGGCAACTCGCCGATGTGATAGGCGGAGGTGCCGGCCGAGTCGACTTCGTACTTCTCCCCTACCCCGGCTTCATTGGCGACGTGCTCGAAGAGCTTTTCGCCCAGCGGGCTGCGGATGATGTTGCCGAGGCAGACGAAGAGGATGCGGGTGGGCGTGGACATTGTGAGTGATTATATCGGGAGGGAGTGGAGGGAAGGATGAAGGATGAATGGCTTCCATTACCGGATCGTCATTCCGACCGAACGAAGTGAGGGAGGAATCCTTTAGGACATAGGAAATAAGCTTGGTTTTTCTTGCCCTAAAGGATTCCTCGCTTCGCTCGGAATGACAGTCCCATGTTTGTCTTTGCGAACGAAGCGCCACGGAGTAGCGCGAGTGAAGCAATCCCCAAGTCTGTGTTGGGGATTGCTTCGTTGTTCAGCGGCTACGCCGCTTCACGGCCTCGCAATGACGGACGATGCAACTTTCCGCAGGCCTCGCAATGACGGCAAAAGGCAAGGGCGGGTCTGAGACCCGCCCCTACACCGACGTGTTTGTCTTTGCGAGCGAAGCGCTACGAAGTAGCGCGAGTGAAGCAATCCCCAAGGGTGTTGGGGATTGCTTCGGGCTATTTCTTCGCGTTCATTCTTCCGTCGGCGTCGAGGACGGCGACGGCGGTCATGTTGACGATGTCCTGCACCTGGTCGCCGGTCTGCAGCACCTGGATCGGCGCACCGAGGCCGAGCAGGATCGGGCCGATGGTGTGAGCGCCGCCCAGGCGGTTGAGCAGCTTGTAGCTGACGTTGGCCGACTCCAGCGAGGGGAAGACGAGCACATTGGCGTTCTTCACCTTGCTGAAGGGATAGCGATTCTCGACGATCTCGGACACTACGGCGGTATCGGCCTGCATTTCGCCGTCAATGACCAGCTCGGGGGCACGCGCCTGGGCCAGCTCGACCGCCTTACGCACCTTGAACGACTGCGGGTGCGGGGTGGCGCCGAAGTTGGAGAACGAGAGCATGGCCACGCGCGGCTCCAAGCCGATCTGGCGGGCGAAGTCGGCCGCCAGGATGGCAATGTCAGCCAGGTCTTCGGCGCTGGGGTCAATGTTCACAGTGGCGTCGGTGAACAGATACACGCGCTGCTCGATGATGAGAATGTAGACGCCGCAGGCCTTGTTGACGCCGGGGGCGGTGTGGTGGATCTGCAGCGCCGGGCGGATGACTTCGGGATACTCGAAGGTGCGGCCAGAGATCATGGCATCCGCATCGCCCATCTTGACCATCATGGCGGCGAAGGCGTTGCGGTCGCGCAGCATCTTTTCGGCGCTGACGCGCGTGACGCCGCTGCGCTGGCGCAGCTCGTAGTAGACCTGGTAGTAGGCATCCGTCTTGTCGAAGGTGCGCAGGTCCACGATCTCCGGCTTGTAGTCGAGGCCCAGGTCAGCCAGCTGCTGCTCGATCACCTCCGGGCGGGCGATGAGGATGGGATGGGCAATACCCTCCTCCTCCACCTGGGCGGCGGCGCGCAGGATCTTGCTGTCCTCGCCTTCAGGGAAGACGACCCGGGCGCGCTGCTTGAGCAGCTTGGCCTTGTTGATGAAGTATTGGCGCACCTGCTGGCCGCGGCCCTGGCGCAGGGCCAGCTCATCGCGGTATTGCTGCAGGTCCACCGGCTGCTGGGCCACGCCAGACTGCATGGCCGCCCCGGCCACGGCCGGCGCCTCCCACAGCAGCACACGCGGATCAAACGGCTTGGGGATGATGTAGTCCGGCCCGAACTTGAGGCTCTCGATGCCGTAGGCGCGCAGCACACTGTCTGGCACATCTTCCCGCGCCAGGGCGGCCAGGGCGCGGGCGGCGGCGGCCTTCATTTCATCGTTGATGGTGCGGGCGCGCACATCCAGCGCGCCGCGGAAGATGAAGGGGAAGCCGAGCACGTTGTTGATCTGGTTGGGGAAGTCCGATCGCCCGGTGGCCACGATCGCATCCGGCCGGGTCTGCTTGGCCAGGTCATAGCTGATCTCAGGGTCAGGGTTGGCCATGGCAAAGATGAGCGGCTTCTTGGCCATGGTCTTGACCATTTCCGGGGTCAGCAGGCCACCCACGGACAAGCCGTAGAACACATCCGCGCCGTTCATGGCATCCGCCAAGGTGCGCGCCTTGGTCTCCACGGCGAACTCTTCTTTATACTGGTTCATGCCGTCGGTGCGGCCCTTGTAGACCACGCCCTTGCTGTCCACCAGCAGCACGTTCTCGGGCTTGGCGCCCAGCTTGATCGCCATGCGGGCGCAGGTGAGCGCCGAGGCGCCTGCGCCGGAGACGACGATCTTGACCTTCTCAATCTTCTTGCCCTGCAGGTCCAATCCATTCAGCAGGCCGGCGCTGGCGATGATGGCGGTGCCGTGCTGGTCATCGTGAAAGACGGGGATATCCAGCATCTCGATCAGGCGGCGCTCGACCTCGAAGCATTCGGGGGCTTTGATGTCCTCCAGGTTGATGCCGCCGAAGGTGGGCGCAATGCCGGCGATGATGCGCACCAGCTCGTCCACATCCGTGGCGTTGACCTCGATGTCAAAGACGTCAATATCAGCGAACTTCTTGAAGAGCACGCCCTTGCCTTCCATGACGGGTTTGGAAGCCAGCGGGCCACGGTCGCCCAGGCCAAGGATGGCGGTGCCGTTGGAGATGACCGCCACCAGGTTGCCCTTGGCGGTGTATTTGTAGGCCAGGCTGGGGTCTTTTTCGATCTCGAGCACCGGCTCGGCCACGCCGGGCGAATAGGCCAGGGCCAGGTCGCGCTGCGTATCCAGCGGCTTGGTGGGCAGGATCGAGATCTTGCCGGGCTTGTCATTGAGGTGGTGGTAATCGAGCGCGTCTTGTCGTAGGTCTGCCATGGTGGTGCTTTATCCTATCCAGCGTTGAGTCGTCGGGAAAACAGCCGCGCGAGCACGGGAATGTCTTCTCAGATGCGGATTTATGATACTACTACCTGAGTCGTGGCCTAGTGACGAATGACCCTAAGCCCACGCCCTACTCCCCATTCGCTTTTCCAACACGATCGTTCCATCACTGGTACACTGGCCTGACCCGTTAGAAAGAGACCATGAGCAAAGAAAAAGACAACGCGCTGCAAAATGCGCTTGAGCAGATCACCAAACGCTGGGGCGAAGGCAGCATCATGCGCCTGGGCGAATCAGAGAGCATGGAGGTGGATGCCATCCCCACCGGCTCGCTTTCGCTCGACCTGGCGCTGGGCGTGGGTGGCGTGCCGCGCGGGCGGGTGACCGAGATCTACGGCCCCGAATCCTCGGGCAAGACCACCATCTGCCAGCACATCGTGGCCGAGGTGCAGCAGCGCGGCGGCACGGCCGCCTATGTGGACATGGAGCACGCCCTAGACCCCAACTACGCGGCCCGCTGCGGCGTGGACATCGAGAAGCTGCTGGTCTCCCAGCCGGATACGGGCGAACAGGCGCTCGAGATCGCCGAGGCGCTGGTGCGCTCCGGGGCGGTGGATGTGGTCATCGTCGATTCGGTGGCGGCGCTGGTGCCGCGCTCCGAGATCGAGGGCGATATGGGCGACGCCACCATGGGTATGCAGGCCCGCCTGATGTCACAGGCGCTGCGCAAGCTCTCCGGCGTCATTCGTCAGACGAATACGGCGGTCGTGTTCACCAACCAGCTGCGCCAGAAGATCGGCGTGATGTTCGGCAATCCCGAGACCACCACCGGCGGCATGGCCCTCAAGTTTTACGCTTCGGTGCGCATGGATGTGCGCCGGATCCAGTCTATTAAAGAAGGCCAAGACATTGTGGGCAGCCGTACGCGGGTGCGCATCGTCAAAAATAAGGTCTCAGCCCCCTTCCGCACTGCCGAATTTGACATCATGTATAATGAGGGCATCTCCAAGGCTGGCGACCTGCTGGACTTGGCTAGCCAAATGGATATCATCACCAAGCGTGGCTCGCACTATTTGTACGGCGAGGAGCGTTTGGGGCAAGGCCGTGAGAATGCGAAAGCCTTCTTGCGGGAGAACAAAAACCTGGCCGCCGAGATCGAACAAAAGGTGCGTGCCCAGGCAGACCCCAACATGCTGTTGGGCCCTGCCGAGCCCACCGACGAAGACTAGATCACGGCCGCCAGGCCGGCCACAGGCCGGCTGGCTTTTCAACTGAATTCTGGACGATGCCGAAAGCAATCCTTCGGCGGGCTGATACGTAACGCTACGCATATGATCTCACTCGCGCACCAGTGCACCACCCTCCCCAGGGGACTCCTGCGCCTGTAAACGCATCCACACACGGCGCTATGCCGTAGTGTGCCGTAGCACAACTTCAGCAGCACTCAGAACCAGCCAAAGCAGCCGCGGCCCTGGCCGAACGGCTGTTTTTGTTATGGGAACGATCACTGCGATCACGCAACAGAAGCGCAACCCCAACCGGGTCAATATCTACCTGGATGGGGAATATGCGTTTCCCCTGGCCAAGATCGTGGCGGCCTGGCTCACGCTGGGCCAAGAGCTAAACCCTGAGAAGATCGCCGAATTGCAAGCCAAAGACGGGGTCGAGGCCGCCCTGCAGCGCGCCCTCAACTTCATCAGCTACCGCCCCCGCTCCACGGCCGAGGTGCAGCGCAACCTCAAGAAGTTTGAGGTTGCGCCGGATGTGATCGATACGGTCATCGAGCGCCTGCGGGCCAACGGCCTGCTGGACGACGCCGATTTCGCCCGCCGCTGGGTCGAGGACCGCGCCGCCTTCAAGCCGCGCGGCGCGCGTGCCCTGCGCATGGAACTGCGCCTCAAGGGCATGCCAGACGCACTTATTGACGATGCCGTGCAAGACCTGGATGAGCACGCATTGGCCAGCCAGGCGGCTGAGCGCAAACTGCGCCAGCTGCAGGGGCTGGATTGGGAAACCTTCCGCAACAAGCTTGGCGCGCACCTGGCCCGCCGCGGCTTCGGCTACGACATCGTAGCCGATGTCTGCCGCGAAGCCTGGCAGCGTGCCCACTCACAAGAAACGAGGTAACACTAAAAGCACATGGACACCATCACCATCATCGTAGCCCTTGTGGCAGCCGCAGCCGGCTTTGGGCTGCGCCATCTGCAAGTGCAGAGCGCCAAGCGCCGCAATCAGGAGGAGGCCGACCGCATCCTGGCGCAGGCGCGCGAGGAAGCCAAGAGCGTGGAGCTCAAGGCCAAGAACGAAGCCCTGGAGCTGCGCCAACGCGCCGAGGGCGACATCGAGCGCAAGCGCAAGGACCTGAGTCGCGAGGACGACCGGCTACGCAGCCGCCGCTCTGACCTCGACAGCCGCACCGAAAAGCTGGAAGAGCGCGAGCAGACCCTGAACAAACGCCAGAGCAACCTGGACAAGCGCAACAACGAGCTCGACGAGCAGCGCGGCGAGATCGTCAAGAAATTGGAGAGCGTCTCATCCATGACGCGGGACGAAGCCCGCAAAGTGCTCATGGATGAGGTCGAGAAGGAATCACGCGGCGATATGGCGCGCATCATCCGCCAGATCGAGGCTGAGGCCAAGGAAGAGGGCGACAAGCGCGCCCGCAACCTGGTGGCCATGGCCGTACAGCGTGTGGCGTCTGAGTATGTTTCGGAGAACACCACCTCGGTGGTGACCCTGCCCTCAGACGATATGAAGGGCCGCATCATCGGCCGCAATGGCCGCAACATTCGCTCGTTCGAGCAGGCGGCCGGGGTTGACGTCATCGTCGATGACACGCCTGAGGCGGTCACCATCTCCAGCTTCGACCCCGTGCGGCGTGAGGTTGCCCGCCGCACGCTGCAGAAGCTGGTGCAGGACGGCCGCATCCACCCGGCCAGCATCGAGAAGCTGCTGAAGAAAGAGCAAGATGAGGTGGACAAGGCCATGCAGGAGGCCGGCGAGAACGCCGTCTATGAAGCTGGCGTGCCGCACCTGCACAAAGAGATCGTCAAGATGCTGGGACGCCTGAAATACCGCACCTCCTACGGGCAGAACCAGCTAGCCCATGCGGTGGAGGCAGCCGGCCTGGCCGGCGTCATCGCCACCGAGCTTGGCGCGGATGTAGAGCTGGCCAAGATGGGCGGCCTGCTGCACGATCTGGGCAAGGCGATGGACCACAACGTGGAGGGCACGCACGCCGCCATCGGCGCCGAGTTCGCCAAGCGCTACGGCGTGAACCCGCTGGTGGTCAACGCGATCGCCGCCCACCACCATGAGGTGGAGCAGGAGAGCGTGGAGGCGGTGATCGTGGAAGCCGCCGACGCCATCTCCGGCGCCCGCCCCGGCGCCCGCCGTGAGAGCCTGGAGCAGTACATCAAGCGCATCAAGGCGCTGGAGGACCTGGCCAACTCCTACAAGGGCGTGACGCAGAGCTACGCGCTGCAGGCCGGGCGCGAAGTGCGCATCATCGTGCGCCCCGAGGACGTGGACGACCTGGAAGCGGCCCGCATGGCGCGTGACATCGCCAAGAAGATCGAAGAGACCATGCAGTACCCGGGCCAGATCAAGGTGACGGTATTGCGTGAGACGCGGGCGAGCGAGTTCGCGAAGTAGGACTCACCACAAAAGCCACAAAAGAGAGGCAGCCTTGCGGCTGCCTCTCTTTTATTTGGTATCCACAGATGAACGCAGATTCTGCCGCAGATAAACGCAGATGCAGGCTGTTTTTTGTCTTTGCGAGCGAGTGAAACGAGCGAAGCAATCCCCTACCCTGTCTTAGATACACGCCTATCAACGTGTACGCTAGGTGAAGCAAAGAGAGGCAACATGCACAAAAACGCATGCTGCCTCTCTTCCATGTACGGGTCAGCGATCAACTGCGCTTAGCCCGCTTGGTTTCTTTCTTGTCTACGGTCATATCGTACTTAGCCTCCTGATAGAACATAACCAAGTGATGTGCCCACAGGCCGCCGCTGATAGCCAGCTTGAGCGCCTGCGTCCCCAGCTCCAGGGTGCTGCCTTGCACTACCCCGGTAAGCAATGCGGTCGCCTCTTCAAAGAGCGAAGAGCCGCTCGTCATCAGGCCCATCGCCAGCCCAAAGGTTACGAAGACCAGATAGATCAACACCGCACCGCGGACCGAGCGGCTGCCGGTGCGCAGGCCGCGGCGTAAGCTGCGCCAGTGGAATACCCACACCAGGCCGGCGGCCAGCGCCCAGCCTACGGCCGACACGAACCCCTCCGCCGCCCGAAAGCCGGTGCCCTGCTGGATGTGCAGCCAGTCATTCACCGCCCCCAGTGATGTGCCCCACAACACCATAAAGCTGACAAGACTAACGAGGAACAGGTAGAACGCAAACATGGCAACCTTCCTTTCCCTAAGGCGAAACCGGTTGATTGCTACATGTGCATTATATCACAATATTGTGAAATTATGAACATAAAAAGTGAGCAGTGAGCAGAAACCAGTGAACCGGAGAGGCAAAAACACAATCCGGCCCCGTCCTGCTCCCTGTTCACAAGCAACTTAAAACCAAACAGGCTGCGGTAACCGCAGCCTGCTTTTGGTGGCGTCAGCGGCCTAGGCGGCCTGCTTGCTCATGTAGAACAAGGTGTAGTCGATATTGCCGGGCGAATGACCGAACTCAGTCAGCATCTGGGCCAGTTCGGCGCGGTGCTGCATGCTGTGGAAGAGCAGCTGCTTGAGCAGCAACAGGCGCCCGCGGGTGAACTCCTCACCGGTGGAGACGGTGTAGGTCACAGTTCCCTGCAGCTCATCATCGCTGGCGGCGGCCAGGTAGGCGCGCATCTCGGCTTCCTCGGCCTGCCAGCGGGCACGCAGCGCGGCCAGGTCGGCGAACTGCTCCGGCTTGACGGGCTCATACGCCAAGCCCATGCAACGCACGCGGTAGGCATATTCCGCCGAGAGCGTGTGCACCAGGGTTTCCTTGACGCTCTTGATCGGGAAGCGGGTCTCTTCCTCGAACTGCTCCGGGGTCAGCTTGGCGGCCTGCTCCAGGATCAGGTCACGCCCCCAGCAGGTGAAATCGTACATATCCAGCAAAAGTTCCTTCAGCATTGCACTCCTCAGTCTTGCAAAAATGGATTGAATTGGCGTTCCTGCCCCACCGTGGTCTCCGGCCCGTGCCCGGGCAGCAGCACCACATCGTCGGGCAGGCTTAGTACCTCGCGGGTAATGCTATCGATCAGGGTTTGGTGGTCGGCGCCGGGCAGATCGGTGCGGCCGATGCTCATTTGGAAGATGACATCACCGCAGAACATGAGCCGCTCACTGGGCGCATAGAACATGACGCTGCCGCGCGAGTGGCCGGGTGCAAAGCGCACCTCCAGCGCGGTCTTGCCGATGTAGAGAGTCTGCCCGCCCGCCAGGTCAATGGTGGGCTCGGGGCCGGGGTCAAAGGTCAGGCCGTAGTTGCGCGCTCCGCCGCCGGCGCGCCACAGCACGTAATCATCGGGGTGCAGGGCCACTTGGGGCGGCGTCACACTGCCGTCGGCCACGGCGGCCGCGCCGCCAAAGTGATCCCAGTGGGCGTGGGTCAGCCAGATGGCGGCCGTGCGCCAGTCCCGCGCCTGCATCTGCTCCAAAATAAGGTGGCCATCCCACGACGGGTCGATCACGACCGCATCCGAGCTAGCTTGCTCGGCCACGATGTAGCAGTTGGTGTGGGCCGGACCCAGGGTCATTTTCACAATTTCAAGCGGCATGGTGAGCGGGATTATACTTTGCGCACGGTAGCCATACGCGCCGTGTGCAACCACCCCATACCAAGGAGATTACATGCCCAAGTACCTGCCGGAACCGTTCCGCATCAAGGTCGTCGAGCCGATCCAGCTCATCAACCAGGCGGAGCGTGAGAAAGCGCTGAAAGCCGCGGGCTACAACGTTTTTGGCCTGCGTGCTCAAGATGTGTACATTGACCTAATGACCGATTCGGGCACTGGCGCCATGAGCCAGGCGCAATGGTCGGCCATGATGTCTGGGGATGAATCCTACGCCGGGGCGCGTTCGTTCTATCGCCTCAAAGAAGTCATGGAGGATATCTTCGGCTTCAAGCATTTTGTGCCCACCCACCAGGGGCGGGCTGCCGAGAACATCCTCGCAGCGGTGCTGCTGAAGGCGGGCCAGTTCGTGCCCTCCAATATGCATTTCGATACGACCGAAGGCAACATCTTGGCGCGCGGCGGTGTGCCGACCAATCTGGTCAAGCAAGTCGCCTATGAGCCGCAAACGGTCGTGGATTTCAAGGGCGATATGGACACTGACGCCCTCAAGGCCTGGATCGAGGAGAAGGGTCCGGCCAACATCCCGTTCGGCATGATGACGATCACCAACAACGCCGGCGGCGGCCAGCCGGTCTCGCTGGCCAACCTGCGCGCCGTTTCGGAGATCTACCGCAGCTACAACATCCCCTTCTTTATTGACGCCTGCCGCTATGCCGAGAACGCCTATTTCATCAAGCTGCGCGAGCCGGGCTATGCCGACAAGACCCCGCTGGAGATCGCCCGCGAGATCTTTGCCCTGGCCGACGGCGCAACGATGAGCGCCAAGAAGGACGGCATGGTCAACATCGGCGGCTTCCTGGCCACGAACGACGACAAGCTGTTCGAGCGCGTGCGGGCCGAGCTGATCCTGCGCGAGGGCTTCCCCACCTACGGCGGCCTGGCCGGCCGCGACCTGGACGCGCTGGCCGTGGGCCTGCGCGACGGCTTGCAGGAGGATTACCTGGCCTACCGCCTGGCTCAAACCGCCTACGCCGCCGACCGCATCCGCCAGGCGGGCATGCCGCTGATCGAGCCGACCGGCGGGCACGCCATCTATCTGGATGCGGCCGGCCTGCTGCCGCACCTGAGCCGCGAACAGCTGCCGGGCCAGGCGCTCTCCGTGGCGTTGTACCAATACGGCGGCATCCGCGCCGTGGAGATGGGCACGATCGCCTTCGGCCAGCTGGTGGACGGCCAGTGGAAGTTCCCGCCGCTGGAGCTGGTGCGCCTGGCGATCCCGCGCCGCACATACACCCAAAGCCACTTCGATTATGTGGCCGAGGTGATCGGCGAGATCAAGGCCGATGCCGGCAAGATCCGCGGCATGAAGATGACCTATGCGCCAGAGTTGCTGCGTCACTTTACGGCCCAGTTCGAGTACGTTTAATGCCGGCTGACTACCTACAGAACCTGGACGCCTGGCGGGCGGAGATGGGCGAGCGCTTGCGCGCTCCGTACAGCTGGCTGACGCTGACCGGCCTCTTTTGGCTGCACGAGGGCGAGAACAGCCTCGGCAGAGCGCCCGGCAGCCGCGTCCAGCTGCCCGCCCGCGCCCCCGGCAGCCTGGGCAGCCTACACTTGGCCAATGGCCAGGTAACCCTGCATCCTACGCCTGACGCCGCCCTGAGCGCCGGCGCCAACCCGGCCGCGGGCGAAGCGCCGGTTAGCGGCGAGCCCCGGCTGCACGACGACCACAGCGAGCAGCCCACCTTCGTGTTCTGGGAGGATGTACGCATGCTGGTACTGCGGCGCGGTGATCGCTATGCGATCCGCATATGGGACCCGCAGCGCCCGGAGCGCCAAACGGCCACCGGCCGCGTCTGGTTCCCGCCGGACCCGGCCGCCCGGGTGACGGCGCGCATCGAGCGCTACGAGCCGCCCGTGCGCGTGCTGCGCGACGACATCGTCGGCATCCAGCAGGAGACTGAAATGCACGCTGCGCTGCACTTCGAGTACGGCGGCGTGCACTGCGCCCCGCAGGCTGAGCTGCTGGAAGATGGCACGTACTACCTGCTGGTCAAAGACGCCAGCGCGGGCAAAGGCAGCTATGGCGCAGGCCGCTTCCTGACCAGCGAACTACCCGTGGGTGATGAAGTGGCGCTGGATCCTAACAAGCTCTACAGCCCGCCGTGCGCCTTCACTGAATTCGCCACCTGCCCGTTGCCGCAGGCCAGCAATGTGCTACCCGTGGCGATCGAGGTGGGCGAACGGTACACGAGTTCACATGGCTGATCTCAACACAGCTATTGGATTGGCGCTCGCCGCACACAGGCAGCAGGTAGACAAGGCCGGCGCGCCATATATCCTGCATCCGCTGCGTCTCATGCTGCGTATGCAAACGGCTGAAGAGATGATCGTAGCCGTTCTGCATGATGTAGTAGAGGATTCAGACACCACGCTGGCTGATCTGAAGAAGCTGGGCTTTGCCGAGCCGATCCTTGAAGCGCTGGAAGCCCTGACCCACCTGAATGAGCAGAGTTACGAGGACTACATAGCCGCTATCAAGCGAGTGCCGCTTGCCCGCAGGGTCAAACTGGCTGATCTTGAAGACAACGCCAACATCCTTCGCCTGAAAGAGATCACGCCTGGGTCATTGGAAAAACTGCAAAAGTACCACGCAGCCTGGAACGCACTCCAGACAGACTAACTACTACACATACAAAACATGCCAGCAAACTTATTGCAGCAGTTAGAGCGGAAGCTCAGCCAGCCCATCCCGCGCGTGCCGCGCAGCCAGTTGCACACGCACAAGATCGCCTACTGCCAGGACGGCGAGCGCATCACCGCCCTCTCGCTGCGCGGCTGCGGCTGGCAGCAAGTGCCGGCCGAGCTGTGGGAGCTTGGCGACTTGGAGACGCTTTCACTGGGCGAAGACCGGCTCGACCAGCTGCCCGCCGCCATGGGCCAGCTGCGGGAGCTGCGCCAGCTGTTCTTCTTCGGCACGCCGGCCCGCAGCCTGCCGGCTGCGTTGGGGCAATTAGGCAAGCTCGAAGTGCTGGACATTGCCCACAACCAGCTCAGCAGCCTGCCGGCTGAACTCGGCCAGTTGCATGCGTTGAAATTCCTATATATCAGCGACAACAAGCTCAACAGCGTGCCGGATGAACTCAGGCATATGCACAGCCTCGCCTATTTAAGCATGACCGACAACCAGTTCGACGAACTGCCAGAGGCCGTGTGCGAGCTGGGCGCGCTTCAAGAGCTGCGCATCTACAACAATCGCATCGGCCAACTGCCAGATGCAGTCGGCAAGCTGGCCCAACTGCGCGAGCTGCATGCCCGCAGCAATAGGCTGGCCAGCCTACCGGAAGCGATCGGGGATCTGGCGGAGCTTTACTATCTGGATCTGCGCAACAACCAGCTCAGCGAGTTGCCAGCCAGCCTGTCCGCGCTCAAGAATCTGCGCAAGCTGGATCTGCGCTGGAACCAGTTCGAAGCCGCGCCGGTATTGGCGGATTGCCTGGTGTACGTATAGTCTAAGGTTGCGGGTCGGAAAGCCGTGTGTTCAACACGCCGGTAAACACTTCAAAATCCGCATCGCTTGCCAACGAGTACTGGCTGCGGCTCTTGCCCAGGCCGCTCAGTTCACTCGGCAGCGCATCGGCCGCGCAGGTTTCCTCATCCGTGCGAGCCTCGCGCTGCACCATTATGTAAAAGTCACTCGGGTATGGCTCGCTGCCATCCATCCAACCGCCTGCGCGCACGCTGGGGTCATCCACCAGGCGCGCCACCTCGGGCGAATAGAGGTTGAAGAAGGCCAGCACGACACATTGGCGGTACAAAGCCGCCAGGTCATCAAGGTTGGCCTGCGCCACTGCGGCGCCATCGATGATGATCGCTTCGGCCGGCTGGGCGCGGTGCAGCACCATCAGATCGCCCCACTCGCCCACGGCTTGGGCGCCCAGGGTCTGGCGCAGGTGGCCGGGCGCCAGCAAGCTGGGCTCGGCATCCGTGCGATGCGTAAAATACAGAATGCGCGCTTGCGGCTCAGCGGCGGGCGCCTGCGCACAGGCTGCCAGGCTGGCGGCAAGCAGTGCGCTCAACAAGAGCAGTACCTTTCCCCGTTTCATAGTTCAACTATAGCGGATGGGCAGGCATATCACTTACATTCTCTTTGGCCTTGACAATTTGCTCTGCATACTTTACCATTTAGCTAATTAGCTAAGTATGCTTCCCACCGATACCGATTCCCTCAGCCTTACCTTTGCCGCCCTGGCAGACCCCACCCGCCGGGCCATGCTGGCGCGCCTTGCGCAAGGCCCCGCCACCGTCAAAGAGCTGGCCCAGCCTTTCACGCTGAGCATGCCCACCATCTCCAAGCACCTCAAGGTGCTTGAGCGGGCGGGCCTCATTCAACGGGGGCGTGAGGCGCAGTGGCGGCCTGCCCAGCTGCAGGCCGCCCCGCTGCGGGATGTCTCCGCCTGGCTGGAAGATTATCGCCAGCATTGGGAAGCCAATTTTGACCGCCTGCAAGACTATCTACGCAAGATACAAAAAGGAGATTCGTAATGAGCAATACTGCAGACCGCGAGATCATCGCAACCCGTGTGTTCGACGCCCCACGCGAGACCGTCTTCGCCGCCTTCACTGAGAAGGAGCACGCCGAGCAATGGTGGCTGCCACCCGGCTCCACCACGCAGGAGTGGGACGCCAAGCCCGGCGGCGTGTGGCGCTACAGCACCGCCACGCCGGATGGTGAGAGCTACGGTTTCAAGATCACCTTCATCGAGATCGACAAGCCCGCCCGCCTGGTGTACGACTATGGCAACGAAGGCGAGTACGCCGGCGACCCGGTGCGCACCAACGTCTCCTTTGAAGACGAGGGCGGCAAGACCAAAGTGACCCTGCACCTGGTTTTCGCCAGCGCCGAAGCCTACCAGGAGGCCGCAAGCTACGGCGCCGTGGGCGGCGCCAAGCAGGCGCTGGAAACCCTGGCCGACTACCTGGCCAAGTAACCGCGCACAGCGCACCCCGTTTCTACTATCACCACGCTGCCTGGCCTGGGCCAATGGCCCAGGCCAGGCAGCTTACTCGACAAGGAGGCACAAATGCCCGCCAAGAAGAAGACCACTAAGAACACCAGCGGCTTCACCGCGGAAGAAATGGCCGCGATGAAAGAACGCGCCCGCGAACTGAAAGCGCAAGAGAAGTACGGCAACGACAAAGCCAAGAGCGAGAAGGACCTATTGGCCGCCATTGACAAGCTGCCCGCCAGCGACCGTGCCATGGCCAAACGCCTGCACGAGATCATTATGAAGATCGCTCCGGACATTCTGCCTAAGACCTGGTACGGCATGCCCGGCTACGCCAATAGGGACGGCAAGAACATTTTCTTCTTCCAGCCGGCCGAAAAATTCGGCACGCGCTATGCCACCCTGGGCTTCAGCGATCTGGCCAAGCTGGATGACGGCAACCTGTGGGCCAACGCCTTCGCGCTGACCAAGATCACACCGACCGAGGAAGCCAAAATCGCCAAGCTGATCAAGAAAGCGCTAGGCTAAAAATGCCAGCCAAGAAAAAGGCAGCCACCAGAAAACCGGCGGCGAAAAAGCCAGCCGCCCGCAAGCTGGTGGCGAAGGCAAAGAGGCCGGCGGCGAAGGCGAAAGCGCCGGCAGCCGGCGTCAAGGCCAGCGCCAGCGAGATCAACGCCATCATCAAAAAGGCCGAAGGCTGGAAGGGCAAGAAGCTAACCGAGCTGCGCGCCATTATCAGCAAGGCCGACCCGGCCCTGCTGGAAGAGGTCAAATGGAAGATGCCCTCCAAGCCTGAAGGTGTGATCGTGTGGTCGCACAATGGCATCGTGTGCCATGCGGATGTGCTCAAGACTTCCGTGCGTATCAACTTCCACAAGGGCAAGCAACTGAAAGACCCCAAAAAGCTGTTCAATGCCCGCCTGGACAGCAGCTCCGTGCGCACCATTGACTTCCCAGAGGATGGCAGCATAGACAAAGCCGCCCTCACCGCGCTGGTGCAAGGCGGCATGCGCCTGAATTCAGTCAAGACCAGCAAATAGCCCTTGACAGCCAGCCCACGCTGGCTGTCAAGGGATCCGGGGTCGCCCTCCCCAACAAAGCGGGTAAACTTCTCCCCCTGTCCAGACCCAAAAATCAAGAGGAACCATGCCCGAAGCCAGACAAGACTTTATCCAGATCCGCGGTGCGCGCGAAAACAACCTGAAGGACATTGACGTCCGCATCCCCAAGGACCAGATCACCATCTTCACCGGGGTCTCCGGCTCGGGCAAATCCTCCATCGTGTTCGATACGCTGGCCACCGAGGCGCAGCGCCAGCTGTACGAAACCTTCAGCATGTTCGTGCGCAACTTCCTGCCGCGCTATTCGCAGCCGGATGCGGACTCGATCGAGAATCTGAGCATGGCGATCGTGGTAGACCAGAAGCGCCTGGGCGGCGGTTCGCACTCCACCATGGGCACGATCACCGATATTTACACCGCGCTGCGTCTGCTGTTCTCGCGGGTCGGCAAGCCGTTCGTGGGCTACTCCAACGCCTTCTCGTTCAACGACCCGGCCGGCATGTGCCCGGAGTGCAACGGCTTCGGCCGCAAGCTGCAGCCGGCGATCAACAAGATCCTCGACATGAGCAAGTCGCTGAACGAAAGCCCGATCCGCGTGCCGGGTTTCGGCAGCTGGGTCGGCCTGTACCAGACCAGTGGCTTCTTCGACAATGACAAGAAGCTCTCCAAGTACACCAAGGACGAGCTCGAGCTGCTGCTGTACGGCTCAGGCCGCAAGGTCAGTATGGGCGCCTTCAAGGCCACCTACGAAGGCATCATCCTCAAGTTCTCCAACTCCTACATCAAGCGCGACCTGAAGGCGCTCTCCGAGCGGACGCAGAAGCAAGTGGCGCCGTATTTGGAAGAAGGCCCCTGCCCCGAGTGTAAGGGCGCCCGCCTCAACAAAGCTGTGCTGGGCTGCAAGATCGAGGGCTACAACATTGCCGATATGGCCGCCATGGAAGTGGGCGAACTCATCACCGTGCTCAAGGGCATCAAGGACCCGGTGGCCAAGCCGATCGTGCAGAGCCTGGTCGAGCGCCTGCAGCATGTGGTGGATATTGGCCTGCAGTACCTGACCCTGAGCCGCGAGACTGACACGCTCTCGGGCGGCGAGTCGCAGCGCATAAAGATGGTGAAGCACCTGAGCAGCAGCCTGGTGGATGTGATGTTCGTCTTCGACGAACCCAGCATCGGCCTGCACCCGCGGGATGTGCATCGCCTGAATGAGATGCTGCAAAAGCTGCGCGACAAGGGCAACACGGTGCTGGTGGTCGAGCACGACCCGGATGTGATCGAGATCGCCGACCACATTATCGATGTGGGGCCGAAGGCTGGCAGCCAGGGCGGCGAGATCGTGTACCAGGGCAGCTATGCAGGCCTGCTGAAGGCCAATACGTTAACCGGCAGTCACTTGACCCAAAAGTTACCCATCAAGAAAGAGTTCCGCACGGCCAAGAAGCACTTCAAGCTGAGCAATGTGAATGTCAATAACCTCAAGAAGGTCAGCGTCAACATCCCCACCGGCGTGTTCACCGTGGTGACCGGCGTGGCCGGCTCCGGCAAGAGCTC
This sequence comes from Anaerolineales bacterium, assembly GCA_019637675.1. Lineage (GTDB taxonomy): Bacteria > Chloroflexota > Anaerolineae > Anaerolineales > UBA11579 > JAMCZK01. The sequence continues at coordinate 693,800 of JAHBVE010000001.1, read as the reverse complement.
GCTCATCAACCAGGCTTTCGTCGAGGCCTACCCCGAGGCCATCGTGATCGACCAGTCGGCCGTCGGCGCCAATTCGCGCTCCAACCCGGCCACCTACACCGGCATCATGGACGATATCCGCAAGGCGTTCGCCACCGCCAACAAGGTGAATGCTGGCCTGTTCAGCTTCAATTCCAAGGGTGCCTGCGAGAACTGCCAGGGCCTGGGCGTGGTGTATACCGATCTGTCGTTCTTCGATGTGGTCAAGTCGCCCTGCGAGATCTGCAACGGCAAGCGCTTCAAGGATGAGGTGCTGGCCTACAAACTGGACGGCAAATCGATCGCGGATGTGCTGGAGATGACTGTGCAGCAGGCGCTGACGCACTTCACCCAGCCTGAGATCACGCGCCGCCTGCAGGCGATGAGCGATGTTGGCCTGACGTACCTCAAACTGGGCCAGCCGCTCAACACGCTATCGGGCGGCGAGTGCCAGCGCATTAAGCTGGCCAGCGAGCTGCACAAGGAAGGCAGCCTGTACGTGATGGACGAGCCGACCACCGGCCTGCACATGTCGGACACGGCTCACCTGCTGGAGATCATCAACCGCCTGGTGGACGGCGGCAACACGGTGATCGTGATCGAGCACAACATGGATGTGGTGCGCAACGCTGACTGGATCATTGACATGGGTCCCGAGGGCGGCAGCCGCGGCGGCCAGGTGCTGTTCGAGGGCACGCCCGCCGAGTTGAAGAAGGCCAAGGGCTCGATCACGAGTAAGTATATTTAGAAATCAGTGAGCAGTGAGCAGCGAGCAGGAAGGCCGCTGCCGTCATTGCGAGCGAAGCGAAGCAATCCCCAAGCAGACACTCCTGGGGATTGCTTCGTCGTTCAGCGGCTACGCCGCCTCACGTCCTCGCAATGACAGGCGGGCTTGCCTGGGCAGCAGCGAAGCATTACTCCCCAGCCTTGCTCGCCTCCCACAGCGCGTTCATCTCGTCCAGGCTCAGCTCGCTGAGCAGGCGCGCTTGCGCCCGCGCCCCTGCTTCCACAAACGCGAAGCGTTTGCGGAAGCGGGCGTTGGCTGCCCGTAGCGCCGCCTCAGCGTCGATCTTGAGCCAACGCGAGAGGTTCACCAGCGCGAACAATATGTCGCCGAACTCGGCCTCCTGCTCGGCCGAGCCGGCCGACTCGGCGCGGAATTCCTGGATCTCCTCGGCCACATCCCCCAGCACGCCCTCAATATTCGGCCACTCAAAGCCCACCCGGGCCGCACGGGTCGTGTAGGCCTCGGCCTGGCTGAGGGCCGGCAACGCCGCCGATACACCGTCCAGCAAGCCTTTCTCGGTACCCTGCTGCTCGCGCTCGGCCGCTTTCAGATTCTCCCAGTTGGCGATGACCGCTTCGGCATCGCCCAACTGTACGTCGCCGAAGACGTGTGGGTGGCGAGCAATCAGCTTGGTGATGATGCCGTGCAGCACATCCGCCATGCGGAACTCGCCGGCCTCGCTGGCGATCTGAGCGTGCAGGGCCACCTGCACCATCAGATCGCCGAACTCCTCCTGCATGGCTCTTGGGTCATTAGCATCCAGCGCGTCGACCACCTCATAGCTCTCTTCGATCAGGTTGCGGCGCAGGCTTTGGTGGGTCTGTTCGCGGTCCCAGGGGCAGCCATCCGGGGCGCGCAGGTGGGCGATCAGCTCCTGGAACTCCTCGAGCGAGGTGTTGGGGCCAAGGGGCGGGATGTAGAGGCTGGCCGGATAGTCGCTGGGCGGCTTGACTGAAAGGTCTGCTAATGTAATCTCTTCGCTGCCCAGGTGGATGGGGTGTGACGCAGGATAGACGAGCGCCAACAGGCTTTGTACTTTGGCCAGTAGCTCAGCGGAGTCAATGCCGTGAACAAGGGCGGGCATGTGCGGCGGAAAGGTGGGATGGTACTGCCCGGCCAGCGTGGGGGCGTAGATGAGGCTGATATTCTCCGTGGCGGTATTGGGCTGTTTGGCGAGCAGAGATGGGATATCGGTCATGGGGAGATGATACACCTTCGCGCCCCATGTCATTCCGAACGGGTATAAGCATCTACACCAGACCGCCGGAGCCGGAACAGTGAGGAATCCTTGCTGGCATATCTTCCATGCAGCGCGCCATTTTCAGAACATGCCTATGAGTATCCCTCGCTACGCTCGGGATGCACGGCGTATAAAAAAACCGCAGCTTTCGCTGCGGTTTTTTGATTGTGCTCCGATAGAGCCTTAGCGCTTCGTATAGGTGGGAGCCTTGCGGGCGCGCTTGAGGCCGGGTTTCTTGCGTTCCTTGGCACGCGCATCGCGGCGCAGGTGCATGTTCTTGGCCATCGCCGGGTGATAGTCCGGGTTCATCTTGACCAGCGCACGGGCCAGGCCCATGCGTACGGCGCCAGCCTGGCCGGTGCGGCCACCGCCGCGCACGATCACGCTCACATCCACCGTGCCGCCGGCGCTGGCATCCTGCAGCACGCCCTGGATCAGGGCGGCGTCACCAATGCGGGGGAAGTATTCTTCCAGCGGTTTGCCATTGACCATGAAGGCCCCGGCGCCGCTCATTACGCGCACGCGGGCGCTGCTGGTCTTGCGGCGGCCTACGCCTTCGTAAAATTGTTCAGCCATAAGTCTCCTACCTTACTTCACAGCCAGCGGCTGCGGTTTCTGGGCGGTGTGCGGGTGCTCACTGCCGGCGTAAATCTTCAGCTTCTTAATCAGCTGGCGGCCCAGCTTGTTGTGCGGCAGCATGCCCCACACCGCTTCCTGGATCACGCGGTCAGGGTGAGTCTCCAGCATGCGGCGCAGGCTGGTCTCCTTGAGACCGCTCTGGAAACCGCTGTAGCGGTAATAGGTCTTGTCGGTCATCTTGGTGCCCGTAACCGTGATCTGGCCGCAGTTCAGCACGATGACCGCATCCCCCAGGTCTACGCCCGGGGTGTACTCGGGGCGGTGCTTGCCCAGCAAGATGGTGGCAATTTGCGAAGCCAGGCGGCCCAAATTCTGGCCGGTGGCGTCCACAAGGTACCACTGCCCTTCAACATCACCCGGTTTGGGATAATAGCTTTTTTGTTGCATCCTAATCCTCAGTTCCTTCTTTCAGTCTCGTAGCTGCTTGCGCAACCGCTCACTGCATCGCCGGCGGCATGTGCTCCGCCTGCGCTAATACTCCACACTTACCAACGCCAGCCCGTGGGCCGGCGCCAATTCTCGCACGCGCTGGGTGCTGCTCAGCGCGGCCTTGACTGCATCTGGCTCAGCCAGCCCCTGCCCCACCTTCACCTGCAGGCCCACCATGCGGCGGACCATGTGATAGAGGAAGGCATTAGCGGTCACCTCGAAGACAAACTCGTCTCCGTCTGCCCGCCAGCTGGCGGCATGCACGCGGCGGCGGGTATGCCCGCCGGCTTGCGGCGCCGTGCCGAAGGCGATGAAGTCATGCTCGCCGCGCAACTGCTTGGCAGCCTGTTGCAGGCGGCGCAACTGCGGCGCCGGCCACACCCGCCAGGCGAGCCCCTCCCGAATTGGGTCTCGCTGCGGCTGGCAGTAGATGCGGTAGCGATAGGTGCGCTTGCGCGCATCATAACGCGGGTGAAAATCACCCGCCGCCACGCTCACCGCCTGCACCGCCACATCCGGCGGCAGCTGGGCATTCAGCGCCTTTTGCAAACTCTCGCTGGAGTGCTTCCACTCGAGGTCAAAGGCGGCCACCTGCCCGCTGGCATGCACCCCGGCATCCGTGCGCCCGGCGATCAATATCGATCGCCCGGCCCAGCCGAGGGTTCGCAGGGCTTCTTCCAGCACCGCCTGCACACTGCGCCGGCGGGCCTGGCGCTGCATTCCACTGAATGCGGCGCCGTGATAAGCCAGAATAACTTTGTAACGTGCTATGTCCACCTCAAGAGGCCGGTGGAACCTTGTCGGCACAAAATGCCGGACATCACGATCTTAGTCGACCAGCTCCAGCAGAACCATGGGAGCGCGGTCGCCCTCACGCTGGCCGAGCTTGGTCAGGCGGGTGTAGCCACCCTTGCGCTCGGCAAAACGCGGCGCAATATCGTCAAACAGCTTCTTGACGATCTTGGCGTCGTTCAAGCGCGCGGCGGCCAGGCGGCGGGCATGCACTTTGGCAGAGGCCTGCTCGGCGGCGTTGCCCTTCTTGGCCAGCGTGATCAGGCGTTCAGCCTGGCCGCGGATGGCCTCAGCCTTGGCGCGGGTGGTGGTGATGCGCTCGTGCTCGAACAGCTGCTTCACCAGGATGCGGCGCAGCGCGGTGCGGGCGCCGACATGGCGGCTGAGTTTCTTGCCTGCTACTTTGTGACGCATGCTCTATTCACCTTCTCCATCTGCAGCAGAGGGCGCCTTGGCGTCCTGGGGCATGTAGCCTTTCTCCTGCATCTTCTCTACCAATTCATCCATGCTCTTGTCGCCAAAGTTGCGGATCGACATCACCGCATCCAGGCCCTTGTCGAGCAGTTCCATCACCTCGCCCACGGTGGTGATGCCGGCGCGCTTCAGGGAGTTGAAGACCCGTACAGACAGATCGAGGTTCTCGATCGGGGTGTCATACACCTCGCTGGAGAGGCGGTTGTCAGTGACAACCTTCTCCGGCGCAGGGCTGAGGGCAATTTCCTTCACGCCGGCAATGTGGCGCAGGTGTTCGATCATGATGCCGGCGGAGGTGCTGAGGGCTTCCTCAGGGCGCACCGTGCCGTCGGTCCATACTTCCATGATGAGCTTGTCATAGTTGGTGCTCTGGCCAACGCGGGCCTGGGTCACTTCCCAGTTCACGCGGCGCACCGGGGTATAGATGGCGTCCACCGGCAGTTCGCCGATCGGCAGCTTGCCGCTGCGCTCGTTGGCCGGGGAGTAGCCGCGGCCGCGCTCTACGGTCAGCTCGATCTGCAGCTTGGTCTTGCTGCTGTCCGAGGTGAACAGGTACAGGTCAGGGTTCACAATTTCCACTTCGGCCGGGGCAATAATATCGGCGGCGGTCACGGTGCCCTCACCCTTGACTTCAAGGTGCATGCGGCTGGTCTCGCCCTCGTGCAGGATCAGGCGCACCTGCTTGAGCTGCAGCATGATCTGGATGACATCCTCGCGGATGCCAGGGATCTGGCTGTACTCATGCTGGGCGTCCGTCACCCGGATGGACGTGATGGCCGCGCCCTCCAGCGAGGAGAGCAGCACACGGCGCAGCGAGTTGCCGAGCGTGTGACCATAGCCGCGCTCCAGCGGGGCAATGGCAAACTTTCCATAATTACGGGCCTCCGCTTCACGCTCGATGCGGGGCGTCACCATATTGCTTAGTACGATCACAGTTTCATTCCTTCCCCAGCCATGTGGATGGCGCTTCACAGCGCAGCCACCCGGTTGAGTTCTACGCAGCCACCCGCCTTGCGGCGGGTCTGCTGCGTTTAATTACATTCTGCGGCGCTTCGGCGGGCGGCAGCCGTTGTGCGGCAGTGGCGTCACGTCCGAGATGGAGCGCACGCGCATGCCCATGGTCTGCACGGCGCGCACGGCCGATTCGCGGCCGGGGCCGGGGCCTTTCACGTAGAGCTCCACTTCCTGCATGCCCAGATCCTGGGCGGCCTTGACAGCGCGCTCGGTCGCCAGGCGGGAGGCGAAGGGCGTGCTCTTGCGAGAGCCCTTGAAGCCCACCAAGCCGGCGCTGGCCCACGAGATGGTGTTGCCCTGACCATCGGTCACAGTGACGATGGTGTTGTTGAACGAAGCAAAAATATGGATCTGGCCGGTGAGAACGCTGGCACGCTTGCCCTTCTTAGAGGAAGAACGCGCGGCGCGCTTCTCTTTCGGCTCAGAGGCGCCTTCAGTGGCCTGGGGGTTGGTGTCTTTTTCGTTAGCCATATCAGTTCACTCTCCTGGCGCTTACTTCTTGGTGGCGCCACGGCGGCGGCCACGACCGGCCACAGTCTTGGCCGGGCCCTTGCGGGTGCGGGAATTGGTGCGGGTACGCTGGCCGCGCACGGGCAGGCCGCGGCGGTGGCGCAGGCCGCGGTAGCTGCCAATTTCCATCAGGCGCTTGATGTTGAGCTGCACCTCGCGGCGCAGGTCACCTTCCACCTTCAGGTTCTTGGTGATGTATTCACGCAGCTTGCTGACATCCCCTTCGGAGAGGTCCTTCACGCGCGTGTCAGGATTGATTTCCAGCTCAGACAAAATGCGCTGAGAGGTATTCAGGCCGATGCCGTAAATATAGGTCAGCCCGTATTCAACGCGCTTGTCGCGCGGCAGATCTACGCCTTCAATGCGTGCCATCATTCACCTTAACCTTGTCGCTGCTTGTGTTTGGGGTTGCTGCAAATGACATAAAGCTTGCCCTTGCGCTTCACAACCTTGCAGTTGGCGCAGCGTTTCTTGATCGATGCGGTTACTTTCATTGCAAATTACTCCTGCAGCCCAGCCTTTAGCCGCCAAAGTCTGGCGGCATGCGTCTGGGCGAACGCGTGATTATATCCTTGCTTTTCTCATCCGTCTAGCGTGTGCTACGCACGCTAGACGGCTGTCAACACCAACGGACCGTCTTCGGTCACGGCCACGCTGTGCTCAAAATGAGCGGTCAGCGAGCCATCGGCGGAGACCACCGTCCACTGGTCTTTCAAGACCCGTGTGCGGTGCGTGCCCACCAGCACCATCGGTTCCAGGGCGATGGTCATCCCCGGGCGCAGCAGAATGCCTTGCCCGCGCACCCCGTAGTTGGGTACTTGCGGGCCTTCGTGCATCTTGCGCCCCACCCCGTGGCCTGTGTATTCGCGCGGCACATGGTAACCGTGCGCTTCCACATGCTCCTGCACTGCCGCAGACACATCCCCCACATGGTTCCCGGGGATCATCTGGGCAATGCCCAGCCGCAGGGATTCCTGCGTGACATCCATCAGCTTCTGCGCCTCAGCCGAAACCTCGCCGATGCCCATGCTGAACGCGGAGTCGCCCACAAAGCCTTCGTAGACGGTGCCGCAATCCACCGAGAGGATGTCGCCCTCTCGCAGTTCACGTTTGCCCGGCAAGCCGTGCACCAGCTCCTCGTTCACGCTGGTGTTCAGCGTGGCCGGGTACGGGTACGGCCCGGGGTAGTTCAGGAACGCCGGGGTGCCCCCGTGGTCTCGTATCAGCTGCTCGGCGATCTTGTCGAGCTGGCCGGTGGTGATCCCCGGGCGTACGTTCTTGGCTACCTCTGCCAGCGCCATCGCATTGATGCGCCCCGCCTTGCGCATCACCTCAAGCTCAGCCGGAGTTTTGAGCACAATATTGCGCTCCCAGCTCATTTAGCCTGCTCCGGCAGCGCCTTCAGCAGATCCTCCGTCACCTGGGCAATTTCCTGCGCCCCGTTGATATCCACCAGGCGGCCTTCGCCGCGGTAGTGCTCGATCAACGGTGCGGTCTGCTCAAAGTAGACGCGGATGCGCTTTTCTACAGTTTCTCGTTTGTCATCATCGCGCTGGTACAGCTCAGAGCCGTCCAGATCACACACGCCCGCTGTTTTGGGCGGGTTGGAGGTGGCGTTGTACACGTGGCCGTGCGCCCGGCACACCCAGCGGCCAGACAGCCTGTCGATCAGCTCTGCCTGCTCCACCTGGATGTACGGCACCACGTCCACCTTGCCGCCGAATTCCGCCAGCATGCCGTTGAGCGCCTCGGCCTGGGCGGGGGTGCGCGGGAAGCCATCCAGGATGGCGCCGTTGGCGCAATCTGGCTGGGTCAGCCGCTCACGGATCATGGCGATGGTGACATCATCGGGCACCAGGTCGCCGCGTTTCAAAATGGCGTCAACCTGCTTGCCCAAGTCCGTTTGGTTTTTAATGTGCTCTCGGAACAGATCTCCAGAGGAGATATGCACCAACCCCGTGGCCTTGGCCACGATGCCTGCCTGGGTGCCCTTCCCCGCACCCGGCGGCCCCAGCAAAACTACATAAACCGGCACTTAGCCCTCGCTAGCTTCGCTTACCGAACCAGCAGCGACTCTTCGTATCCGTGCAACTTCAACTCAGCATCGATGTTGAAGAAGGCTTCGCGAATGGTGCCCACCATGATGAGCAAGCCAGAGGCGCTCACCAGGAACATGCCCTGACCGCCGCCGGTTGCCAGGAACGGCATGGCCAGCGTCATCAGGAAGGGCAGAATGGCCACAACACCCAGGAACACCGCGCCGGGCAACGTGATGCGGCGCAGCACAGACGTGAGATAGCGCTGGGTGGGAGCGCCGCGGTTGACGCCCGGGATCTGGGCGCCAACCCGCTTCAGGTTCTCGCCATAGTTCTGCTGGGCGAACAGCACGTCTGTATAGAAGAAGGCGAAACCCACCACCATGATGAAGTACATGGTCCAGTAGCCCGGGCCAGCCGGGTTAAAGAACGTGGTGAGCGTGTTGGACAGGCTGGCCACCCACGGCGTGGTGGAGTTGGCAAAGAAGCTGGCCAAAATGGAGGGCAGCTGCAAGATAGCCTGGGCGAAGATGAGCGGGATCATGCCGGACATGTTGACCATCAGCGGCAGGGTGCCCTTGACCGGCATGGACATGCGATTGCCCATGCGGCGGCCCGGGTACATCACTGGCACATTGCGGCGGCCCTGCTGCACATACACGATCACGAAGATGGTGATGATCATGATGAGCACGATCGCCAGCACAGACACCCAGCCGGCCGCCTGGTTCTCCAGCAGCGAGGCAAAGTTGCCCGGGATGCGCGAGATGATGCCGGCGAAGATGATGAGCGAGAGACCCTGATTGCGGATACCGTACTCAGAGATCAGCTCACCCAGCCAGATGGCGAACATCGTGCCAGCGGTCATACTGATGATGATGGTGGCCGAGCGCAACAGCTGGCCCTCACCAAAGCCGAAGCCCTGGATTACCGCCCCACCCGCCAGGGTGGAGAAGATGTTGATCTGACCCACCGCGCTGAGAATAGCCATCGGCACAGCCAGATAGTAGGTCCAGCGCTCCATGAACTTGCGGCCCTCACGCGGGTCCTCTTCCATACGCTTCTGCAACGCAGGGATGAGTGGCATGAGCAGCTGCAAAATGATCTGGGCGGTGATGTACGGGTACACACCCATGGCCAGCACGGAGAACTGCAGCAGCGTACCGCCGGAGATGAGGTCGATCAGACCCACCAGCGTGCTGCCCGCCCCACCCTGCGCCATGAACTGAGCGATCAGGTCACGGTCTACGCCCGGAACGGGGATGTGGGCCACGAAGCGATACAGGATCAGGATCGCCAGCGTGATCAGCAGCTTGCGGCGAATGTCTGGAGCGGTCCAGAGATAACGCCAGGCGCCACGTTTCATTTAGCGGTCTCCTCAGAGCCCTTCATCGGCAGGATGGTGATGCTGCCGCCGGCCTTCTCGATCTTGGCCTTGGCAGCCGCAGTGGCGCGGTGCACGCTCACCTTGAGGGCGGCCTTCACTTCACCGCGGCCCAGCAAAACGATGGGACGGTTGGTCTTGGGCAGCAGGCGGGCGGCACGCAGAGTGTCCGGCGTGACCTCGCTGTTGTCCTTGAAGTTGGCCAGCTGGTCCAGGTTGATCTCGTTGTAGGTCACCTGGAACGGCTTGTTGAAACCGCGCTTGAACGGCAAGCGGCGGAAGAACGGCAGGTTGCCGCCCTGATGGTACGGGCCAGCCCCACCACCGGTGCGCGCGCCCTGGCCCTTGGTGCCGCGGCCAGAGGTCTTGCCGCTGCCAGAGCCAGTGCCGCGGCCCACACGGGTGCGGCGGGTGATCTTGCCCGGGTTGGGCTTAAGTTCGTGAAGCTTCATCGCTTACGCCTCTTCCACTTTCAATAAATGCGTAACGCTGTTCACCATGCCGCGTACGGTGGCGTTGTCTTCAGCCACTACGCTCTGGTGCATCTTGCGCAGGCCCAGGGCCTTCACGGTGCGCTTGTGGCGCTCCGTGGCCCCGATGGGGCTGCGCACCAGCGTGATCTTGATCTTTTTGCCAGTGCCTTTAGCTGCCATTCTTCTTGCCTCGGTCCCAGAAGGGCTTGAGCTCCTTCACGTCCTTGCCGCGCAGGCGGGCCTGCTCATCCACAGACTTGAGCTGGTCCAGCGCATCCAGGGTGGCCATGACCACGTTGTGAATGTTGCCGCTGCCCATTGATTTGGTCAGAATGTCGCGCACGCCCACGGCCTGCATGACCGCACGCACACCGCCGCCGGCAATAACGCCTGTACCGGGCGAGGCGGGCTTGAGCAGCACCTCGGCGCCACCCACACGGCCGATCACGGCATGCGGGATGGTGCCGCCGTACACGTTCATGCGGCGCAGCTGCTTACGGGCCCGCGTGGTGGCCTTGCGGATCGCCTCGGGCACGGTGGTGGCTTTGCCAACCCCGGCGCCGACCTGGCCGCTGTGGTCACCCACGACGACGGTTACGCGGAAGGCGAAACGGCGGCCACCCTGTACCACTTTGGATACACGGCGGATCTCAATGGTCTTCTCTTCAAGCTCGAAGGCTGCCTCGTAGGCAGGCGCCTCGCTCTTGCGATCTTTCTTCGTGCGTTGTTTCGTATCAGCCATAGGTTTCTCCTACTTGAATTTTGGGTTCGCCGCAGGCGAGCCTAAAATTCAAGACCTTCCTTGCGGGCGCCTTCGGCCAGGGCTTTGATGCGGCCCGCGTAGCGGAAACCGCCGCGGTCCATCACCACTTGCTTGATGCCCTTGGCGACAGCTCGCTTGGCCACCGCCTCGCCCACCATGCGGGCCTGGTCCGTCTTGTTCTTGCCCTTCAGCGTGCCGCGCAGCTCGCCATCGATGCTGGAGGCCGACAACAGGGTGTGGCCGGACACATCATCGATCAGCTGAACGTAGATGCCGCTCAGGCTGCGGAACACGTTGAGACGCGGGCGCGCCGCGGTGCCGCTGATCTTGCCGCGCACACGCTTGTGGCGCTTCTGACGGGATTGTGCTCGTGTTTTAGTTGCCATATCTCGTTCTCAACCTTATCCGGAGGCAGCCTTAGCAGCCTTACCAGCCTTGAGGCGCACAAACTCGCCCTGGTAGCGAATGCCCTTGCCTTTGTACGGCTCGGGCGGACGCACCTTGCGGATGCGGGCGGCAGTCTCACCCACCAGCACCTTGTCGTGCCCACTAATAATGATCTGGCCGCCTTCCGCAGTGGCGTAGGAGATGCCCACAGGCGGCTCCACTTCCACCGGGTTGGAATAGCCAACATGCAGGACCAGGTTCTTGCCCTTAACCTCGGCACGGTAGCCCACGCCCTGCACTTCCAGCGTCTTGGTGAAGCCCTGGCTGGTGCCTACCACCATGTTGTTCACCACCGCGCGGGCGGTGCCATGGATGCTGCGGCCGAACTTCTCTTCGCTGTTGCGCTTGACCTCAAGGTTGTTGCCGTCCTTCTCAAAGCTGATCTCAGCCGGGAAGGTATGCGAAAGCTCGCCCTTGGGGCCTTTTACTTTAATTGTTGAGCCATTGATGCTCACTTCCACACCGGAAGGGATCTCAATTGGCAAACGTCCTACTCTAGACACGTATAAACCTCCAAACCTGCGAGCCTGCTTACCAGACCTTGCACAGGATCTCGCCACCCACGCCCATCTGGCGTGCGCGGCGGCCACTCATCACGCCCTTGGGCGTGGAGAGGATGGCCGTACCCAGGCCGGACAGCACCCAGGGGATCTCACTGCGCTTGGCATAGATGCGGCGGCCAGGGCTGCTGACGCGCTCCAGGCCGGAAATGACGGGGCGGCGCTCACGGCGCTCACCCACATACTTCAGTTGGATGCGCAGCACCTTGAACGGGCCGTCTTCTACAATTTCAAAGTCCTCAATGAAACCTTCTTCTTTGAGGATGCCCGCAATAGCCGCCTTGAGGCGAGAGCTGGGCATGCCCACCAGGGCATGGCCGGCCATCACGCCATTGCGGATGCGAGTGAGCATATCGGAGATCGGGTCATTCATTGCCATGATCGTTCCTCCGCGCCTACCAAGACGCCTTCACCACACCAGGGATTTTGCCTTCCAGTGCGTACTGGCGGAAGCAAATGCGGCACAAGCCGAAGCGGCGCATGTAACCACGCGGGCGGCCACACACTTTGCAGCGGTTGCGCACCTGGTTGGCGAACTTGCGACGCGTTTCGCGCGTAATGATTGATTTTTTGGCCATTGTCTAGCCTTCCTTCTTGAAGGGCATGCCCATCAACTGCAGCAGAGCGCGGCCTTCGTCGTCGTTACGGGCGCTGGTCACGATCGTCACTTCCAGGCCGCGCACTTGTTCAATATTGTCGTACTGGATCTCAGGGAAGATCAGCTGCTCCGTCAGACCCAGGGTGTAGTTGCCGCGGCCGTCAAAGGCATCCGGCGACACACCGCGGAAGTCACGCATGCGCGGCAGCGCAATGTTGACCAGGCGGTCGTAGAACGACCACATGCGGTCGCCGCGCAGGGTTACCTTGGCGCCAATGGCGCGGCCGGCACGCAGCGCAAAGTTCGCAATATCCTTGCGAGCTTTGGTCACCAGCGGCTTTTGGCCGGTGATGATGGTGAGGTCGCTTACCGCCCCATCCAGCGCCTTGGAATCGTCCTTGGACTTGCCCAGGCCGATATTCAAGACGATCTTTTCAATGCGCGGCACTTGCATCACGTTGTCGAGCCCCAGCGCCTTCAACAAGGCCGGGCTGACCTCTTTCGTGTACCGCTCTTTCAAATAATGAGCCATTCAATTACTCCTAATTGATTAGGCTTTTAAGCCTAATCAATATCCTTGCCACAGTTCTTGCATACGCGGTGGGCCACGCCCTTGTCATCCCGCTTGAAACCCACCCGGGCCGGCTTGCTGCAGGCCGGGCACACCAGCATCACGTTGGAGATCGAGAGCGGGCCCTCGAATTCCACAATGCTGGCGCTGACCTGGCGGCCGCCCTGCTGGGTGGCGCGCTGGTGGCGCTTGCGAATGTTCACGCCCTGGACGACCAGGCGGTTGGTCTTCGGCAGCACGCGGATGACTTCGGCACGCTTGCCCTTGTCAACCTCTTTGCCGGTGACCACTTCCACCGTATCGCCCTTGCGGATCTTGAGCTTAATGTTCACGCTGCTCTCCTACAGAACTTCCGGCGCCAGGGAAACAATGCGCATGAAGCCCTTATCGCGTAATTCACGGGCAACCGGCCCGAAGATGCGGGTGCCCTTGGGGTTGGTGGTGCTGCCCTCCAGGATCACGGCGGCGTTGTCATCAAAGCGAATGTAGGAACCGTCTTCACGGCGCCATTCCTTGGAGATGCGCACGATCACGGCGCGCACCACTTCGCTCTTCTTCACCGCGCCGGCCGGGATGGCGCTCTTCACCGTGCCCACCACAATGTCGCCAATGCTGGCGTAGCGGCGGCGGGTGCTGCCCACAATGTGCATCACCAGCAGCTCACGCGCTCCGGTGTTATCGGCAACGCTCAGACGAGTTTCGTGCTGGATCATTACACAACCTCTTCTTTGACCGAGCTGTTGATGATCTCAACCACCACCCAGCGCTTGGTCTTGGAGATCGGGCGGCTTTCGATGACACGCACAGTGTCGCCGATCTTGCAGCCCAACTCATCATGGGCCACCAGCTTGTGCTGCGCCTCGACCACTTTGCCGTACACGGGGTGGCGGAAGCTGCGGGTAGTGCGCACGACCACGGTCTTGTTCATTTTGTTGCTGGTCACTACGCCTTCAATTTGGCGGCGCTTGTTCATGCTTCACCTTCTGTCTTTTTGTCGCCAGCCTGGGCCGGCGCAGCGCCCTTTTCGTTCAGGATCGTCATCAACTGGGCGATCTTGCGGCGCTGGGCGCGCGGTGCATTTTGGTCCTTCAGCTCGCCGGTGGCCTTCTGAAAGCGCATGCGCATCAGTTGCTCACGGGCTTCGTCGATCTGCTCGACGAGCTGCTGGTTGGTCAGTTTGCGCAGGTCTGCTGCTTTGGTTGCTTTAGCCATATCAACTACTCGCTCAGGAATTCGATGCGCTTGATGATCTTGGTGCGGATCGGCAGCTTGGCGGCGGCCAGCTCCAGGGCGCGGGTGGCGACCTCAGGCGGCATACCGGCTACTTCGAACAGCACCGTGCCAGGGCGCACGACAGCGGCGTAAAACTCCACACTGCCCTTACCCTTACCCATACGGGTCTCAGCGGCGCGCTTGGTGATCGGCTTGTCAGGGAAGACACGCGTCCACACCTTACCGCGGCGGCGGGCCTCACGCACAATGGCGCGGCGGCAGGCTTCGAGCTGGCGGCTGGAGATCCAATGCGGCTCCAGCGCCTGCAGGCCGAACTCGCCAAAATGCACTTCAGCGCCGCGGCTGGCTTTGCCACGCATGCGGCCACGGTGCATCTTGGGGAACTTGAAACGTTTTGGTTGCAACATAATCTTGTCCTAATTCCTTGTCGCCAGCTATTCGCTGACGTACACGCCTTCGGTGGCCTCGGGTTCAGCCTCGGTCTCGGCCTTGCCTTCGCCGCGGTACACCCACACCTTGATGCCGATGGAGCTGTACTGCGTGTGCGCCTCGGCTACGGCGTAGTCAATGTCAGCCCGCAGGGTGTGCAGGGGCACGCGGCCCTCGCGCATCCAAATGCGGCGAGACATGTCCGAGCCGCCCAGGCGGCCGGCCACTTCCACCTTGATGCCGCCGGCGCCGGCCCGCATGGTCTGCTGCAGGGCGCGGTTGATGGCGCGGCGGTAGCTAATGCGGCGCTCCAGCTGGTCGGCAATGTTGACGGCGATCAGCTTGGCATCCAGATCGGGCTGCTTGATCTCTTTGATGTCGAGCTCGATCTTCATACCCACCAGGGCTTCCAGCGATTTGCGCAATTCCTTGACGCTCTCGCCCTTCTTGCCGATCAAAATACCCGGCTTGGCGGTGTGTACGGAGATCTTCACACTGCCCGGGAAGCGCTCAACCTCCACCTTGGAGATGCCGGCGCGCGGCGCCTTGTTTTGCACCATCTTGCGAATGGCAAAATCCTGGTGCAGGCGGTCCACATAGTCTTTGCCCTCGGCAAACCAGCGGCCGTCCCAGGTCTTATTAATCTTGAGGCGGAAGCCTCGCGGATCTACTTTACGACCCATCTACGTCTCCTACTTCTCGGCCTTGGCCGCGGTCTTGCGGGCGGCGGGGGCGGTGGTTTGCGCGGCCGGGGCGGCGTCGCGCTGGCGCAGCGTCACGGTTACGTGAGAGGTGCGGCGGAACACAGGCTTGAAGCGGCCGCGGGCGCCGAAGCGGCGCCACTTGCGGGTGGGCGCTTCGTCAGCGCTGATGGCGTGCACATACAGATCCTCGATGGCGACGCCCTGGTTCTTGGCGGCGTTGGCCACGGCAGACTTCACCAGCTTCAACAGCGGCTGGGCCGCCTTGCTAGGGGTGAAGGTGAGGATGTTGACCGCCTGCTGGGCGCTCTTGCCGCGCACCAGGTCCACCACCAGGCGCATCTTCTGCGCCGAGACGGAGGTATTGCTCAGGGTTGCTTGAAAGTCAGCCATGCCTTACCTTCCGGAATCCGAGGCTTTCTCGTTAACATGGCCGCGGAACGTGCGCGTGGGCGCAAATTCGCCCAGGCGGTGCCCCACCATGTTCTCGGTGATGTAGATCGGCACATGGCGGCGGCCATCATGCACCGCGATGGTGTGACCCACCATCTGCGGGAAGATCTGGCTCGCACGGCTCCAGGTGCGGATTACTTTCTTCTCTTTGCGCTCGTTCATGGCCTCGATCTTCTTCAGAAGCTTCGGCTCAACAAACGGCCCTTTTTTAAGTGAACGTCCCATAATAAAGTCTCCAGCCGTTAGCGGCGCTTGCTCTTGGCGCGGCCACGCAAAATGAACTTGTCCGTGCGCTTGTTGCGACGGGTCTTCTTACCCAGAGTGGGTTTGCCCCACGGGCTCTTGGGGCCAGCCATACCGATCGGCTGGCGGCCTTCACCACCACCGTGGGGATGGTCACGCGGGGTCATGGCAGAGCCACGCACCGTGGGGCGGATGCCGCGGTGGCGCTTGCGGCCGGCCTTGCCCAGCTTGACGTTGCCGTGGTCCACATTGCCCAGCTGGCCAATGGTGGCGTAGCAGTTCTGCCCTACCAGGCGCACTTCGCCCGATGGCATGCGGATCTGGGCGTACTCACCCTCTTTGGCGGCGATCTGCGCGCCAGAGCCGGCCGAGCGCACCAACTGGCCGCCCTTGCCCTCTTTGATCTCGATGTTGTGCACGATCGTACCGGTGGGGATGTTCGCCAGCGGCAGCGCATTGCCCACGCGGATGTCGGCATTCGGCCCGGTCACCACGCTGTCACCAGCCTTGAGGCCCAGGGGCGCCAGGATGTAGCGCTTCTCGCCGTCGGCGTAGTGCAGCAGAGCCAGGTAAGCGGTGCGGTTCGGGTCGTACTCGATGCCGGCCACCTTGGCGGGGATGTCGTGCTTGTCGCGGCGGAAGTCCACAATGCGCAGGCGCTGGCGATGACCGCCGCCGCGGTGGCGTACGGTGATCTTGCCGCGCACATTGCGGCCGCCGCTCTTGGTCTTCTTGGCCAGCAGCGAGCGCTCAGGCTTTGACTTGGTGATCTCGTCAAATGTGTAGCCGCTGGCCCCACGACGACCGGGGGTAGTAGGCTTGTAGGTTTTAACAGCCATTACTTCACACCTTCAAAAATATCGATGGTCTCACCAGGCATCAGCGTGACCAGGGCTTTCTTGTAGCCGCTCTTACGGATACGCATCTGGCGGTTGCGAGCGTGACGACCACGCTTGGGGGCCACCTGGATGACGTTGACGCGCTGCACCTTGACCCCGAACACCAGTTCAATGGCGTCCTTGATCATGGCCTTGTTGGCGTCCTTATGCACTTCGAACGTGATCTGGCGCAGCTTGCTGGTCTGATAGTTGGTCTTCTCAGTTACCAGCGGGCGCACCAGGATGTCGTAAACGGTTGTCATATCAGCTCCAACTCCGCCTTATTCCAGCGCACTTTCGATTGCCTTGATGGCATCCAGCGGCAGGATGAGCTTGTCGTAACCCAGCAGGTCACGGATGTTCAAGTAGTTGGCCAGCAGGGCTTTGCAGCTCTGCAGGTTGCGGCTGGAGCGAACCACATGGTTGTAGTTCTCATCCTTGGCCGGCAGCACGAACAGCACGCTGCCCTCGCCCACCAGCTTGCTCAGCGACTCGGCCACCAGCTTGGTCTTGGGCTCGTCCCAGTTCAAATTCTCCACCAGCACGATGCCCTGGTCAGCCGCCTTGGAGGACAAGGCCGAGCGCAGCGCAGCCTTGCGCATCTTCTGCGGCATGTCCTGCTCGAAGCTCTTGGGGCGCGGGGTGTGCACCTTGCCGCCGCCGACCCATTGCGGGGAGCGGATCGAGCCCTGGCGGGCGCGGCCGGTACCCTTCTGCTTCCACGGCTTGCGACCGCCGCCGCGCACTTCGGCGCGGTTCTTGGTCTTGCGGGTGCCCAGGTGCGCATTCGCCATCTGGCGGGTGTACGCCTGGTGCATCAGGTCAACATTGATCGGCGCCTCGAACACGCTGGCCGGCAGTTCGACCTGCTTGTCCAGCTTGGTGCCTTTGAGGGTATATACGTCGAGTTTCATCTATCAATCTCTCGCAGGCTTACGCCTTGCGCGCCTCACGAATGGTCACGATCGTGCCCTTGCCGCCGGAAACGGCGCCATGCAGGCCGATCAGGTTCTTCTCCGCATCCACGAAGGCAACCTTCAGGTTCAGGGTGGTCACCTGGCGCACGCCCATGTGGCCGGGCAGCTTCTTGCCCTTCCACACACGGCCCGGGTACGTGTTGGCGCCGATGGAGCCGACCGCACGCTGGCGGTCAGACTGGCCGTGGCTCATAGGACCACCGCCAAAACCGTGGCGCTTCATACCGCCGGCGAAGCCCTTACCCTTGCTGACGCTGGTGACATCCACAGCGTCGCCAACAGCAAAGCTATCCACCTTCACGGTGTCGCCTTCTTTTAGTTCCGTCTGCTTGGTGCGGAATTCACGCAGGTAGCGCAAGGTTGGCGCCTTGACGCGGTTGAGGTGGCCCAGTTGGCCACCGCTCAGATGCTTCGCCTTGGTTTCACCAAAACCCAGTTGCACCGCGCTATAGCCCTCAACATCCGGGCGGCGGATCTGGGTGACAAAGCAAGGCCCAGCTTCGAGGAGCGTGACCGGCACAGCGCGGCCTTGCTCGTCGAAAATCTGGGTCATACCGATTTTCTTGCCAATAAGCCCTTTGAACATTTAATTTGTCTCCTACAAAATTTTCTGGGACTGTCAGTCTGGGCTAGACCGCATCATCCCGCAGCAGCGTAGTCAGTTGCCGGCACGTGGGTGGCGCTTTGGGCCACCCCGGCTGGCAGCTCTTACACTGCCCTACTCAAACTTACGCCTGCCCGCCTTGCGGCGGGCAGGCCATTACACACAGCCGGTAACTATACCAAACAGGTACCGTTCTGTCTAGTGCCGGCGGCCAGGGCCGCCTGCACTAGATCTTGATCTCAATGTCCACGCCGGCCGGCAGGTTGAGGCGCATGAGCATATCGATGGTCTTGGAGTCGGGCTCCATCACATCGATGATGCGGTTGTGCGTGCGGATCTCAAAGTGCTCGTGCGAGTCTTTGTCGATGAACGGCGAGCGGCGCACGGTGAACAGCTCACGCTTGGTGGGCAGGGGAACCGGCCCCACCACGCGGGCGCCCGTGCGCTCCGCCGTCTCGACGATGCGCTTGGCCGACTGATCGATCACACGGTGATCGTAAGCCTTGAGACGAATACGAATCTTCTGCTTGGTAGTTGCCATATTCCTTATTCCAAGATCTGGGTGATGACGCCAGCACCCACGGTCAGGCCGCCTTCACGAATGGCGAACTTGGAGCCTTGCTCCAGCGCCACAGGCGTCTGCAACTGCACCTGCAGGTTCACGTTGTCGCCCGGCATCACCATCTCAACCCCGCTCGGCAGGGTCACTTCACCCGTCACGTCCAGCGTGCGGATGTAGAACTGCGGCTTGTACCCGGTGAAGAAGGCCTTGTGGCGTCCGCCTTCTTCCTTCTTCAACACGTACACTTCGCTCATGAACTTGGTGTGCGGCTTGATGCTGCCCGGCTTGGCCAATACCATGCCGCGCTCCACACCTTCACGATCCACACCACGCAGCAGCAGGCCAGCGTTGTCACCCGCCATGCCCTCATCCAGCTGCTTGTGGAACATTTCAATACCGGTCACCACCGTGCTGCCGGGCTGCTCACGCAGACCCACAATGTCCACGTTGTCGTTCAGCTTGACGACGCCACGGTCAATGCGGCCGGTCACCACGGTGCCACGACCCTTGATCGAGAACACGTCTTCAATAGACATCATGAAGGGCTTGTCGTTCTCGCGGGTCGGCTCGGGGATGTACTCATCGATGACGCGCAGCAGCTCACGGATGGGAGCATACTCCTCAGCGTTCGGGTCCGTGGAGGTGCTCTCCAGGGCCTTGAGCGCCGAGCCGCGCACGATGGGGGTCTCGTTGCCGGGGAACTCGTAGCTGCTCAGCAGCTCGCGCAGCTCCAGCTCGACCAGTTCCAGCAGCTCAGGATCGTCCATCATGTCGACCTTGTTCAGGAAGATGACGATGCTGGGCACTTCCACCTGGCGGGCCAGCAGCACGTGCTCGCGCGTCTGGGGCATGGGGCCGTCCGGGGCCGCCACCACGAGGATGGCGCCATCCACCTGGGCCGCACCGGTGATCATGTTCTTGATGTAGTCACGGTGACCAGGCATATCCACGTGGGCGTAGTGACGCTTCTCGGTCTCGTACTCGACGTGGGTGATGTTGATGGTGATGCCGCGTTCCTTTTCCTCGGGCGCGTTGTCGATCTGGTCGTAGCCGCGGAACTCAGCCTTGCCCATCAGGGCCGCTACTTTGGTGATCGCCGCAGTCAGAGTCGTCTTGCCGTGGTCGATGTGTCCCATCGTGCCCACATTCAAGTGCGATTTGCTGCGATCAAACTTTGACTTCGCCATGCTTGTTGTCTCCTTAATTCTTTCTATATAAGTTCTAGTTGGCTTTGATCAGCTCTTCGGCCAGCTTCTCCGAGACCTGAGTGTAGTGATCGAATTCCATGGTGAAGGCGCCGCGGCCCTTGGTGGCAGAGCGCAGCTCCGTGGCGTAACCGAACATCTCCGAGAGCGGCATCATGGCGCGGATGGCCTGCACCCCACCGGGGCGCATGTCCATACCCTGGATCTCACCACGGCGAGCGCTGAGCTGGCCTACGATGTCACCCAGGAACTCCTCGGGCACGGTCACTTCCACTTTCATGATCGGCTCCATCAACACGGCCTTACCGATGCGCATACCTTCCTTGAAAGCCATGGAGGCAGCCATCTTGAACGCCATTTCGTTGGAGTCAACTTCATGGAACGAGCCATCGTACAGGGTGACCTTGACGTCAACCACGGGGTAACCGCCTACGATGCCGGATTCCGAGGCTTCCATCACACCCTTCTGAACAGCCGGGATGTATTCCTTAGGAATGGCGCCACCGACGACCTTGTTCTCAAAGCTCACGCCCTTACCAGGCTCGTCAGGAACCATCTCGAACACCACGTGGCCGTATTGGCCGCGGCCGCCGGACTGCTTGGCGTAGCGCATCTCGGCCTTCTTGACCTCGCGGGTGATCGTCTCACGATAGGCTACACGCGGGCGGCCAACGTTGGCCTGCACGCCGTACTCGCGCATCATGCGGTCCACCAGGATCTCGAGGTGCAGCTCACCCATGCCGGAGATGACCGTCTGAGCCGTCTCCGGGTCAGACTTGACACGGAAGGTCGGGTCTTCTTCGGCCAGGCGGTGCAGAGCCTCAGCCATCTTGTCCTGGTCAACTGCGGTCTTGGGTTCGACCGCGATGGAGATGACCGGCTCGGGGAAGCTGATAGCTTCCAGCACGATCTGCTTGTTCTCGTCACACAGGGTATCGCCGGTGATGGAGTTCTTGAGGCCCAGCACGGCGCCAATGTCGCCGGCTTCCACCACATCGATCTCTTCACGGCGGTCAGCATACATACGGATCAAGCGGCCTACGCGCTCGCGCTGGCGCTTGACGGGGTTATAGATGGAGCCACCCTTCTCGACCTTGCCGGAGTACACACGGAAATAGGCCAGGCGGCCCACATACGGGTCGGCCACGATCTTGAAGACCAGCGCAGCGGCCGGCTCATCGTTATTGGGATGGCGCTCCACAACTTCCTCGGTGCGCGGGTCAATGCCCTTCACAGCCGGGATGTCGAGCGGAGACGGCAGATAGTCGATCACCGCATCCAGCACGGCCTGCACACCACGGTTCTTCAAAGAAGAGCCGCAGAAGATGGCGTTGGCCTTGCCGGCGATGACGGCGCGGCGCAGGGCCGCCTTCATCTCGTCAATGCCAATTTCCTGGCCGTCCAGGTACTTGACGGTCAGCTCGTCGTCAGTTTCGGCGATGGCTTCCACCATGCGCTCGCGCTGCTCGGTGGCGGTCGCCACCAAGTCAGCCGGCACCTCGCCCTCCACGGGCTTGCTGCCGTCGTCCGACCAAATGATCGATTTCATCGACAGCAGGTCAACCACGCCCTGGAAGCCGGATTCGGCGCCGATGGGCAGCTGCATGACGATGGGGTTGGCGCCCAGGCGGGTGCGGATGCTCTCAACGCTGCGCTCGAACGAGGCGCCGATGCGGTCCATCTTGTTGATGAAGCAGATGCGCGGCACCTGGTAACGGTCAGCCTGGCGCCACACGGTCTCGCTCTGCGGCTCCACGCCCATCACGGCGTCGAACACAACAATACCGCCGTCCAGCACGCGCAGGGAGCGCTGCACTTCGGCGGTAAAGTCAATGTGACCCGGGGTGTCGATCACGTTGATGAGATGGCCCTTCCACTCAGCGGTCACAGCGGCAGATACGATCGTAATGCCGCGCTCGCGCTCTTGCTCCATCCAGTCGGTAACCGTATTGCCTTCGTCCACGTCACCCAGGCGGTGCGTCTTGCCGGTGTAGAACAAGATACGCTCGGTGGTCGTGGTCTTACCGGCGTCAATGTGGGCGATGATGCCTATGTTTCTAAACTTCTCGAGTGGGTAATTAGCCATTCTCTTCTAAATGCTCCAACTAAATGCGGTAATGGGAGAAGGCGCGGTTGGCCTCTGCCATCTTGTGGGTTTCTTCTTTCTTACGCACCGAGGCACCCTGCCCCTGGGCGGCCTCGCTCAGCTCACCGGCCAGCTTCTCGGCGAACGACTTGCCGCCGCGCGAGCGGGCCGAAGCCACGATCCAGCGGGCTGCCAGTGCGAAAGAGCGGGCGCTATTGACTTCCATCGGCACCTGGTAGGTGGAGCCACCCACACGGCGGGGGCGCACTTCCATGCTGGGGCCAACATTCTTCAGCGCCGTCTGGAACACTTCCAGCGGGTTCTGCTTGGTCTTGGCCTCGATCAGGTCAAAAGCGTCATAAATGAGGCGGGTGGCGGTGCTCTTCTTGCCATCCAGCATCATGCGGTTAATGAAAGCCTGCACCTCGGTGCTGTTGTAGCGCACATCCGGGGTGCTGATACGTTTGTCAGGGCGTCTGCGTCGTGCCATTTACTTTGTTCTCCACTTAAATGCGGCAAGCTCACCTTCTGGGTGAGCTACTTATGCGCCCGCCTTGGGGCGCTTGCTGCCATACTTGGAACGGGCTTGCTTGCGGTCATTGACACCGGTGGTGTCGAGCGTGCCGCGCACAATGTGATAGCGCACACCCGGCAGGTCTTTCACACGGCCGCCGCGCACCAGAACTACGGAGTGCTCCTGCAGCGTGTGACCCTCACCCGGGATGTAGGCGGTCACTTCCATACCATTGCTCAGACGCACACGGGCGATCTTGCGCAAGGCAGAGTTCGGTTTCTTGGGCGTCATGGTGCGCACAACCGTGCACACACCGCGCTTCTGGGGCGCGCCCTTAGGCTGACGGATGCGGCGCTGCTTGTACGTGTTCAACACATACTGCAGAGCGGGCGCCTTGGTTTTGCCGCGCTTGGTCTTGCGGCCCTTGCGAACTAGCTGATTGATTGTCGGCACTTCTTTTCTCCGTTTCCTTACTTTCAGCAAAACCTTCTTGCTTCTACCGCGGCGGTCTTTCTCCGCCGCATACATCTTTGCTACCTGCCGCGGCGGTTTCCGCCGCAAGGGCCACTGCCCGGTTATTCCGTTTTGCGTACTGGGCCAGACTGCTACGATCCGGCTCGGTACTTTTCCCAGCCCCACCCCGCCCGTTCCAGGCGGGGGCGTGTCTGGTGGCGAAAGCGCTTTTTGCTTTCGCCAAACTTTGTGCGCATGCTTTTGCGCACAGAGTACGAGGCCACCCAAAGTCGTGATGGCCTCGTTGTATTACTTGGCTCTGTTCCGCATCAGTCTGCGGTATTCAGTTCCGTAGCCTGAAAACTGGCGCTAGGCCCATTTTCAGTCGTACGCGAGGGCGGATTTTAACCGCACTCGGGTAGGCCGTCAAGGTGTTTTCTTGAGGTCCTCACCCAAGCCCAGCAGGCCCGTGCCCAGGCGCGGCGGGCGAGCACGCTGCTCTTCCTTGCCAAACTTGACCACGCCCTCTTCGGTCTCAGCTTCCACCGAGAGACCCAACGACTGCAGCTCCTTCACCAACACACGGAAGGAAGCCGGGATGCCTGGCTCCTCGATCGGCTCACCCTTGACGATGGCTTCGTAGGTCTTCACACGGCCCACCACATCGTCAGACTTGACCGTCAGCATTTCCTGCAGGGTGTACGAAGCGCCATAGGCTTCCAGCGCCCACACTTCCATCTCACCGAAGCGCTGG
This sequence comes from Anaerolineales bacterium, assembly GCA_019637675.1. Classification (GTDB taxonomy): domain Bacteria; phylum Chloroflexota; class Anaerolineae; order Anaerolineales; family UBA11579; genus JAMCZK01. The sequence continues at coordinate 669,973 of JAHBVE010000001.1, read as the reverse complement.
CCACCGAACTGGGCCTTACCGCCCAGCGGCTGCTGGGTGACCAGGCTGTACGGGCCGGTGGAGCGGGCATGCACCTTGTCTTCCACCAGGTGATGCAGCTTGAGCATGTTCATCACGCCCACGGTGACCGGCTGGTCATACTGGTCGCCAGTCTTGCCGTCACGCAGGGCCTGCTTGCCCAGGTACGGGATCGGCTTGTGGTGCTTCACCATGGCGCGCTGCGCCAGAACGCGCAGCTCGCCTTCATCCGCGTTCTTGCCCGGGTCGTCCTCGCCCAGGCTTACCAGCCACAGGCGGGCACAGGCATGGGCGGCCTTCTGGCCGCGCTCGGTGCGCACACTCATCGAAATGTCGGCCTGCTCAAAGGCCAGCAGCTCGTCGGCGTTGTAACCCTTTTCCTTCAACCACTCACGCACCGCCGATTGGCGGGCGTAAGACGGATCCTGCGCCAGGCGGTTCAGGCTGTATTCCTTGCCCAACCACTGCTCCAGGTACAGATTGCGCACTTCATTATCATCTTCCAGCGACTCGGCGTCGTACTTGCCGTTCTGCTCAGCCAGCCAGGCCCAGGCACGCTCGCCAGTTTCCTTCCAGGCTTGGTCCACCAGCCAGGCACGCGCCAGCTCAGCTTCGATCTCGTTCTCGCTGGCGCCGTCGAAGACGGGCACCAGGGCGCGGAAGCCCAGGCGCTTGGCGGCCCACCCCAGGTGGGTCTCCAGGATCTGGCCGATGTTCATACGGCCAGGCACACCCAGCGGGTTCAGGATGATGTCCACCGGCGTACCGTCCTCGAGGAACGGCATGTCCTCCACCGGCACCACCTTGGAAACCACGCCCTTGTTGCCGTGGCGGCCAGACATCTTGTCGCCGGCCGTGATCTTGCGGCGCTGGGCTACCGAGACGCGCACCATCTTCTCCACACCCGCGGACAACTCAATGTTGTCCTCGCGGGAGAAGACCTGCACATCCACCACCTTGCCGCGCTCACCGTGCGGCATGCGCAGCGAGGTGTCCTTCACGTCGCGTGACTTCTCGCCGAAGATGGCCCGCAGCAGGCGCTCTTCCGGGGTCAGCTCCTTCTCACCCTTGGGCGTGATCTTGCCCACCAGGATGTCGTTAGGGCCAACCTCGGCGCCGATGCGCACGATGCCATATTCGTCGAGGTCCTTGACAGCTTCCTCACCCACATTGGGGATATCGCGGGTGATCTCTTCGGGACCCAGCTTGGTGTCGCGGGCCTCGAGTTCGTATTTTTCGATATGGATGGACGTGAAGCGGTCATCCTGCACCATCTTCTCGCTGATCAGGATGGCGTCTTCAAAGTTGCCACCCTCCCACGAGAGGAAGGCCACCACGGCGTTCTGGCCCAGGGCCAGCAAACCATCCACGGTGGAGGAGGAGTCGGCGATCACATCGCCCTTCTTGACCCGCTGGCCCTTCAACACGGCCGGGCGCTGGTCAATGCAGGTGCTCTGGTTAGAGCGCTGGTACTTGCGCAGCTTGTAGGCGCGGTCCTTCTTGCTCTTGCTGCCCTTGATGACCACTTCGTCGCCGCTCACGGAGACGACTTCGCCATCTTCCTCGGCCTGGATCACCTGGCCGGAGTCCTTGGCGGCGTGGCTCTCCATACCGGTGGAGACCAGCGGCACTTCGGGCACCAGCAGCGGCACGGCTTGCGACATCATGTTCGAGCCCATCAGGGCGCGGTTGGCGTCGTCGTGCTCCAGGAACGGGATCAGCGCGGCGCTGATGCCCACCACCTGGTGAGGCGCCACGTCCATATAGTCAATTTCCTCTGGGCTGGCGAACATAAAGCCGGAGTGGTAGCGGCACGAGGCACGCTGGCGCACGAACTCGCCTTCGTCGTTCAGCAGCGCATTCGCCTGCGCGATGTAGTAGCGGTCTTCGTCATCCGCCGAAAGGAAGGAGATCTCCTCCGACACATACGGAACGATGAGGACTTCCTCCACATTCACCTTGGCGATGTCCTTGGCCAGCTTCTCGTCAATGCGGGCGCCTTCCTTGGCGACCACTTTCTCGCTCTTGGGGTCCACCACGTCTTCACGCAGCTTGCGGCCCACCAGACGCTTGTCATCCGGAGCCAGCTTGCCGATCACGCGGCGGTACGGGGTCTCCACGAAGCCATAGTCGTTCACGCGGGCGAACGAAGCCAGGTTGCCGATCAGGCCGATGTTCGGGCCTTCCGGAGTCTCGATCGGGCAGATGCGGCCATAGTGCGAGTGGTGCACGTCACGCACATCGAAGCCGGCGCGCTCACGGCGCAGACCGCCCGGGCCCAGGGCCGAGACGCGGCGCTTGTGGCGCAGCTCAGACAGCGGGTTGGTCTGGTCCATGAACTGCGAGAGCTGGCTCGAGCCGTAGAACTCGCGCAGCGCCGCCACCATCGGGCGGATGTTGATCAGCGTAATGGGCGAGAGCTGCTCCTGGTCACGGATGGACATGCGCTCTTTGATGACGCGCTCCATGCGGCGCATACCCACGCGCAGCTTGTTCTGGATCAGCTCACCCACCGTCTTCAGGCGGCGGTTGCCCAGGTGGTCAATGTCGTCAGCCTTCTCGACGCCGTTGTTGATCAGGATCATGCGGCGGGCCAGGTTCACCAGGTCCCACTTGGTCATGGTGCGGTGGTCCAGCGCAACGCGCTCTTTCTGGCCCAGCTTCTGATTGAGCTTGTAGCGACCCACGCGCTCCAGGTCATAGTGACGCTGGTCGAACAGCTGGGTCTCCAGGAACTCGGTGGCGTTGTCCAGCGTAGCCGGGTCACCCGGGCGCATGCGCTTGAAGAACTCGATCAGCGCGGCCTGTGCAATGCTCAGCTTGCCGTTGTTGGTGTCCCACTCCGGCTCCTGGTTCAAAGTAGCCTGAATGAACTGGCGGTCCTGGTTGGTGTCAATGTCGGCGAACAGCGCCAGAATTTCTTCGTCGGTGCCGTGCTTCAGCGGCGAGGTGCGGTTGCCGTCGTCCACGGCGCACAGGGCGCGCAACAGGACCGTGATGGGCACGGTGCGCTTGCGGTTGAACTTGAGGGTCAGGTAGTCGGCCTTGCGGGTCTCGAACTCCATCCACGCGCCGCGGTCGGGGATCAGCTTGGCGGTCGCCAGCGGGCGGTTGGTGGCGCGGTCCAGCGGGGCTTCGAAATACACACCCGGCGAGCGGATGAGCTGCGAGACGACCACGCGCTCGGTGCCGTTGATGATGAAGGTGCCCTTCTCGGTCATCTCCGGGAAATCGCCCAGGAAGATGTCTTGCTTGATCGGCTCAGGCACATCCGGCCCGGCCAGCAGCACCGAGATGTACAGCGGGCTGGCGTAGGTCAGATCGCGCTCGATGCATTCCTCGATCGAGAACTTGGGTTCTTCGAACCAGTACTTGAGGTCCCACTGCTTGGCTTCCGGCGTGCGGCTGGGGAAATACAAACGCATGCCCTTGTTGTAGGACTCGATGGGAGAGATTTCATGGAAGAGATCGCCCAGACCCTCAGCTTTGAGGCGGCGGAAAGAGCTGAGCTGCACCTCGATAAGGTCAGGCAGTTTCAGCTGCGTGGACATACGCGAATAAGTTTTGGTGGGAAGAGCTTGCGCCATTCAGCGCCTCCTAAGAAGGTGTACAACGAAAAAAAAGACGAGCCGCTCCCAAGTTCACAAAGGGCGGCCAGTTTGCGACAGGTGATTATAGAGCATGCGGTCTAGAGCTGTCAAGGTTAACTAAGGAAGATATGAGCGCACCATGCAAGGTTTGACGCCCCCTGCCCCGTGCTGTATCATACTCGCTTCCAGGTTGGTCGGATGATCGCGGGTTCCCTTCGGGGTGCTCGAGGAAAGTCCGCACTCCACAGGGCATGGCGCCGGGGAAACCCCGGGGCGGGGAAACCTGCCGGATCGGGCCACAGAAATACACCACCGCGCAAGCGGCCAGGGTGAAATGGTGAGGTAAGAGCTCACCGGCGCGGCAGTAATGTCCGCGGCCAGGCAACCCCCGCCCGGAGCAAGGCCAAACAGAGGTGAGCAGCGGCCCGCTGCGCTCGAGCCTCGGGTAGGCTGCACAGATAGATGATCATCCAGGTGTGCTGCGAGTACGCTCGCCTGCCCACCGGACAAAATGCGGCTTATAGACCGGCCTGGAAGCAATGCAGCTGCACCCTCCCCGGGGACAGCTGCATTGCTTTTAGGCGGCCTACCCGCCGCAGGAAATAGCCCTATTCGCCAAAGTTGCCGGCCACCAGCTCGCTGAGCGCGGCCAGCGCCGCATCCGCATCCGCCCCATCGGCGCTCACAGAGATCACCGAACCCTTGGTCACCGCAAGGGTCAGCAGCCCCAGCAGGCTCTTGGCGCTCACTTGCTTGCCGTCAAAAGAAACGATGATCTCAGCCTCGTGTTTCTGGGCAGTTTTTACGAACAGGGTCGCTGGGCGGGCGTGCAGCCCGACTTCATTCTGAATGGTCAGTTCGATAGCTTTCATAGTCCGCTTCTCCTCACGGAGGCCGAGTCCATTCTGTGCAAGTTCTGTAATGGGCGAAGCTGGCTAGTACTTGACGTAGTAGCGGTACTCTCGGCCAACGTAGTAACAGATGTTGTATTCGGTAAACAGCCGGTCCGTGCTGTGGCTGATCTTGACGCTTTTCAGCACCGGCTCAGACTCGGCAATGCGCAGCTTCTGCGCCACTTCGGGCGGAGGCAGCATCGCCTCCAGATAGTCCAACGCCGAGGTGAAGAAGATGCCGAACTTGCCCAGGTATTCGTAGAACGATTCGTAGTAGTCGTTCGGGTTGGTCGAGAACTCACGCGTGAACGGGAACGTGTTGATGGAGTAGCCAATCACTACCCCCTCGTCCACCGCCCGCACCCGCTTGAGCTGGATGATCGGGTGGCCCTCCGGCACGCTCAAAATGCCGGACATGATCCTGTCAGCCTGGGTCTCGATCAGCTCCACATCAATGGTGCTGGCCTGCTTGCCCAGGGCGTGCATTTCATTCGTAAAGCTCTTGAGCACCGGGCGCTCTTCCAGGTTCTCTTGCCAGTCGGTGACAAAAGTGCCCTTGCCGCTCTGGCGCACCAGGTAGCCGGCATTCTCTAACTCATTGATGGCTTTGCGGATGGTGATGCGGCTGACCTTATACTGCTCGCACAGCTCCATCTCGGTCAGGATCTGGTGTCCCGGCTTCCAGTGCCCGAAGAGGATCTTGTACCGCAGCTCTTCTTCGATCTGGCGGTACTTAGGCAGCGATGTTCTAGAGCTCTGGCTCGGCATATGGTTGTCGTCAAACTCTGGAAATCGAATACCCCACAGGCCCATTAAGCTAACAAGGCCTCAAGAATTTCCTGTTTCGATTGGGATTCTTCGATCAGCAGCTTGATTTTATCATCAAGCAGTTTCTTGGCCACATTGGCCAGGATCTTGAGATGCAGGTTGTCCGCATTGTCATCCGGCACCGCAATCCCGAACACATAGCGCGCCTGCTCCTCCTCATTCCAGGCGATCGGCGCCGCCAGGCGCACGTACACCAGCGCCGAAGCCCCCACCCCGGCCGAGCGCGCATGCGGGATGGCGATCAGGTTGCCGATGCCGGTTGGCACCATCGCCTCACGCTCGTACACATCCCGCACGTACTGCTCGCGGTCGGTCAGCCGCCCGGCCCCCTCCAGAATGCCGGCGATCTGGGCGATCACCGCCGCTTTGTCCGCCAAAGCCACATCCAGGGCGATCAGGTCTTGCGTGATGATCTCGTTCATGGTGCCGTGTGTCCTTGCCGCGGCCGGGCCGCAAGTCCTGGCTGGCGGGCAATGCCCGCCAGCCAGGAAGCATGAGGAGGGTGTACTCTACTTCTTCTTTTCTTCTGCGTTGGGCAGCATCATGCCCATCATCACCGCCGCCACGAGGGTACCGATGGCGCCGAACAGCAGGTACAACGGCACATTGTTCACCAAGGGGATGGTGAAAATGCCACCGATCGGAGCGCTGAGGGTGATGCCCGTCAGGCCCGCCAGTGCACCGCCAACGGCCGCGCCCGTCATGATCGAGGGCAGCACGACCTTAGGATGCGCAATGACGAAGGGGATCGCGCCTTCAGCAATGAAGCTCAGCCCCATGATGGTGGCCGCTTTGCCCGCGTCGCGCAGTTCCTCGGTGAACTTCTTGGGGAACATGATCGTGGCCAGGGCGCAGCCACCGCTGATGGCGAAAGCTGCAGTTGCGATCGAGCCCATTGCCACCGAAGCAACCGCGCTGCCGTCCGCCCCGGTGAGCGTAGCCACCGAGAACAGGTAGGCCGCCTTGTTCACCGGGCCACCCACATCGAACGCCGCCATGGCGCCCAGCACCGCGCCCAGCACCGCCGCATTGCCGGTGCTCAGGTTCTGCAGGAAGCTGTTGACCGCGTTGTTGAGCGGAGCCACGAAGGCGTTGATGGCGATCATGCCCAGCGCCACCAGAATGGTGCCGATGACCGGGTAGATGATCAGGGTCTTGGCGCCTTCAAAAGAACGCGGCAAACCCTTCAAGGCGCTCTTGAGCAGGTTGATGATCCAGCCAGCCAGGAACGCGCCGGCGATGGTGCCCAGGAAGCCCGAGCCGCCATCACGCGCCAGCAAACCCACCACCACACCAGCCAGCAGACCGGGGCGGTCAGCGATGGAGTAGGCGATGTAGCCGCCCAGGATGGGCAGCATCATGCCGATGGCCGTGGCGCCGGTGGTCAGCAGCCAGGCCGAGACCGGGTTGCTGGCGCCAAAGGTGGCCGTGCCAGAGTTGGCTGCATCGAACAGGAAGGCGAACGAGATCAACACGCCGCCGGCCACGATGAACGGGATGAAGTACGACACACCCGACATCAAGTGACGATATATAGCTTTTCTATCCATGTCTTCTCCTTTAGGATCGGCACACATGCGTGCCGACCAAGCGAAACCTAAAAAGCTTTTGAATACTCCACAATATCTCTGCCTCTCCAGCTCCTCCTTATGGGTTGTAAACCTCAGCTTTGCCGTCTACGATCTGTTGGATGACTTGCTCACCGCGGTGAATGGCATCCGAAGATGACACGGTCAACACGGGTTTGCCGCGGAAGCGCTCCATTTCCACCATCGTGTCAACAGCCAACACAATGGCCTCGGCTTCCTCGATATCTTCTTCTGTCAGGCGGTTCTCAGTCCCGCCCGCCCCATTGGTCTCCATCTTCAAGTCATAGCCGTGCTGCTTGGCATACTTGATCAGGGTCTCAGCGGCGATGTATGTATGGGCAATGCCTGCCGGGCAGGCTGCCACGCCAACCAGTTTCTTCATCTCACTCATCCTTTCTTCTGGCTGATCACCAGGTTCAGCAGTTCACCGGCCTTGAATTCCTCGGCCAGCTTGTCTTGCGGGGTATGCGTCTCTTCCATCAAGTCCGTCTTGGCGGTCACGCGCAGGTCGCTGCCCAGGCGCAGCCCGCCGGCCTTCACCGGCTCGGCCTCGGCGTTGAACAGGCGCAATACGTAGCCATCGCCTCCGTCTGACTTGATCAGCGTGCCGAAGCTCACCCCCGGCTCGATCGAGCCAAAGGTGTAGTGCGCCGGCAGCGGCGGGTTCCACGGGTTGATGGGGAAATAACTAATAAGGAAGAAGGTCGGGTCGATCTTCTGCTTTTGGCTGTAGATCGGGTCCACTGCGAACACTGCGTATTCGCTGAACAGCTTGTTGCCGTCCAGCTTGGCTGAGAAGCCGATCCCAAAGTCGAATTCCACCGTGCCCTGCATCTGATGCGTGGGCGCCGGCAGCAGGCGCTCCGGCATGCCGCTGGGGCGGCCGGGGCGGCGGCGGCGGTCTGGCAGGCCCACATAGCCCATGGCGCGCAATACCGTCAGCATCAGGTCGCCGAAGCCATCGCCCACGAACTCGTATTCCTTCAGGCTGCGGGTGAATACCGTCAGCACGCCCTGCGCATCCTGGGTGGAGAGGTGGTTCAGCAGCGGGCCGGTGGCGCTGGGCTCTTCGAAGTAGTTCTTTTCCTTCCAGATCGCCATTTCCTCACGCACACACGGGCGCTCGATCAGGCTGTACTGCGCGCCAGCATGGAAGCTTTCGATGCGCTTGCCCGTGCGGATGCCGATGCGCAGGCGGTGGTCAACGCTGCCGTTCACCACTTCGCCGTGCACGCGCAGGATGCCGCTGGTATCCAGGCTCAGCTTGACCCAGAACGGCAGCTTGTGGTCGGCCACCTTGTGCTTGCGCTGCTCCAGCGTGCTGGGGATCTCCATCTCGCCTTCAAACAGCATTTCTGCATGCAGGTCGGTCTGGGTGCTGCTCTTGAAGTCAGCCGCGGTGATCTCGCGCGTGACCAGCCACTCATCTTCCGGGGCTGGATAGTCGTAGTCATAGCTGTCGCCCTCGTCGCCGCCGTCCTGAAAGAACAGCGCCTTCTGCACCGTCTGGCCGGTCTGCTTGTCCGTGATGGTGAGGCCATCCGGCCCGCAGCTCACGCTCAGGTATTCGTTTTCGATGCTGTGTTTGTTCTGGGGGATGACTACGTTGGGGGCTGGCTCGCCCTGCTCCACGACCGAGAGGGTCTTGTATGAAATACCATCAAATTCGCCGAGGTTGCAAAGGATCTCGGTGCGGTAGAACCACACATCCTCGTTCATATCGGCCGGGTCTTTGCGCACCACGCCCCAGTAGTGCTTGACCTGCTCCAGCACCGTGTACGGGAGGGTCTTGCCCTCAAGCTCCAGGGTGAAACCTGGGCCGCGCGTGACGATCGAGAGGCGCTGTACCATCTGGCGCTTCCACGGCAGGCTGTTGATCACCACCAGCGCCATGCCGGGCAGCTGGCTGTCATCCACCGAGAACGACAGCAGCCGGCACAAATAGTCCCGCGTGCCGCGCATGATGTTGTACGAGATGCTGGCCATATCCTTGATGGCCTTGTTGGTCACATCCCCGTGCGTGGCGCTGCCGTGGGTCTGGCAGTTCACCAGCTTGTACCAGGTCTCATCGATGATGCCCTGGTCATACGGAATGCCGACCGCGTCCAGCAGCGCCATCATCGGCTGCACTTCGTAGATCGCCCGCCGCTCCACCCGGTCGATCAGGGTCTTGATGTCTGAACGCGCCGAGTGCATGCCATTCATGTGCAGGCGGTGGTACTGCGGCGAAAGGATCTCGCCCACATGGGTCTTCAGGTCCTTGCCGTGCTTGCGCACATGCTCAAAGTATTCGGCCCAGGTTGTGTACTTGAACTCGATCCGGTCCTGAATGCTGTTGTAGTGCTTGATCTTCTCGGGGATATCCAGCATGACCGGGTTCTGGTCAAACCCCAGCGGGAAGACGAACTCGTTCTTGATCGTCGAGCGCTCGACCAGGCGGTCGATCAGCCGGCCCACATCGATCTTGTTGTAATCCTCGGCCTCATTGGTGAACAGCTTGCCGTCACGGAAAGCATGCGCCCCATAGCCATATCCGGACAGCAGCACGTTGCACAGCACCTGGCTGCCGTCGTTGGATTTGAAGTAGAACTCATTGCCCAGCCCGTAAACATCACCCACCCCGCGGGTAAAGACGAACTCCTTGATGCTGAACTGGTTGTAGATCTTGGGCATGTCGCTGGCCGCCCCGAACGGGTCAGCCAGATAAGCGATCCGCGAGGCTTTGCCCAGCTTCTTGGCGTTCTTGATGCCCAGGCGTAGGTTGTTCACTACCGACTCGGCCGAGCTCATGTACGTATCCAGCTGAGATACGAACGGCCCGATCACCAGCTTGCCGCTGCTCACCAGCCCGCGCACCTCCTCGGTATCCTCCGGGTGCAGCTGCAGATACTCGTCGATCGCCACGGTCTGGCCATCGAAGAAGAAATCCTGGATCTTGCCATCCCGGAATGCGCGCAACATCTCGCGCATGTTGTAGGCGAACACCACCATCGACTCTTGCGAGGTGAACCACCAATACGGGTCCCAGTGGGTATGGTGAATGCCGTGGGCGATCAACTTCTCAGCCATCGATCTTGTCCTCTCGTACAAATGCTTTGTGCAGCACCACCGGCTGCTTGCCCTGGGCGATGACTTCGTAACGTCCCAGGCTGGCCGGCACCAGAATGACGTCAAGATACCGGGCGTCGTAATACTTGCTCGGGTCCTCCAGCGACTGGATGCGGGCCGCTTCGCCATCTACGATGGTCAGCACGCAGAAGCCATCTCCGTTGTCGCCTTGGTAGCGGCCGCCGGTTTCCATCTCCACCCGGTGGGTCTCAAAGTAAATGTCATCGAACTGCCCCACCAACAGCTCCTTCCAGCCCGCACCCTCGGCCACCAGCCGCGGCTCAAAGGCGATGTTCTCCATTACCCAGTCCTCGTCGCGCTCAAAGCGCAGCGCCTGCTCAGCCAGCTTGGTGTGCAGCGGGCGCGGCTTGCCGGTGATGTCCATGCGGGTGTAGTCGTAGATCTTGTAGGTATAGGCGCTCATCGTCATGGTACCCAGCTCCAGCACCAATTGGTTGCGGCCTGAGCCGTGGATCGTGCCGGCCGGCAGCAGGATCTGCCGTCCCACGCTGGAGGGGATGCCGTGGATGTATTCCTGATAATCCACGATCGAAGCGTCTTTCTCTGACTGGCGCGCCAGCTCCAAAAATTCCTGCGGGTCTTTTTCTTTCTTGAAGCCGCAATAGGTCTTGGCGCCGTGGCCGGTCAGCACCACGTAATACGCTTCGTGCTGAGCCGCAAAATCGCCGTACATCTCACGCGCCATCTCGTCGTTCGGATGGCACTGGATCGACATGTTGCCGTTGCTGTGCCAGGTGTCGTCATAGTTGAAGCGGATCGGCAGGTAGCCGCCAAACTGCTTGAACATACGCGGGCCGACGATTCGCTCAGCCGCCGCATCCATTACTGTGAGGAAGGGAATATCAAGCAGGTGCTCGCCCGCCTTCACCAGCAGGCTGGCTTCAGTGTGAATGAGCTCGAACGACCAGGCCACCTTGTCCACCAAATGGTCAGGCACATTGCGATAGCGCTTAAGGAACTGCCCGCCCCACACCCCTTCGATGTAAATGGGCTTGGCGCGCAGTGGCCGACTCTGCAGCTGCTCGATCACCGTCTGCAAGTCCGCCTTGCGCAGCAGGCTGAACGACAAGCTCGAGTCCAACAAATAGAAATCGATCGCCTGGCTGGTGATCAGCTCTTTGCGCGTCTTCACCGCAAGCTCGTTATCAATGAAGTAGGTCTGGCGCAATACCGCGTCCAGGTCAGAACCCGGCTGGGCGCCGATGCACTGGTACTGCCCCTCGAACACGCGCAACCCCAGGTCCTTCGGGGTCACGTCGATGTAAATGATCGCCTGTGCCGCGTTGCGGAACATGGGGGCAGCACTGCCGAAGCCGTACAAGACGGTCGTCTTGTCCGCCGGCAGCGCCCCTAGGAACGTCTGGATGGCTTCCATCTCAAAGAAGGGCTCGAAGCCCTGGTCGAACAACTTGCCGAAGATCAGCTCCGGGTCCGTCTCGCGGTCCATCGGCAAGTACGGGGCCAACAAGGCCTGGATGGCATCCGGAGAGCGATAGAATTGGGCCACATTAGCGCAGGCGATGTCTGCCGAAGCCTGGCTCAACTGCCCCACCAGGCTGGCGATGTTGGCGGAAGGGAAACCATCCAAAAGCACCAGCCCCTTGGGAAGCTCTTGGGCAAGGGCGCGCGCAATTTCATCGATCGAGGTTTTGAGCCCAGCGATGGGAGCGACAGGGTTAATGGCGGTCAGATCGTCGAAAGGAATTGGTTTGTACGCGAACCCCATGCTGTGCCGAAAGCCTCCTGCTTAGTATGGTAATAATGTTATAACAATATACTATTGGCGATAAAAACCTGTCAAGGGTGAAAGGTGCCCTGCCAGCTTTTGCTTCAGCTTCAAAGGAGAACAATGACCAACAAACCTACCCTCGGCTTCATCGGCCTCGGACTGATGGGCAAACCCATGGCAGCCCACCTGCTGAAAGCCGGTTTCCCCCTATGGGTACACAACCGCAGCCAGGCCGCCGTTGACGAACTGGCGGCCCAGGGCGCCCACAAAGCCGCCTCCGCCAAAGAAGTGGCCCAGCACGCCGAGATCATCCTGACTTGCCTGCCCGACTCGCCTGACGTCGAGGCCGCCGTCCTAGACGCAGACGGCATCCTGGCCGGCGCCAAGCCCGGCCTCATCGTCGTAGATCACTCCACCATCAAGCCCGTCACCGCCCGCAAGCTGGCGGCGGCCCTCGCCGAGCGCGGCATGCACTTCCTCGACGCCCCGGTCAGCGGCGGCCAGATTGGCGCCCAGAACGGCACGCTCACCACCATGGTCGGCGGCGATGCCGCCGCCCTGGAAGCCGCCCGCCCGGCCCTCGCAGCCTTCAGCAAAGCCATCACCCACATCGGCGGGCCGGGCGCCGGCCAGGTGGCCAAGTGCTGCAACCAGATGATGGTTGCAGCCCAAATGGCCGCCATGGCCGAGCTGCTCATCCTGGCTCGCAAAGCCGAGGTCGACCCGCAGAAGGTCGTCGCCGCCATCAAAGGCGGCGCCGCCCAATGCTGGGCGCTCGACAACAAGCCCCAGCTGCTCTTCGAGGGCAACCGCCAGCCCGGCTTCAAAGCCTACATGCAGGTCAAGGACATGGGCATCGTGATGGACACCGCCCAGGAGCTCGGCATGCCGTTGCCCGCCACCGCCGCCAACACGCAGCTCTTCAACGCCATGATGGCGCTCGACATGGCCGAGCTCGACAACTCCGCCATCGTGGGCGTGATGGAAAAACTGGCCGGCATCGAGTTGCTGGACTAGGAGCCGTGATGAGCCTGAGCAACGAAGCCCTCTGGCGCCAATACGGCGCCGCCATTGACGAGCTGAGCCTGGTCATCGCCGACTGCCCAGACGATCTTTGGGAAGTGATGCTCTGGAACGACAGCCCAGACCAATGGATGGCCAAGGGGTTCTCCAAGTTCTGGTACATCGCCTATCACGCCATCTTCTGGCTCGACATTCATCTCGCTGGCTCAGAAGATGGCTTCGCTCCGCCCGCGCCCTATCCACTCGTGGAGATGCAGCCGCACGAGACGCTGCCGCCCACGCTCTCCAAAGACGCGCTGCTGCACTACCTGGCCCTGTGCCGCCAGAAGTGCAAAGACATCGTGCTGAACCTCACGCCTAAGCTGGCTCAACGCGTGTGCAGCTTCCCCTGGGGCGAACCCACCTACGGCGAACTGCAGCTCTACAACCTGCGCCACCTGCAAGAGCACGCCGCCCAGCTCAAGCTCTTCCTCGGCCAACGCACCGGCTACCAAAGCCAGTACGTCACCCGCGCCGAGCTGTAACATTTCACATTGGGGGACTTGTAAGATTCCGGCCAGCTCGGCGTTTCCATGCTGAAGGGTGACGCCATATGAGCTTCTTCCACCACAACAGATCGCCGATCGCCAGCTCGGCCCAGTTCCAGGTCGCCTACGAGCGCACCCAGCTTTCAGTGTTCCGCTACATATACAGCCTGACCGGCGGCCCGCAGGCCGAAGCCGAAGACCTGACCGCCGAAACCTACCTGCGCGCCTGGAAGGCCCGCCATTGCTACCACGGCGAGCCGGACCGCGTGATCGGCTGGCTGATCCAGATCGCCAAGCGGCTGGTCATCGATGACTATCGCCGTTTGCAGCGCGCCGAACGCCGCCAGCCGCCTCCACCGCCGTCCCCAGATACCCCCGAGGAAGCCGCCCTGCACAACGAGGATGCCCGCAGGCTGGCCGCGCTGCTGGCCAGCCTGCCCGCCGACCCGCGCGAGATCCTCACCCTGCGCTACAGCCTCGGCTGGCAGGTCAAAGAGATCGCCGCACACATGGACATGACTGAAAGTCATGTTTCCGTCACCATCCACCGCACGCTGACCAAACTCCGCCAGCAGTGGCCTGGCGGCGATCACCTCAAAGGAGAAAATCATGACGACGCCAACTGAGCAACAGCTTGCCCACATGCTGCAGGCCGCCTGGCCCGCCCCCAGCCCGCGCCTCGGCCACAAACTGGCCAGCGCCCCCTGGACCCCGCGGGCGGTCACCCGCCGCCGCATCGCCACTTCGCTGGCGGTGCTGGCGGCCAGCCTGCTGCTGGCCGCCAGCCCGCAAGGCCGCGCCCTGGCCCAAAGCCTCTTCACATACTTTGTGCCCGCGCCCGCCACTGCCTTCGTTCTGCCGCCGCAACCTCAGGGAACGTTGCCTGCCACCGCCACGCTCATAAGTGAAGTTGCGCCCAGCATCCAACCCACCGGCTTCCGTCGATACCGCAGCATTGAACTGGCGCAGAGCCTGGTCGGTTTCCACATCTATCACCTCGCCGAAAGGCCGACCGGTTTCCTGTTCCGCGAAATTGGTGTGCATCATGACGATGGGTTCATCATCACTCGCTATGACGCCGCCGGAGGGGGTGGATATCTGGAGATCATTCAGAGTACCGGCCCTCTGCCAAGCTCCGCTTGGATGGAAGTGCCTGCCGAGGCCATCGAGAAGGTAAGCGTGGCCGGCCTCCAAGGAGAATATGCGCAAGGGCATTTCGTGGTCTATGCCAACGCGACATCTGCGGTATGGGAGCCGACCTCGCCTATTTTCCGGCTGCGTTGGGGAGATGGCGCACACTATTTCTCGATCGAGAAATACGGCAACATGCCGGCCATGACCTGGCTCGACAAACAAGCCATGATCGAACTTGCCGAGCTACTGATGACCAGCCAATAAGCTGCATCCGCGAATCAAAAAAGCCAGCCCTACGGGCTGGCTTTTTGTTTCGCGCTCTACGCTAAGCAGGCAGGCTATAGACCCAGAACGCCGCAACCACCATCAGCAGCACGCCCGCCTGCAGCGCCAGGCGCCGCAGCCAGGGCGCGGCCAGCTGCTTGCGCAGCACCACGCTCCAACCCCACCACAGTTGCGCCACCGCGAACAGCAGCGCCCCGGCGGCGGCCGCATATGCGTACAACATAGGCCAGCCGATAGCTACGGTCTTATACAGCCCGGCATACAGCAACACGCCAATACACACAATATAGAGGTTGCGCCATTGCACCTGGGCCGGGCTGGGGTTACGCCGCCCCACCTTGGCCGTGGCCAGGCGGCGGCTGGCTTGCGCCGCCACCGCCAGCACCAACACGGCCAGCACGGCCGCCGGCACATACGCGGTCGCATCCGGCCGCAGGAAGTCGAGCCCCAGCGCCAACAGCACCGCCGCCAGCGGCGTGGCTGCCGGGGCGCGGGCGGCCAGCGCTGCGCTGCCCCAACCCGCCGCCAGTTCGCCAGCCGCCAAAACGACCAGGCCTGCTACCAAAAACCCCAGCAGCAAGCCCAACTCGCCGTCAGCCTGCCCAACTACCCACAGCGCCAGCAGGCCATACGCAGCCGCTGCGCTGCCGTGCGCCAAGCCACGGCGCTCGTCGGCCGCGGCCCAAGCCCCAACCGCTATGGCGGCCGCAGCCGCGCCCAATACCAGCCACCACTGCATCAGTCTTTCCTCCGTGAATAGCCAAGCCGCTCCAGCTGACGCTCATCATCCCGCCAGCCTTCATTAACCTTGACGCGCAGCTCCAAAAAGATCTTGCGCTCGCTCATCTTCTCGATCTCTTCACGCGCGGTCTGACCGATCTTCTTGATCATCCTTCCGCCCTCGCCTACCACGATGCCCTTGTGCGAGTCGCGCTCGACAAAAATAGTCGCGTCGATCTTGGCGCCGCTTTCGCCGCGCTCCAAAAACTCATCAATACGCACGGCGATCCCGTGCGGAACCTCTTCGCGTAGGTGCTGCAAAGCCGCCTCACGGATCAGATCCGCTGCGATCTGGCGCTCCCAAAAGTCGGTCACCTGGTCAGGCGGGTAGAACGGGTCACCCTCCGGCAACAGCTGCTCCAAGGTCTGCAGCAGCTCAGCCAGGCCTTCGCGACTAGCCGCCGATATCTCCACAAGCTGGGTAGCCTCTACCAACCCGCTGTACTGCTCACGGCGGCCCTCGCGCTCGTCAGGGGCAAGCAGGTCCACCTTGTTGAGCACCAGCAGCAGGGGCTGCTGGCGCTGGCGGGCGGCCAGCCGGGCCGCCAGGGCGCGGTCCTCGTCGGTCGGCGGGGCTGAGGCATCCACCAGGAACAGCAGCACATCCCCATCGTCCAGGGCGTAAAAAGCGTCCGCGTTCATAAAGTCGCCCAGCTTGCTGCGGCGCTCATGCACACCCGGCGTGTCCACAAAGATGATCTGGGCGCTCTCCGTGGTCAGGATGCCCAATTGGTTGCGCCGCGTGGTCTGCGGCTTTGGCGATACGGCCGCCACTTTTTGCCCTAACAGGGCGTTCATCAAAGTGGATTTGCCCACATTTGGGCGGCCCAGAACGGATACGTAACCTGCTTTAAATGTCATCACGCTCATTTTATCAGGGGAAGCAATAGGGAAGTGAGCAGGGATAAGTGATCCGTGAACAGGAAACCAGAGAACTAAACAACCAAGCGACCTCTTGGATATGGGCGCTAGATTGAACTCCTGCCACAGTTCACTCGCTCACCCACACCCTTCCACTGGACAAACTCGCACCCATCATGTAGAATTCTGCGGTTATTCGGGAATTCGGAGGAATTTACTTTGGCAAACATTAAATCTGCCATCAAGCGCAACCGGCAGAACGAGAAGCGCCGCCAGCACAACCGCACCTACCGCGGCAGCGCCAACACCTTTGTACGCAAGGCCAACGCCGCCATCGCCGCAGGCGATGTCGACCAGGCCAAGGAAGCCACCAAGGCCGCCGCTACGGCGCTGGACAAGGCTGCCAAGAAGAAGATCATTCACGCCAACAACGCCGCCCGCCGCAAGGGCGCGCTGATGAGCAAACTGCACGCTCTCGAAGCGGGCAAGAAGTAGTCTTCCCCTCGTACGCCAAAGAGCCTGCGCGATGCGCAGGCTCTTTTTGTTTCAGCCATATAACCCTCACCCAGTGGTTGCAGGTCAAGAATGACTGCAACACTCCCCTCTCCCTATGGGAGAGGGGAACGCAGCGAAGCTGCGGGGGTGAGGGCAAACGCTGCGAAGCAGCGTAGCCTTCCCGTCATTGCGAGGAGCAACAGGGTGAGCCTGCCTTTGGCGAGCCGCTTGTTGCGACGTGGCAATCTGTACGCGAGTCTGTCATCCCGAACGAGGCCTGCGCCAAAGGCGCGGCCGAGGAGGGATCCGTTAAGAGCCACCCTGGTCATAGCCTCATCTAAATAAGCACCAGCCCCCGCTTATGGCTTACAGCTTATCGCTGACCGCTGACAGCTAAACAGCCGCTTATAATCAGCCCCTATGTTCAACGCAGAAAAAGCCGCCGTAGAAGCGCGCATCACCGAATTTTGCCAGGCCAACAACCTGCCCGCGCCCACCCTCACCTGGAGCCAGATCCCCTTCTCCGGCGAATGGGGCATCGCCACCTCGCTCTTCCAACTCGCCTCGCAGGAGGCCAAGCAGAGCGGCCAAAAGACCAACGTACCCCAACGCGCTGCTGAGCTGGCCGAGCAGCTCGCTGTCCAGCTCAGCAACACCCCCGGCTTCAGCCGCATCGAAGCCGTCAAGGGCTACCTCAACCTCTACTTCTCCACGGCTGATTTCGCCGCCCGCGTCCTCTCCGCCGTAAGCGAGCAAGCCAGCCGTTACGGCTGGGGCGAATCGAAACATCAGCGCGTCATGCTCGAGTTCTCGCAACCCAACACCCACAAAGCCTTCCACGTCGGCCATCTGCGCAACATGATCCTCGGCGCCTCGCTGGCGAATATCCTCGAGGCCGCCGGCTACGAAATGCTGCGCGCCAACTACATTGGCGATTACGGCAAAGACGTAATGAAATGGATGTGGAACTACACCCGCCGCCACGCCGGCGAGCAGCCGCCCGCCAAAGACGTGACCCGCTGGATGGGCGACCTCTACTCCGAGGCCACCCGCGAGCTGGAGGCTGACCCCAACGGCGAGGCCGAGATCCGCGAGCTGTTCTCCAAGTGGGAAGCCGAAGACAAGACCGTCTACGACCTGTGGCTACAAACCCGCCAGTGGTCGCTGGATGGCTTCAACGAGATCTACGAGCAGATGGGCATCCACTTCGACCGCATCTATTTCGAAAGCGAGATGGAGCGCCTCTGCAAGCCCATCATTGAAGACCTGATCGCCCGCAACATCGCCGTGGACGAGCGCGCCGAGGGCGGCACGGTCGTCGTCAAGCTCGACGAGCTGCTCGGCCTGCAAGAGAAGTACCGCGTCCTCGTCCTCCAGCGCTCAGACGGCACTTCGCTTTACGGCGCCTGGGATCTGGCCCTGGCCCTCGCCAAGTTCAACGACTACGAGCTCGACCAGTCCATCTACGTCGTGGACGTGCGCCAGAGCCTGCATTTCACCCAGGTCTTCAAGACGCTCGAACTGGCCGGCTACAAAGCCCTAATGAAAAAGGTGCTGCACCTGCCCTACGAGATCGTCAATCTGCCCGGCAACGTCGTCATCTCCTCGCGCGAGGGCGTCGTAGTGCTGCTCGAGGAGCTCATCAGCCAGGCCACCCAGCGCGCCGCCGCCATCGTAGCCGACAAGAACCCGGAGCTCGATGAGGCGACCCGCCTCACGGTCGCACAGCAGGTCGGCCTGGCCGCCATCAAGTACCCCATGCTGGCGCGCGAGACCACCAAGATCGCCACGTTTGACTGGGAAGCTGCCCTGGATTTCAACGGCCAGGCCGCCCCCTACATCCAATACGCCTGCGTGCGCGCCAACAGCATTCTGCGCAAAGCGGCCGCCGAAGGCCACGGCGCCCCGGCTCCCAGCGCCCCCCAGCACGCCCTCGAGCCAAGCGAGGTCGAGCTGATCGAGCTCATCTCGCGCCTGCCAGACGCCGTCCAGCGCGCCGCCAGCGAGCACAAGACCCTCCACATCACCAACCTCACCTACGAGCTGGCCAAGGGCTTCAACGATTTCTACAACCAGTGCCCCGTGCTGCAGGCGGAGGAGCCTCAGCGCAGCTTCCGCCTGGCGCTGGTAGCCGCCGCCCGCCAGGCCATGGCCAACGGCCTTGGCCTGCTCGGGATCGAGGCGCCCGAAGTAATGTAAACTTACAGCCCATGCAATGAGCAATGCCTCATGCTTGGCCCCCATTAACCATCCCCCTGGAGTTTTATGCCGTCTGCGAGCAAACGCCGCTTCTATCTCACCCGCCCCACGCTATTCGAGGTTACTTACAGTATCAACAATTGGATGGACCCCCAAGTCCAGGTAGACAAGCAGCTGGCCCAAACCCAATGGGACGCGCTGCACCAAACCTACCTGGACCTGGGCGCCCATATCGAGATCTTTGAGCCCCTGCCCGGCTGGCCTGATTCGGTCTTCACCGGCGATTCCATCTTCCTCTACGGCAAGCAAGCCATCGCCAGCCGCTTCCGCTACGCCGAACGTTCCGGCGAGGTGGAGCCGCAGGTCAAGCGCTTCGAAGAGCGCGGTTACACCATCCACCGCCTGCCTGACGGCGTGCTCTTTGAGGGCAATGGCGATGCCATGGCCTGGAACGGGCGCATCTTCGCCGGCTATGGCGTGCGCAGCGATGCCCGCGCCAACAATTTCCTCGCCCATACCCTGAATGTCGAAGTCTTGCCGATCGAAGTCCTGGCGCCCCACTTCCATGTGGATACCGTGCTGTGCCCGCTCAACGACAGCACCTTGGCCTATGTGCCCTCCGCCATCGGCGCCGGCAGCCTCAAGCTGCTGCGCAGCCTCGGCGTCACCCTCATCGAGATCGACGATGAGGAAGCCGGCAAGCTGGCGGGCAACTCCATCGTCATCGGCGACACCGTCATCCTCAGCACCCAACACGCGCCCCGCTACGAGGCCGCCCTGCAGGCCGCCGGCTTCCAGACCCGCGCCATGAACCTAAGTGAATTCACCAAATCCGGCGGCGGCGCCAAATGCCTCACCCTCGAAGCCTACGCCTGGCAAGACTGACCCACCGCTGTCATTCCGACGAGGCCGCCAGGCCAAGCCGCTGTGCTTTCCAGCGTAGGAATCCGTCAAGGGTTGGTTTAACTGCAGCCAACTCTGAACAAACATCGTAGGGGCGGGTCTAAGACCCGCCCGCTTAAGCCTTGCATCTCCGCTCTCAGCACCACCGTCATTGCGAAGAGCTCAACCTCAAGTCCGTCTAGTCATTCCGAGCGCAAGACCCACTTGTCATTCCGACGAGGCCGAAGGCCGAGGAGGAATCCTTTAGGTCAGATAAAGGCTGGCCAGTATTTGCAATGCCCTAAAGGATTCCTCGGCTAGGTCACTTCATAAACTCGGCTATCACCGAACCCGCCTCGGAATGACGTTTGAGCCGCACATTCCGTCAGAACTAAACCGCGCGCCGTAGGGGCGCAGCATGCTGCGCCCTCTCACTCCGCAGCTTCGCTGCGCCCCGTCTCCCTAAGGGAGAGGGGAATGTTGCAGTCGTCCCTGGCCTGCTACTACTGGGGGTTGCATGGCATGCTGCGCCCTTGTGCCCAGTCATTCCGAGCGCAGCGAGGAATCCTTTAGGGCATTGCAATTACCAGCCGGTCTTCGCTTGCCCTAAGGATTCCTCGGCTGGGTCACTTCATAAACTCGGCTATCACCGAACCCGCCTCGGATTGACGTTCGAGCCGCACATTCCCCTCAGAACTAAGCCGCGCCGTAGGGGCGCAGCGTGCTGCATCCTCTTGCCTCGCCATAAAACAAAAAAGACGCCCTATTCCCAAGGCGCCTCCTAAGCACTCCCTACTGCTCACTGCTCACTGGCTCTTATATATCTAACCTATACCCGACCCCGCGCACCGTCACCAGCAGCTTCGGCTTCTTCGGGTCCTTCTCGATCGCATTGCGCAGCCAGCTAATGTGCACATCCAGCGTGCGCGTATCCCCCGTATAGTTCGTCTTCCACGCCTTCTTGAACAGCGTATTGCGCTCCACAACCTCGCCCTTGCTCTCGATCAGCAGCTGCAGCAGCTTCACCAGGCGCGGCGTCAGCACCGTCTTCTTCGTGCCCACCTTGACCGCATGGCTGTCCTGGTCCAGCTCGATCGGCCCCGCCTTCAGCAGGCGGCCCTCGGCCGTCGGCAGCAGCGGCGCGATCCGGTTCAGCAGCTTGCGCTGCGTGAACGGCAGCACCAGCACCTCATTGGCGCACTCGAAGTCAGGCTCCAGCGGGCGGTTCGGGTCAGAGATCAGCAGGATCGGCATCCCATTCACGCGGTTGCGGATCGAGGTGCAGATGCGCCGCCCGTTCGTGCGCATTGAAGCCGCATCCAGGATCACCAGATCGTGCTTGGCCTCGCTCACGCTCTCCAGCGCATCCTTCCCGCTCGAAACGCGTTGCACCTGGAAGCCCTTCTTAAGCAGAGCCGGCACAAATTCGCCGTTGCTTACCCAACGGCCTTCGACCCATAATATTTTTGTTTTGCTTGCTTGGGATAGCTTACGCGCCATGTGTATTTACATTGCCCCCGATCCGTTCCAAAAGAATAGCGCGTACACTCATTTGCATGCCTAAGGCCGAGATTATAACGCACAAACCTTAAAGAACTAGCATGACTTTAAGGTTAACCAACAGTTTCTTTAACATTTGCGCCAACCCCGCGGCATGCCACCGGCTGCCGCATACATGCGAGTGATAAAATAGCGCACCGTTTACCAGGCGAGCGTTAGCACGCCAGCACCCCATGGCCTGGGCATCCAGTTGCCCGGAGGCACACACATGAGCGAAATGGTTGAAGTCGTCATTGATAGCATCCGCGTGGGCTTAATGTCCCAGCAACGCGTCGTCATCTTGCGTGAAGCCGAAGCCGACCGCTATCTCGCCATCTGGATCGATCCCTACATGGCTGAGCAGATCACCTTCGCCCTCCAAGAGGTCGAGGTCGCCCGCCCCATGACCCATGATCTCATCCGTGAAGTCGTGCGCGGCATGGATGGCCGCGTCATCCGCGTCGAAGTGCATGACCTAAAGGGTGATGTCTTCTACGGCAACATCGTCGTCGAGGTCAACGGCCGCACCGTCGATATCGACTCGCGTCCCTCGGATGCGCTCGCCGTCGCCGTGCGCACCCATGTCCCCATCCTCGTCGCCCGCTCCGTGCTCGATGCCGCCGGCATCGTACCCGAAGAGGACATCGAGGGCGAACGCCCCGACGGCGAACGCCCCCTCCTCGAAGAAAGCGAGATGACCGACCAGGTCAACCCGGCCGAGGAGCGCCTGGAAGCCTTTGAAGACTTCCTCTCCAAGCTCGACATCGGCGACGAAGACGATGACGACGGCAAGTCCTCCAAGGGCAAGAACAACTAAATGAGCGAGGCGTACTCCTCCGGGATACAACAGCCGGCCGGCCCGCAACAGCTGGTGCCGCACAGCCGCGAGGCGGAAGAAGCCGTCATCGGCTCCGTGCTCATCAACCCTGAGGCGTACTACGATGTTGCCGACTTCCTCACCGGCGAAGACTTCCACATCCACCGCCTGCGCTGGGTCTGGGAAGCCTTCACCCGCCTGCACGAGCAGCGCATCCCCATAGACCTGCTCACTGTCACCGAAGACCTCGACACACAGGGCCACCTGGCCGAGATCGGCGGCCCCGCCTACCTCACCGGCCTCATCAACAACGTGCCCAGCTCCCTGCACGCCGAGGCCTACGGCCGCCTGGTCCAGCAGACCAGCATCCGCCGCCGCCTGCTGGAAGCCGCCAACAAGATCGCCAAGACCGCCTACCAGGAGAACCTGAGCGTCGAGGCCGCCATTGAAGAGGCCGAGAAAGCCGTCTTCGGCGCCAGCGACCACCAGCTCTCCACTGACCTGAAGCCTATCAAGCAGGTCATCAGCGACTATTACGACCGCATTGACCAGCTCTCCCGCCGCAACGAAGAGTTCTACGGCGTGCCCACCGGCTTCATCGATCTTGACCGCCTGCTCAGCGGCATGCAGCCGTCTGACCTGCTCATCATCGCCGGCCGCCCCGCCCAGGGTAAGTCCAGCTTCCTCATGTCCATCGTCAAGAACGCGGCCCAGCTGCACAAGAAGCATGTCGCCATCTTCTCGATGGAAATGTCCAACGAGCAGCTGGTGGCCCGCTTGCTTTCGCAAGAAACCGGCATCAACTCACAGAAGATGCTCAGCGGCAAGCTGGAGCAGCGCGAGTGGGACCTGTTCGCCCAGGCGGTCGAGACCCTCGGCGGCATCAAAGTCTTCCTCGACGACACGCCGGGCATCTCCCCCACCCAGATGCGCGCCAAGTGCCGCCGCCTGCATATGGAATTCGGCCTCGACCTTGTAGTCGTGGATTATTTGCAACTCATGCAAGGTGACAGCCGCAACGACAATCGCGTCCAGGAGGTCTCGCACATCTCGCGCAGCCTCAAAGTCCTGGCGCGTGAGCTTAACGTGCCCGTGCTCGCCGCCGCCCAGCTCTCCCGCGCCGTCGAGCAGCGCGCCGACAAGCGCCCCATGCTCTCCGACCTGCGCGAGTCTGGCTCCCTCGAGCAGGACGCCGACATTGTGATGTTCATCCACCGCCCGGACCAGTACGAGGAAGACAGCCTGCGCAAGAACATCGCCGAGATCATGGTCAGCAAGCACCGCAACGGCCCCACCGGCGTGGTGGAACTCGTCTTCCGTGAACAGCTGGCCAAGTTCGAGAACGCGGCCACGCGCAACGTGGATTTTGCGGGGTTCAATGAGCGCCAAACCGGGCAGCAGTAGCTTCACCGGATTCCCCGCCGGCAAAGTGCGCTTCACGCGCCTGCCCGGCCCCTTCTTCAGCGAGCTGCTGCCGCAGATCGACAGCCTGGCCGAGCTCAAGGTCACCCTCTACGCGCTGTGGAAGCTCGAGCGCATGGAAGGCGAAGCCCGCTACCTGCAGCCGCAAGACTTCACCGAAGACGCACTATTCATGGCCGGCCTGCCGGGCGGCCAGGCCGATCTGGACGCCGGGCTGCTGGCCGCCGTTGGCCGCAGCACGCTGCTGCACGCCCAGCTAGAATTAGACGGGCAGCCGCGCCAGTTCTATTTCCTCAACTCCGTCCGCGGCCGTGCGCTCCACGAAGCCGTGCAGAGCGGCGAGTGGCAGCCCAGCGGCGATCCGCGCTACCCCATCGAGCTGGCCCACGAGCGCCCCAACATCTTTGCGCTCTACGAGCGCAACATTGGGGCGCTCACGCCCATGATGGCCGACGCGCTCAAGGACGCCGAGCGCGAGTACCCCCACGAGTGGCTCGAAGAGGCGATGCGCATCGCCGTGGAGAACAACGCCCGCTCGTGGAGCTATGTGCAAGCCATTCTGCGCAGATGGCAAGAAGAAGGACGCGATGAGCGACGAACTCAAGGGAATTCTGAAAAAGATCGGCGAAAATACGTCGAAGGTGAATTCTCCGACTTCATCGAACACTAACCAGCCAGACGGGCATCTGCGCCCCGAAATGGTTGGCGATCCCAACTGCCCCCACTGCGGCGGCCTGGGCTACGTGCGCGCCGACAAGCCGCTCGGCCATCCCGAGTTTGGCCGCACCGTCATCTGCATTTGCCGCAAAGACGAGGTCGCCCAGCAGGCCCGCCGCCGCCTCTACGCCATCAGCCGCCTCGACGAGCTGAATGAGCTGACCTTCGAGAACTTCGAGCCGCGCGGCCGCGTCGGGCTGCCTGCCCGCCAGGCCGACTCGCTCGAGCAGGCCTTCAACCAGGCCCAGCAGTTCGCCCAGCGCATGGACGGCTGGCTCCTGCTCGAAGGCGGCTACGGCAGCGGCAAGACCCATCTGGCCGCCGCCATCGCCAACTTCGCCGTCCAGGTCGGCCTGCCCACCATCTTCATCACCGTGCCAGACCTCCTCGATAGTCTGCGTTTCACCTACGGCTCCACCGAAGAGAGCTTCGAAGAGCGCTTCGAAGAGATCCGCCAGGCGCCCCTCCTCATCCTCGATGACTTCGGCACCCAGAACGCCACCGCCTGGGCGCAGGAGAAGCTCTTCCAGATCATCAACCACCGCTACATCAACCGCCTGCCGCTCATCGTCACCACCAACCTGGCGCTCGACCAGATCGAGGGTCGCATCCGCTCGCGCCTCAGCGACCCCGAGCTCGTCACCCAGATCCGCATGTTGGCGCCTGACTACCGCCGTCCCACCGACGACAGCGCCAACGAGCTCTCCTCGCTGCATCTGCTGCGTGAGCGCAACTTCGCCAGCTTTGACCTGCGTGAGGATGAAGGCCTGCCCGCCGCCGACAGCCGCAGCCTGAAGAAAGCCTTCGACGCCGCCCGCAAGTTTGCTGAGAAGCCCAAGGGCTGGCTGCTGCTCACCGGCGGCCATGGTAGCGGCAAGACCCACCTGGCCGCCGCCATCGCCAACTATGCCCAAGACATTGGCCGCATGCCGCTGTTCATCATGGTGCCCGATTTGCTCGACCACCTGCGCGCCACCTTCAACCCCACCAGCCCGGTCAGCTACGACCAGCGCTTCGAAGAGATCCGCAACGCCGAACTATTGGTCCTCGACGATCTCGGCACCCAATCCGCCACCCCCTGGGCGCGTGAGAAGCTCTACCAGCTCTTCACCCACCGCTACAACGCCCAGCTCCCCACCGTCATCACCACCGCCGACCGCCTGGAAGACATGGACACGCGCATCCGTGCGCGCATGCTCGACACGCGCCTCTGCACGATCTACGCAATCACGGCACCGGCCTACACGGGGCGCAAGAAGCGGTGATTCTTCAAAGAAATCTAGCTCGGATGCGCCGAGCGATTTCTCACGCGCTGCGCAGCAGCGCACGCGCCCGCATGCTGGACACACGCCTCTGCACCATTTATGCGATCACGGCGCCGGCCTATACGGGGCGTAAGAAGCGGTAGTCCTTCAAGCCTTAATTCTAAGCTGCCCCAAGACGACTTTAGAACTTATCTCTCAAACCACTTGCCCCACCTGATATTCGCTAACCCAAGGCTAGAACTTGAGAAGTGAGATTGTGCCATTTAGCAAGGTCATTCAATGTATGCGGACCTTTGACTTTAAGGTCTTTGTATTGTGCATTTTCAGCGGCGTAAGATCTCAACCTATAAAATGCGCCGAGACCCATGAAAGGTACTGAAAAATAGTTAAGGACCCGAAGATTGGAATTTGGCTCCTTATTCCAAAACCAGGATCCCGAAACCGGAAATAGCTTGTCCATAGCGGACAGAGCATTAGGAATTTCCTCGATTGGTATTCCAGATTTCTTCGACAGAAGTTCGTAATCTTGATCTTGGTAATCCTGCAAGATGAAGCCGCCGAACAAAAACATGAAAGTCTGCCAGAAGATTGGATATAAGTAAAAGAACGGTTCTTTCGATATTTCCATTAATCCTTGCAAGAAAGAATCTGGGAGCATATCTTTTATGGAAATTGAAATGCCAAGAAGATCCATTTTGTCTTGAACCCGCTTTAAATCACCTGAGTTGCTGTATATGATGTAGTCGATTGCCCCTTTCAATATAGCCAGCCTAGCTTTACTCTCTAAGTAAGTTGAGATTTGAATGTCGTTAAGTTTGCATGCAAAATATGTCTCTTGAAACACGCTATTCGGCAATCTATTGTATTCGCCGCCAAAACTATCCCCGGCTAATTCGTGGCCGCTCTTGGCAGATAGATGAGGTGCTTCTGAAAATGCAGAATAAAGTTTGTGTACCCTATCGAGAATATTGATTGTAAAAAAGACCCCACTGGTTACCTCAAAATTATAAGCGTCTAAAGCCAAATACCTTTCTACATTCTTAACAGATTTCTTTCTGGTCTTCAGATATTTCAACATATTCCTTTCAATCCAATAAGAAAATCTCCAAAAAGCAATATCCATTTCTGTTACTTCATGGGTGCCCAGAAAACTCTCGAGGTGAACTTTAGTAAGTGAGAAATCAGGTCTCTCAATTTCCGCGATGTTTATATTAAATGGATACATCTTATCTCTCATAGACTGCGTGTAATGCTTTGGTTCCTGTGCGACCAGCAAGCCCCTGCTTTCTTTAATGTCCAGATAGTTGATCCAACCTAAAAGCTTAAACAAATCAGGGTAACCCCAGCCTCCGGACTTCACCTCAACTAAGGTCATGCCAATCTCTGATTTTGCATAGAAAGTAGAGATAATGTCTAGTTCTAGGATTTCTTCCTTTTCTCTCTGAATGAGATTACGTTCAACAAACAGACCACTTGCCTGAAAGAACGCAGAAATGTATTCTTCAAATTCGTGATCCGTTGGAAAATCAGGTAGAGATATGGCCATGAATCCCTCCTAGTTGTGGGTACTGGTCTTCAGGAATTTGAAACCGAAAGAAAGCTATATCTGCGTATTCGCCTAATCAAGCATAGGTCGACGCTTGGTTGGCTTACTTCCCCGGAGTGGGCGTTTCTTCCACCCACAAACTGCTCGCCAACTCATAGCCGATCACCTGGTCATTACGCCCCATCTGCAAACGCAGCGGCCCGTTGAACGGCGCCCGGCTCACCAAAGTGAACTCCACCCCCGGCGTCAGCCCCAGATTCGCAATATAGCGCAGCTTATCCGCATCATGCGTACGCACCCGCGTCAGCTTGCAGCTCACCCCCACTTCCTTATCCACCAGCGGCCCATCCTTCGGGAACGTGATCTTCCCATCCTTCGTCGGGATCGGCTCCCCATGCGGGCAATTCGTCGGGTGGCCGGCCAGCTGGTCAATGCGGTCCTCCAGCTCCTCGTTGATCCCGCGCTCGAACACATCCGTCAGCTCGTGCGCCGAGGCCCAATCGTAGCCCATCACCTTCACCAGGAACACCTCGCCCAGCCGGTGGCGGCGCAACGCCGGCATCGCAATGCGCTCGCCCTCCTTCGTCAGGCGCACGCCGCGGTACGGCTCATACGTCGCAAAACCGGCGTCCGTCAGGCGCTTCACCATCCGGGCGATCGCCTGCGGGGACGATTCCACATGCTCCGCCAGGTGCGAGAGCGAAACCTTGCCCTCATCCTGCTGAATGCGGAACACCTCAGCAGCGTAACGCTGCATAGCGGGGCTAACTTGGGAGCTACTCATCATAGGTTCGTTTCAACCTGGGTGTTAATATGATATTTCTGATAGAAATTCAAGTTCATTATACTAGCAAACTTCCCCGCCTGTGGCCCTGCCGCCCGCCATTTTGTAAACAAAGGCTTAACCGTTTAATAAACCAGCCGCCGTATACTGTCAGCGTATAATGAGGGTCGAGGTAGCTGTGAACGCAAACACACGCGAAACGCTGGAACGCAAACTGGGTGAACTGATGGACGAGGTGCTCCTGCTCGGCAGCATGGTCGAGCAAGCCACCCTCCAATCCGTCCGCTCCCTCAAAGACCGCAATTTTGCCGTCTCTGAGGAGGTCTACAAGAACGACCAAAAGATCAACACCAAGCGCTTCGAGATCGAAGAGCGCACCATCACCCTCATCGCCACCCAGCAGCCCATGGCGCGAGACCTGCGCCAGCTCACCGCCGTCCTCGAAGTCATCACCGAGCTCGAGCGCATGGGAGATTACGCCAAAGGCATCGCCCGCATCAACCACAACCTCGGCCGGGAGACCCGCCTCAAGCCCCCCGCCGGCCTCACCCAAATGGCCGAGATCGGCGTAGACATGCTCCACAAAGCCCTCGAAGCCTTCGTCACCGGCAAGGTCGAGCTCGCCCGCTCCGTCCCCAAGCAGGATGACGAGGTAGACCGCCTCTTCAACGAAGTCCAGCGAGAGATCCTCGACCAGATGATCGCCGCCCCAGACAGCATCGACCAGATCAACCATCTGCTCTGGGCCTGCCACAACCTCGAACGCCTGGCCGACCGCGTCATCAACATCTGCGAGCGCACCGCCTACATCGCCACCGGCGAAATGCGCGAGTTCGACGTCAGCGACGACGAGAAATGGGTCGAGGCCTAGCCGGCGCACAGTACAACTGCGCCCCCGTTCGCGTTGACAAGCGCCCGCCGCTATGTAATACTCCAGCCATCACATAGCCCTGCTACCCCACACAAGAGGAGGTGTTGCCCATGGATAGTATCCAACATAGCGCAGCGGCAGCCCTTCTCACTCTCGTGAAATAAAGCTGCCGCTGCGCGAAAACCCAAAGAGCCCGTTCCGGGCTCTTTGGCTTAAGGGCCCAGTCCTGCCCAGCTACGATTCCACCGGCGGCAGCTTCACAACGCTCAGCCAATACTGCTTGAACGAGCTGACCACCTTGAGGAACTTCTCCATACTCACCGGCTTGACAATGTACGAGCTGGCGAACTGGCGATAGCTCTCCGTAATGTCAGCCTCATCCTGCGATGTCGTCAGCACCACTACCGGGATGCGCTTCAGGCTCTCATCCTGCTTGATGGCGGCCAGCACCTCGCGCCCGTTCATCTTAGGCAAGTTCAAATCCAGCAGGATCAGGTCGGGCTGTGGCGCCTCAGCAAACTGGCCACGGCGGTACAGAAAGTCCATCGCCTGCTCCCCGTCCATGGCCACATGCAGGTTATTGCGCAGCATGCCATCCTTAAAGGCCTCCTGCGTCAAGCGCACATCGCCCGGGTTATCCTCAACCAGCAAGATATCGATCAACTCAGCATTCTCCATCTTCACTCCTCGCTAGATCAAGCGCTTGGCGCGTTCTTCAACGCTCTCCACGGCTTGCTTGCCATCGATCTGGCTATCCATCTCCAGGCTCGTGGCCTCCGCTGCCTCGGCAGCCTGCGGCTGCCGGGGCAGCGTAAAGTAGAACGTAGTGCCCTCGCCAACCGCGGATTCCACCCAGATCCGGCCGCCATGCCGCTCAATGATCTTCTTGCATATGGCCAGGCCGATGCCGGTTCCCTCATAGGTTTCGCGGCTGTTCAACCGCTGGAATATGATGAAGATACGGTCGGCGTGCTTCGGGTCGAAGCCAATCCCATTATCCTGCACACGAAACTCGTAGAACTCACCATGCGGGCGTGCCTGCACCGTAATCACAGGCTCGCGTTCCGCCCGGAACTTGATAGCATTCCCGACCAAATTCTGGAACACTTGTGTGAGCTGATTGCGGTCAACGAACACCGTTGGCAGCTCCTCATGCTCAATGCGGGCGCCATTCTCCTGAATGCGCACACCCAGGTTGTGCAACGCCTCAGTCAGCGCGGCCTCGGCGGAGACCACCTCTGGCGCCCGGCCGCGGGTACCCACGCGCGAGAAGGCCAGCAGATCCTGGATCAGGCGCTGCATGCGGGCCGCCCCATCCACCGCAAAGTCGATGAACTCCTTGGCATCATCATCCAGTTTGTCTTTGTAGCGAGACTCCAAAAGCTGCATATAGCTCGATACCATACGCAAGGGCTCCTGCAGGTCATGCGAAGCCACATAGGCGAACTGCTCCAGCTCCTGGTTGGAGCGCTCCAGGTCAGTATTCTTGGTGCGCAAGGTATCCTGCAGCTGCTTCTGCTCAGTAATATCGGTCCAGATGCCACCCAGCCCCAGGATCTGGTCCTTTTCGTCGAACAGGGGAAACTTGACGTTGAGATAGATGCGCTCGACCCCGTCCACGATGGCGGCGATCTCGCGGCTAGCTGCCTCACCCGAACCAAACACCTTGCGATCCGTTTCGATCACGGCTTGCAGCAAGGGCTGGCGGAAGATCGCTTCGGCCGGCTTGCCAATGATCTCGTCGCGGTCCATCTGCGCTAAATACGCAAATTGCGAATTGACCATCTTATAACGGCCGCGCACATCCTTGATGGAAATAGCGGATGGCGAGTTCTCTATCAATGAGTTCATCTGGCGCGACAACGCGTCCAGGTTGCGCTCCAGCGTGCGCTGGGTTTGACCCGCATCGTGCAGACGCTCAGCGTTGAGCACAACAATCGCACCAAGCAGCAGCATGACTGTGACCGTGTAGGTAGAACGGCCAAGTGAAGAGCTATACATGCCCATGTCCTCGCCGTAGTAGATCAGCCAGCCCAACAAGAAGGGCACCAGCAGCACCGTCACCAATAAAGCACGCGTGCTGGCGCCTAATGGCGTCCGCGCGATCAGCAGGTCCATCCAGCCCCGATCAGGCATATCGATCAATAACGCAAGCGAAGCAAATATCATCAATATGGAAGTATTGAACGCCATGCCCGTGAATAGAAACAAGCTGGAGCCAAACGCCAAGCTAAAGGGATAACTTAGAAAGACGCTAAGACCAAGCACCTGCACAGCAAACAACATATAGCGACGCAGCTTGTCTGACCAAACTTGGTCCTGCAGGATAGACAATGCCAATAGCGAGAGCGCCAGAGCCGTGGCCGCAGACATACGCCCGGGCGCATCCGTGCTGACCGAACTCATATCGTCTTTGAAAGGCAGCTCATCAATGCCGAGATCTATGTTGAAGACAAACTGGGACAAAGTTGCCACGGCGATCAGAAGCAAAGCCGAAGATAGTACAGGCACCCACAATTGGTTAGCCAACTTGGAGCTTTGACGCAGGACAAGTGCTCCACCCAGCAAAGCAAAACACAAGGCAGTGTTTGCCTTCATGGCTGCTTCACTGATAAAGATTGAGGTCAGTATGGGGATGTTAAATGCCCAACCTATATAAACCAATGACCCAAGAACCAGCACCAACCAACTGAGTGCCAGAATCACCTTTTTGTCTCTTATGGCGGCCTCCGCGAGAGTCAGACAGCTTGCAGTACTGAAAGCTGCACAACAGCTTACATGATTTCGAAAATCGCCCCACTAACAGATTTGCAAGGGCTATCCCGTAAGTATCACTGCCAGATTTTTACCCTGCTGTTTAGCCTGGTAGAGTGCTCGATCCGCGCGGTCCAGTAGTGCACTAGCCGTGTCTGCGTGATCAGGATAGGTAGTGACACCGGCCGAGAGCGTGGAGCGCAAAGGCTTGCCTTGCACCTGAAAGACCACATCCGCAAAGCGAAGGCGGCATTCATCAATGCGGTCGCGTGCTGTTTCAGCGGTGGCCCCGGGCAACACCACCACGAACTCATCACCACCATAGCGGCACACAATATCGCCGGCGCGAGTGTTCTCATTGAGAATGCGCCCCAAGGTTTGCAGCACCAGATCGCCGATGGCATGCCCATATGTATCGTTAAAGCTCTTGAACATATCAATGTCCAGCATGACCACACTCAACCCCTCGTGCTTGCGGGCCGCATTGGCCAGCTCACGGTGCAAAGACTCCTCCAGATAACGCCGGTTGAACACGCCGGTCAGCGGATCCCGGATATTCTGCTCACGCAGTTGGGCCTGCAAGACCTCATTCTGGGTGATCTGCTCACGCAACTGGCGCTCCACTTCAACACGCTGGGTGATGTCACGGATGACGATCAGACGGCCTTCGAACTCGCCGGTCTGATCGTACAAGGGGGTGATGAAGACTTCGGCCGTGCGCTGCGGCATACCCCCGAGCAACAGTTCCTGGCTGGCCGGCCGCATCTGCAGCAGCAGCGCACCCAACTGCGGCCAGGCGCCAAAGACCTTGGTGCTGGTTTGACCAATAGGGTCGACGGTCAACTCCAGGATGGATTGGGCAGACGGGTTGAAGTCAACCACACGCTCCTGCGCATCCAGCACGATCAGGCCATCGCTCATTTGCTCCACCAATGCATGGCGAGCGATCGGCACAATATCCAACAAGCCCAGCCGGAACAGGGCATAGGCGAAAATAATGCCGGTGACGGTAAAAGTTATGGGGGTCAGGTCCAAATTGGGGAAGGGGCTGGCACCCAGCAGGCTGAGCACATTAACCACGATGGGAATAAAGATGCCCACCAGCACAGCCAGGATCTGGCTGCGGTACAGACCATTGGAACGGCTGAAGCCTTGAAGCAAAAGAACAATGCTGACCAGGATCAGTCCATACCCAAACACAAGGTTTAGATAAAAGCCTAGTCCACCATCAAAAATGACACCTTGCCCCGCCACACGCTTGCCGGCAAAGAACAAGCCGTGCAGGGGGTCAGTCCACAACAGCACCAGGGTCAGAATGGGCACGACCAGGAAGAGGCTGATGTTAAGCCGCGTTAGGTAACGGCCATGCCCAGTAAATTGCAGGGCGAAAGCAAACAGCGCTATAGGCACCGCCACCACGCTGAGGTATGTGAGATCGATCCAGAAAAAGGGAGTAGGGCCAGGGATGCGCAGCCAGAACAGCGCATACGTGAAGGACCACCAACTCAGGCAGAACAGGAACAGCAGTAAGGCGCGCCCGGCACGAAAAGAGCGCCGCGGCCAATTGCCCACCGCGACGCCAATGGCAATCAGGCTGGCAATGACCAGCGCCAGCGCGTAGCCCCACTCAACGATCACGCAAAACCTCAACCATAGACAGCTTCGTGAGGACTATATCAAACTTTCAATTTCGCAATGGGGATTTGGATACCTGAGGAAAGCAAAGGGGCAGCCTGACGGCTGCCCCTTTTAGGCGGCGCTAACGCAGCGCGTCGACGATCGAGGAGACGTTGTAGCGCATCAGCTCAAGATAGCTTGGCGCTGGGCCTTCTTGGCCGCTGAGCGTTTCTCCATACAAGACGACCAGGGCAACGCCTGTATCAGCGGACACGCGCTCGGCCAGACCAGGGCTCATTGAGGCCCCGATAAAGATCGCGGGCACATTCTGGGTGGTGATGGTGTTTTCAAGCTCAGCCAGCTCGCCAGCGGAGACTTCACTCAGGGTACTGAAACTGGGGATAAGCACGCCCACAATCTCAAAGCCGTATTGCTCTGCAAAGTAGTTGAAGGACTCGTGATCAGTCACAAGTTTGCGGTCCGCCGCTGGCAGCATAGCCACCTGCTCGTGGATCCAGTGGTCTAGCTCAACCAAGTGGGCTTTGTAGGCATCTGCATTGGCCTGGTACTCGCTGGCATTGGCACCGTCCGCAGCGCTCAGAGCGGCGGCGATGTTATCCACCCAGACGCTGACGTTGAGCGGGTTCATCCACACATGGGGATCTTGCCCCTCGTGGTGGTGCTCGCCTTCGTGCTCATGCTCCTCGTCATGTTCGTGTTCGTCTTCGTGTTCATGCTCCTCTTCGTGCTCGTGCTCATGCTCGCCTTCGTGCTCATGCTCGAAATCGAGCGGGTCAATGCCCTCTGAAGCGATGACAACCCGGCCATCTTCCTCGACCTCGTGGAGGAGAGAGGTCAGGGATTCTTCCAGACCGAGGCCATTGACCACCACAAGGTCTGCCTCGGCGAGCCTGGCAGCATCCTGCGGCGTAGGTTCAAACGCATGGGGATCCGTGCCAGCGGGAATGAGAACACTCAGTTGAACATGCTCCCCACCCACCTGGGACACGATATCGGCCAGAATGGGCGTGGTAGCCACGACCTTCAGCCCGTCAGATGGACTCGCAGCTGGGGCACAAGCGGCGAGCAATAAAGCCAAAATCACAACAACTACAGTACGCATAACGCTCCTTATTGAAAATGAATTTCATTTTCAATATAAGGCAGCAGCTCTAAAATGTCAAGTCTCTGCCAAATCTCAAAGTACTCCCCCTGCAACCCAGGGTCAGCCATGCGTGAAGATGGTCACCACCCCACTCGCTGTGCTAAAAAGCAAGACGCCTCACGATGTGAGGCGTCTTGCTTGGCGAACCAGCGGATGGAGTTTCGTTACTCGGCGAAGCCGAGTAGAAACTCCTAGGCGCAGCGCCGTCAGGCGCTGCATATATGCCCCCACGGGGATTCGAACCCCGGTTTTAGCCTTGAAAGGGCCACGTCCTAGGCCTCTAGACGATGGGGGCTTATCCAATTGCTCCGCAATTGGATAAGCTGACTCCAAAACCGACTTGGCTTCCAATTGCTTGCAATTGGATTCGGAGTTCGCAAGCGAACTCCGAAGTGATCTTGAAGCAGCCTTGCTCTATCAAAAGAGCAGGCGGCATTTTACCATGCCTGCATCGGAAAATTGCGTGAAGTTTAGGGTTGACCAGCCAGCAAGACCGGGTGATCTACAACGTTCATATTGGTGAAGGGCCAGTAACGGAAGACGGCTTTGCCAATGATGTTCTCGATCGCCAGGAAGCCCCAACTGCGCGAGTCATCCGAGTTATTGCGGTTGTCGCCCATCACGAAGATATAGCCGGCGGGCACGATGCGCTCAGCATAGTTACCGCCCTGCCGCTCCAGAATATACGGCTCCTGCAGGGTAACGCCATTGACCACCACGGCCCCGTTGTAGATGGCGATGCGGTCGCCGGGCAGCGCCACCACGCGCTTGATGTAGTCGATCTCCGGGCTGTTCGGTGCAGGGAACACGACCACATCGCCGCGCTCAATTTCGCCGGCGCGGTAGGCCAGACGGTTGACGACGACATAGTCGCCCAGCTGAAAGGTGGGCTCCATGCTGACGCCATCCACGCGGATGCGGGCCGAGACAAAGTTGATGGCCAGGAACAGGAACAGCGCCAGCAGGATCGTCTCGATCAGCTCCAACAGCATACGCCTGCCCGTGGAGGGCGGCTGCGTTTCGAGAGCCACCACGTTTTGGCGGTCGAGCGGGCCTACATCTTCGGTAGTGTGCGGGGAATGAGGAGGGAGTGCCATGAAGTTGAGGGGCGATTATACAGCCTCGCAGCGCGAGGGCTATTCCAGGCTTGGGATGGTCAACGAATCAACGATGCCAACAATTACGGAGACCACCGGGGCATCCGGATCCTGCAGCACCTGGCGGGCGCCGTTGCCCTCGCGGTTGACCAGCACCGTATCCCCCACCCCGGCATGAGTATTGTCGAGGGCGATGAAATCGCCGCTGGGCTGCTCCCCCGGCAGGGTGAGAGGCTGCACAACCAGTAGGCGGCGGCGCTTGAACGCGGGGTGGCCGAGCGTGGTGACAACCGTGCCGGTAACTTTGCCAATGATCATCTAGCTGTATCGGGCGGTGCCCGCCTTAAGGGTGAAATCGAATTCGCCGTCCGGGCGCACCTGCAGCTCGTCCACCAGGCCAACCAACGCCAGATCCACCGGCACGAACTTGCTATCCGGCATGGCCAGCGCGGCTTCGCGTGAGCGCACCATCACACACAGGTCGCCCTCGCCCGCTTCAACAGTATCCACCGCCACCTGCAGCGTGCCGGCCGGTTCGAGCTTGCTGTTCAGGGGCTGCACGACCAGCAGGCGGTAACCGGTAATGTCGGGATACTTGAGGGTGCTGATCGCCACCCCGCGCACTCGGCCGAAGAGCATCTACTTGCCCAGGCTCTTGATCACGCGCTGCACGATCGTACGCAGCAAGGTCTCGTCGACCTGGCTGCCCAGCTTGGCTTTGACCGCGGTGAACACGCGGGCTTCCAGTTCGCCGGCAGCGGGCTTGGCAGCCGCCGGGCTGCTGGCCGCCGGCGACGCGGCAGCGGAGGTACGGCTGTCCTTCCCGTCAACCAGGGCAATGCCCGCCCGGCGCGCCTTCTCGCGGGCCAGCTCGGTCAGCACCGTGTCTTCGGTGATGGTGAGCGAGGTCACGCCCTGGCGGGCCAGGTCTTCAATATCTCGCTCGGTGTAAAAGACCTTCGGCATAGCTACTCCTTAGCCTTCGATACCATCCAGGGCGTTGAGGGCCTGCGTGGCGGCTTCGCTGGCGGTTATGATCTCCGCTTCGCTGCCGGCCAGCCACATGCGTCCAAAGCGGCCCACGGAGGAGACATGCATCACTTTGATGCTGGCCTTCTTCTCAGCCTCGTTGCAGGCCAGGTTGATGTAGGCGGCGGGGGCCACTTCCATCACCAGCATGGTCTCGCCCGGCACCAGCATGCTGCCCTTGCGGAAACGGTTGAGCAGCTGGGCCTGGTACGGGTCTACGTTGGTAATGATCTGCTGCGAAGCGATCTTGGGCTTGATGCGGTCTTGCACGGTGAGGCCCAAACGGTCGAGCACGGCCTGGCCGGCTTCTTTGACCGCGGCCTGGTTCATGGAGTGCACTTCGAACATACCGAACTCGCGCTCTACCAGCTGGGCGCCGGGGCGGGCCTCGGTGGCCTTGACGGCGATGTCGACCATGCGGAAGGCTTCGTTGCCGGGAGCCATCTCCACATACAGGGAAGCCATGCCCTCGGTGGGCAGGTCACCCTGGGTGATGGTGCCGACGAAGGCGGCGTATTGCGGCTGCATACGGTCCAGATAGCAGTAGCAGCGTAATGAGAATTTTTCTTGTGCCATACAACTCCTTAAGATTGCTTCGTCGGCAGATGGCTCGCTTCGCTGGCCTTGCCTCCTCGCAATGACAGGTTTTCGCAGCTAGACCGCTTCACGTCCTCACAATGACGGTCAGGCGTTCCTGCTATGCAGCCCCATGCCGATCGGCGTAACGAACACCGGGTGCGGCGGAACGCGGGTGGCGATGCCGGTGTACTCCTGCACCACCTGCGCCATGCCCGGGAAGCTGACCGTGCCGCCCACCAAGGTGAGCTGCTGCACCGGCGCCCCGCCCTGCTCCTCGTACGCGGCGATGTGGCGGGCCGTGATGCTGGCCACCTTCTCCATCACCGGGCGCACCACCGGCAGCAGGCGAGCCTGCTGGGCCGGGTCGGTCTTCATCGCCTCGGCGTCCTCAAAGCTGACGCCGTGCGCCCCGGCGATCACGAGCGTAAAGTGCGTGCCGCCGGTGGCTTCGTCAGCCGTGTAGACCACTTGGCCGTCACGGATGATGGCAATGCCGGTCGTGCCACCGCCTACATCCACGATGGCGCCGTCCTGCATGCCCAGCAGCGCATTTGCGGCGCTGGGCTCATCCACCAAGGTCTCGCAGCGCAGGCCGGCGGCCTCCACTACGTTGGCAGTGGCGCGCACCTCGGCCAGCGGGACGCCTGGCGGGTATGCGCTGGCGGCGTACTCCAGCGGGCGGCCGATGCGGGCTTCTACGCGGGCCTTCATGCCCGCCAGCCGGTCGACCGCGCCGGCATAGTCCACCACCAAGCCATCACGCACCACCTGGGCGAATTGGTATTCGCCCGCAACCGGCGTGCCGCTTTCATCCAGCACGACCAGGGTCAGGTAGGCGGTGCCGAGGTCAGCGCCGACGTACAGCTCGCCTTGCGGCGGCCGGGCCAGCGGCGCGGGCTCGGGTTCACCCAGCCAGCGCAGCACCTGCGCGGCCTGCGCCAGCGTGGCGGCAGGGTCCCGCGTAGCGGCGGGGGCGTTCGACAACGGCGCGCCTACTACTTAGCACCGGAGCGGCCGCCCAGAGCGCCGCGCGTCTGCTGCGGCAGGATCATCTCGACGTTCTCGTGCGGGCGCGGGATCACATGCACGGACACCAGCTCGCCAATGCGCTTGGCAGCCGCGGCGCCGGCGTCGGTAGCGGCCTTGACCGCGCCAACATCGCCACGCACCATCACGGTGACATAGCCGCCGCCCACGTACTCAGAACCGATGAGCACCACGTTGGCCGCCTTCACCATTGCGTCTGCGGCTTCCACCGCGCCAATCAGGCCGCGGGTTTCCACCATTCCCAAAGCGATCAAACCCAAATCTTGTGCCATTTCTTTCTCCTTCGGAACTCTTGTCCTTTTGGTTGATTTCATATCGCACTCCGTTTAGGAGTTACGCAGAATCTCGTTGACTACATCGGCCACGATCTTTTCGATCTCGTTGGCCGACGGCGCGTTCACGGGGCCGGAAGGTACGCTGCTCGGCCGCATGGCGGCTTCCGGCGGCGGCGTGGTCTCGTAGGCCATGCGCTTGATATTGAAGAGGTGATAGACGGTGATGTTGTCGCCGGTGATCGCGCCGCCGATGCCGCCAGAGCCGAGGGTCAGCGAAGGCATCACCTTGGTGGTGAGGCCGATGGTGCCGAGTGTGCCCATGGTGTTGACGCCAATGCGGAAGACCGGTTTCTCCAGGCCAAAGGCCATGGCGATCTTGTCGTCACCTGTGTGCAGGATGACGCTGTGGCCCCGCCCGCCGAACAGAATCATCTCGATGCAGCGGTCACAGCCCTGCTCCCAGCCGTCTACCTCGTACCAGCCCAGCACCGTGGTGAGCTTCTCGCGCGAGAGTGGCTCCTCGCGGCCGATCTTGCGCAGCTTGGCCACCAGAATGCGCGCATGGCTGGGGATGCTGATGCCGGCCAAACCCGCCAGCACCTGGGGTGACTTGCCCACGGTGGCGGTGTTGATGCTGCCATCCGGGTGGAAGAGCGTGGTGCGCATGGCCTGGGTCTGCGCTTCGGTCATGAAGTAAGCCCCTTCGTTCTCCATGAGCTGCTGCAGGCGGGCCGCGATCGGCCGGTCGGCGATGACGGCCTGCTCAGTGGCGCAGATGACGGAATAATCGAAGGACTTGCTGGCGACGATGTAGCGGGCGGCCCGCTCCAGATCCGCGCTGCGGTCGACATACACCGGCACATTGCCCGGGCCAACGCCGTAGGCTGGCTTGCCCTGCGAGTGAGCGGCGCGCACCATGGGGCTGCCGCCGGTGGCCAGGATGACCGCCGTGCGGCGGTGGCTCATGAGTTCGTTGGTGCCCTGCAGGCTGATGTGCGACATGCACTGGACCAGCCCTTCGGGCGCGCCGGCCGCCACGGCGGCCTGCGCCATGAGGGCGGCGGTCTCGACGCAGCAGTTAACCGCCGCCGGATGCGGGGCGACCACCACGCCGTTGCGGGCCTTGACCGAGATCAGGATCTTGTTCATGGTGGTGGAAGTGGGATTGGTGCTGGGAGTCAGCGCCGCCACCACGCCCATCGGCCAGGCGATCTCGTATACGCTGGTCTGCGGGTCATGCCGCACAACGCCCACGGTCTTGATGTGCTTGATGCTCTCCCACACGTGCCTGGAGGCAAATTCGTTCTTGAGCTTCTTGTGCTCCGGCACGCCGTAGCCGGTCTCCTCGCTGGCCATGCGCCCCAGGCGTTCCGAAGCCTGGTAAGCGGCATCCGCCATCGCCTGGCACACGCGGTCCACCTGCTCCTGCGTGGCAGTCGCCCAAATGCGGTGGGCCGCATAGGCGGCTTCCACCATGTGGCGGGCCTGCTGGATGGACTGGAGGTCTTTGTCGAGATCAGCCATGGTTATTTCTTATAGGTGTTGGCGCCATCCACCTGCAGCGAGTCGATCACGGCCATGATGACCGCGTCGACCGGCGTGTCTTTGGTGATGGCGGTCTGGCGGCCGCTGGAGCCGTGGGCAGTCAGCACCAGATCACCCACGCCGGCATCCACCGTATCGATGGCAACGTAGGGCTTGCCGGTGGCCTTGCCGGTCTCGTCGGCCTCACGGCAGATGAGCAGCTTGCGCCCCTCCAGCTTGGGGTCCTTGATGGTGGCGACGGTAGTGCCGATGACTTTTGCGATCAACATATCAATATGCCTTTGCCGGTTCGGGAGCCGCGGCCACTTCCACGCGCGTGCTGCTCATTTCTTTTTCGCCGGCCACGATCTTGACGCCCGCGCTGGCGCCGATGCGAGTGGCGCCGGCATCGACCAGGGTCTTGGCATCGGCGTAGTCACGCACGCCGCCGCTGGCTTTGACGCCCATATCCGGGCCGACCACGCGGCGCATCAGCGCAATATCGGCCGCGGTAGCGCCACCGCCCGAGAAGCCGGTGGAAGTCTTCACAAAGTCCGCCCCGGCTTCTTTGGCCAGCAGGCAGGCAGTGACTTTCTCTTCCTCTTCCAGCAGCGCGGTTTCAATGATGACTTTCACCAACACGCCTGCGGCATGCGAGATCTGCACCACCCCGGCAATATCACGCGCCACCAGGGTGTAGTCGCGCCCCTTGAGCGCGCCGATGTTGATGACCATGTCGATCTCAGTGGCGCCATCCCGCAGGGCGGTCTCGGTCTCGAAGACTTTGACGTCCGGCGCATCCGCGCCCAGCGGGAAGCCGATCACCGTGCAGACTTTGACATCCGTGTTCTTGAGCAGGTCAGCGCACAGCTTGACGTAGCCCGGGTTGACGCACACCGAGGCGAAGCCGTATTTGCGCGCCTCGTAGCACAACTGGGCGATCTGGTCCGGCGTGGCGTCAGGCTTGAGCAAGGTGTGATCGATCAGCTTGGCGACGCTGGGGTCATCCGGGATCCCACCCAATGAGGAGGTCAGACGTTCTGCACCGGCGCTGATGACATGCCCAACACGGTCAAAGCAGGTTTTGACGCAGATGCCATCCGCGCATTCCTGCGTGCAGTGCTCGCAATTGGCATGGCTGTGCGTGTGCTCCTGCTCAGCCAGCGCGTGCAAGACCTCACGCGTGACGATCTCCACGATCTTGCGGACTTGTTCGCTATCGTATGCCATGGGTTGCCTCAATTGCCGATCGTTCCTCGATCGCCATGATCTTGTCCACGCGGCCGGCGTGGCGGCCGCCACCGAACTCGGTGCGCAGCCAGGTATCCGCGATCTGCTTGGCCAGCGCCAGGCCGATCAGGCCGGCGCCCAGGGTCAGCACGTTCGCATCGTTGTGCTCACGGCTGTTGACCGCCGTGGCGTAGTCGTAGCACAGGGCGGCGCGCACGCCGCGCACTTTGTTGGCGGCCATGCAGCTGCCGATGCCGGCCCCATCCACAAGGATGCCGCGCCAGGCTTCGCCGCTGGCCACTTTGCGGGCCACCGCCTCGGCGAAGTCGGGATAGTCCACCGCCTGGGTGCTGTTGGTGCCGCAGTCAATGACGGTGTAGCCGTTGGCCTTCAAATGCTCCTCGAGCACCTCTTTCATGGCATAGCCGCCATGGTCTGCGCCGACGGCCACGACGCGGCCGCTGGATGGGTCTTGCGGCAGCAACGCCTGCTTCGCAGGCGCAGCTGCCGCGGCTGCCGCGGCAGAAGCCTGCGGCTTCTGCTTTGCAGACACCATGCTGCCCTCGAGCTGGGCGGTCACGCGCTGCACGATCTGCTGGATCTCGGAGTCTGAGATGGCCATAGGTGGATTATAGGCAGGGCCACAGGCTGGCGCTAGCCCTTCCCGCCCCCAACGGGGATCGGTAGGCGGCGAAAGCCAAAATCCTGCACGGGGGCGTGCAGTTTGAGATTGGCATAGAAACGGAAATGGTCGGCGCGCACTTCAGAGTCGACGTATTCGATCACGCGGCCATCCGCTGTGCGGGTTTCGCGGTGGAAGACGAAGACCACCGCCGGCTGCGGCAGCCCCAGCAGCTGGGCCACCTGCTCGCTGGCCAGGCTGGCTTCGATCTCCTGCTCGGCGTGGTCTGGGCGCTGGCCGTATTCGTCGGCCAGGACCTGATACAGCGAAGTGGCGGAGAAGTCGTGTTCGAGGATGCCGGGGAATAGCTCATGCGGCAAGTAGGCGCGCTCGATCGCAGTCGGCTCGCCGTCCATGAAACGCAGACGGTTGAGGAATACCACCGGGCTGCCCAGCTGCACCTGCAGCCGGCGCGCCAGGAAGGCATCGGCCGGCACCAGGCTGGCTTCCAACACGCGGCTGCCAACTTGGCGGCCCTGCATCTGCATCTCTTGGGTAAAACCCAGCAGGTATTCGGCGGTCTTGCTGACGCGTGGCTCGGTGACGAAGCTGCCCACGCCCTGCAGCGTGCGCAGATAGCCCTGGGCGGTCAGGTCGGCGATGGCGTGGCGCACGGTGTTGCGCCCCACCCCGTACAGCTCGCATAGCTCGCTCTCGGAGGGGATGCGCTGGCCGGGCTGCAGGCGGCCGGTGCGCATCTGCTCGCGCAGCTCGTCGGCCATCGCCTCATATAGCGGCTTGCCACTGCTCTGGAGTCTAGTTTCCTGTTCCAACATATTCCAACATGTTCTACTTGGATAAGAATAACTAAAAGCCAGATGTGAGTCAAGCCCCAAAGGTAACTTAGCCGGAGATAGGCCCGTTCTCCGCACTAGTTGGCACGGACCAGCTAGAAATGGAGGATTTATGCTTAACTGGGCCCTGACCTTTCTGATCGTTGCCCTGATCGCCG
Organism: Anaerolineales bacterium; assembly: GCA_019637675.1. Taxonomy (GTDB): domain Bacteria; phylum Chloroflexota; class Anaerolineae; order Anaerolineales; family UBA11579; genus JAMCZK01. The sequence goes on along the minus strand of JAHBVE010000001.1, from coordinate 627,099 downwards.
GTGCGCTCGGCTTCGGTGGCATCGCCGGTACTGCAACAGACATCGCTCAGATCCTGTTCGTTGTCTTCCTGGTGCTGTTCGTTATCTCGCTCGTCTTCGGGCGCCGCCCACCGGTGGCCTAGCCCACGAGCAAAAAAAGCCCGCCTTTCGGCGGGCTTTTTTTGCTTAGATAGCCTGGGCTAGCGGGATCACATAGAAAAGTATCGAAAAATAATGCAGGGCGCTGCCGAGCAACACAAAGCCGTGCCAGATGGCATGGTTGAATGGCAGCTTCTTCCATACATAGAAGATCACGCCTACCATGTAGGCCAGCCCGCCGGCCGCCAGCAGCCACAGGCCACCGGGCGCCACGCTCTCCAGCATGGGGCGGATGGCGACGACCACCAGCCAGCTCATGCCGATATACGGGATGGCGTTGACCCAGCGCGGCAGCTTGAGCATGACGCCCTGCAGGGCGATGCCAGCGATCGCCAACGCCCACACCACCGCCAACAAACTCCAACCCCACGGGCCGCGCAAGTTGACCAGCAGGAAGGGCGTATAAGTCCCCGCGATCAGCAAGAAAATGGCCGAATGATCCAGCGTGCGCAGTAATTTCTTGACGCGCTCGATAGGAATGCTGTGATACAAGGTCGAAGTGGCGTACAGCATGATCTGCGTTGCACCATAGATGCTGCAACTGACGATGTGCCAGGTGGTGCCCAGCAGGCTGGCAAAGCTGGCTAGCACCGCCAGCCCGGCGATCGACAGCACAATGCCGATGCCGTGCGAGATGCTATTGGCCCACTCCTCGGCGGGCGTGTAGCGGTTGGCGTGGATGTTGATGCTCATCACTGCGAATTATAGTCATGCCGCGGCCGGGGCTGGGGATGTTTACCAATTCTTAACCTGCTCAGCCCAAGCGCTCAGGCCAACGTTGTTATACTGCCGCCAATTTCAACCCCACAAACAGGAGCCACCATGCGCAACCCCCGCCCCATCAAGGCCGTGCCTTCCAAGACCGGCTATGTCAAATTCTCCAACAAGCTGTCCTCCTCACTCGACCAGATCTCCAGCAGCGTGCGCGAGAACGCCCAGATGATCGACACGATCCAGGAAGTTGCCCTGGAGCTGACCACCACCTTCGGCAGCCTGCACGGCGTGGCGGTCAAATACGCCCGCAGCGCCAACCAGGTGCTGGACGTGATCGTGCCGATCGTAAAGAACCTGCCGATCGTGCCCAAGAATGCGCAGACCATGCTGATCAATCTGGAGAAGTGGACCCAGATGATCATCGACAACGAGGCCAAGACCTCGGCCACGGTGAACTCGGTGCGCAGCGGCCTGCAGTCCGGCGATGTGAACAAGCTCAAGACCCACGCCGCCGACCTGAAGGCGGTGACCAACAGCCTTGCCAAGATCGTGCCGGGCAAGTAACTTGCTAGCGGTCAGCTTTCAGCAGTCAGCAAAACAGAAGGCCGCACTTCGTGCGGCCTTCTGTTGATTAAGTATTGTCATCCTGAGCGAGTTTGTGGAGCTGACCGCTAACCGCTGAAAGCTTTTACTCACGCTTCTTGGCCACGATCCGGATCGGCGTACCCAGAAAGCCATACGCATCACGAATGCGGTTCTCCAGATAGCGCTCGTAGGTGAAGTGCAGCAGCTTGGGGTCGTTGCAGTACAGCAGGAAGGTCGGCGGGTCGCTGCGCACCTGGGTGCCGTAGTAGATGCGCAGGTTGCGGCCGGCGCGGTTGGGCGCCGGCTGGCGCTCCTGCGCATCCTCCAGCACGCGGTTGACCTGTGAGGTGCTGAGCTTGACCATGCGCTCGGCGCCCACGGTGGCTGCGATGGGCAGCACCTCTTTGACGCGCTGCCCGGTCATGGCCGAGATAAAGATCATGGGAGCATAATCAATGAACTTGAGCACATAGCGGATGTTGCGCGTGTACTGCTCCATGCTGAAGGTGTCTTTCTCCAACGCATCCCACTTGTTCACCAGGATCACGGCGCTCTTCCAGGCATCTTGTACATAGCCGGCAATATGCGCATCCTGAGCAGTAATGCCGGTAGTGGCATCGATCACCAGCAGCACCACTTCGGCCCGCTCGATGGCGCGCACGGAACGAATAGCGGAGTATTTCTCGACCCCGGGCTCGATCTTGCCGCGGCGGCGCAAGCCGGCCGTATCGATCAGCTTGATGCGCTGGCCTTCATAGTCAATAAAACTGTCCACCGTGTCACGCGTGGTGCCAGGAATATCGCTGACGATGGCGCGCTCCTCCCCTACCAGCGCGTTCAACAGGGTGGATTTGCCCGCGTTGGGCTTGCCAACGATGGCAACGGAGAGATCCGCATCCGATTCCTCTGGGTCTTCGATCTGCGGCGGCAATGCAGCCACCAATGCATCCAGCATGTCGCCGGTGCCGGAACCGTGCACGGCGGAAACCGGATGCGGGTCACCCATGCCCAGTTCGTAGAATTCGACCAGGTTTTCCCGCCGTTGAACGGAGTCGACTTTATTGACTACCAGTAGCACGGGCGGAAGCAGGCTATCGCCCTCTTTGCGCTGGCTGCGGCGCAGGATGCTGGCCACCTCGCGGTCAGCCGGGGTGACGCCGCTTTCCACATCCACCACGAACATCACCAGATCCGCATCGCTGACGGCTTGCTGAGCCTGCTCGCGAATTTGCTGGATGAACTCGGCCGAGCCGATCGAGAGTGGCTCGCGGCCGCGGGTCACCGTGGTGGGGTCGATGCCGCCCGTATCCACGATGAGGAACTGCGTGCCGACCCATTCGGATTCGGCGTACAGGCGGTCACGCGTGGTGCCGGGCACATCATCCACCACGGCCAGGCGTTGCCCGGCCAGGCGATTGAACAGGGCGCTCTTGCCCACATTGGGGCGGCCCACAATAGCTACAACAGGTTTTGGCATGAATTCTTTCTTTTTATCGACGCGCGATCACGACTTCAATAGAGACCGGCGTAATGGATAGGATCTGCAGGCCGGTGGGCAGCTCAGCGGCTTCAGGCTCCAGCAAGTGCGTTCCCAACGCCAGACCGTTCACATCCACGATCAGACGAATATCGGCCGGCGAGAGGTTTTGCAGCATGGTGAGCGGGCCGGAGATGATGACGCTGACACTCTCAGGCGAGAGGGTCGCAGTGCGGTTGCTGGCCAGACCCACCACCTCGACATTCAGGTTGAGCAGCAGGCTGCTTTCCACCGGGGCAATGCCGATGGTCACGCGCACATCCTGCTCTTCGCTCACCACAATGACGCCCGGCGGCAGGTCGAGCAGCAAGCGCGTCTCCAGATCATCATTAAGATTGGTCAGGTCCAGCGGCAGCGTGCTGACAAAGCCCGGCAGGTCGGCAACCACTTGCGGGTCAGCCGAGAACAGGGTCACTACCGGCGGCGAAACGGAGATGTCCGTGACGCGGAAACCGCTGGCCGGCTGGCCGATGGTTTCCACTTTCACAGCCACATCGCGGTACCCGCCGGACTGCAGAATGCTGACTTCCAGCCGGGCTTCAGCCGGCTCGATAGTGAGACCGCTGAGCACCACCCCATTGGCATCCACGGCGCGCAGCGGCACGTTGGTGCTGATGGATTCGCGCGCCTGGTTGATATCCAGCGCCGCCTGCAGCCCGGCCACTTGCGCCATCAGGCTCATGGGGCCGATCACGGTGGCGCTTTCAGGCTCGAGCGTGATGCCATCCAGCTGGAAGCCCAACGCCAGCTGGCCTTGCAGCTGGGCGGTGATGGGCACATCCCGCACGGCGCGCGGCTCCAGCGTGATCTGCACTTGCATGGGCGAAATGCTGGCCACGCGGATCGGGCGCAGCGAGGACTCGATCTCCACATCCACCGTGTGCTCGCCCTCGGTCAGGCCAGTCAGGTCAATATACGCGCTGACCGGGCGCGGCTGGGCAGTGAGCTGTTGCCACAGCGAGCTGGGCGCGCCGAGGCGCACCGTCACTTCGGCGGGCGGGTTGCCGATCAGCAGCAGGCTGGGGTCGAGCCCGCGCACTTCGAGCGCCAGGGGCGCCGGATAATCACGCACCTCGTTGGGGTCGGCCGCCACCACGGCCGACATCCACACCGCGAAGGCGAGCAGGAAGGCCAGCGTCAGCGTGCCGATGTTGGACCACAGGCGTTGCAGCAAGAGGCGCAGCATCAGTTCTCCGACTCCTCTGGCGGGTCAGGCAGCAGGAAGGGCAAATAGCGCGCCAGGAAGCGCTCCACCACGCTTTCAGATTCCACCGGGCGGTAGAAGGCACGCAGCACGCCTTCCAAACGCTCGCGGCCCAGGCGCTGGATCATGCGGCCGCCGAACGCCACCGAAATAGCGCCGGTCTCTTCAGAGACCACAAGGGCGACCGCGTCGCTGATCTCAGAGGTGCCGAGCGCGGCGCGGTGGCGCAGGCCCATGCGGCGCTCGGCGCTCTCGGACAGCACGCCGCTGGAAGACAGCGGCATCACGCACGACGCGCCAATGACGCGGTCGTCCGCGATGATGGCCGCCCCGTCGTGCAGCGGGGTATTGGGATAGAAGATCTGCAGCAGCAGCTCGGGCGTCACCTGGGCGCCCATCGCCACGCCGGTCTCGACGTACTCTTCCAGGCTGTCGAGGCGTTGCAGCACGATCAGCGCGCCGAAGCGGCGCTCCGACAGGCGGATGGCGGCATGCGCCAGCGACTGGATCACATCCCGCCCGGCGCCCTGGCGGCTGCGCCCGCTCAGGATGGTGCTGGCGCGGCCAAAGCGCTCCAGCACCCGGCGAATCTCGGGGGCGAAGATGACCGGGATCGCTACCAGGATGGCGGGCACGGAGTTGCGCACCAGCCACGAGAAAGCGGGCAACTCGAAAATGACGGTGAACAGGCTAATGACCACATACAGCAGCAAGAAACCGCGCAGCAGCACCATGGCGCGGGTATTGCGGATGAAGAGCAGCACCGCAAAGATGATGAGTGTCACCAGCGCCAGATCCACAAAGCTGGCCAGGCTGAGGCGTTGCAAAATAAAGGTGAGCTCGTCAAAAAGATTGCGCATAGCTTAGATGGGCCGCAGCACCCTGTCAGCCCGTAATTGCTTGAACAACATCACACTGCCCGCCGGAGCAGACTCCTGGGCAGCTTCGTGCCAAGCGCCCACGCTGAGCTCGCTGGGCAGGCGCTCCTCATAGCCCAGGCCGAGCCACAGATCGCGCTGGGCGGCCAGCGCCGGGGCGACGAACAGCAGGATGACCTCGCATTGCAACTCGCGCGAGGCCTGCTCTACTTCGCTAACGAGGAAGGGCACATATTCGGCATGCGCCAGACCGCGCTCCAGATAGAAGTCATCCACACGGGCCACCAGGTTCTCGACCTTCCAGCCCAGCAGGGCTTTCAGGCCATCCAGCGTATGCAGGAGCAGGAAGGCCTTTTCGCCAAACGCGTTCACCACCTGGGCGGGCTGCAGCTTGCCCGTGCCATTGTTGGCGTTGATGAAGCCGGCAATGTCCTCGGCCTGGCGCGGGCGGGCGCGCATCACCTGCATGCCGTTCGCTAAACCGGCGGTGACCGCCCCGCGCAGGCGGGTCGGCACTGTCTCGCCGGTAGCCTGCGGGAACAGCTTGCGCCACGCGTCCTTGACCTGTTGCCAGGTCTGCTCAATGGATGCGCTGTTGTCGATCACCGTATCCGCCTGGGCAGCTTTCTCAGCCTGGGAGGATTGGCTGGCCATGCGCTTGCGCGCTTCGTCCACATCCATGCCGCGCTTGTGCTTAAGCCGCGTCAACTGCACGGCCTCGTCGGCGGTGACCACCCAGATCACATCGCACATCTGGCGCAGCGGCGACTCGAGCAGCTTGATGGCCTCGATCACGATCACCTGGTGTGGGCTGAGCCGCGCCAGGTGATCCACCCCTTCGCGCACGATGGGGTGGATGATGCTCTCGAGCAGCTTGAGCGCCTGTGGGTCGGCGAACACGATCTGGCCCAGCTTCTTGCGGTCGATCTCGCCATCGTCTTTGAGAATATAGTTGCCGAAGCTCTGCACCACCGCCGCGTAGCCCGGGCCGTTATGCTCGATGGCGCGGTGCGAGAGCGCGTCGGCGTCGATGCCGAAGGCGCCGGCATGCTCCAGCATGCGGCGCACCACGCTCTTGCCGGTGGCAATGTTGCCGGTCAGGCCAATGACGAACTTGCCGGGCCAGGCGCTCATCAGGAGATCACTCCCAGCTTGCGGCCCACATCCGCAAAGGCCTGCAAGCCATGCTCCAGATCGCTGGTGGAATGGGCCGCCGAGATCATGACCCGCAGGCGGGCTGTGCCACGCGGCACTGTGGGGAACGCGATCGCCATCGCAAACACGCCGGCTTCGAACATGGCTTTGCTGAATTTCTGCGCCAACTGCTCATCGCCCAACATCACCGGAGTGATGGGTGTAACGCTCTTACCAGTGTCAAACCCTAAGGCTTGCATTTCTTTTTTGAAGAACTCGGTGTTGGCCCATAGGCGCTCCACAAGCTCGTTGGATTCTTCGAGCAGGTCTACCGCGGCCAGGCAGGCGGCCACATCTGGCACTGTCATGGCGGAGGAGAACAGGAACGGGCGGCCGCGCTGGCGCAGCCACTCCACGATGCGGGCATTGCCCGCCACCACCCCGCCCACCACGCCGAAGGCCTTGGAGAAGGTGCCCACTTCCACATCCACCTTGCCATGCAGGTCAAAGTGGTCCACGATGCCGCGCCCGCCTTTGCCCAGCACGCCTTCGCCGTGGGCATCGTCAACCATCAGGATGGCGTCAGCCTTGCTGGTGACGGCATAGATCTCAGGCAGCGGAGCCACATCGCCGTCCATGCTGAACACGCCATCGGTCACCACCAGGGCACGGCGGAACTCGCCACGGCGCTCGGCCAGCACGCGCTGCAGGTCGGCCGGGTCGCAATGCTTGTAGCGCACGATCGTGGCGCCCGAAAGGCGGCTGCCATCGATGATGCTGGCATGGTTGAGCTCATCCGAGAAGATGGCGTCTTCCTTGTCCACCAGGGCGGGCAGCACGGCCAGGTTGGCGGTGAAGCCGGACTGCAGCGTGATGGCGGCTTCTACGCCCTTGAAAGCGGCCATGCGCTTGTCGAGCTCGACATGCAGGTCCATGGTGCCGGCGATGCTGCGCACGGCGGCGGGGCCGAGGCCGTACTTGCGCATGGCCTCCTCGGCCGCGGCCAGCAGGCGCGGATGGTTGGCGAGGCCCAGATAGTTGTTGGAGCAAAAGTTGAGTACGCGCTGGCCGTCGACCTGCAGCCAGGCGCCCTGGGGAGAGCCCAAAGTGCGGATATGGTTGTACAGGCCTGCATCACGCAGGGCCTGCAATTCTTCACCTATCCAGGCAAGCTTATCGGCCATTGGGCTCCTTCATCTATATGAGATTAAAACTCGCGCCGTTAGGTTGCGACGCTCCCTTGCAGCGATTCTTATTATACGCTCAGGCACTCATCTGCGCCGTGCCGAAGCCCTTGCCGCCTGCGATACCCCAAAAAATGCGGCCTGTATAATCAATGCGTCATGCGCAAACTCTTCATCGGCTTGATCTTGCTGCTGGGGCTATTGTTCATCCTCAACCATTTCACCCAGTTCGACGTCATCATAGATGTGCTGCAGCGCAGCGATTGGCGCTTTATCGGCCTGGCGTTGCTGTTCATCGCCGCCTGGCTGCTGTGCACGGCGGCCACCTACCAGGCCGTCTTCGCCGCCCTGGGCGTCGAGCGCCCGGTGGCCCCGCTGGTGCCGCTGGCGGCCGCCGCCAACTTCGTGAACGTGGTGGCGCCTTCCATGGGCATGAGCGGCATGGCCGTCATCATTTCCGATGCCCGGCGCCGCCGCTTGCCTTCGGCCCACGCCACGGTGGCCGGCGCCCTCTTCGTCCTGTTCGAGTACGCCGGCTTTGCGCTGTATCTGGTGCTTGGCCTGATCGTGCTCTTCCGCCGTGACGACATCACCGGGCCTGAGCTGGCCGCCTCCGGCGTGCTGGCGGTGATGACCACGATCCTGCTGGTGATCCTATACCTGGGGATGCGCGCCCCCAACGCGCTCGGCCGCTTCCTGCGTTGGATCGCCCGCGCCACCAACAAGCTCAGCTCGCCTTTCACCAAGCGCAAAGCGGTCTCCGAGGACCGCGCCGAGCAATTCGCTCACGACATTGCCGAAGGTCTGCGCTCGGCGCGCCAGCCGCGCAAGTTGCTCAAGCCATTGTTCTACGCTCTGCTCAGCAAGGGGATGCTGTTGTGCGTGCTGACCGCGGTCTTCCTGGCCTTCCAGGTGCCGCTGTCGATCGGCACGCTGATCGCCGGCTTTGCCATCGCCTATCTCTTCCTCATCGTCTCGCCGACACCGGCCGGCGTGGGCGTGGTGGAGGGCGTACTGACCCTGACGCTGTCCTCAATGTTCGTTCCGCTGGAGCAAGCCGCGGTGATCACGCTCAGCTATCGTGTATTGACTTTCTGGCTGCCGCTGCTGTTCGGTTTCCTCAGCTTCCAGTTCCTGCAAATTCGCCCGTCGTTTCCCTCCAGCTCTTAACTTTCAGCGTGAACATGGTAGAATGTGCCGCTCAACCGTTCTTGCGGTGTGGGAGGGATGGCCGAGTGGCTTAAGGCGGCGGTCTTGAAAACCGTTGTAGGTCTCCGACCTACCGGGGGTTCGAATCCCTCTCCCTCCGCCTGAACAACATAAACGGGGAGGTCGCATAGCCCGGTCTAGTGCGCCCGCCTGCTAAGTGGGTTCCGGAGGTTTCTCCGGACGAGGGTTCAAATCCCTCCCTCCCCGCCTGGAATTGACCGCGAGAAGCGGTACAATTCGCCGCCGAGTCAGAAACCTTGCTAAGCGGAGTTCACAAAACGAACTCCAAAATGTGAGGGGACAAACTCGGTTAACGAGGTTTGGTTTTTCGTTCACGCGTGGAGTTCGCTGCTTTTGAGAACTCCAAAGTGTGAGGGTGGTAAACCGCCTCGCAATGAGGTCTGGTCTTTACGCTCACGCGTGGAGTTCGCCGCTTTTGCGAACTCCAAAGTGCGAGGGCGGCAAAGCCGCCCTCGCACTAGCTCTCGTAGCTCAGTGGATAGAGCACTTGCTTGCGGAGCAAGGGGTCGCGTGTTCGAGTCGCGCCGAGAGCGCTACGCTGTAAAGTACAGCGCTCGCTGCAGTTGCAGCGTCCAAAACCGCCGTTTTAGAACGGCGGTTTTGGTTTTAAGTAGGATAATTTGCCCCTGACAACCCGCACGAAAAATGAAGCTTTTTAGACTGACCTGCATCTAATACGTGAAGACGTTGGACGCACAGACCTTAGCCCGCTGCAAAGCCGGCGACCCGCAAGCCATAGAAAGCCTGGTTCTTGAACACAAGGACAGGCTTTTTCGCTTTTGCCTGTCCATTCTTGACGACCCCGCCGACGCGGAGGACGCCACGCAGGAGAGCTTTATTGCCGCGCTCAAAGCGCTCAAGAATTACCGGCAGGAGAGCAGCTTCCAGACCTGGTTGTTCTCGATCGCCCTCAACACCTGCCGCGGCCAGCTGCGCCAGCGCAAGCGCCGTGCCCGGCTGGCGGCGGCCAGCCAGCCCCTGCACCAGCAGCAGGCTGAGAGCAGCAACCCGGAGCGCGCGGCGATTGCGCACGAGCATTCACACGCTATGTGGCAAGCCATCAGCAGCCTGGATGAGAAGCACCGCCTGCCTGTCATCCTGCGCTACTACCACGAGCTCTCCACCCAGGAGATCGCCGAGGTGCTGGGGATCAACCTGGGCACTGTGCACTCACGCCTTTCGATCGCCCGCCAGCAACTTGACGCTGAACTAAGACAAGCCAACCGCCCCAAGCGAGCCGCCCAATGAAGCCGCTTACTCACACTCAAACTCAGGAGCTGCTGCAACTGGCCGCCGACGGCCTGCTGCAGCCCGGCCAGCGCGCCCAGCTGGATGCGCACCTCGCCGGCTGCCATGAATGCGCCGCATACGCCAGCGAGCTGGACAGCCTGCAGGCGCTCATCACCAGCAGCCTGAACGAGCGCTGGGGGCAGCCAAGCTTGCCTGACGATGCCGGCCGCCGGCTGCAGGAACAGGCGCTGCGCACACGCCCGGGCGCTGGACTTGGCAAACTCTGGTTTCTTCTGCTGGCCCTCCCGCTGGCGGCCTTGCTGGCCTGGCAGCTGCTGGCCCCGGCGCCGCTTATCCCCGCCGCCCCGACCGAGACCCAGCCGGCCAGCCCCAGCGCAACCGTGGCCCCACCGACGGTCACGTCCAGCCCGGTCGCCAGCGCCACGGCTTCCGTGCCCTTTGTGCCAACTCTGTTCACAGTGCCAGCCCAGACAACCAACTGCCGCGAGGGCAACAGCAGTCAGTTCGATATTGTGGACACTCTCTACGCAGACGAGCGTTACGAACCGCTAGGCCGCGGCCGAGACGAGCTTTGGTTACAGTTCCGCGGGCCGGTCAGCGGAGTACGCTGCTGGGCCTATGTCGGCAACCTCAGCGTCCTGCTCAATGACGAGGTTGTTCAACTGGCCGATGTGCCTGAGAGCGTATTGCCGTACCTCGCTTACCCAGCCACACCAACGATTCCCCCCACCCCTGAGCCGACATCTACGCCAGTCCCTCAATGCAGTGACGGCCTCGACAACGATGGAGATGGATACATAGACATGCAAGACCGCGAGTGCTCTGACCCGACCGACAACAACGAAGCGAACTAACGATGCATAAATATCAAGGAGAGACCATGAAATTACAACACCTTTGCTTACTGCTGCTGGCCGCCCTCCTGGCGGCCTGCGGCGGTGGTGGCGAAGCTACGCCCACCGCAGCGCCTACCGCCACGCCAGACGGCAGCCTGCCGCTGTGTTCCCCCACCGGCTTGCTCGCGCCCATCATCGCCGGCCCTACCGATGGCCAGATCGGGCCGGAACACGGGCTCGAAGTCATCACCGAGGTCTACTACCCCAGCACCACCTGCCAGCCCGAGGGCTTTGAGCGCCTGGTGAGCCTAGAGCCTTCCACCCTCGGCGACAACCACATCATCAACCCTGGCCCCATCAACATACTGGGCGGCCTGTCCGGCTACAGCGGCACCGGCCAGCTCACCACCACGCTGGAGAACTGCACGCAGTACTACTGGCGTGCCCGCGCCTTTGTGGGCGATAGCTATGGGCCTTACTCCACTGTCCATACCTTCTTCACCAACGTGGGCGGTGACTGCACGCCGCCGGCCAGCATCAAGACGGTATGCGCCGCAGCTGACCTGCTGGCGCCGGTGATCGTCAGCCCGGAGCAGGACGCGGTAAACCCTGCCTACGGCACCGAAGTCATCACCGAGATCTACTACCCGGACCCGAACTGCGTGCCGGAGTATTTCGAAAAAGAAGTCACCGAGGCTGAAGACTTCAGCGGCACCAACTACATCCTCAACCCCGGCCCGGTCAACATCTCGCTGCCCGTGGGTGAATTCTCCGGCTCCGGCCAGATCACGATCACGCTGAACGACTGCACCCAGTACTACCTGCGTGCCCGCGCCGTGGCCGACGGCCAGAACGGCCCCTACAGCGAAACCACGACCTTCTTCACCGACTTCACCGGGTCGTGCTCTCTGCCCGCCAGCTTCACGTTGGCTCCGGCTATTGTGACTATCAACAATGCCAACTGCCGCCTTGGCCCCAGCGCCACGCACTTTGACATCGTGGACACGCTGTATGCCGGCCAGTCCTACAAGCCCATCGGCATCGGCCCTGACCTGCTGTGGCTACTGTTCCGCGGCCCGGTCTACGGCGGCAACTGCTGGGTGTTCGTCCAGAACCTGGAGATCACCTGCCGCGAGCAAACCGCCACCCTGACCGATCTCGGCCGCTGCCAGCTGCCGGTGGTCCGCTACCCGGCCCTGCCCACCGCTACCCCCACCCGCGTGCCGCCCACGGCTACGCCGATGCCGCAGTGCAGCGACGGCTTGGACAATGACGGCGATGGTTACGTAGACCTGCAAGACCGCGAATGCAAAGACGCTAGCGACAACGACGAATCCCAATAGTTCCATCCCAAAAAACACAGAGGGGAGGCATAAGCCTCCCCTCTGTGTTAGCTCAGTCCAAAATCAAAAACAGTACAATCTTCGCCTAGAGCCATGTCCCTGCAAAGCGACTCCCAGCCCACCCAACCTATCCGGCGCAACCCTGCGCCCACCCGCCCGCAACCCAGCGGCCGCACCCCGGCGCCGCCCAGCGGGCAGCCGCCCCGCGGCCCGCGCAAACCGGCAAAGCGCAATATCTTCGCCTGGCTGCGGGCGCCCTGGGTGGCCGTGGCCTTGTGCGCGCTGGCGGCCCTGCTGCTGGTCAGCTCGGCCAGCGCCGCCGTGGGCTGGAGCCAGGGGCGTGAGATCATGCACGCCACCGCCACCATGCAAGCCGGCATGTACATGCTCGAGCAGTACAACCTGGCCATGGAAGACATGGAAGCTGGCCGCTACGACCTGGCGCGCCAGCGCCTCGAATTCATCTATCACCAGAACCAACGCTTCCTGGAAACCGGTGTCAAGCTGATCGAAGTGCTGCAGATCCTGCAAAGCACGCCTGAGGCGCCCACTGCCGCACCCATGCAGTCCAGCCCCACCCCCACGGTGGATCCGCGCCCCAAGGAAGAGCTGCTGCAAGCCGCCCGCCAGCACCTGGTCGCCCGCGAATGGAGCGCGGCCATTGACGCCTTGCTGGCCCTGCGCAAAGCCGACCCGAGCTACTACACCGCCGATGTGGATGGCATGCTGTATGCAGCGCTGCGCAACCGCGGCGCGCAAGAGATCACCCAGCAAGGCCTGTTCGAACCCGGCCTGTATGATTTCTCGCTGGCCGAGAATTTTGGCCCGCTGGATGCTCAGGCCAACATGTACCGCCAATGGGCGCGCCTCTACTTATACGGCAACGCTTTCTGGCTGGCCTACCCGCAAGATGCGGCCTATTACTACGGCCAGCTGGTCGGCATGGCGCCAGACCTGCGCGATGCGCAGGGCAATTCCGCCTTCTATCGCTATTGGCAATCCCTGGTGCACTGGGCCGACAGCCTGGCCACCGAGGACACCTGGTGTGACGCCAGCGAAGCCTACCAGCAGGCGCTGGCCGCCCGCAACGATGCCGGGCTTCAGCCGACAGCGGAGTACGCTTACATCAAGTGCATAGGGCCAAGCGCAACGCCTACCGCCCTCAAAACTCCCACCCGCACGCCGACCGGCACAGGCGCAGTCACAGCCACCCAGACCTCGGCCAGCAGCCCTACGCTGACCGAAACGCCGTCGCAAACGTTCACGCCCTCGGTCACTTTCACCCCGTCGCCGAGCTTTACACCCTCGCCCACCGAGACCCCTCCCACGCCATGATGCGCCGCCTGAACCCGCTACCCTTCATCCGCGCCAATCGCCGCGCTGCCTTCATTGGTGCAGTGGTTTTCCTCCTGCTGGCCGCAGTCGCCATCCCCACCGCCTACTCCTGGTCGCTGTATTTTGGCTCGGCGCCCACCGGCTTGTTCGGCCTGCCCAACATCGCTTTGCAAACTCCGGTAGCTGACCAGGTCGATTCGCAAGACCTCATCCAAGGCAGCCCGGACATCGTGCTGCCGCCCGCCTGGGACGGCGCCGAACGCGTCACGATCCTCATCATGGGCCTCGATTACCGCGATTGGTCGAGCGGAACCGGCCCGTCCCGCACCGACTCCATGATGTTGCTCAGCGTGGACCCGGTCAGCAAGACGGCCAGCATGCTCTCCATTCCGCGTGACCTGTGGGCGGTCATCCCCGGCTTTACGCCCAACAAGATCAACACCGCCTACTATTTTGGCGAGCTGTACAAGGTGCCCGGCGGCGGGCCGGAGCTGGCCCGCCGCACGGTCGAGCAAACCATCGGCGTTCCGATCGACTATTACGCCCAGATCGATTTCAGCGCCTTTGTGCGCTTCATCAACTTGCTGGATGGCGTGAAGATCAACATTCCTGAGCCGATCCGGGTGGACCCGCTTGGCGAATCGCCCCCGCGCACGCTGCAGCCCGGCGTGCAGGTGCTCTCCGGCGAGCTGGCGCTGGCCTATGCGCGTGACCGCCACTCCGACGGAGGTGATTTCGCCCGCGCCCAACGCCAGCAGCAGATCGTGCTGGGCATCCGTGACCGCATCATGGAGTTCAACCTGTTGCCCGGCCTCGTGGCCAACGCGCCGGCCATCTATGCCGAGCTCTCCAGCGGGATCCGCACCAACCTGAGCCTGACGGATGCCATCCAACTGGCTGTGCTGGCCACCCAGATCCCGCGGGACGAGATCGAGTACGGCGTCATCGGCGAGCAGGACGTCATCTACGGCAACTCGCCGGATGACCTGGCCATCCTGATCCCCATCCCGGATCGCATCCACGCCCTGCGCGATCGCATCTTCGCTTCCAGCGGGGCACTGAGCCCGCTCACGCCTGGCAGCCCGGCCGAGCGCATGGCCGCCGAAGCGCCGGTCATCGGCATTCAAGATGGCAGCGGCAACAGCAGCTTGGCCGCCCGCACGCAGACCTACCTCAACAGCCTGGGCGCCCAGGTGACCCAGGTCAGCAGCGGCCCGGCCAGCAGCCAGACCGTGCTGGTGGACCACATCGGCCGGCCACATACCCTGGCCTTCCTGGCCGAGCTGATGGGCATACCCGCCAGCCGCATCCTGCACGAATTCGACCCCAACCACGCCTATGAGGTGGAGATCCGCCTGGGCAGTGATTGGGCCAATAACAATTCGCTTCCTTAGCCCTTACAACCCGTAAATGGCCCGCCGCATGGCGGCTGTTACAATTCAACGTTCATGGAAAACAAAGACCGACCCCAAATCCTATTGACCAACGATGACGGCATCAACTCCCCCGGCCTGTGGGCCGCGGCCGAGGCGCTGTCTGCGCTGGGCTATGTCTGGGTAGCCGCCCCGCGTGAGCAATCCTCTGGCATGGGCCGCAGCATGCCCAGCAGCTCAGACGGCATCATCACCACTCAGACCCTCACCGTGCACGGCAACGAATGGACCATCTATGCCGTGGGCGGCACGCCCGCCCAGGTAGTGCAGCATGCCATTCTGGAGATCATGCCGCCCTTCACGCCTGATTTGGTCGTGGCCGGGGTGAACTATGGCACCAACTTCGGCACGGGAGTCACCATCTCCGGCACGGTGGGCGCGGCGCTGGAAGGCGCTTCGTACAACGTGCCGGCCCTGGCCGTCTCGCTGGAGACCGAACACAAGTACCACCTGACCCACTCCACCGAGATCGACTTCAAGCCAGCCGCCTACTTCACCGCCTACTTCGCCCAGAAGCTGCTCACCCGCCAGTTCCCCGAGGACATGCAGGTGCTCAAGATCGAAGTGCCGGCGCGGGCCAGCATCCACACCGAGTGGGAGCTGACCCGCCTCTCGCGCATGCGCTTCTATGCCGCCACCGCGCCGCAGCGCAAATCCTGGGCCGAGCCTGGCTCCACTGGCTATGCTGAGCCCACGGACACCAGCATCTTTGCCCCTGGCACGGACGTGCATGCCACGCTCATCGAAGGCAAAGTGGCGGTGACCCCCATCAGCCTGGACATGACAGCCCATGTGGACTTTGCCGCGCTGGAAAAATCGCTGCGCCAAGAATAGATAGCCGGCATGAGCAAGCCATCCGCTCCGCTTGGCCTGCCGGAAACGCTGCAGGTGCACCAGTACCAATATGATGGCAGCCACGGCAACCCCAACGAATGCGCCTTGTGCGCCATGACCACCCTCACCACCGTGGCGGCCCGCCGCAGCGGCCAGCCAGGCTTTAGCCTGGCGGCCGCGCAGCTGGGCCGCTTTTTGGACCGCATCCCGTTCCGCTTTCCGCGCTTTCCGGCCTGGTTCCCAGGCCCGGGCGGCGCCACGCACCCGCTGGCCGCCTTGTGGGGCTTGCGGGCGTACGCCCGCAAGCTGCGCAAGGATGGGCTCAGCTTCCCGTGGCGGCCGGTGCTGCGCCACCGCCAAACGCCGGACGATCTGCGCGCTGCGCTGGATGCGGGCCAACCCACCATGATCTATGGCATGGGCAGCACAGGCATCCCGCATGTGGTCATCCCGCTGGAGTACGAAGCACCGCATTGGCTGGTGCTCGACCCCGGCTTCCCGCGTGAACAGAACCCCAAGCGCTGGAGTGAAGAGCAGCTGCTGGGCTGGTGGAAGAACTTTGCCTTTATCTATCCAGTGGGGACGATGTTGACCCTGGAAGCAGAAACCTAGGGCTGCCTACCCGGCCGCCAATTGCGATAACGCCAGCGCACCTGCCATACCCGCAGCGCCGCCTCGATCTGCACGGCGAAGCGCATCTTGGACTGGCCGAACCGGCGATCGGCAAAGTGGAACGGCACCTCACCAAAGCGGGCGCCAGCGCGGTGCGCCAGGTACAGGATCTCATACAAGAACACATAACCGCTCGAGACGACCTGCTGATAGGGAATCTTTTCCAGCAGCTCACGCCGCCATAGGCGGAAGGCGCCGGTCACATCCTTGACCGGCAGGCCCAGGATGGTGCGGGCGTAGAAGTTGCCCCAGCGCGAGAGCGCCTTGCGCCACAGCGGCCACTTCTCATCCACAGAACCGCCGGGGATATAGCGCGAGCCGAGCGCCAGGTCGCTCTCGGCCAGCTTGGCGACCAGCTCGGGCAGCTTCTCCGGCGGGTGCGAGAAATCGCAATCCATCTGGCCGATGACATCCGTATCGCCGCGCAGCATATGGTCAAAGCCGTACACATAGGCGCGGCCCAGGCCGCGCGGGCCTTGGCGGTGCAACACCTCAATATTCTTGTGCTGCTTAGCCAGCGCGTCGGCAATATCGCCCGTGCCATCCGGGCTCATGTCATCCACGATCAGGATATGCAAGCCGGGCACCTGCTGGGCCTGAATGGCTTCTATCAAAAGCGGCAGGTTCTCCGCTTCGTTGTAGGTGGGGATGATGATGGTGATCTTCATGCTAATTGGATGAGTCCTTATACACCACGAAGCGGCACTCCTTGTAACCCTGCGCACAGCACTCGGCTTCGTCTACGCGCAGCTCATGCCCCGAGAGGTGGCGGGCGGCCTCTTGCAGCAGGCCGACCATGAAGAAGCACACCGGCTTCTCCTCCCCAGAGCGGCCCCAGCATACCGCGTTGCGCTGCACCACAAAGTGGAATTCTCCGGAGCGTTCCTGCAGGCTGGTGGCCTGATCGCTGATCTGGCTGAAGATGCGCGCCAGCGCGCCGAGGCCGATGCGCAGCTTGAGCCCATGCGGCAGGACGCGGAAGGCCGCATCCGCCGTGCCGGCCAGCGCGCCGAAGTTGCTCAGCGCCCGCTCAAAGGTCTGGCGGCCCACACGCAGCGCCAGGCCGCGGCCACCCTTGGGGCCATACAGGGTTTCCATGCCCAGGTTGAGGGCGGCAAAGTGGGCGAAGTCAAAGCCGCGCTCCAGGTTGGCGGGCGGGTAGTTATCCACGAGGCTGGCCAGGCCAGCACCCTCCAGCAGGGCTTGCATCACGGCGCGGCCGGATACGAGTTCCTCGGTCGTTTCCAGTGCGATGCGGGCGAAGCGATTGGGCAGGTAGTAGCCGCTTGGCGGATGTAGGGCTTGCATGCGGCACTAGAGCATGGGCTGCAGGTCAGCCACTACTTTACGCAGCTCCAACAGCAGCAAGCCCAGGCGGGCCTCATTGCTGGCCATGATGGTGAGCACACTGCGCTCATTGGCCGCGGTGAGCAGGGCGAAGCCGTTGCCACCCTTGATGTAGACCTGCTCCAGCTTGCCGCGGCCCAGCTCGCGGGCGATGCGCTCACCGAGTGAGAGCATCGCCGCCGACATGGCCGCCACGCGGTCTTCGTCGGCGGGCGGAGCCATCACCGAGGAGATGATCAGGCCGTCGTCGCTCACCAGGGCGGCGCCTTCGATCTCTGGCGTGCTGGCCAGCAGTTCGCGCAGGCGGTCGTTGAGTTTCTGAGTGCGTGAGGTGCTCATAAGCGAAAGACGGGTAACTCTAGCACGGCGAATTGGGGGTGTCAAGAAAGGCGATAACAGTGAGGAGTAATCAGTGAACAGGGAGCAGGAAGAGACCGCCTGATGCCTGCTCACTACTCCCTGCTCCCTGCTCACTTTGCTTTTGCTTCCCATCGTATACTCTCCTCATGCTCATTCATTCAGCCTCCCAAGTACTCACGCTGGCCGGTGGGCCGCGGCGTGGCGATGCCCTCGGTGAACTGGGCATCATCGAGGATGGTGCGGTGCTGCTGCGCGAAGGGCGCATCGTTGCGGTTGGCCCCAGCGCTAAGCTGCTGGCCGCCCACCCCGACGAGCCACGCCACGATGCCCGCGGCCGGGCGGTGATGCCGGCCTTCGTAGACGCCCACAGCCACCCGGTGTGGGCCGGCGACCGGGCGGCCGAGTTCGAGCTGCGCCAGCAGGGCAAGAGCTACCTGGAGGTGCTGGCGGCGGGCGGCGGAATCCTCTCCACGGTGCGGGCAACCCGCGCCGCCACGGCTGAGCAACTGCGGGCCGAGACCGAGGCCCGCCTGCAACGCATGTTCGCCCACGGCAGCGCCACCATCGAGGCCAAAAGCGGCTATGGCCTGAGCCTGGAGAGCGAGCTGCGCCTGCTGGAAGTCCTGCTGGCGCTGGATGAGCAAGGCCCGTGGGAGCTGGCGATCACCTTCCTGGGCGCGCACGCCATCCCGGCCGAATTCAAGGACCGCGCCGGCGACTACGCGCAGGAGCTGGCGCGCAATTGGCTGCCGGAGCTCAAGAGCTGGTGGGCCAGCCACGCCGCCGGCCGCCCCCTGCCCTTCTTCGATGTGTTCTGTGAGACCGGCGCCTTCGACCTGGCGCAGACCCGCCTGATGCTGGAAGCCGCCAAAAACCACGGCTTCCCGTTGAAGGTGCACGCCGACGAGTTCGACAACCTGGGCGGCACGGCCCTGGCCATCGAGCTGGGCGCAGCTTCTGTGGACCACCTGGTGGCGATCTCGGATGACGAGATCGCCGCACTGGCGGCCAGCGACACGGTGGGCGTAGCGCTGCCGGCCACCCCCTTCGGCCTGGCGGAGACGCATTACGCGCCGGCTCGCAAGATCATTGCCGCCGGCGGCCTGCTGGCCGTGGGCGGCGATCTGAACCCGGGCACGGCCTGGTGTGAGAGCCTGCAGTTCACCCTGGCGCTGGCCTGCCGCCAGCTCAAGCTGACCCAGGCTGAGGCAATTGCGGCGACCACGATCAATGCGGCGGCGGCCATCGGGGCCGCCGGGCGGCTGGGCTCGCTGGAGCCGGGCAAGCAGGCCGACCTGCTCATATTGGATGTGGCCGATTACCGCCAACTTGGCTACCGGTTTGGCACCAATCTTGTACATACCGTGTACAAGAAAGGAGCGCCTTACCCGGTGCACAGTTGGCAACATGAGCCTTCTTCAAAACCTGTTTAGCGGCATGCCCGCGCCGTACGCCCTGCTGGCCTTGATCCTGATCATTGGCCTGTCGGTGGTTGTGCTGCGCGCCATCATCAAACTGGCCATGCGCGCCGTTTTCTTCGGAGTGGTTGGCGTTATACTGCTGGGCGTTATCTACTACATCGCCCGCTGAGAAACGAGACCCTCCTTTATGCCTACCATCGATCAAGCCCGCGCCTGGTACCCTGCTTACGACCCGGTGCATGGCTTCGATCATATTTTGCGCGTCCTGCGGGCGGCCGAACACCTGGCCGAGCGTGAGGGGGCGGACATCGAGATCGTGCGGGCGGCGGTGCTGCTGCACGACGCCAGCGGCCAGACCGGCGGCGAGACGCGGGCCGACCACCAGGAGAGCGGCGCCGAGTTCGCCGCCGAGGTGTTGGCGGCCGAGGGCTGGCCGCCGGAGCGGATCGCGGCGGTGCAGCACTGCATTCGCGCTCACCGCTTCCGCGGTACCGAGCGCCCGGAGACGCTGGAGGCCAAGGTGGTGTTCGACGCCGACAAGCTGGATGTGATCGGCGCATACGGCGTGGCGCGTACCCTGGCCTACGACGTGGTGATGGAGTGGCCGTTCTTTGCTGAGCCGTCTGAGCACTTCATGCAGACGGGCGAGAAGGCCGAGGGCGAAACCCACAGCTCGTATCATGAGTACTTGTTCAAGCTGAGCAAGATCATTGAGCGGCTGAACACGCCGACGGCCAAGGCGATCGGGGCGCAGCGCCAGGAATTCCTGAACCAGTATTTTGAGCAGCTGGCCAAAGAGGCGCGCGGTCAGTTCTAGTAATCCTTGCCTGGTTTCAGCTAAACACCAGCGAGGATCCCTCGCTGCGCTCGGGATGCACGGTTGCGCGCAATGTGCATGGCCGAGGATCCCTCGCTGCGCTCGGGAAACACCAGTTGCCAATATGCAAGCCTGCATAATGTCCCTTGTTCATAGATAACTATTAATCATCATCATGTCAAAATGGCCGCCCCCCAAGTTTTTAACGACAGTTAATAGTTCAAGGTGCTTAACACAGCCCCAATAGATACAGCGCTGCGCTCGGGATGCACAGCTGGGCAGTGCATCCCTACGCGATTCGGTAAAAGTTATTATGTGCAAAACTGGGTGGGGGTTAAAACTTATTACTAACAACTTTTCCTCCCTGAAACTTCGCCTTGCGGCCTACCTGACCGCAGAGGCAGCATGATACTCAAAACATTGGATCGCGCGAACAACTCAGCAGGTTTGTCAAGCGGCTGGACGGAGCGGCGCGCATGGATGGTATAACCAGCGCATGCAACCTACCCTGGCTTACATAGAAGACTTGGCGCGGCGCGCCGGCGAGATCCTGCGGGCTGGCTACGGCCAGCAGCACCATATCGACTACAAGGGCGAGGCCGACCTGGTGACCGAGGTGGACCGCGCCTCTGAGGCCCTGCTGCTGGGCGAGATCATGCGCCAGTTCCCCGAGCACAGCATCTTCAGCGAGGAGAGCGGCGAGCGCAGCGGCAGCGCCGAGCACGTATGGTACATCGACCCATTGGACGGCACGCTGAACTATGCGCACGGCATGCCGCTGTTCTGCGTTTCGATCGCCTATGAGCACGGCGGCCAACTGGAGCTGGCGGCCGTGTTTGACCCAATGAGCAACGAGCTGTTCAGCGGTGAGCGCGGCCAGGGCGCCTGGCTGAACGGCAAGCCGATGCAAGTGACCAACCCACCCTCGCTGCGTGAGAGTTTGCTGGTGACCGGCTTCCCCTACGATGTGCGCACCAACCCGCGCAACAACTTTGCCGAGTTCCAGCGCTTTTCGATGCTGAGCCAGGGCGTGCGCCGCCTGGGCTCAGCCGCCCTGGACCTGTGCTATGTGGCGGCCGGCCGCCTGGATGGGTACTGGCAGCTCAAGCTGAGCGCGTGGGACCTGGCGGCGGGCGCCCTGCTGGTGCGCGAGGCCGGCGGCGTGGCGACGGGGGTGCTGGGCCAGGCGGAGATATTGCGCCAGCAGAACGGGGTGCTGGCGGCGAGCCCGGGGCTGCACGCCGAGATGCTGGCGGTGGTGAAAGAGGTCGATTCGGCGCGACCCAGCTGAATGTATACTGGGTTCATCCATCGCGCAGCCAAGGCGTTTGGTTGACAATTTCGTGAGCTAAAGGGCGCCAACCAATGAAAATATTGACCAAACGCCGATCTGCACTGGCTATCCTGTTTCTGGCTGCCCTCGCAGCCATTGCCTATCTGGGCAAATCCACTCAGTTCGGATTCTTCTCGGATGACTGGTATTTGCTGTACGGCGGGGTCAACTACGGCGCGGCTCAATTCTGGGATATCTTCATCATTGACCGCCCTCTCAGAGGCATCCTGTATTTCATTTTGTACTCAGTGCTCAAGACCAACGTTGGCGCGTACTTTTATCTGTCGGTCCTAGTGAGACTGGCCGGGGCGCTGGGTCTTTTCCTGACCCTGCAGTTGATATGGAAAGAGCGCCGGGCGTTTTGCACAGTTGCGGCGGCCCTGTTCCTCGTGTATCCGGGCTTTCTTGAACAGCCTAATGGCATGGATTACATGGCCCTACAACTCACCGTGGTCGCCATGGTGTTTTCCCTCTATCTGAGCATAAAGTACCTGGAAACCAAAAAGACAGCCAAGCTCATCTATTTCATGCTGGCCAGCGGCCTGGCCTTCACCAGCTATCTGTTCATGGAGTATTACGTCGGCGCCGAGGCGTATCGCTTTCTCTTCCTCGGCTTCATCCTGTGGCCCGCAAAGGGCAGTCTGGTGACGAAGGCCAAGCGTGTACTTTGGCAATTGTGCCCATTTTTGGTGGCACCGATCGCGTTCGTGTTCTGGCGTTTGTTTTTCTTTACCAGCCAGAGAAGCAATACATCCACCGCATTCTTGTACGAAAGCCTTTCGGCTTCGTGGCTGCAATCGTTTGCAGAGATCGCCAGGCGGTTCATCGTGGACGTCAGCGAAGTGGTACTGGGCGCATTTGTGACGCCGCTGGCGTACATGGCGGCAAGGATCAGCGCCACAGAGTTCCTGATCGCAGTCCTGCTTGGCCTGGTCAGTGTAGCGCTGCTGCTTTTCTACCTGAGGGCCGAGGAGCCAGACGC
This sequence comes from Anaerolineales bacterium, assembly GCA_019637675.1. Lineage (GTDB taxonomy): Bacteria > Chloroflexota > Anaerolineae > Anaerolineales > UBA11579 > JAMCZK01. Next base: position 604,531 of record JAHBVE010000001.1, on the reverse strand, counting down.
CCTGCCCGATCAGCCCAAGACTCGGAAGGATATGCTGACCTTTGCGCTGCTGGGTTTGGCCGCCGCCTTGTTGTGCCTGGTGCCGATCAACCTGGCCCAGCGCGAAGTGACCTTCCCGTTCTTCAGCCGGTTCTCGCTGGCTTCGTCCGTGGGCGTGGCAATCTTCCTGGCGGGCATGGCTAGTTTGCAAGCAAACCGAAAACTGCGCGCGGCCATGCTGGCGACCCTGCTCTTCTTGTCGGTTTCTATCCAGTATGCCAACAATGTGCGCTTCTCGATGGAGTGGACGGAGACGCAGCGCTTTTGGCAGAACATGATCTGGCGTGCTCCTGATCTGCAGGACGGCACGACCCTGACGGGCTTCCGAACGGCGCCGATCTACGAAGGATACTTCATCTGGTCGCCGGCTAATCTAATTTATCGAGAGCCTTCCGACAGCACGATCAGCTTGTCGGCCGAGGTGCTCAACCGGGACATTCTGCGCAATATCATGCTGAAAGCGCCGTATGAAAAAGACCAGCGCTCCATGATCATCCGGCATGACTACAACAAGCTGCTGCTGTTCAGCATGCCCACTACGTCATCTTGCTTGAGGCTGATCGACGCGGCGCAGATCGAACTGTCCATTTACGATGACCCACTGATCGCGCTGGCTGCGCCGTATTCGTCTACATCCAATATTCTGGAGACGGATGCGATCCAGTACGAGATGTTCACCGAGGTACTGAGAACAAGCGCGGTGGAGGAGAACTGGTGCTACTTCTACCAGCAGGCCGCGCTGGCGCGGCAGTTTGAGGACTGGGAGCGCGTAGCGGCCTTGGCCGAGGCTGCGAGTGCAGGCGGATATGCGCCATACGATCCTATCGAATGGATGCCTTTTATTCAGGCTTATGCCTACCTGGGCGAGGATGCTCGAGCCGGGGAGCTAATCGCACTCATGAGCGCGGACCCCTTCTATAAACTGCAAGCCTGCACGATCTTTGAGGGTAAACAAGCCAGCGGGAACGAAGCTGTAGACGCAGGAAACCGCTTTTTGGCGGCGCAGTTCTGCGGTGAGTAGCGTTACGAAGTAGCAGCGGCCACCAGCCGCCCCCACTCCTCCAGCGTGAGGGTCTGCGGGCGGCGCATAGGGTCGATGCCAGCCGCCTCGAGGCGGCTGGCCGCCTGCGCCTTGCCCCACACGCTGGCCAATGAATTGGCCAGCGTTTTGCGTTTCTGGGCGAAGGCGGCCTTGGCGATACGGAAGAAGGGGTCGATCTGCTCCCAGGGCAGCTTAGGCTGCTCATCGAGCTCGATGAGCAGCAGGGCCGAGTCGACATTGGGGGCCGGGTAGAAGGCGCCGGCGGGGATGTGGTGCGCCAGGCGCGGCTGCCCGTACAGTTGCACGCTGAGCGCCAGCAACGAGAGGTCGGGTGCGCTGGCGCAGGCGCGCTGGGCCACTTCAAGCTGAACGGTGAGGGCCAGGCGGGCCGGCCGCGGGCGGCTCTCGAGCAGGTGACGGATGAGGTTGGAGGTCAGATAGTACGGGATGTTGGCGACCACCAGAAAGCCATCTTGCGTGAAATGCTGGCCGATGTGCACGTCGAAGATGTCGGCGTGCAGGACCTGCACATTGTCGAAGCCCTGCAGGCTGCTTTGCAGGGCGGGCAGCAGCGCGGCGTCGAGCTCCACGGCCAGCACGCGGCCGGCCGCGGCGGCCAGGTGGCGGGTCAGCGAGCCGAGGCCGGCGCCGATCTCGAGGACTTCATCGCCCGGGGCCACGCCGGCGGCGCTCACGATGGCCGCCAGGTGGCTCTCATCCACGAGGAAGTTCTGGCCGAGGCGTTTGTTGGGGCGCAGGCCATGGGCGCGCAGCAGCGCGGGAATGTTGAGGGGCGGAAGCATGGGGTAATTATAAGGATGAAGAATAAAGGATGAAGGAGGATGAAAGGGACTAATTCACTCCGCGCCGCGTACAGGGACTTCACGCGCCGAACAGAAGATATGCCAACGAGGCTCCTTCGCTGGTCTGGCACCTGCGTCCTGGTACTGCCGTATAAACCCGCTCAGGATGACACGAGGGGTTATGGAGGCCACACCATAGGTACGTCTGGCGGTACGGGGGTGGTGAAGTACAGCGTGACGTAGGTGGCCCAGGGCTCGTAGTCGGCGTCGGTGAAGGCCAGATCGATCCAGGGCACGCTGCGGTCACGGTAGGCGCCCACATCGGCGATGATGCCGGCGCCATAGCCGGGCACATAGACGGAATGCCCGCCCAAGGCGATGAACCAGTTGTACCAGGTGGCGATGATGCCGCGGCGCGGCGAGCCGGCGCCCAGCGAGGTGCCGTGGAAGCATTGGTTGGGTACGCCGGAGCGGCACGGCGAATACGAGGTGGCGAAGACCTGCACGGCGCGGTAGTACTCGATGGTGACGCCGTCCACCACGGCGGTGCGGATGACGATGTTGGTGCCGTAGCCGTTGATCTGGGTCAGCGGCTGCACGAGGACGCGCTCGGCTTCGGTCTGGCGTAAGACTTCCACGCCGTCTTCGTAGCGCACGCGCACGCGGCTGGCCTGCACGCCATCCTGGCCCAATTGCACGACCGAGATGGTGTCGAGATCGGCGGTCGCATCCGGCTGCCACTCGGTGGAATGCGGGATCATCTCCTGCACCAACTGCACTGTTTCGGTGACGCGCACCACGCGGATGCTGCCGTCCTGCGGCACGGGCTGGTCTTCGGCCGGCTCGCTGTAGTCCTCACCCTGCAGGGCAATGCCCGCCTGGGCCAGCGCCTCGCCCACCGTGGCGGCGGCGCTGTGCAACGCCAGGCTGCTCTCGCCCAGGGTGATGGTAAGCGGGCGGGCGCGCACCAGCGTGGCGGTCAGTGTGCCATCGAGGCGGGTTTCGGGCGCAGGGCTTAGCTGGTCAGCCAAGCTGAGCGGGATATTTTGCTCGGCCAGGGCGGCGCCCAGCGTGCCCGCCGAGCTTTGGAACTGCTGGGTCTGCCCGTCGAGCTGGAGGGTGACGGTGTGCGGGCGGCGCACTTCGAGCACGATGACGGCGGCATCCGGCAGCAGGCTGCCCGCCGGCAGCGGCTGCCCGGCCAGCAGCAAGCTGTCCGCATCGCCGAGCTCAATATCGAGCTCGCTCAACACTGCGGCGGCGTCTTTCTCGTTGGTGGTGGCGGCGTAGTGCGCGCCGCCAGCAAACACCTGGACGCGGCTGGCGCGCTGGACGGCGATGACCACGCCGCTGCGCAACGGCATCCAGCGGGCGGGGGCCACGCTATCGGCGCGGTGCAGGCGGATGCCCAGCTCGCCCAGGGCGGCGCTGACCGTGAGGGCGCGGGTATTGATCTGCTGTACGCGGCCGTCGGCCAATATGGTCACCTGGCGGGTCTGGGCGGCGTAGTAGGCGCCCAGGGCCACCAGCAGCAGGCCTGCCAGCGCGAGCCAATGGATGCGCTTCAATTTCATAGGGAAAGTCTACCCAACTCAGCTAAGAGCAGGCTCAATGTTTGCGGTTTGGTTTGCCGTTGGCGGGCGGGCTGGCGGCCTGGCTGCGCTGCTGGTAATAGTCATACCCGGCGCCGGCCAGGACGATGAGGAACAATACCGCCGAAGCCCACACCAGGGGAGGGATGCGGCCCTGGCTTTCCAGCACCGGGCCGGTGGTGGCGGCACTGAAGGGCCGCAGGGAGGGGTTACCCCGCTGCAGGGTCTGGGCATAGGCCAGCACATCGGCCACACGGCCTAGAGACCAACCCAGCTCCTCGGTGGCGGGCATGAAGCGCGAAACCGGCGTGCCAAAGCGGATCTTGTGCACGCTGCGCCACGGGTCCACCACCGCCATGTCTGCCAGGAAAAGGGGCTCTTCCTCGGTGCCGAAGTTGACCTGGGTGCCATCGTCCCCGTGGCAACCGGCACAAGTACCCTCGTACAAGTCAACGCCGCGCTGGGCGTCACCCAGCGAGCGGCCAGTGAACTGGTCGATCATCAAGTTGGTGTCGATCTGGCGGGTGCGCAGGAATGCGACCAGGTCCATGACATCTGTGGCGTCAAAGTAGCTGCTGAAGTCATGGGCGGTGTTGGCGGTGCCATTGAACCAGATCAGCACATCCTGCTGGCTGGCGCCCACCATGCCCATGATGCCGGTAAAGCCGGTGTAGTGGTTGGAGAACATGCCGTAGGCGCCATCGGCGCCCTTGTAGTCCCAACCGTGGCACTCGGTGCAGAGCCAGGTGACGGCGCCGGTGCGGCGGTTGCTGTCTTGCGTATCCCACAGCGGGTGGCTGGTCTCGGGCACGGTGCGGCCGGTCATGCTGACCCAGTTATCGTAGATGCGCCCGCCGCGCACGGGGTCGCCGAGCACTTGGGCGGTCCAGGCGCGCCCGGCGGCGACCAGGCACAGCATGGATAGCAGAGCAAAGAAGGTGAAAGCCAGAATTCTTCTCATTGCAGCGGGAATAGCCAGTATAACATCCGTGTTTTTGCGCCTCATGGGCATACACAAGCGCCCCTTCAAGTTTTGAAGGGGCGCTTGGCATAAGTTGTTTGTGCGGATTACTGTGTGCGAACCATCAGGAAAGCTACCAGGTCGTTGATCTGGTCTTCCGTCAGGATCTCAGCAAAGTTCTGCGGCATCACATCCGGCGAGTAACCGCTCACGATGTGAGCGTTCGGGTCCACGATGGATTCGTGGATGTACTCCTCAGCGCTCATGCCGGAGACGATGGAGCCGGCACGGTTGGCCAGGCCATCCAGGGCCGGGCCGACGGTGGCGGTGCTGATACCCTGAATGGTGTGACAGGCGACACAGCCGGCCTGGGTGAACAGGGCCTGGCCGCGGCCTTCGGGCGTGGACTCATCCACCACCGGGCCGATGGGCACGGGGGTGGGCAGTTGGCCGAGGGCGTACTGCTCGAAGTTCATGATGAAGGCGGCTACGGCGCGGATCTGGTCGTCACGCAGGGGGCCACCGAAGCGCTCAGACCAGGTGGGCATGGCCGGGGTGCCACCGCCGACATACTGCGGGCGGGTGGACACCTGGCGGCCGGTGGTGACCACGGAGACGATGTAGTCCTCCAGGGTGCTGCCCCAGCCGATCTCGTCCAGGCGCTCGGTGAAGAAGTGCTCGTCACGCAGGCTGGGCGCAATGCCGGTGATGCCCTGCCCCTGGCTGCCGTGGCATTCAGTGCAGTTGTTCTGGAACACGGCGGCGCCGAATTCAATCTGGCGGCCGCGCTGCTGCAGCACATAGTCAGCCAGGCGCTGTGGCTCGCGGATGCCCAGGATGATGACGATGGCCGCACTGAGCAGGACGAAGATGGTGCCGAGTACGATCTCGAGTTGAACGCGTTTCATGTGTGCTTACTCTCCTCGTACCCTACTAATGGGAACCCAGAACGCGGTTCTCATGCAAGAAGTATGTATGTTCGTAGGCCTTGGCCTCGCCGGTCTCAGGGTCAGACCACTCGACCTGCGGGGTGACACGCACCATGCCGGGCTGGAACTGCTCGACGACGATGCGGGCCACGAGGTCAGGCAGGCGGCCATCCTCTTCAGCGACGCGCAGGCGCTCGCTGAACTGGTTGAACACGGCGGTCAGGTGCGGGCAGCCGATCACGACTTCGTCTGGCTTGTCGTGGTCAGGCTGGTAGGCCAGGCCGGGGCACAGGTCACGCCCGTAGTCTTCGCCGACGGTGTAGACGCCATGGGCGTGCTCCAGCTCGGCGTAAGGTATCTCACGCAATGGGCCTTCGCCCTCTTCAGGCGCAAGGTCCTGGATCACGCGGGTGGCGGCAGGCGTTTCAATGCCGTATTCGGGTAGACCCATGTAACTGAGCGCCAGCATGATGAAGATCCAACTGATGCCCCAGGCGATGGCGAAGGGACGCTTGCTGGAGAGGCGTGAGGGGTTCTTATCGATGTAGGGCAGGAAGGCCAGAATGACCACCAGCACCGGCGGCACGATCAGACCCATGATGAACTTGGAGTCGAGCAGCTTGCTGAGCTCCAAAGTGAACTCGATGCCGAAGAGGCCCAGCAGCGGCTGGAGAATGGGGTTGAGCAAGTTCTCCAGGATGTTGGCCGGGTCGATCTTGAGGATGCCTTGCAGCCACCAGAAGTACCACGGCGCTTTAGTATCCAGCGGCGTGTTCTGCGGGTTGGCGTGCGTCTCCAGCGGAGAGTGGAACAGGCGGAAATACAGGATGGCCAGCATCACGAAGGTGCCCAGGGCGATCAGGAAGATCTCATGGCTGAGCAGATCAGGGATGAGGTCAATGCGGCGGTTGTATTCCTTCTTCTTGTCGGGCGGCAGCTCCAGCTCCTCCACTACGGCGGGCAGCGAGATGCTGTGCTCACGCGAGACCTTGTAGTAGTGGATGCTGATGAACAGGATCGCCAGCAAGGGGAAGAGGATGACATGCTGCAGATAGAAACGCAGCAGACCACCCGCGCCAATGTCTGGCGCGCCACGCATGACGAGGTTGAGCGTTGGGCCGACAATGGGGCCGGATTCGGTGATGGAGGTACCTACGGTCACCGCCCAGTAGGACAACTGGTCCCAAGGCAGCAGGTAACCGGTGAAGCTCAGCCAGGCCGTGATGGCCAGCAGGATAACGCCGGTGAGCCAGGTGAAGGAACGCGGTCCCTTGTAGGAGCCGGTGAAGTAGGTGCGCAGCAGGTGCAGCCAGCTGAAGGCCACCATGGCTTCAGCGCCCAGACGGTGAATGTCACGCATCAACTCGCCGAAGAACACGTTGCTTTCGATGGCCAGCACAGAGCCGTAGGCCTGGTCAGGGTACGGAACATAGTAGGCCATCAGCACAATGCCGGTGATGACTTCGACCACGAAGAAGAAGGTGACGAAGAAACCGAGGCGGAAAGTGTGCGTGAACCAGGTAGCCGCCTGCGGGTAATAACGCGGGCGCAGGTGAGCCACGAAGCTGGTGGTGATCACCTTGTAGCGCGGGTTGGGCTTCTCAGTGGGTGGGTCACCGCGCATGATGGCACGCAGCTCACGCAGGTTGAGACCGGCGGTGATGATGCGCACGCGCTCATCGATCAGCTTGAAGATGAACGCTTTCCACTCACCGCGCTGCGGGAGCTGCGTGTAGTTGAGACGCTTGAGAATGTTGTTGATGAAGGTCATATCTCTCGCTCTTAGCCGTGAACTTCGCCAAGGATCTTGGCGCCAGTGTTTACGCGCACGATCGCATTCGGGTTATCCGGAATGGCGACCGGGCCGCCGTCTTCCGGAGTCTGGGCGAGGATGTTGCCATTCTCGTCTTCGATGGTGATGACAAAGCGGTCCAGGCTGCGGGGAGCCGGGCCGAGGATATAGTCGCCGTTGTAGGCGTACTGGGAGCCGTGGCAGGGACAGATGAACTTGGTCTCCTGGTCACTCCAGCCGTAGATACAGCCCAAGTGGACACACACCTTGTACAGTGCAACCAGACCCTCGGCGCTGTTGGAGATCCACAGCTTGACTTTGGGATAGTTGGCAGGAGCAGCGTCCAGCGGCGGAAGATCCGCCACGCGGCCAACGGTGAACATACCGCCAAACTCGCCCTCACGGAAGCGCGGGATACCAAAGATCACCGCACCGCCACCCAGGGCAACCGTCAGGAAGCCCAAAGAGGCCAGCCAGGCAATGTTCAGGAACTCCCGGCGGTTCAACGGCGGGTTGGCTTGCTCTTCCGGTGGAACGTTTTCAGTTTGGCCGGTGGGAACGGCAGCTTGCGTCATTCGGCTCTCCTAACAGATGATTCCGTATTTGCGTATTTTATCACTACTATTGAACCCAGGGCAAGCATAGTAGCACGCCTAGCCTGGGAGGGCTACCTGAGCGGTATATATGGCCCGCACAATGAGCCCGACCGTGATGATGGTGGCGGTGGCATAGATCAGGATCTCGGCGCGGGAGGAGCGGCCCTTTGTGTATAGGTAAGCAGCCGGGATCATGAGCGGGAGGATGATGCCGTAGAGCACATGGATGCTGCGCATAGGGCGCGAGCCCTCAAGCCACAGGTAGGCGCCCAGTATGCATTGGAGGATGACGAGGATCTCGGCGATCACCAGCATGCCCCAGAAGGATGAATCGATGCCCTGCTTGCGAAAAAAGCGGACATAACCCCACACAGACAGGATGAGGAAATAGTACAGCGAGGTTGAACCCAATCCTTCATGCAAGCGAACGACAAAATCCATCACGGTGCTCCTCAAATGCAAATGTGTATTGACGCAGTTATTCTACACTTCGATCAATCGATTAATCGATTAATCGAAGTGCCAGTTGCGCAGCTGCATATAATGAGGCATATGAAAGCTGTCTATTTTGAACAACATGGCGGGCCGGAGGTGCTGCAGTATGGCGAGCGGCCCACCCCGCAGCCCGCACCCGGCTGGGTGCGGGTGAAGCTGCAGGCCGCGGCGCTGAACCATGCCGACTTGTTCGTGCGGGCGGGCTGGCCGGGCATCAAGCTGGCCCTGCCCCACATTCTGGGGGCGGATGGGGCCGGAGTGGTGGACGCGCTGGGCGAAGGCGTGACGCGCTGGCAGCCCGGGCAACGAGTGGTGATCAACGCCAGCATTTGTATGGAAGAGGATAGCTTTACCCAGAGCGGGCAAGAGAATCTGTGCCGCCACTGGGAGCTATTGGGCGAGAGCCTGCCAGGCACCTATGCCGAATACGTGTGCGTGCCGGCCAGCAACCTGCTGGAGATCCCGGGCAGCTTCCCGGCGGCGGATGCAGCCGCGGCGGCGCTGGTGTACGTCACCGCCTGGCACTCGCTGGTACGGCGCGGCGGGTTGCGCGCCGGCGAGACGCTGCTGATCGTGGGCGCCTCAGGCGGCGTGAACACGGCCAGCATCCAGATCGGCAAGTATCTGGGACTGCGTGTGATCGTGGTGGGTTCGGATGCGGGCAAGCTGGCGCTGGCGCGCCAGCTTGGCGCGGATGAGGTGATCGACCGCAGCCAGGAAGACTGGAGCAAGGCCGCCTACCTACTGACCGAGAAGCGCGGCGTGGATGCGGTGGTGGACAACGTGGGCACTACGTTCATGCAGAGCCTGCGCACGCTGCGCAAAGGCGGCCGCCTGCTGACGGTGGGCAACACCGGCGCCCCCACGTTCGAGATCGACAATCGCTATATCTTCAGCAAGCACCTCAGCATCCTGGGTTCGACGATGGGCACGTTCAAGGATTTTGCGGATGTGATGGCGCGGGTGTTCGCCGGCGAACTGAAGCCGGTGGTGGACCGCAGCTATCCGCTGGCCGAGGCGGCCGCGGCGCACGAGCGCATGGAGGCTGGCGGGCAAATGGGCAAGATCGTTTTGGAGATCGAGTGAGGAGTGAGCAGGGAGCAGGGAGCAGGAACTGACCCTTCGATGTCATTACGAGCGAGGCCGGATGGCATGCGGCCGACGGAAGCAATCCCCAAGCCCTTATGTTGGGGATTGCTTCGTCGTTGGGGATTGCTTCGTCGCTCAGCGGCTACGCCGCCTTACGTCCTCGCAATGACAAGTGGGCGCAAAAAAAGCCCCGCCGGATGGCGGGGCTTTTTTTGTTGGCTTGCTGCTTAGTCCAGCAGGCTGGCGGGCACGGTGCCGCCGTTCTCAGCGATCTTCTTGAGAACGGTCTTGTGCAGCCAGGTGTTCATCTGGGCCGAGTCTTCGAGGTACTCGGTCGGAACGCCCAGCTCAATGGCCAGTTCCTTGCGGTTCTCGTAGCTGCTGTCGATATCGAGCAGCTTGAGCAGGTCCACAATGGAGACCTTCCAGTTGAGCTCCTGCGGGTTGGCCTTGGCCAACGCGTCCATCTTGGCGGCCACGTCCACCGCGTCCATGGCGGCGGGCTTGTTGGCGCCCAGCCCGGTGGAGAGCTTGGCGCGCGGGGCAGCGCTTACACCGGCCTTGGGGGCGGCGGCAGTAGCGCCAGCGTCTTTGGCATCGTCATCCTTCTTGATGCCCAAACCCTTAAGAATCTTGTCGAAAATACCCATTTTTATTTCTCCTTACCTTATCTTGCTTGCCTGAACACAGGCTATTCTAAAAATTAGTCTAACACAGCCCCTGAGGGCATTCGTTAACTTTATGTAATAACTACAAGTCCGTTAAAATGTTATGCCACGCCCCCAAACCCACAGGTGAACTATGGACACCCCCAACCGCATGACCCCCAAACAGCTCTGGCAGCGCATCAAGAAGGGCCGGGCCGCCTACAGCGCCGTGTATGCCGGGCTGAGCGAGAAGCAAATGACGCGACGCCCCGGCCCGCAGGCAGACTGGTCGGTTAAAGACCAGATCGCCCATCTCATCTGGTGGGAGAACCTGGCCATGCTACGCGCCCCACTGCAGTTGGCGGGCGAAGAGACCGGTACGATCCACAATCTGGACGAGATCAACGCCCAGGTGCTGGCGCAGAGCGAAGCTATGTCGCTGGCTGAGGTGCTGGCCGTGTTCGAGGCCAACCTGGCGCGGCTGAAGGCGCTGTGCGCCGGCATCAGCGATAAGCAGCTCAACGACAAACACGGCAAGAGCAAACGCCCACCCTACTGGATCCTGGTGACCGACACCTTTGAGCATTACGCCGAGCACCAGCCGGACCTGGAGCGCTACGTAGCCAGCCTGAAAAAGAAGGGCAAATAGCCGTGGCAGCACCCAGCATCGCCGGGCGGCCCACGCACACTCAGGCCGGGCAGCCGATCCTGTACTTCACGTTCGATGATGGCCCGGCGGCCGACACGCCGGGCGTGTTGGCCGCTCTGGCGCGGCAAGCCGCTCGGGCCACCTTCTTCGTGGTCGGCGGCCGCGTGCAGTCATTGCCGCGAACGCTGCAAGCCACCCTGCAGGCGGGGCATGCGGTGGGCAACCATAGCTTCAGCCATCCGCACTTGGCTGGCATGCCCGAGGCGGACTTCCTTTTTGAAATGAACCAGACCGCCTCCGCTGTAGTACAGGCTGCCGGGGCGCTGCTGCCCGGTGGGCGCATGCTGCTGATGCGCCCACCCTACGGCAGCCACGACGAGCACACCGAGCCGTGGGTCAATGCCCTGGGCTATGCGATGGTGATGTGGGACGTAGACCCAGAGGATTGGAGCATGCCCGGCACGGAAGCGATCGTGACCCAGGTGCTGGCCGAGGTGAAGCCAGGCGCCATCGTGCTGTTGCACGATGGCGGCGGTGACCGCAGCCAGACCGTGGCTGCGGTGGAGCAGCTGCTGCCTGCCCTGGCGGGCCGCGGCTATGTGTTCCACAGCCTGCATCCGGATGAACAATAAAGAAATGAGCCAGCAAACCCAAGAGAATCGCCCGTGGGGCGTAACCGTGCTATTGGGGTTAGTGTTAATGTTCACAGCCTTGCAAGCCACGCGGGTGTGGGCCGCCCTCAGCAGTTGGGCGGTGCTGAACAGCCTGCCGCTGCAAGCGCCGCCGGCCTACCTGCTGGCGAGCGGCCTGGTGTGGGCGGCCGCAGGCGCCGGGCTGCTGTACGGCCTGGGCTGGCGCAAAGCCTGGGCGCCGCGGGCAGCCCGCATCGGCGCGGTGGCCTACGCCCTCTTCTTTTGGGCAGACCGCCTGCTGGTGCAAGCCCGCGGGCCGCACAACAGCAGTTGGATCTTTGAAGCCGTGCTGGGATCGCTGTTGCTGGGATCCCTTTTCGCCATCTTGGCCTCGCCAGACGCAAAGGCCTACTACGAAGCAAAACGCCATCAGGAGTGAAGGATGACAAAACCCTCAAAGATCGAAGAGCTACAAGAGCTGCGCATCCAAAGCCAGCAAGGCGGCGGCCCGGCGCGGGTGGAAGCCCAGCACAAGCAGGGCCGCCTGACGGCGCGTGAGCGCCTGGACTTATTCCTCGACAAAGGCTCCTTCCGTGAAGTGGACGCCTTCGTCAAGCACCGCACGCACGCCTTCGGTCTGGAGAAGCAGCAGATCCTGAGCGACAGCGTGGTGACCGGCTGGGGCACCATCGACGGCCGGTTGGTGTATGTGTTCTCGCAAGACTTCACCGTCTTCGGCGGCAGCCTCAGCGAAGTGCACGCCGAGAAGATCATCAAGGTCATGGAGATGGCCATCAAGAACGGCGCGCCGGTGATCGGCCTCAACGACTCGGGCGGGGCGCGTATTCAAGAGGGTGTGGTCTCGCTGGGCGGCTATGCCGACATCTTCCTGCGCAACACCATGGCCTCGGGCGTGATCCCGCAGATCAGCGCCATCATGGGGCCTTGTGCGGGCGGCGCGGTGTACTCCCCTGCCCTGACCGACTTCATTTTCATGGTGCGCAACTCCTCGTACATGTTCGTGACCGGGCCTGAGGTGGTGAAGAGCGTGACCCACGAGGAAGTCAGCTTCGAGGATCTGGGCGGGGCGAGCGTGCACGCCAGCACCTCAGGCGTGTGCCATGTGGTGGGCGACTCCGAGGCGGATACGCTGTTCCTGATCCGCAAGCTGCTCTCCTACCTGCCGCAGAACAACCTGGAAGACCCGCCCTTCAAGCCCAGCAAGGACAACCCGCTGCGCCGCGAAGAGGCGCTGGACAGCCTGGTGCCAGACGACCCCTCCAAGCCGTATGACATCAAAGAGGTCATCCGCATGGTGGTGGACGAAGGCGCCTTCTATGAAATTCACGACCAGTTCGCCCAGAACATTGTGGTGGGCTTCTCCCGCCTGGGCGGGCATGTGGTCGGCATCATCGCCAACCAGCCGATGGTGTTGGCCGGCGTGCTGGACATTGACGCATCGGACAAGGCAGCCCGCTTCGTGCGCTTCTGCGATGCCTTCAACATCCCGCTGCTGACGCTGGTGGATGTGCCCGGCTTCATGCCCGGCACGGCGCAGGAGCACAACGGCATCATCCGCGCCGGCGCCAAGCTGCTGTACGCTTACTGCGAAGCGACGGTGCCCAAGCTGACGGTGGTGACGCGCAAGGCCTATGGCGGCGCCTACGACGTGATGAGCAGCAAGCACATCCGCGGTGACGTCAACCTGGCCTGGCCCACGGCCGAGATCGCCGTGATGGGGCCGGACGGCGCGGTCAACATCATCTTCCGCAAGGAGATCGCCGAAGCCAAGGACCCGGTGGCGCGCAAGGCTGAGCTGGTGGCCGCGTACCGCCAGGAATTCGCCAACCCGTACGTGGCGGCCAGCCGCGGCTTCATTGATGATGTGATCCAGCCGAGCGACACCCGCCCGCGCCTGATCAACGCGCTGGAAATGCTGACCAACAAGCGCGACAGCAACCCGGCCCGCAAGCACGGGAACATCCCCCTCTAGGGCCATCATGTTTAATAAAGTTCTGATTGCCAACCGTGGAGAAATCGCAGTGCGCATCATCCGCGCCTGCCGTGAGCTGGGTATGCAAACCGTGGCCGTGTACTCCGAGGCCGACCGCCAGGCGCTGCATGTGCGCCTGGCCGATGAGGCCTATTACATCGGCCCGGCCCCCTCGCGCGAGTCTTATTTGCGTATGGACCACATTCTGGACGTAGCCAAGAAGACTGGCGCCGGCGGCATTCACCCCGGCTACGGCTTCCTGGCCGAGCGTTCTGACTTCTCGCAAGCCTGCGTGGACGCCGGCATCAGTTTCATTGGCCCCAAGCCCTCGGCGATCGCGGCCATGGGTGACAAGGCCATCGCGCGGGCCACGGTGGCAGCCGCCGGCGTACCGGTGGTGCCCGGCACCGAGGGCGAAGGCAGCCTGACCGACGAAGCGCTGCTCAAGGCGGCGCAGGAGATCGGCTTTCCGCTGCTGATCAAGGCGACCGCCGGCGGCGGCGGCAAGGGCATGCGCGAGGTGCGCAACCTGGAGGAGATGCCGGGCCTGCTGGAGAGCGCCCGCCGCGAGGCGCAGGCCGCCTTCGGCGACGGCAACGTGTACCTCGAGAAGCTGATCGAGGGCGCCCGCCACATCGAGTTCCAGATCATTGCCGATGAGGATGGCAACACGATCCACCTGGGCGAGCGTGAATGCTCGCTGCAGCGCCGCCACCAGAAGCTGCTCGAAGAAGCCCCCTCCCCCTTCATTGATGAAGACGAGGACTTCCGCCAGAAGATGGGCGCGGTGGCGGTCAAAGCCGCCAAGGCGGTGGGCTACGTCAACGCCGGCACCATCGAATTCCTGGTGGACAAGGACAAGAACTTCTACTTCCTGGAGATGAACACCCGCCTGCAGGTGGAGCACCCCATCACGGAAGAAGTGACCGGGCTGGACATCGTGACCGAGCAGCTGCGCATTGCGCGCGGCAGGCCGCTTAGCCTGACGCAGGACCAAGTGCGCATGCAGGGCTGGGCGATCGAGTGCCGCGTGAACGCGGAGGACCCGCACAACAGCTTCCTGCCCTCGACCGGCTTCATCTCGCACCTGACCGTGCCGACCGGCCCGGGCGTGCGGGTGGACACCGGCGTGTACGCCGGCTTCAACATCTCGCCGTACTACGACTCGCTGATCTCGAAGCTGGTGGTCAAGGGCGAATCACGTGCGCAGGCTATTTTGCGTATGCGCCGCGCCCTCGAGGAATATCACGTGGTCGGCGTCAAGACCAACATCCCCTTCCACCAGCGCATTCTGGAGCAGGCCCGCTTCATCGCCGGCAACTTCGATACCCGCTTCGTGGAAGAGCGCTTCTCGCTCGAGAAGGCCGAAGAGAGCATGGAAACCCACCCTGAGATCGCCGCGATCGTGGCCACGCTGGTGGCCAACGACCAGACGCAGCGCTCAGCCCACATCATCTCGCGCGGCAAGCGCGACACCAGCAACTGGAAGTGGGTCTCACGCTGGGAACGGATGCACCGCTGATGAAATACATAACGACGATCGACGATACGCAATACGAAGTTGAGATCCTGAGCCCGCGCCAGGTGAGCATCAATGGCAAAGTGGTGGAGGTAGACTTTAAATCCGTGAGCGGGCAGCCGATCTACTCGCTGCTGGTGGACGGCAAGTCATACCAGGCCCACGTTTACACCGGCGAGGAAGATGACCTGCAGGTGCTGCTGCGCGGCGTGCTGCATACCGCCCGGGTGGAAGATGAGCGCGAGAAGCGCTTGCGCGCCGCCGGCGGCGGGGGCAGCGGCGAAGGCGGCGAGTTCGTGCTGAAGGCGCCCATGCCGGGCCTGATCGTCAAGGTCTCGGTGAACGAGGGCGATGAGGTCAAAAAGGGCCAGGTTTTGGTGATCCTGGAATCGATGAAGATGCAGAACGAGCTGAAATCGCCACGGGACGGCAAAGTGAGCCGCATTCAAGTGAAAGCTGGCGACAGCGTTGAGCAACGCCAGAGCATGATAAGTGTTGAATAAGCCATGGTTACGCAAGTTGGTGACAAAGAACTAGAAGTCAAATTCCATATCAGCAGCCTGCCTGAGCTGGAGCGCCGCCTGGTTGAGACGGGGGCGACCCTGCTGCACCCGCGCACGCATGAGTTCAACCTGCGCTTTGACAGCCCCAACGGGGCGCTGGGCCAGGCGCACTGCATGCTGCGCCTGCGCCGCGACAACAGCAGCCACATGACCTTCAAGGGGCCGAGCACGACGCTGGGCGGCGTGCTGGCGCGCCAGGAGATCGAGTTCGATGTGTCGAACTTCACCCAGGCGCAGAAGTTGATCGAGGCGCTGGGCTTTGGCTCCAAGTTCATGTACGAGAAGCACCGCACGACTTATGCGATGGATGGGCTGAAGGTGACGCTGGACGAGATGCCCTACGGCAACTTTATTGAGATCGAGGGCACGGAACCGGAGCCGATCCAGGCGGCGGCGCAGCAGCTGGGCCTGGACTGGGAGCAGCGCCTGCCGGAGACGTATATCAGCATCTTCCGCCGCCTGAAGGACCTGTACGGGCTGCGTTTTATGGATCTGTCGTTCGAGAACTTCAAGGGGATCGAGGTGTCGCTGCAGCGGGCGGGTATTCAGCCCGCGGATAAGTAGACAAAGACAAAACTGTCCACAGATGAACACAGATACACACAGATAAAACCATGCAGCTGGTGGGGGAAGACCCAAAATGGCAGAACTGCAAAGCCTGAATAACTACACTGAAGCAATTATCGGTGCGGCATTTAAAGTATCTAACGAGCTAGGCGCGGGTTTTCTTGAGAAAGTTTATGAAAATGCCATGGCGGTGGAACTTCGCCAAAGCAATTTGCATTTTTCTCAACAACAGCTCTTTACTGTTCGCTATAAGGGGGTTGTAGTAGGTGAATATATTGCAGATTTTGTGATCGAGAACCGAGTTATCTTGGAAATCAAAGCACTCAGTGCACTGGATAAAGCACATACCGCCCAGTGCCTCAACTATTTGAAAGCTTCTAGTCTGTCTCTTGCTCTATTGATCAATTTTGGATCCCCAAGGGTGCAAATCAAGCGTATAGCTGGCCGGCAAGAATAATCATCTGTGTTTATCTGTGTTCATCTGTGGATGGATCTCCCCAGCTAGCCAGTCCACCCGTTCAACGACAGCATCCTCGCCCAGTAGCTCGTGGACGCGCTGCTGCATGGCCGCGGGGTCGCCGCTGGTCATGTAGCGCGTAACTCCGCGCTCGCGCGTAGCCCCCACCCCGCTCGCGGCGGCCAGGCCGCCTTCGGCCAGCAGGCTCTCGACGCGGCGGGCCACGGCGGGGGCCGGGTCCACCAGGCGCACCGCCGGGCCAACAATGTCCCGGATCGTATCGAACGCAAAGGGGTAATGCGTGCAGCCCAGCACCACCGTATCCATGCCGCTGCCCAGCATGGGCTGCAGGGCGGCCTCCAGGATGCGGCGGGCCTGCGGCCCGTTGGCGCGGCCGGCTTCGATCTCCTCCACCAGGCCGGGGCAGGCATCCTGCAGCACGGTCACGCCCTGGGCAAAGCGCTCCACGACCGAGGCGTACAGCTCGCCTTCAAAAGTTGTGGGCGTGGCCAGCACGCCCACAACACCGCTTTCGGTATGCTCGGCGGCGGGCTTGACGGCCGGCTCCATGCCTACGATAGGCAGATCAGGGTACTGCTGGCGCAGCGGCTTCAGTGCGGCGGCGGAGGCGGTGTTGCAGGGGATGACGATCAGCTTGGCGCCCTGGGCGATGAGATAGCGGGCAATGGCTTCAGAGAAGCGGCGCACCTCATCCAGCCCGCGCGGGCCGTAGGGTACATGCGCCTGGTCGGCAAAGTAGATGATGTCCTCGGCCGG
The DNA here is from genome assembly GCA_019637675.1 of Anaerolineales bacterium. Classification (GTDB taxonomy): domain Bacteria; phylum Chloroflexota; class Anaerolineae; order Anaerolineales; family UBA11579; genus JAMCZK01. The sequence goes on along the minus strand of JAHBVE010000001.1, from coordinate 587,389 downwards.
CAGCTGAGCGCGCAAGGCGCGCAGCACGCTGAGGCCGCCAACGCCGGAGTCGAAAGCGCCAATGGGGCGAGAGGAAGCGGTCATAGGCAATAAAAAAGAGCGCAGCGGTGGCTGCGCTCTCGGTTATACCAGATGCAAAAACCTTACTTGACGAACCTCTGCTTGAGGCGGGCCTTCTTGCCGCTCACATTGCGCAGGTAGCCCAGGTTGGCGCGACGCACCTTGGAGTGACGCTCCACAACGACCTTCTCGATCAGCGGAGAAGCGGTCAGGAAGGTGCGCTCCACACCGATGCCATTGCTGGCCATGCGGCGCACGGTGAAGTTGCGGCTATTGCGGGAGCCGCCAGCCTTGAGCACGGTACCCTTGAACTCCTGAATGCGCTCACGGTCACCTTCTTTGATCTTGACGTGAACGCTCACCAGGTCACCGGGGCGCAGGGCGGGGATATTCTCGTTTTTCTTGGCCTCAACGGCCTTCAGCAAGTCAGACATGTATATTCCTTATCAGGTTTCACAAACAGCGCAGGATTGTACCACAACGGGGCTAGCTGGCAAACAGGTCAGTGGTGCGGTAGTTGTCTGCTGCGGGGGGATAAATGCGGGTGAAGCGGTCCTTGTTGCCCAGCCAGCGGGCCACGATCTCCAGCAGGTTGGAGCCAATGAAGCGCCCCCCACCCTGGCTGGCGTGGCAGGCATCCGCCTTGTCCTTGCGCGCTTGGACGCTGCGGTAGTTGATGGTGACGTGTGGCGGCGTGTCTTTGTCACGCGCCAGCACGGTCAGGTCAATATCCTGATTGCGGCCCACTTTGGAGGGGTCTTTGCCCACCAGGCGCATGAAGAACACCGCCTGGCGCAAGCGGGCACGGTTGCGGGCATTGACGTACAGCATGGCCGGCTGGTACGGCGCGCCCGCCTCCGGGTACTGGCTGGCGTCGCCGGCGGCGTGGAAGGCGGCCACGGTGGCTTTGTGAATGTGGATATGGTCCGGGTGGTAGTAGCCGCCGGTCTCGTCAAAGGTGATGACGACTTGCGGGCGCAGGCGGCGGATGAGGGCGACGATGCGCCCGGCGACCTGCTCCAGCGGAGCTTGCACCAGGGCCTCGGGGCGGCGGTTGTCCTCGGAGCCCACCATACCGCTGTCGCGGTATTCGAGGAAGTTGACACTCTTCAAGCCGAGCGCATCTGCGGCGCACAACAGTTCAGCTTCGCGCAGCTCGGCGATGGTGTTGTACTTGGTCAGGTACTCCGCGTCCACGGTGCCGGCCTCGCCGCGGGTGGCGCAGGCCAGATGCACGTCCACGCCCTGGGTGTCGTAGTAGGCGATGGTACCGCCCATGCCGAAGGATTCATCATCGGGATGGGCCAGCACGATCAGGATGGTTTTGCGGGAGTTGGTGTCAGCGTTCATGGCGAATGGGGGTGATTATAGTCCCAGGAGCAAGCGATCAGCTGTAAGCCATCAGCTCTCAGCTTAAGGCTGATGGCTTACAGCCTACGGCTAATAGACCGGCAGATCCGGGTCCACATCCTCGGCCCAGGCGTTGATGCCGCCGACCAGATTCTTGACCTTGCCGAAGCCAGCCGCCAGCATCAGCTCCACAGCCCGGGCCGAGCGCCCGCCGACGCGGCACATGACCACGTATTCGTTGGCGGTGTCGAGCTCCGAAAGGCGTGCGGCGATCTCGCCCAGCGGAATGTCAAGGCTGCCTTCGATGCGTGAGATGGCCAACTCATGCGGCTCGCGCACGTCAATGACCTTGACCTGCGAGCCGTTCTTGAGCTGCTCGGCCAGCTCCTTGGGAGCGATCTCGTATTTCTTGTCCATGCTTGCCTCATCGTGGTCGTGAGCGGGCAGACCACAGAACGCTTCGTAGTCTATCAGCTCGATCTTGTCTGCGGGTTGGCTGCACACGACGCAGTTGGGGTCTTTGCGCAGCTTGACGAATTCTATACGCATATCCAGCGCATTGAAGAGCAACAGGCGCCCTACCAGGCTCTCGCCAATACCCAGCAGGACCTTTATGCCTTCGCTGGCTTGCAGGCTGCCGATGATGCCGGGCAGCACGCCCAGCACGCCGCCCTCAGCGCAGGATGGCACCAGGCCGGGCGGCGGCGGCTCGGGGAAGAGGCAGCGGTAGCACGGGCCGTGCTGGGCGTCGAAGACGCTGACCTGGCCGTCAAAGCGGAAGATGGAGCCGTACACATTGGGGATGCCCAGCTTGACGCTGACATCGTTCACCAGATAGCGCGTGGGGAAATTGTCGGTGCCGTCAATGATGAGGTCGTAGCCCTGGGCGATCTCGAGCGCATTGGCGGAGGTGAAGAGCACATTATGCACATCCACCTGGACGGTGGGGTTGATATCCAGAATGCGCTGGCGGGCTGATTCGACCTTGAGCGTGCCCAGCTGGGCCGTGCCGTGGATGACCTGGCGCTGCAGGTTGGATGCATCCACCACGTCATAGTCCACCAGGCCAATGCGGCCCACGCCCGCCGCCGCCAGGTACATGGCGGCCGGCGAGCCGAGGCCGCCGGTGCCGATCAGCAGCACGGAGGCGTTGCGCAGCTTTTGCTGGCCGGCCAAGCCCACTTCGGGGATCAGCAGATGGCGCGAATAGCGCATTAGGTCATCACGAGAAAGTTGAGCGCTCATTCAATTCGTCCTTGATATTTTACAAAGTTTGTCGAGTCTGGTTTGGCAGTATCTGCCTCATCCGGCGGCTGCTCGGCCTGTGCCAGTTGGCGGAGCAGCTTGTCGGCGCGGGCCACGCCCGGGTTCATGGCGCGGGCCTGACCGCGGGAGTTGATGACGAAGGTAGTAGGCACCGAGAGCACGCCCCAATAGTCTGCCACCTTTGGCTGCTGAGTGGCGTCTATTTGGATCACCTGCACCCTGGCATCCAGCTCCACCAGGCGGCGCAGCTCCGGCCGCTGCTGGGTCTTGCATGGCACGCAGTCCGGCGTGGTGAAGTACAGGATGGCCGGGCCATCCCCCCGCCAGCTTTCGAGCCCCAACTGCGGGGTCTGCAACCGCGCCAGCCGCCAGCGGCGCCAGGCTGCATACAGTAGCCAGGCGCCGACTGCGATCAGTGCGGCATAGATGGCGCGGATGAGAATGTCCATCTAGCTGGCGCGCGGGCGCATCCCAGGGAAGGTGCCTTGCGGGGCGGCCTTGGCGAAGCCGGGCGCGCCCAGGCGGTTGAGCCAGTAGTACACCGCACAGCCGGCGCAGAACCCGGCGAACAGGTTGAGCGCGGCCAGGCCGATCACCAGCCAGACCAAAGCCCAGCCGAGCCCAGCATTGCCGGCCAGCAAGGCAGCAAAGCCTGCAAGCAGCACCAGCGCGCCGAAACCCTGGGCGAAGCGATGCGGCTCCGGGTTGTCGGCGAGCACTTCGGGATCGAGCAGACCCAGCGGCTTGAAGAAGCCGCTGTACACGAAACCGAAGGCCGGCCGCACCACCAAGGCGCCCAGCAGCATGGCAAGGCTCACCAAGCCGGCCAGCAGGGGCACATTGGCAATGAAGGCGGCCAGGCTGAGGCCGATGATGAAGGCCTGATTGGTGCGCAAGGCAGCGTGATCCACTTTGGATAGTTTCGTGCTGGCGGGTTTGCCTTTGCCGCCGGCAATGCTGGGCAGTATGAGCACGGTGTCGCCCGGCTGTATCGCCGTGGCGCCACCGTTGAAGTCACGCGAGTTCTCGTCGTTCACGAACACGTTGACGAAGCGGCGCAGTTCGCCTTCCTCGGTGAACAGGTGCTTCTTGAGATCTGGATGAGCGGCGACGAGTTCCTGCAGCGCCGCGTCCACATTGGCCGCGCCGACCTCGATCTGGCGCTGGCCGCCCGCATAGGGGCGCAAGGGTGTGGGGATGTGCAAAGTAGCCATGTCACTCCTTCAGGATGATGGGTTCTTCAACGAATTGGATGCGGGCGTCGGCCAGACGCCACGAACGCGTTTCGGTGGCCTGGCCATCCCGCACGCTGGTGATGAGGTAGCTGAACCAGGGCAGCGCCCACTCGCGGTCAAACTCAGAGGGCACATTGGGATGGTCTGGGTGGGAATGGAAGATGGCGATGAGCTCCAGGCCCTTGGCTTCGGCGGCCTGCTCGGCGCGCAAGAACTCACGCGGGTCGAGCAGATAGCGGCGGGCGCGGGCGGCCTGCTCGCGCAGGTTGGGGGCCAGGTGCAGCGCCAGGCCGACGCGCTCCTCGCCCTCCAGGCGGCCGAGCACGAAGCCGGCGCCCTCCTCCGGGTAGCTGGCGGCGGCATGGGTGTGGATCTGCTCCAGCAGGACTTTGCTCAAGGTAAAGCTCATGCGCGCTCCCATAAGGATTGGCTGACGTATTTCAAACCGCCGTCGGGAAACACGGTGACCACCCTGCCCGCCTGCAGGCGGGCCGCCACGCGCAGCGCGGCGGCGGCGGCCGCGCCCGAGGAGACGCCCACGAACAGCCCTTCCTCGCGCGCCAGGCGCTGGGTCATGGCCTGAGCGTCTTCGGTGCTGATCTCCAGAGTTTCGTCGGCGAAGTTGGGGTCGTAGATGCCGGGGCGGATGGCACTGGGCATGTGCTTCAGCCCTTCCAGGCCGTGGAACGGGCCATCCGGCTGGAAGGCGATGATGCGGACACTCTGGTTGCGTTCACGCAGGTAGCGCCCTGCGCCCATCAGCGTGCCGCTGGTGCCTAGGCCAGCCACGAAGTGGGTCACCTGGCTGCGGGTCTGCTGCCAGATCTCCGGCCCGGTGCCGAGGTAATGGGCACGCCAGTTGGCCGGGTTGTTGTACTGGTCGGCGTAATAAATCGCGGCGCCTTCGTGCGCAGCAATCTGCTGCGCCAGCAGGATGGCGCCGTCCGAGCCCTCGAGCGCATCACTGCGCTCGAGCTGGGCGCCGAGGGCGCCCAGCATGGCGAAGCGCTCGGGGCTGGCGCTGGCGGGCAGCGCCAGCCGCACGGGGATGCCCAGCGAGGCGCCCAGGGTGGCGTAGGCGATGCCCATGTTGCCGGAGGTGGAGTCGAGCAGGGTTACGCCCGGCCGCAGCGCGCCGGACTCGAGCGCGGCCCGCAGAATGCCGGCCGCCGGCCGGTCTTTGACCGAGCCGCTGGGGTTGAACCACTCCGCCTTGGCGTACAGGCTGACGCCGGGCGGCAGCCCTGCGCCCAGGCGGGGCAAGGCGAGCAGCGGGGTGCGGCCGACTGCATCCAGCAGGCTGCTGCTGTGGTGTTGCGTGAGGGTGTGTATCGTCGCCATAAGCACAAAAAGCAAACGGCCAACAGAAACAAAAAACGGGCACTGCCCGGTGCATGTTTACACATGCGCCAGGCACCGCCCGTTTTCCTCTGTTGGCCGTAAGAACTAAACGGAAATAGGGCGGCCTAGTTGGCGCGCCCCGAACACAAGCAGGTGAAAGCGATGATGCTGTTCATAACTCGTTGTGCAGCATTATACAGAGTGGAATACGAAAGTCAACTGGCAGTTTGCAGCTGTGTACGCGTCAACGCACGATGGCGTCGGTCATGCGCACGACGCGCATCAGGGGCTCGACATCGTGCACGCGCACGATGTCGGCGCCGCCGCGCACGATGCTGACGGCCACCGCGGCGGCGGTGCCTTCGATGCGCTGGTCAGGCGGCAGGTCGAGCGTGTAGCCGATGAACGATTTGCGCGAGGGGCCGACCAACAGCGGGTAACCCAGGTAGCGCAACTCGCCGCCGCGGTCAAGCAGCTCCAAATTCTGCTCCACCGTTTTGCCGAAGCCGATGCCAGGGTCGAGGATGATGTGCGTGTCCTGAATGCCAGCCGCACGGGCGATGGCGACGCTTTCCTGCAATTCACGGCGGATATCCTGGATGAGCTCGGCGTACTCCACGCCCACATAGCGGCCGCCCAGGCGCTCGCGCACCTCGGCGTTGGCCGGCTGGCTGCGGTTGTGCATCAGGATGACCGGCACGCCGCGGGCGGCGACCAAGGGGGCCAGGTCCAGGTCGGCGCGTAGACCCCATACGTCATTCACCAGCGCGGCGCCGGCGTCCAGCGCGGCAGCGGCGGTGCTGGCCTTGTAGGTATCGATGGAAATGGGCGTATCGAACTCGGCGGCCAGGGCCTGCACCACCGGGATGGTGCGCTGCAGCTCTTCTTCGGCGCTGATAGGCTGGCTGCCGGGCCGCGTGCTCTCGCCGCCCACATCCAGCAGGTCTACGCCGGCTTCCACGAAGCGGCGGGCCTGCTGCAGGGCGGCCTCCACGGCATCGTGCTGCTCCAACAGGCCATCACCGGAAAAGCTGTCCGGCGTGACGTTGAGGATGCCCATGACATAGGTGCGGCGGCCCCAGATGAATTCGCGGTTACCGATCTTCATGCGGCTGCTCCCGGGTCAAATAGCTGCACTCCGCTGGCGTCTTGCGCAGCCAGCAGCTGGCTGGCGGTGCGCCCGCTGCCGGGCACCGGCAGCTCGGGGGCCAACTCGGCCAGCGGCACCAGCACGAAGGCGCGCTCGGCCAGGCGTGGATGGGGTATTTTCAGATCGGCCTCAGCTTCGCTGAGGTCGATTTGAAAATTGCCGTACAGCAGGATGTCGATATCGATCTCGCGCGGGCCGTAGCGGAAGCTGGCCACCCGCCCCACCTGCTGCTCGACCTGCTTGATGTGCTGCAGCAGCTCAGCCGGCGCCAGCTCGGTCTCGGCTTCGAGGGCCAGGTTGAGGAAGCGGGCCTGCTCGGCATAGCCCCACGGTTCGGTCTCGTACACGGCGCTCTGGCGCAGGACGCGCACGGCCGGCGCCAGGGCGGCGATGGCGACCTGCAAATTGGCCAAGCGGTCGCCGCGGTTGCTGCCGAGGCCGAGGTATATGAGAGTGCCAGTCATGGGATGAGAGTATAAGGGATGGGTGAAAATATGGTCGAGTGGTCGGCTGGTTGCTTGGTCGGTAGACCAATGGATTAATCGATTAATCAATCAATCAACTAATCGACTAGCTGACCAATCGACTAATCGACTAATCGACTAATCGATTAATCGACTAGCTGACCAATCGACTATCTTTACAAACTAGTTATAATTGCGCCTCATTGGAGAGGTCGCATAGTCTGGCCTAGTGCGCGCGCTTGGAAAGCGCGTATACCGCAAGGTATCGAGGGTTCGAATCCCTCCCTCTCCGCTCCATATTCCCACTGCATAGCGACGCCGGCATGGCGTCGTTTTCATTTCAGGAGGTTACATGACAAAAAGCAAACTGCTCAAGATGGACAATATGGGCATCGTTGTCGAGTCGCTCGACGACGCCATCACGTTCTTCACCGAGATCGGCCTGACCCTTGAGGGCCGGGCTGTGATCGAAGGCGAGTGGGCCGGCCGCGTGACCGGACTGGGAGACCAGACGGTCGAGATCGCCATGCTGGTGACGCCGGACGGGCATAGCCGGCTGGAGCTTTCGCGCTTCATCGCCCCCGCCCCAGTCGCTGACCACCGCACGGCGCCGGTGAACGCGCTGGGCTACCTGCGGGTCATGTTCGCGGTGGACGACCTCGACGAGTTGCTGTCGCGACTGACCGCGCAGGGCGCGGCGCTGGTCGGCGAGGTCGTTCAGTACGAGGACTCGTACCGGCTGTGCTATGTGCGCGGGCCGGAAGGCGTATTGGTGGGGCTGGCGCAGGCGCTGGCGGGCTGACAAAACTCGCGGTTGACAGATGCGGCCCGTTCTGATATATAACTATATAGTTATATAATATAAAGGTTATATATGACAGACACTCTCAGCCTCACCTTCGCCGCCCTGGCCGACCCAACCCGCCGGGCGATCCTTGAACGCTTGACCCGCGGCGACGCCTCGGTCAGCGAGCTGGCCCGCCCCTTCGCGCTGAGCCAGCCAGCCATCTCCAAGCATCTGAAGGTGCTGGAAACGGCCGGGCTGATCAGCCGCGGGCGGGCCGCCCAATCCCGCCCGGCCCACCTGGAGGCGCAACAACTGGCCCTGGTGACCGAATGGCTGGAGCGCTGCCGCCGCAACTGGCACGAGAGCTTTGACAAGTTGGATGACTACCTGAAGCTGCTTCAGGCAGATAACGAGCCAGCCACCCCGCCGGCTCACAAACCCAAAAAACCAAAACCCCCAAGGAGAAAGAAATGAGCGACAAAATGATCATCAAGGCCGATGGCGCCGAACTGTACCTGGAGCGCACCTTCGCCGCCCCGCGCGAGCGGGTGTGGGCCGCCTTCACCGAGTGCCAGCACCTCAAGCACTGGTGGGGTCCGCACGGCTGGGATCTGACCCATTGCGATATGGATTTCCGCGTCGGCGGCCGCTGGCACTACTGCATGAGCGGCAAAGGCGAGAATGGCGAACCGATGGACTCATGGGGGTTGCAAACCTTTGACGCCATCTCGGCCCCCGAGCGCTTCAGCGGCACGGACGTCTTTGCAGACAAAGACGGCAACGCCGCCCCGGGCATGCCGGTGGCCGGCCTCTCGACCGAGTTCATCGAGGTGGAGGGCGGCACCAAGGTCGTGGGCCGCACCACCTACTCCACCGCCGAAGAACTGCAGGCGATCATGGAGATGGGTGTGGAGCAAGGCATCACCGAGACCTGGGACCGTTTGGAAGAATTTCTGGCAAAATAGAGCCTATGTCATTCCAAGCCTATCTGGACAACATCGAAGCCAAGACCGGCAAGACGCCCAATGAGTTCATTGCCCTGGCCAAGGCCAAAGGCTTTGGCGCCGACACCAAGGCGGGCGAGATCGTTGCCTGGCTAAAAGAAGACTTTGACTTGGGGCGCGGCCATGCTATGGCACTGGTGCATGTGATCAAGAACGGCGCAACCATCAGCGACAAGCACGTCAACAGCGGCGGCACGCACAGCGACCCCAGCAACACGCTGCGGCTGTCTGGAGCGCGCAAGACCGCTGCCAAGAAGACCGCAGCCAAAAAGACTGCGAAGAAACCTGCCAAGAAGGCAGCTAAGAAAGCCACACGCAAGTAACACGAAGCGCATCTTCAAAACGCCCAGCATACGCTGGGCGTTTTTGTTTTAGACTGGCAGCATGAGTATGCGTGAACTCACACTCGATCTGAGTGAGCACGGCCAGGTATCGGCCGTGCTGCAGCTGCCAGCCAGCGCCACGGCGCTGCTGGCGCTGGCGCACGGAGCCGGCACGGATATGCGCCACGCCAGTATGCAAAACCTGGCGGATGGGCTGGCCGCGGCCGGCATCGGCACGCTGCGCTACAACTTTCCGTACAAAGAGCACGGCCGCGGCCGGCCAGACTCGCCGGCGGTGACGGGAGCCGCTGTGCGAGCGGCCTGCGCCGCGGCGGCCGAGGCTGCGCCCGGCTTGCCGCTCTTCGCCGGCGGGCGCTCCTTCGGCGGGCGCATGACCTCGCTGGCGGCCAGCGAAGCGCCGCTGCCGGGTGTGCGCGGCATCGTGTTCTTCGCCTTCCCGCTGCACCCGGCCGGCGCGCCAGCCACCAAGCGGGCCGAACACCTGGCTCAGGTGAGCGTGCCGATGCTGTTCCTGCAAGGCCCGCGGGATGAGCTGGCTACCCCTGCCCTGCTCGAACCCATCGTGAGCGAGCTGCCCAAGGCCACTTTGCACTGGATAGACGCAGCCGACCATAGCTTCAAGGTGCTGAAGCGCTCAGGCCGCACGGATGCGGATGTGATGAACGAGATCGTGGAGACGACCGCCGCATTTATGCGGGCGAACAGCTAAGACTTAGTGATGGTGGTGACCGTGGCCGTGGGGCTCATGGTCAAGGTCGGCCTGGACGGCCGGGCCGAGCAGCGGGCGGATCCGTCCCCAGCCGGACATACTGGTGGCGGCCCAGCACGCCACCAGGGTGGTCAGCGGCACGGCCGCCATCAGCCCCAGCGAGCCCACCAGGGTGCGCAAGATCTCCTCGGCCACAAATTCACGGTTGATGAAAGCGAACCAGTCGGTACCTGCCCCGGTCACGAGCAGTAAGAGCGGCAGGGCCGCGCCGGTATAGGCCAGCACCAGCGTGTTGACGGTGGCGGCTACATGATCCTGCCCGATGCGCATGCCGCGGCGGTACAGGGCGCGCCAGGCCTGCTTGGGGTCGAGCAGATACAGCTCGAAGATAACCGAGGCCTGCGTGATGACCAGGTCGTCGAGCACGCCCAGGCTGCCGATGATGATGCCACCCAGCACCTGCCCGCGGAAATCAACCACCAGCTGCGACTGCTGGCTCAGGAACATGGCTTCTTCACTGCTGAAGCCGGTCATGCGCGTGAGCTGAATGAAGACATCCGCCAGCAAGCCGGTCAGCAGCAGCGCGATCAGCGTGCCGATGACGGCCGAGTGAGTCTTGATGGTCCAGCCGTACACCATGTACAGCGAACCCGCCAGAATGGCGAAGGAGCCCAGCACGCTGATCCACACCGGGTCTTCGCCAGCCAGGATGCGGGGCAGGATGAAGGCCAGGATCACGGTGAGGCTGAAGGCCATCGAGATCAGGCTGCGGGCGCCCTTCTTGCCGCTGATGAACAGGGTGGCGATGACGAACAGCAGGAACAGTATCGCCAGCGGGCGGCTGCGCACGTAATCGGTGTAATAGGCCTGCGCCTGCATCTCGGGGAATTCACTGACCGTGATGAGCAGCTGGTCGCCTGGTACAAAATACGAGCCGGCCGCCACGATCTGGCGGCGGCCGTAATCGATCTCAAAGGTTTGCCCGGCGTAGCGGCCTTCCAGCACTTGTACCGCTAATATCTGAAAGTTCTGCAGCTTGCCGCCCAGGTCCACCTGGCCGGCCTGGACGATCTCGGTCACCTGGGCGCGCACATTGTTGGTGGTGTAGCCGGCGCTCTCCTCGCCAGATGGCGCGGCGCGCAGCTGGCCGAGCCAGTAGCCGCCCACGAACACAAGCACGATGAGGATGAATAGATAGCTGGGGATGCGCTGCAAGGCGGATTTGATCATGAAAGGCAATTGTGCCCTATCGCCAGGGCCAAGCGCAAACTAGAAGGGCAGCCAGGCGGCGACCGCGTCGAGGCCGAGCACCTGCAGGGTCACCCAGCCCATCAGGATGCCGAGCAGCCAGCCCACGACAACGTCTGAGACGAAATGCAGGCCAGTGGCCACCCGCGCCAGGCCCACCAGCGGCGCCCACACCACCAACAGCGCGCCGAACCAGGCCGGGCCAAGAGCAAGACCCAGCGCGGCCAGCATGGCGGCGCGGGCGGCGTGGCCGGAGGGGAACGAGTGCGGGTCAGCCTTGCGGTAGATGCGGCCCCACTCGCCCGCCGGGCGGGCGCGGCGCACGCTGAACTTGATGGCCATCACCACGATGGCGGTCAGGACAATGCCGACGAACAGGGCCAGCGCTCGGCTGCGCCAATCGGCGCTGCCGAGCCACATCACCAGGGCCAGGCCGAGCCCCCAGAACCATGAATCGCCGGAGTGGCCGAAGAAGATGGCCAGGCGGCGCAGCAAGCCGGGCTTCTCCGCCACGTGCAAGCGCGCAGACAACTGCGCGTCGAGCTTAAGCCACTTGTCCATCAGTTCTTGGTTTCCAAATACTTGCGGATGACTTCGAGATGGTGGGCCTTGTCCACATCCATGCCGATCTCGGCATACGGGCACTTCTGGGCGCGAGCGCGCAGGCCCAGGCTGCGGCCGGCCCGCCGGGCAGCATCCTCGATGGTGAGCTGGCGGATCAGCGCCAGGAACAGGGTATCGAAGCCGATCATGGCGGCCTGTTTGAGCGGGCTCTTGCGCGCCTCGCTCAGCTTCTCCCAGGTGCCGCCGCTGGAGAGGATGACGCTGAGCGCCACCGGGGTCACATCCCCGCCGCACACCTCGGCGTCTTTGAGGCGCGTGAAGGTGCGCCGCGAGTCGGGGAAACGCGCTTCCATCACATCTTTCTCGACCACGTTGTAGAGCATTTCGTCGTCAGGGATGCGCACTTGCTGCAGCACCCAGTCCACCATTTCGCCGGTGATGGCCGGCGTGTCAGAGGGCACCAGCACGCAGTACTTGGCATCCGGATTGAGCTCGACGATCTTGCGCGCCCCGGCGCGGATGTTGGGCAGCATCTCGCCCTGGTTGGGCACATAGCTCAGCGGCTTCGTGCAGGTCAGCCCGTCGGCCTCGCTGAGGCCGACGATGACCACGTCGCCGATGTGCTCAGCCTGGCTGAGCGCATCGAGGATCCACTGCACCATCGGCTTGCCGCCGATCTCGATCAGGGCCTTGGAGCGGCCCTGGCTGAACTCGTAGAGCGATTCGCCCGGTTCGGGGATGCCGCCGGCGGAAAGGAGTGCGTCGAATTTCAATTTAGCTCCTGGATCTGCGGTTCAAGTTTGAGCTCATCGATCATCTGGTTCAGTTCGGCGTGGGTCAGCTTGCGGCCCTTGCCGGCCGCGGCGATCAGCGCCGCTTCGAGCATGTTGGTGCCGAAGGAGCGCCCATCGAACACCGGCGTGGTGGTGACCAGATACTTGATGCCGATGTCCTTGAGCAGCTTGACATCGTCCGGCGTGGTGGTGTTGGTGACAATGACCTTGCCGGGCAGGCTGTTGGGGATGTAGCGCTTGATGTAATGGAAGTCACCGGCGATCACGCTGGCCCAGTTGAAGTATTGCTCCCACTTGGGGGTGCGCTGATCCTGCTTCTCACCGGTGGGATACAGCCACTTGAACGGCAGGCGGGTGGCGACCGGGGTCACCAGGGCAGCCATGGTCTTGAGCCCCTGCTCCGAGCGGATGGCGATGGGGATGTCGAGGGCGAACATGAAGTCGCCAAATACGCAGTCATACCCGGCCTGCAGGAAGGAGCTGGTCATGCCCCAGCGGTCGGTGCCGATGGTGATGAAAGCGCGCTTGTCTTTGATGTAGCCGCCGCTCTTGGCGTGCAAAAAGCCCACGGCGCGGTTCTCCAGCGTGTTCTTGAGGCCCTCGCCGTCCACCAGCGGGGTCTGCTTTACATGGCGCACGATGGGCTTGACGGAGTGCAGGGGGTAGAACTTCTTGTCCACCAGCAGGCCAAGGTCGGCCCCGCCCAGGCCAAAGGCATCCACCTTGCCGTCCAGTTCCTTGAACAGCTCGGCGGCCTTCTCCATATCGCCATTGGTACCGATGCGCTCGATGCGCACGGTTTCGCCCAACAGCTTCACTTCTACGGCTTTATCTCGCTTGGAAGAACCGATACTGATGCTTACTGCACGCTTCATGGGGCGTCTCCTCGGGTGAATTCGGCGGGTTAGCCCGTCTCAGGGCCTGATTTTACTCGTGTTGGCGGGGCCAACCCTGGCTTTTAAGCCTGCAGGCGCTATAACCCCCGCCATAACCGCAGGAAACGCCCGATTAGGCTGGGAAACGCCTTTGCGGTATAATGCCGATCGTGGGGCCAAAAACCGCCAGGCCTTAGGGTCTGAAACCAGCTGGAGGTGTCTGTGGCAGTTCCCAACTACGCTTATTTTCAAGGCAAGATCGTTCCCTATTCCGAAGCCAAGATCGGTGTAATGACTCATGCGCTGAACTATGGCACGGCCATTTTCGGCGGGGTGCGCGGCTATTGGAATGATGCGGAAGAAGAGCTGTTCATCTTCCGTCCGCACGACCACTTGAAGCGCCTGTACAACTCGGCCAAGCTGATGGTGATGGACATCCCCGTCGGGCAGGATGAGCTGATGGAGCGCATGGTGGAGCTGCTGCAGATGGAAGGCCACCGCCAGGATGTGTACCTGCGCCCGATGGCCTATTTTGCCGACGAGATCATTGGCGTAAAACTGCACGACCTGCAGACCGAAGTGACCCTGTTCTCTGTGCCGTTCAGCAAGTACGTGGCCAACGACACCGGCGCGCACGTCACCTTTTCCTCCTGGCGTCGCCTGGACGACAACATGATCCCGGCCCGCGGCAAGATCGCCGGCGCGTACGTCAACACCGCCTTCATCAAGACCGATGCGGTGCGGGCCGGCTTCGACGAAGCCATCGTGCTGACGGCGGACGGGCACATCTCCGAGGGCAGCGCCGAGAATATCTTCATGGTGCGCGACGGCGTGGTGTACACCCCGCCGATCACCGACAACATCCTGGAAGGCATCACGCGCCGCTCGATCATTGAGCTGGCCCGCCACGAAGGCTATACGGTGATCGAGCGCTCGATCGACCGCACCGAGGTCTTCCTGGCCGACGAAATGTTCATGACCGGCACGGCCGCTCAGGTGACGGCCATCACCAAGGTCGACCACCGCAAGGTGGGCGACGGGGTGATGGGCCCGGTCGCCAGCCGCCTGCGCCAGTTGTACGACGATGCCGTGCGCGGGCGCCTGCCGGAGTTCCGCCACTGGAATTACCCCGTGTATGAAAAGCTGGTGGTGAAATCGTGAGCGGCGCGGTGCGCTGACCAGTACAGTATGAAAGTATGCGAAGTGGCGCAGCCTAAGGCTGCGCCACTTGTATAAAAGAGAGAGACGCTTATGGTTGCCAAAACAAAACTAGACGCCCTGATCCAAAAGATCTCCAAGGCCAGCGTGAGCTACCCGCAGTTGCAGCGCCTGGCTGAGCAGACCATCAAGAAAGAGTCGCCGCTCAAAGCGCTGGATCTGGCCAAAGACCTGCTCGAATCGCCGGTGTACCAGGCGCGCATGCTGGCCACCTACCTGCTGGGCCACCTGGCGGGCGAGATGCCCGAGACGCTCAAGCTGCTGCGCCAGCGGGTGAGCCGTGACCCTGATTACCGTGTGCAGGAAGCCCTGGCCCAGACCGTGGACATCATCTGCGCCAAGGCCGGCTACCAGGAGAGCCTGCCGCTCATCAAGGACTGGCTGGGGGATGACAATCCCAGCGTGCGCCGGGCGGTGACCGAGGGCCTGCGGGTATGGACCGCCCGCCCCTACTTCAAGACCAACCCGGAAGCGGCGGTCAACCTGTTGCGCGGCCTGCGCGCCGACGAGAGCGAATATGTGCGCCGCTCGATCGGCGCGGCCCTGCGTGACATCGCCAAGAAGCACAAGACCCTGGTGAACAGGGAAGTCAAGACCTGGGATCTGTCAGACAAGAAGATCCAGCAGACCAAGCTGCTGGTGAGCAAGGCGCCGGGCGGCGCCAAACCAGCCGCCAAGAGCAAGGCCAAGGCAAAACCGGCCAAGAAGGCGGCGGCTAAAAAGCCGGCGGCCAAGAAGCCAGTGACCAAAGCAAAGGCCAAAGCGAAACCGAAAGCCAAGGCAAAAGTGAAGTCAAAAGCAAAAGCCAAGGCAAAAAGACGATAAGAAACAAAAAATCCGCACTTCGTGCGGATTTTTTATTCGTGGTACAGCCACTTTTCCATCACCAGCGCATCTTCGCCGCCGGCATAGTAGCGCGGCCACACGTCCACGCGCTGGTAACCGCGTTTCTCATAGAGGGCGATGGCGACTTCGTTGCTCATGCGGGTGGAGAGGCGCATGCGCGGCACATCCACGCCCGTCTCGGCCTCGGCCATCAGGGCATCGCCGATGCCCTGGCCGCGGCGCTCGGGGTGCACAGCCACGGTGGCGATCCAGGCAATGTTCTGGCGACGGCGCACATCCACGGCGATGAAGCCCACCAGTTCCTCGCGCTCGCCTTCGACCGCCTTCCAGCGCAGCACGTTGGGCAAGCTCAGCACGCCGATCATCTCGATCAGCGGCCAGGCATCCAGCGGGAAGCTGAGCTGCTCGAGGTCACGGACGGCGCTGATGTCGCGCAGGCCGGCGGGCAGCAGCCGAAAGGTGGCGCGTGGCAAGGGTGTTGGCATGGAGTTAGTTCTTCTGATTGCGGATCTGGGTGGAAGACAGGTCAAGCCTGAATTCATCTTCGCTCAGGGCGGCGAACAGGTCTTGAATGCTGGGGGGCAAGGCCAGGTCAGCCAGGGTGGAGTAACGGCCATCCACCTTGCGGCCAGCCACCAGGAAGCTGCAGCCCTGGGCACGGATGAAGTCATAGGCTTCCAGCATGGCGGCCTCGCCGCCGGTGTACTTGGGGTCTACCAAACGGCGGGCGGTGTCGTAGCCCACCACGAAGACGCTGTTGGGGTATAGGGCCGCCTTGTCGCGGAACAGCGGGGCACGGCTGAGCAGGACGCGCTGCCCGTGCAGGCGCGGCTGGGTCAGACGTTCCTCCACCGTGGCGCGGCTCAGGCTGGGCTTCTCCACATTGTCGAGCGAGAGCTCGAAGGCGAACTGGCGGTTGAGCTTGCGCTGGGCCGTCTGCGCCAGCAGCAAATGGCCCTCATGGATCGGGTTGAACGAGCCGGAGAGGATCGCCCCGCTGAACGGTACATCCTGCACATAGGCGGCGGGTGTATACACCAGCACGTTGCCGGCCTTGCCGGCCATCAGGGCGTCCAGCGGCTGGCTGGCCGGCTGCTGCTCCTCGTGCAGTTCGTCGCCGTCGGCCAGCGGCAGCGGCAGCCGCGGCTGCCCGGCCGCCTCCAGCAGCGCGTTCAGGATCAGCATGCTCACCAGCTGCTCCTCGCCCTCGCGCTGGCGCAGCCCCTTCTGAATGTTAAGGATGTAGGTGCGCACGGCCTCAGCGGTATGCGTGCTCACCACCGCGCCGTGCTCACCGCGCTTGGCGTAGTTGGTGGCGATGGTGGCGGTGCAGCCCAGCCCGATCGCCGGCGTGGGCTGCGGCTGGGCAGCCAGCGCCCGGGTGTAGGCCGCGGCGGCCATAGCCTGGGCTGTGTTGGGGTTGACGAACTTCTGCGGCCAGAAGCCCACATAGTCTTGCAGGGATTTGGAGGCATACGGCACCAACGCCTCGAGCACGAAAGCCGAGGCGCCGCCGACGCCGAGCAGCCACTGCACGGCCTGCGAGCCGGCGCCAGTGACCGCCAGGGCGGCCAGGCTGCCGCTGGCGAACAACGCTTCAATTGCCTGGGATGGGGGCTTCATTGCGCCCACATTATAGTCCTGCCCTTTTGGCACTGTAGTTGCATCCCAAAATGTGGCCAAAATGCGGCTAACCCTGCTTTCATGCGGCTAAAAAGGCCAAATGCTATAATCCGTCCTCGTTGCTAAAACTATGAAAAAACCACTCTTTAAACGACTTGCCGAGAGCTTCAGCTCCCTGAGCCGCGTGCAAAAGGGCCTGGCGGTGGCGTTCGTGCTGGCCACCCTGGCCAGCGCGGTTGCCGCCTTCAGCCTGATGCGCCAGTTCATTGTAAGCACGACCTCATTCAGTCTGCCGGGTCTGGCCTTGCTGCAATCCAACGAGCAGCCCGAGAGCGGCCCACCGGCGGTGGCCCAGAACCTGACGGCGACCCTGGAGGAATGGGACGGCACCTCGCGCGTCAACATTCTGCTCATGGGCCTGGATGCGCGTGACTGGGCGTCTGGCGACGGCCCGCCGCGCACCGACTCGATGATCATCTTCACCTACGACCCCGTGACCGGCACGGCCGGCATGCTGTCCATCCCGCGTGACCTGTGGGTGGATGTGCCCGGCTTTGGGCACAACAAGATCAACGCCGCCTACCAGCTGGGTGAAGGCGCCCGCCTGCCCGGCGGCGGCCCGGGCCTGGCGGTCAAGACCGTGGAGCAATTCCTCGGCATCAAGATCAACTACTACGGCCAGATCGATTTCAACGCCTTCGAGCGTTTCATCGATCTGATCGGCGGCGTCAAGATGGACATCAAGAACAGCATCGATGTGCAGTTGATCGGTGAGGAGTATCCGGTGCGCATCGAACGCGGCCGCCAGGTGCTGCCGGGCAACTACGCCCTGGCGTATGCGCGTGCCCGCCACAGTGAAGACGGCGACTTTGACCGCGCCCGCCGCCAGCAGGAAGTGATCCTGGCCATCCGCCAGCAGCTGATGCGCAATGATGTGCGCAACCTGCTGATCTCACGCGGCTTTGAGATCTATCAAGACCTCTCCAGTGGCGTGAACACCAACATGACCCTGGACGAGATGTTCTCGCTGGGCTGGACCCTGCGCAACATCGACCCTAGCGAGATCACCCAAGCCGTCATCGCTCCGCCGGATTATGTGACCCTGGGCACCTCGCCGGACGGGTTGTCGATCCTTAAGCCGATCACCGAGAACATCCGCACGCTGCGTGACACCCTGTTCAACACCAGCGCGGCCCGCAGCGTCGTCGCCATCAACAGCGGCTCCCAGGCCAACATGCAGGCCGAGGCGGCCAGCATTGTGGTCAACAACGGCTCCGGCATCGGCGGCCTGGCCGACACCACACGGGCTTACTTGCTGGCCCAGGGCTTCAACGTGGTCAGCACGGGCAACGCCAACCAGGTTGGCGCCACCACCCTGATCGACTATACGGGCAACCCGTACACGCTGCAGTACCTGGTGGAACTAATGCGCGTGACCCCCGGCAATATCTACAGCCGCTATGACCCCAACAGCCAAGTGGACGTTGAGGTCATCATCGGCCCGGAGTGGACTCCCCCAAGCCAGTAAGAAAAAGCGGCGCACATGGCGCCGCTTTTTTTTGTGCCAGTAACAAGCTGGCATAGATTGTGCTAGACTTTTTGCAATACACCTATGGTTTCCCCGCTCGGTAACGAAGACGTCTTTCGCCTTTCCATGAACCAGGGGCACTCCGCCGCCTGGGAGGGCCGCTGGCAGGAGGCCGTGGAGCACTATGCCCGCGCCCTGCAGGAATTCCCTGACAACCCGCCCTGCCTCAACAGCCTGGCGCTGGCCCACTATGAGCTGGGCAACCTGGAACAGGCGCTGGAGCTGTACCGCCGGGCATCCCGCCTGGCGCCCGAAGACCCCCTGCCCATCGAAAAGATGGCCGATATCTTCAAGACCACCGGCCGCAAGGAAGAAGCCATCCAGTTCTCCATGCGGGCCGCCGAGCTGTACCTCAGCCTGCGGGATGCCGACAAAGCCATCAACAACTGGACCCGCGTCGTGCGCCTGGAGCCGGAGAACATCGACGCGCACAGCCGCCTGGCGCTGGTGTACGAGCGCCTGGGGCGCACACCGCAAGCCATCACCGAATATATCGCCATGGCCGCCCTGCAGCAGCACGCCGGCCAGATCGAAGACGCCCGCGCCTCGGGCGAGCATGCCCTGCGCTTGAACCCCAAGAGCAAGGACGCTCAGGACGCGGTGGCCATGCTCAAAGCCTTCAAGACCCTGCCCAAGCCGCTGCGCATGGGTTCGGCCACTGGCCCGCTGCGCCTGCCCGCCGGCAGCCCGCGCCCGGCCGCCTTCCAGGCGGCCCTGCACAGCTTCGAAGACGGCCCCGACCCGATCGAGGAAGCCACCCAGCGCTCACTGCAGGCGCTGGCCGCCATGCTGTTCGATCTGACGCCGCTGGAGCCCGAAAAACGCAAAGGCGCACTGCAAGACCTGGCGCGCAGTGTGATGGCGCGCGGCTTTGACGAGCGCGCCATCGTACGCCACCTCTCGAAGGCCATCGAGCACGAAACCCGCAAGCACGACAAAGAGACCGCCGACGAATTGAAGGGCGCGATTGACGCCGGGCTGGACCATCCCGCCGCGCATTTCAACCTCGGCATTTTGCTGGACAAGCTCGGCCGCGCCGAGAGCGCCCAGCGCAGCTTCCAGCGCGCCGTGGAACACCCGGACTACGCGCTGGCCTGCCGGCTGCTGATCGCCAACTACCTGCGCGAGCAGGGCAAGACCCACGACGCGGTGCTGGAGTATCTGCAGGCGCTGGCGCTGGCCGACAGCGCCGTGGTGGACCCGGAGAAGGCGCCTGCCTTGCGGGCGGCCTACCAGCCGCTGATCCAAAAGGCGGCCGCCAACGAAGACGCCCAGGCCACCGCCCTGCTGTCTGACAACATTCGCTATCTGCTAATGCGCCCCAACTGGCGCACCGGCGTGAACGAGGCCCGCGGCCAGTTGCCGATCAAGCCCGGCTCCTCGGCTGCCACGCCGGTGGCCGAGATCCTGACGCACGCCAACAGCGCCCGCCTGGTTGATGCGCTGGGGCGCATCAACCAGATCTCACGCCAGGGCCACCTGCGCGCTGCCATGGAAGAAGCCTACGGCGCGCTCGAATTCTCGCCCAGCTACCTGCCCCTGCACGTCCACATGGCCGAGCTGTTGCTGCTCAGCGACCGCCCACAGCAAGCCACCGAAAAGCTGGCGATCGTGGCACGGGTCTACTCCGCGCGCGGCGACAAAGACCGCGCCACCCAGACCTACGAGCGGATTGTCTCGGTCTCGCCGCTGGATGTGGATGCCCGCCTGCGCCTGATCGAGCAGCTGGCCGCCAACGGCCAGCTGCAGCAAGCCGCCAGCCAGAATCTGGAGCTGGCGGATGTGTACTACCGCCTGGCGCAACTCGACAAGGCGCGCGACACCTACGAGAAAGCCCTGCGCCTTGCGCAGGGCGCCGAGGTGGACGCGGCCTGGAACGTGCAGGTGCTGCACCAGATGGCGGATATTGACCTGCAGCGTCTGGATTGGCGCAAGGGTCTGCTGGTCTACGAGCAGATCCGCAGCCTGGCGCCGGACGACGAGACCGCCCGCCTGAACCTGGTGCAGCTCAACCTGCGCCTGGGCCAGGAGGGCAAAGCCAACGGGGAACTCGAGAACTATCTCTCATATCTAAACAGCCGCGGCCGCGACGAAGAGGCCGGCACCTTCCTGGCTACGCTGGTGGACGAGAACCCGCGCTTCATCCTGGGCTACCGCCGCCTGGCGGAGCATTACCAGCAGATGGGCAAGCGCGGCGATGCCATCAAGGCCTGGAACACCGTCGGCCAGCTGCTGGTGGAAGCCGGCGACCGCGAGGGCGCAAAGGTGGCGGTGCGCGCCATCCTGGCGCTCAACCCGCCCAACCCCGAGCGCTACCAGCAATTTCTGCAGCGTTTGAGCAAGTAAGCATTGTCATCTGGCGCAGCACGCTGCGCTCTACGCGATTCCGTATTGAGTTTATACCAGCTGGCAGGAGTTCAATTCGGAGATCGCGTAGGGGCGCAGCATGCTGCGCCCCTACATACACCGTGTCATTCTGACCGGGTTTGAGAAACCACACCGGATCGCCGAAGCCAGGTTAGGGAAGAATCCTTGCTGGCATGTCTTCTATGCAATGATGATTTGTGATTCACAAAAGATGCGTTGCGTGGAAGAAGTGTCTTGACGGATTCCTCCTCGGCCGCGCCAGAGGCGCAGGCCTCGTTCGGAATGACAAAATGGGTGGACGTACAGGGGCGCAACCTGCCCTACAGTATGACTAGAGCCCCAACGCGGCGGGCAGCTCCGCCACGGAAGGCAGGATCAGATCCGCCCCCGCCTGGTGCAGCTCATCTTCCTCGCCAAAGCCGGACAGCACGCCGATCGCTTGCGCCCCGGCTCGCTTGGCAGCCAATATGTCCACGGTAGTATCGCCGACCATCACACATTCCGCCGCTGGCAGGCCATAGTGGGCGCAGGCATGCAGCACCGGCTCGGCGGCCGGCTTGGTGCGCCGCGTGCTGAGCCCGTGCACCACCAGCGGGATGTGCTCGGCCAGCCCGCTAGCCTGCAAGAACGCGTGCGTGGCGCTGGCGCCGCGCACGGTGATGACCGCCAGCGGGTAGCGGGCGGCCAGCGCGGCGACCGCAGCCGGCACGCCCGCGATCAGGTGCGGCTCTACCCGCCGCGGCGGGCGGCGGCTGGCGATGGCTTCCATCAGTCGGCCGACCGGGCCATCCAGGCCCAGCGCATCCAGCAAACCCAGCGCGTCGTTGCCGGGTTTCTCCAGCCGCATCACCATGCGGCGGGCCAGCCGCGGGGCGCGGTCTGCGCCCGCCAGCGGGCGCAAGACGCGCTCGAACAGGCTGGCGTAATGGTCATCCGTGTCGCGCAAAGTGCCATCTACATCCAGAAAGACGGCTTTGATGTTTTCGGGGCGGAAGGTATTTTTATCCATGCAAGGGTATTAGTCAGTTGGTCAGTTGGTCAGTTGGTCAGGTCAAGTCTACTTTGATATGCATCATGACCAGACGACGAAGCCACTGGCGGACTGACAGGTAAAAGGATTAAACTTGCACACATGAGATCAAACCACATTCTAATGCTGGGCGATGCCCTTTTGATTCTGGCCTTCATGATCGTGGGTCTTGGCTTTCATGAAAGCGACTCGTCACGCTTGCTGCCCAACCTAGTGCCCTTCGGCCTGGCTTGGGCGCTGGCGGGCTACTACCTCAACCAGTGGGCGCCGCCCACCTGGCGCAGCATCCTGAGCGTAGTGCCTGCCATGTTGCTGGCCGCGCCCTTGGGCGCGGTGCTGCGGGCCGCCTGGCTGGGCGGCGTAGCGCTGCCGCTCTTCACCGCCATCACCGCCGCCGGCCTGGCCCTCGTGCTGATGGTCTGGCGCGCCCTCTACCTGCTGGTCTTTGCCAAAAGGAAATCTTGAACGAAGAGCAGCTGATCCTGGCCGCCCAATCGGGCGACCTTGACGCTTTCAATCGCCTCGTGATCACCTACCAGGGGCTGGCCTACAACGTGGCCTATCGCCTGCTGGGTGATGATGCCGGCGCGCAGGACGCCACGCAAGAGGCGTTCATCTCCGCCTATCGCAATTTGCGCAGCTACAAGGGCGGCTCCTTCAAAGCCTGGCTGCTGCGCATTGTCACCAACGGCAGCTACGATGAGCTGCGCCGCCAAAAGCGCCGCCCGCAGACTCCGTTGGAGCCCGAGCCGCTGGATGGCGAAGACGCGCCCGACCCATCCTGGATGGCCGACCCGGGCGAGAGCCCCGAAGAACTGGCCGAGCGGGTGGAACTGAACGCGGCGATCCAGCGTTGCCTGAATCAGCTTGAAGAAGAATTCCGCACCGCGGTGGTGCTCATCGATGTGCAGGGCATGGAATATGGCGAGGTGGCCGAGATCGTCAAACGCCCGCTCGGCACGGTGAAGAGCCGCCTGGCGCGGGCGCGCAGCCGCATGCAGGAATGCCTGCAGGGGTTCGCGGAACTATTGCCCGACAAATTTCGTCTTACTGGAAACCCATGAACGCCTCCATCGCGCCCCGTGACTTTGAGCTGTTGTCCGCCCATCTGGACGGCCAGCTTGCGCCTGCCGACACGCAGGCGCTCTTGGCCCTCCTGGGCGCAGAGCCGCATCTGCATGAGGCGCTACAGCGCCTCACGCAACTACGCAGCCTGCTGCGCCGCGGTCCGCAGCGCCGCCTGCCGCGCAGCTTCATGCTCACTCCGCAGCAAGCCGGCCAACGCCAGCGCAGCGGCGTGGCCGCCTGGTCTGGCTTCAACTTTGCCAGCGCCATCGCTGCACTGACCCTGATCTTTGTGCTGGCAACGGACTTCACCGTCAATGGCCTGCCAGCCATCCCCACGGCGCGCAGCGCCGAGCCGGTGCTGATGATGGCCGAAGCCCCGCAGGCCGAGAGCTACGCCACCGACAGCCCGCCGAGCGGCGGCGCAGCCAACCCGGCCGACAGCGCCTTGTTCGAAAGCACGCCCGCCGACGAAACCAGCCTGGCGGACGAAATGCCCACGCTGAAAGAGCCACCCGCCCCCACGCTGACCGCATGGGTGGCGTACAACGCGCCGGTACTTGAAGCCCTGTTGGCTTCACTGGCCGTGATCGCCGGCCTGCTGGCCTGGCATCACCGCCGGCGCTAAGCACCCAAAAATAAAAGGCGGCTAATGCCGCCTTTTATTTTTGAGTAATAATTCTGCGCATGCCGGATGCACTCAGTGGCTCAGTCGAATACGTCACCTACTACAACGCCGAGAACGGCTTCAGCGTCTTACGCCTGAAGCCGGACGAGGACGCCCTCAGCCAGGAGAGCGACGGCACCGTGGCGGTGACCGGCATCCTGCCGGAGCTCTCGGTGGGCGAACATCTGGAGATGCAGGGCGAATGGGTCAAAGACCCGCGCTTCGGCATCCAGTTCAAAGTCCAAAAGCTGCAGCAAACTCTGCCCACCACTGTTGAGGGCATCCGCCGCTATCTGAGCTCCGGCTTGCTCAAGGGCGTTGGCCCCACCATCGCCGGCCGGATTGTTGACCACTTCGGCGCGCAAACTATCGAGATCATCGACAAGCAGCCGGAGCGTTTGCGCGAAGTTGCCGACATCGGCCCCAAACGCCAGAAGCATATCCTCACCGCCTGGGATGAGCAGCGCCAGGTGCGGGACGTGATGGTGTTCCTGAGCAGCCACGGGGTCAGCGTCAATCTGGCCACCCGCATCCACAAGGAGTACGGCAACCGCGCCATGGAGGTGGTCAAGAAAGACCCCTACCGCCTGGCGCGTGATCTGCAGGGGGTCGGTTTCCTCACGGCGGATCGCATCGCCAAGTCCTTCGGCCTGCCGGCCGACCACCCGGCCCGCATGGAAGCCGGCCTGCTCTATACCCTGGCCGAGTTCACCGGCGAGGGCCACGTCTACGCCCCGCGCCCGCAACTGCAAGCGCGGGCCACGGAGCTGCTGGGCACCGCCCCGCAGCCCGTGAGCGAAGCGATAGACCGCCTCGCCGCCCGCCAGGATGTGGTGCTCGAAGACGAGACGGTCTATCCACCCACAATGCACGCTGCCGAGCTAGGGGTGGTGGAGCTGCTGGGGGCGCTGGCCAACGCCCCGAATAGCGCCACCGCCGACATGCCGCTGGCGCGTGACCCGGAGGCCCTGAGCGACTACACCCAGCTGGATGCGCTGCAGCGCCAGGCGGTGCTCACCGCGTTGCGCCAGCCGGTCAGCATCCTGACCGGCGGCCCGGGCACCGGCAAGACCACGACGATGAAGACGCTCATCGGCGCGCTGGAGCTGGCGGGCAAGCGCTACGCGCTGGCCGCCCCCACTGGC
The DNA here is from genome assembly GCA_019637675.1 of Anaerolineales bacterium. Lineage (GTDB taxonomy): Bacteria > Chloroflexota > Anaerolineae > Anaerolineales > UBA11579 > JAMCZK01. The sequence continues at coordinate 562,649 of JAHBVE010000001.1, read as the reverse complement.
CGCGCCGCTAAACGGCTCTCGCAAACCAGCAGCCAGCCTGCCAGCACGATCCACCGCCTGATCGGCTACACGCCCGGCGAAGGCCCCAAGTACAACGAGGACGAGCCGCTCAACATTGACCTGATCGTGATCGATGAAGCCTCGATGCTCGACTTGCAGCTGACCCACACGCTGCTCAAGGCCATCAAGCCCGGCACGCATCTGCTGCTGGTGGGCGATGTGGACCAGCTACCCTCGGTGGGCGCCGGCGATGTGCTGCGCGATCTGATCGCCAGCGCCCAGTACCCGGTGACCCGCCTGGAGACGATCTACCGTCAGGGCGAGAATTCCAACATCGTCAGCAACGCCCATGCCATGAACCGCGGCGAGCTGCCGCAGACCAGCAAAGATGCGGCCGGCGACTTTTTCATCGATGCGACGGACAACGCCAAGGAAGCCAACGAGAAGATCGTGGCATTGGTGAGCCAGCGCATCCCCAGCCGCTTCAAGCTCGACCCGCTGCAGGACATACAGGTGCTCTCGCCCATGTACCGCGGCGAGGCGGGCGTGGCCGCGCTCAACGAGGCGTTGCAAAAGGCGCTAAACCCGCCCAGCGCGCTCAAGCCGGAGCGCCGTCTGCACGGCCAGCTGTTGCGGGTCGGCGACCGCCTGATGCAGATCCGCAACAATTACGACAAGACCGTCTTCAACGGCGATATCGGCCGCCTGGTGGAAATTGTCAACGAGGAGCAGACCCTCACGGTGGATTTCGAAGGCCGCCGCGTGAGCTACGAATGGAGCGAAGCCGAAGAGCTGACCCTGGCCTACGCCATCACCGTGCACAAAGCCCAGGGATCGGAATTTCATTGTGTGGTGATGCCGGTGCTGACCCAGCACTACATCATGCTGCAGCGCAACCTGCTTTACACGGGCGTGACGCGGGCCCAATCGCTGTGCGTGCTGGTGGGCAGCCGCAAGGCGATCGGCATGGCGGTCAACAACAACAAAGTCGCCCAACGCTGGACCGGGCTGGCGCGGCGGCTCACGGGCGCTGGGCTACAATCTTCCCCGCAATGAAGCCGCGCACCTTTTATATTCTCCTTGCGCTCATCGCAGTGCTGGGTAGTCTGGCGGTCTACTTCGCCACCAGTCAGTTCGGGCCGGGCTTATCGACTGACGGGGCGCGCTATCTATCCACCGCCGAGAGCCTGGCCGCCGGGCGCGGGGCCATAGACTACCTGGGCGAGCCGCTGGTCAACTGGCCGCCGCTCTACCCCGCCATCGTCGCAGTGCTGCACTGGCTCACCCGGGCAGATGTGATGTTGATCGCTCAGGCGATCAACATTGTGGCGTTCGGCGTCATCATCGCCCTCAGCGGCGTGTTCGTGCTGCGCGCCCTGCCCGGCCGGCACAGCTTCGCGCTGTTGGCGGCGCTGGTCATCGCATCCAGCCGCGCCCTGGTGGAGACCGCCGCCAATGTGGCGTCTGACCCGCTGTTCATGCTGTGCGTACTGCTGTGGCTGCTGGCCGCCCAGCAGTATGCGGCAACGCGCAGCCCGCGCAGCTTCTGGCAGATGGCGTTGCTGGCCGCGGCCGGCTGCTTCCTGCGCTATGCCGGCTCCTCGCTGGTCATGGCCGGCGGCCTGCTGGTGTTGTGGGCCTGGCGCAGCGAGTGGCGCCAGGCGCTGGTGCGGGCGTGCGCCTACGGGGCGCTGGCAGCCGGGCCGATCGGCCTGTGGGCCGTATTCCACAATTACCGCCTGACCGGCATCCTGCTTGGCACGCACCAGCCCTCGTATCCGCCTGGGCTGTTCGTGGCCGCCATCGAGAAGGTCGCCAGCTGGCTGCTGCCCGAGCGCATCCTGCTGATCGTGCCGCCGCTGGCCCTGTTCGGCGGGCTGTTGGCTGCGCTGGCGCTGCGCAGCACGCGCCAGCGCTGGGCCGCCTGGCTGCAGCGCACGCTGGCCGCGCCCGTGCTGCCGGCGGCGGCCTTCACGCTGGTGTACGGCGCTATGCTGGTGTTCACCATCAGCTATTCGGAGCACCGCGTGCCCGGCAGCCAACGGCTGCACGCCGTGCTGCTGCCCTGCCTGCTGGTGCTGGGCTATACGCTCTATCAGGAGTTCGGGCCGCGGCTGGCCGGCGCCTGGCGCACACTGGCGCTGGCGGCTGCGGCCGTGTGGCTGCTGTTCCCCATCTACCGCACAGTGGATTATGTGCGCAGCTCATACGCCGAGGGCGATGTGAGCTACTACAACCTGTACAACACGCGCGCCTTGCGCCGATCAGACCTGGCCGCGCACCTCAGCCAGTTTCCCTTCGAGCCGGACGACAAGGTCTACAGCAACAACGAAGGCGCGGCCTGGTTCCTGCTGCGCCGCCGCATTTACCGCCTGCCGCGCTACGACGGCGAGACCCAGGCCAGCTTGCAGGCGGCCCTGACCGAGTTTGACGGCTGGCCCGCGCCGGACGATACGGCCTGGCTTATCTGGTTCGGGGATGCGTTGGATTACAAACGAGACGTACCCACCCCGCAGCAGATGCGGGAGCATATTCCCGCCAGCACGATGCGCGTGCTGAACAACTACCGGAGTGGGTACGGAGAGATCTACGTACTGGATACAGAATAGCCCAGCTTGTTAGCTGGCCGGCTCTTCGTTCTCCTGGGGGTCTTCGATCACGAACTGGCGCCAGTCGCCATGCACGCCCTCTTCAGTCACGCCAAAGTAAAAGCGCAGTCCGCCATCCACGCGCTGCACAAAGTCATAGCGGTCTTGCTGGCGCTGCACGTAATGCTTCAGCATCCCAAAGTCGCCGCGCCACTCCGCCTTGAGATCAGCTTCGGCCTTGGGCAGCCCGGCGTATTCGGTGATGGCATAGTGCCATAGCTTGCGGGCTGACTTCTCGGTGACGTTGTTGACCACCATGTTGTTGCGCAGGTCACGCACAATGTAATAGGCCACGCCGTTGCGCTGCTCCTCGGTCACCACTTCCACCCCGGTGCGCGGGGCGTGCTCGGCGCGGGCCGGCAGCTCGGCCTTGGGCGCCTCGGCTGCCGGCTGGGCGGCGCCGGCTGGCTGCGGCTTGCTGCCGCGGCCGTTGGCGGCGGCGGGCTGGCCGCCTCTGCGCCCGCCGCGGCGGCCTTCTTTGGCCGGCTTAGCCGGCGCTTCCTCAACCCGCGGGGCGATGCCGGTCACTAAACGCACAATCTCATCCCGCACCGCCAGGCCAGTCTCGGCCTCGGTGCGCAGGTAGATCTGGTTGTCGTCCACCGCGTACGGCGGGTCATCGCCGCGCGGCACGATGACGCGCAGCACACTCTTGCCTTCGCTCTGCAGGCTGTCCACTGCGCAGGCCAGCGGCGGGCTGATGCGCTTGGCGATCTCCTGCTCCAGTTGGCGGATGGCCTGGCTGGCGTTGCGCACGCCGGCGATCGGCTTGGCTTCGGCGCTCAGCCCCACGAACAGCGTGCCGCCGTTGGTGTTGGCGAAGGCGCACACATCCGCAATGATGCTGTTGAGGTTGTTGCGCCCGCTCATGCTCTCGTGAAATTCCTGCACGATGTTGCTGCCCTGCTCACGCGCCGAGCGCACAAAATCAAAGTGGGCGCCCTCGGCCTGTTTCTTGCTCTGAGCCGGGCGGGTGCGGGCAAAATCGTTGCTCTCGAACAGCGCTTTCAACGCCTCGAAGGTGGGTGCGGGCAGCAGCACTTCGGTCACGCGGCCGCCGATGCCCAGGTTGTTGTGGCGCTTGGGGTCATTGTCCATGCGATGGGCATCTGACCCCTGCACGATGTGCATACGGCGCGGATACTCCGGCTTGATGCCGCTGAAGAAGGCCGCGGTCGAATGGCGGCCGCGCTTGTCGAGATCGGTGACCTCGAGCGCGTGCAGATGCGGGTCCTGGGTATAGGCGATCTTGGTCTGCCCGCCGAAGTTGAAGCCGCGCATCGCTACGCCGTTGGTGGAATTGGCGTGGGCGGCGATGACGATGCCGCCCGCCTCGTGAATGGCCTGGTAGGCGGTCAGCACATCCGCCGAAGCGCCCACCGTCACCGAGCCGGCCTCGAGCTGGTTCGAAGGCACGTTCAGGTCGAGCAGAATGTGCTCGATCTCGCGCAGCGGCTTCTTGGGGTCGAACAGGCCGAGCACATGGAAGCCAAAGGTGGCGGTGAATTCAAAGCCGGGCAGCACCAGGATCTTGGCGCGTAAGCGTTCGTACTCCTTGAGGCGCTCTTCCTCTTCTGGCAGGATACGTTTGAGGTTGCGCAGCATACGCAACTGCTCGATCTCATCTTCCATGCGGCGGTAGCCGCTGGCGGTGTTGTGGTCGGCAAAGCCGATGATGTCCAGTCCGCGCTGCTCTGCCTTGCGCAGAATATCCAAATAGCTCACGCTGGGTTCTTGATAGTCGCTAGAGGCTGGTGTGTGCAGATGCAAGTCCATCGCATACCACTTTTGCCCACCTGAGCGGTTCTTATTTTGTCTCACTGTGTCTCCGTAATAAACAGGGCCGCCGCCCGGCTATGCAGCCAGGCGTTGGGCCAATAAACTCACCAGTTCATCTGGCATATAGGGTTTTTGCAAAAAATCATTCGCGCCGCGCTGCAGCGCCTCCTGGCGGTAATCAATGCCCGAGGTCAGCAGCACGTACACATCGTTGAAGCCGGGCTGGGAGCGCAGCCCCTCCACCAGCTCGATGCCGTTGGCGCCGCGCAGGTTCACATCCGCCACGATCGCATCGGCCGGGTTGCTGCGCAGCTCCTCGGCCAGCCGGGCAAAGTCGGTCAGGCGGTTAACCTTGTAGCCCTCAATGCTCAAGAGATCGTGCACCAGTTGGTACAGCATCTCTTCATCTTCCAGCACCAGAATGGTCTTGGCCATACGCTACCGCACCGCCCGCTTGGTGCGCTTGGCCGGCTTGTGCCCGTTCTTGCCAGACGCGGCCGGCTTGGCGGCCTTCTTGGTTTTCTTTGCTGCCCGCTTGGCTGCTGGCTTCGTAGCCGCCTTCGCGGCGGCCGCCTTCGCGGCTGGCTTGCCGGCTTTCTTCGCCTCCAGGGCGTACTCCAGCACTTCGTCCATCGTTTTGACGAACTTGAAGTCGAGCCGCGAGCGCACGTCCTTGGGCAGCTCTTCCAGATCGACTTCATTGCGGGCCGGCAGGATGATGGTCTTCAGCCCGGCACGGTGGGCGGCCAGCACCTTTTCCTTGATGCCGCCTACCGGCATCACCTGGCCGCGCAGGGTGATCTCGCCGGTCATGCCCACATGGGCCTTGATGGCGCGCCCGGTGAGCAGCGAGACCAGGGCGGTCACCATGGTGACGCCGGCCGAGGGGCCGTCCTTAGGCTGCGCTCCGGCCGGCACATGCAAATGCAGGTCAGTGTTCTGGAAGAAGTCCGGCTCGATGCCCAGAGGCTTGGCCCGCGAGCGCACGTACGAGAGCGCCGCCCGGGCCGACTCTTGCATGACGTCGCCCAACTGGCCGGAGAGCTGGAAGCCCTTGGCGCCGGGCATGCGCGTGGCTTCGATGAACAGCACATCGCCGCCGGTGGGCGTCCATGATAGGCCGGTGACCACGCCGGGCAGCGAGGTGCGCGTGGCGATCTCTTCCATGCGGTAGAAGCGCTGCGGGCCGAGGTGCTCGCGCACCAGCTCGGGCGTTACGCGGATGGGCGTCTTGCTGGCGCCCTCGGCGATGCGCGTGACCAGCTTGCGGCACACCGCGCCGATCTGGCGCTCCAGGTTGCGCACGCCGGATTCGCGCGTGTAGGCGCGGATGATCTGGCGGATGGCTTCATTGCTGAACTTGACCTCGCTTTTGCGCAGGCCGTTCTCGCTCAGTTGGCGCGGGATCAAGTAATCCTTGGCGATCTCCAGCTTGTCGCCCTCGGTGTAGCTGCTCAGGCGAATGATCTCCATGCGGTCACGCAGCGGGCCGGGGATGGTGTCGAGCGAGTTGGCGGTGGTGATGAACATGACCTGCGAGAGGTCGAGCGCCACTTCGATGTAGTGGTCGCGGAACTCGCTGTTCTGCTCGGGATCCAGCACCTCGAGCAAGGCCGAGGCCGGGTCACCGCGGAAGTCATTGCCGAGCTTGTCCACTTCGTCGAGCATGAAGACGGGGTTGCGCGTGCCGCTGCGGCGCAGGCCCTGCACGATGCGGCCGGGCAGCGCGCCGATATAGGTGCGGCGGTGGCCGCGGATCTCGGCCTCGTCGCGCACGCCGCCCAGCGAGATGCGCACGAACTCGCGCTCCAGCGCCCGGGCGATCGAGCGGCCCAGCGAGGTCTTGCCGACGCCCGGCGGGCCTACGAAGCACAGGATCACGCCTTCGCGCTCACGGCGGATGGAGTAGCTGGATGCAGCCTTCTTTTCGAATTCATCCCTGCGCTCGGCGCGCAGTTTGCGCACCGCCAGGAATTCCAGGATGCGGTCTTTGACATCCTTCAGGCCGAAGTGATCCTGGTCAAGCACCTTGCGGGCATGCTTGATCTCCAGGTTGTCGGCGGTGGTCTTGGACCACGGGATAGCGATCAGCCAATCCAGATAGCTGCGGATGACGCCATACTCGGCCGAGGCAGTGTTGAGCTTGGAGAGCCGGTCCAGCTCGCGGCGGGCTTGTTTGTCCGCTTCGTCTGGCATCTTGGCTTCGTCGATCTTCTTGCGCAGCTCTTCCACTTCGGCGGCGACTTCGTCGGTCTCGCCCAGCTCGCGCTGGATGGCCTTGAGCTGCTCGCGCAGGAAGTAATCACGCTGCATGCCCTCGATCTCAGAGCGGGCCTCGTTCTGAATACGCTGCCCCACTTCGAGCACTTCGATCTCATGCGTCAGGAACTCGACCAGCTTGTGCAGCTTGTCGCGCAGCGAGTCGAGCTCCAGCAATTCCTGTGACTGGGCCAGTTCCATGCGCTGGAAGTTGGCCACCAGATAGGTGGTCTGCAGCGGGTTCTCGAGATCCATGATGCTGGTCACCAATTCCTGCGGAATGGTGCCCAGCAGCTCAGCGATGCGCTGGAATTGGTTGCGGGCGCTGCGCGCCAGCGCCTCCACCTCCAGCCCATCTTCCTCGAACTCGGGCGCCAGCTGGATCTTGGCCTTGAGGTACGGCTCGGTGGCGGTGAACTCGCCCAGGCGGAAGCGCGCCAGACCCTGCACCAGCAGGCGAATGGTGCCATCCGGGGCACGGAATAAACGATGGACTGAGGCCACCGTGCCAATGGAATACAGATCCTCCGGCCCGGGGTTCTCTTTGTCGGGATCCTTGGAGGCCACCAGGCCCACCAGGCGGCTGCCGGATACGGAGTCGTCCACCAGGCGGATGGAGCGCGGCTGGCCGATGGTGAGCGGCACGCCGGTCTGCGGGTAGACCACCAGGCCGCGCAGCGGCAGGATCGGCAGCTCGTCCGGGATCTCGGGCAGGGCCTCATCGCCTTCGGCGCTGAGGCGGCCGCCCTTGGCGCGCTTGCCCCGCGCGATCTTGGTGATGGTGGGCTTGAAGATCAGCTCATGCAGCGCATCGCTGTCTTCGGCCTCCATCCAATCCCACATGTCGGCAAGTTCATCAAACCAGGAGCGAGCCATTAGGATGCTCTCACTTTCGGTAACGTCACGGTCAAAAATCCATCTTGATATACAGCTTGAATGCCATCGGTGTTGATCTCACCCGGCAGTTGCAAGGCGCTGAGGAACTCTCCGAAGCGCACTTCCATTTGGTAATAAGCGGCCTGCTCGGCGGGCTGTTGGCGCAGGCCGTAGATCGCCATCTCGCGCCCCTCGATGGCAATGTTGAGCTCGGCCTCCTGCATGCCGGCCACTTCCACGCGTACCACATAGGCCTGCTCGGTCTCGAGCAGGTCGGTGGGCGGGCGCCACAGGTGCGGCCGGGCCGCCCACTGGCGTGAGATCGTCGTCAGGCGGAAGCGCACCTCCTGGGGGTTACCCCAGGCGGAGCGAGCCACTAGATTGTCCAATTCGTTTTCGTGCATGTAATGCGATGGAGCGCTGTCAGGCACCCAACCGTACGCCGCGGCCCAGCCGCGCACTGCTTAAGAAGCCAGTGCGGCTTTGGCGGCTTCCAGCACGGCAGCATAGTCCGGCTGGTCACCCAGGGCTTTCATGTAATCCGCGTAGGTCACCTTGCCCGAGCGGTCAACAACGAACACGGCGCGGCGCAGGATACGGCGTTCCTTGATCAAGGCTCCGTAAGACTGGCCAAAATTGGTGTCGTAAGCGTCAGAATACGTTGTGACGCGGTCGACGCCGTTGGCGGCGCACCAGTTGTTGAGCGCGTACGGCAGGTCGGTGCTCACGGTAACAATTGCAATATCAGGGTCGAGCGAGGCGGCTTCTTCATTGAAGCGCTTGGCCTCGGCGTCACACACGCTGGTGTTCAGCGAGGGGACTGCGGCAATAATACACACCTTGCCTTCAGTGGCCTTGAGTACATCCACCACCGACCAATCATTGGCGCGCAGTGAAAATTCGGGCGCCTGCTGGCCCACCGTAATATCGGGGCCTACAATGGTGACGTCCTGCCCTGCCAGTTGCAATAAACCGTTGCGTTCCATCATTCTCCTATCCAAATACGTCAAGTCAACTCAATATGCAATATAGACGCTGACCTGTGTTCATATTTTACCCTTCAACCGGGGCAAAACTTGCCCACAACACCAAAGCAGCCGCTTGCGCGGCTGCTTTGGTAGGTTTCAAGATCAGCTAGTCCTTCAGCTTGATGCGCGGCCGCTTGCCCGGCGGCTTGCGGCGCGGGTCTGGCCCGGCCGCTTTGGCCTTGGGGTTGGTAGCGCCGTCCTGGCGCAGGCCGCCCACGATCAGCGGCAGGGCTACCAGCAGGGCCAGCACGCCAACGATGGCGGCGAACTGCGGCCAGGCGGCCGGCTGCTCGACCTCGGGCACCAGCCCGCCGGGATTGTAGCGGCCTTCGGCCGCTGGGCCTTCGGCCTCAGGGCTGCTTCCTTCGGAAACAGCCCCGGCAGGCGCCAGACTCACGCTCAGCGAGCGGTTGACGCCGTCACGCAGCGCGGCGGGTGAGATGTAGCTGAGCTGGTATTCGCTCTGCAATGCGCGCGAGTACTGCGTGTATAGCTGGGTCAGGCTCTCCTCGTCCTCGGCGTAGCCATATTGGCCGCCCGCCTGCCCGGCCAGATCCTGCAAGCCGGGCTGGTCTATACCGCTCATGCGGTCGCCGCCCGGCGTGCCCAGCCCTACGGTGGAGATGGACGCGCCTTCACTCTGCACACGCGCCACCACATCCGGCGCGGCCCACTGGCTGGAGTTATCCAGGCCATCGGTCAGCACGATGATGGCCTTGCGCCCCTCCACGCCTTCCAGCGCGTCCAGGGCGGCCATCAGCGCATTGAACATGGCCGTATCGTCCTCGGCCTGCAGGCTGTCGATGGCGCTATGCAGGGCAGCCTGGTCTGAGGTCAAGCTCTGCACGGTGTACACCTGGGTATTGAAGGCGATCAGGCCGGTCTGGTCTTGCGAGCGCATACGCTCCACGAACTGGTGTGCGGCTGCCTTGGCCGAGTCGAGCTTGCCACCCGGATTCATGCTGCCGGAAACGTCCATCACTAGCATGGTGGTCAGGGCTTCCACTCCGCCAAAGCCTTCGATCTGGTCGAGCGCGATGGGCTGGCCGTTCTCCATGATGACCAGGCGGCTCGGGTCGACCGGGTAGGGATTGCCCTGCGCGTCGGTCACGGAGACGAAGAAGGTGACCCGCGGGAACTGCGAAGTATCCACCTGGGTGATACGAACCTGCACGCCCTCCTCCTGCGCCAGCGGCGCAAAGGCCAGGCCGGACAGCAGGTTGAGCGCCAGGATGATGCCAAGCGTTAAACGAGTGAGTGTGTGCATGCTTACCTCTTCTCGTGATAGACAAGTTGCGTATTGCCAACCCGGATGGCCTGCTCATCCAGCAAGCGAGCCTGCTCCACCTTGCGCCCGTTGATGAAGGTGCCCTTCTGGCTCATGTCACGAATGTTCATGTGGGTGTCGCCGCCGCTCAGCATGGCGTGCTGCGGGTCAATATCCGGGTCGGGCAGCACGATGTCTGCTTTGAGGGCGCTGCTGCCCACGTAGGCCGTCGGCCCGTTGGCGTGGATGAACTTATCCAGCACGAACTCCGTGCCTTTGAGCTTGCCGCTCACGACTTCGAGCCAGGCCCGTGAGAGCAGCAACACCACCAGGGCGATCAGCGCCCCGATGGCCGCGCCCAGCAGGCCCAGGCCAATGGCCTTGCCGATCAGCGCATCCGCCAGGCGTTCGCGGGCCAGCTCCAGCAAGGCGCCGCCGACGGCGCCGCCCAGCAGGCCGCCCAGGGCCGGCTTCCACATCTGCGCGCCGCTGCTGAAGCCCAGCCCGGCGCCGATGAAGCCGCCGAACACGGCCCAGCCCAGCGCCCGCGTCCAACCTTCGCCGCCCAGGGTCTGGAAGGCGGCTTCGGCCAGCGGCAGGCCGATGGCGCCGCCCACCGCGCCGAACAGGCCGTTGGTCAGGCCGGCCCGAGCCGCATAGGCCGGGCTGCGCAGCGCGGCGCCTTCGCTCATGCCGATCAGGCCGCCGATGCAAAAGCCGATCAGCCCGCCCACCACGACTTCGCTCAGGTAGACGTTCTGCGTGAACGACAGGCCGAGCACATTGCTGGCCTGCCAGCCGATCAAACCGCCGATGGCCCCCAGCAGGGTGTAGTAATACAAACGTGTCATCCGGTTCATGGTTTGTTCTCCGTTTGGGGATCTTGCTCAGGCTGCGCGGGCGCGGCCGGCGACGGTGGCTTGGGCTCGCTCTGCGGCGGCTGCGCGGTGGGCTTAGCGATCACGCGCTTCACCTCGATAGGCCGCGTTGCGCCATCGTCGGTCGGCGGCACGGCGGCCGCGGATTTGGGTTCCGCAGGCTTGGCGGCCACTGGCGGCGGAGGGGCCGCGGTGGTCTCAGCCTGCGCAGGGACAGGGCGCGGTTCAGCGCGCAAGTTGGTCCAATCCACCACGCTGTCCATGCTGCTGGAGTGCAGCTCATAGAAGCCGCTGTAACGGCGCGGCGAGAGCTCGCCATCTTTGCGCACGAACAAACCGCCCTGCCGCGAATGCGGCTCCACCACCAGGGCGATCTGCCAGGGCTGCGGGAAGAAGTGCTCGTGCAGCCAGGTGTCATAGCCGGAAAGAAAAATGCCCATGCGCGGATGGGTGTGATACCAACCCACCACGCACTTGTTCTCGTACTGCTCTTCGAGCGCCGAGAGCATCGCCACCTGGCTGTCGTGCGTGAAGGTGAGGAAGGTGCTGCCCGAGCGCACTTGCTGCGCCGGCAGCAGCGCCTCCACCACCACGAACTCCGTGCCGGCCTGTGCATCCCGGCACCAGCGCCCGGCCAGCCAGCCGCCCACTTCGTTATCCATGTCGCTGGCGGCATGCAGCTTGATGGTCTTCAGCACGCTCTGCGTGAAGAAGACCGGCAGCGCCGGCTGGGTGCCGTCCTCGCCCGCCGCCAGCCAGCGCTGGGCGCGGCCCAGCGGCAGGCGGGCGCGGCGCGGTCCGGCCAGCGGATTCTGCAAGCCCTGCGGCTTCCTGGAGGATGCGGAGGTGGTTGTGCTCATACGCGTTGCCGTGGCTGCCCTGTGCACGTGTGCACAGGGCAGCCTGTAACGGCACTAGCCCGCAGTGACGTCTGCGGTGATGATCAGGCGGTCGTCCGCCGGCACGCCGGCGGCTTCCAGGGTCTCGTCCTCTTTCAGCTCGCGGCCCAGGGCCTTGCTGTCCAGGCGATACCCCATCGGGCGGCCGTCCGGCCCGGTGGTGGGCAGCTCCAGCGTAGTGGCCAGCTCAGGGATCAAGTCCTTCACTTCCACATCGTTGGGCACCTCAGCGGTGCGGCTACCCCCAGACGGTAGAACTACGGTTACAGGAATGTCTGCCATGGTTCAGTCTCCTTTGCGTTTCGCAATTTGGATCACTTCAGTTTGATCCGCGGCTTCTGCCTCTCCGGCGTCTTCTTTACATGCACACGCTCGGGGCGCAGCAGCTCACGGGTATCCACGGGGAAAAAGTTGGGATGCTTCTTGCGGTAGCCACGGCTCCAGCGGGCTGCCTCGGCATCCCACGGGAACGGCGGCTTGGTGGGGTCATCATGAAAATTCTTGTACTGCACCATCTCACCGATCATGATGACCAGGCGGTCGAGCGAGCGGCTGGCGGTCCACCAGGCCGCATCCACGCACACCGTGCCGTTCAAGTGGTTGATGTTGGGATGCCACACCGGTGTCAGCCACTTCATGCCTGGCCAGCGCTGCGGGTACTGGTTATGCAGGTAGATCTCGACCTGGTGCTTGTCGCCCAGCAAGGGTTCGCCTTTGTGATTGACGGCGATGACGCCTTTGCACTTGTAGGTGACGATGTAGGTCTCCGGCGGCATTTTGGGGTTGGCCGAAACGGCTTTGAATTCGATCAGGTCGCTCTGCGCGGCCAGCTCCTGCATGCGCTGCAGATCCGCCTTGAGGCGGCGCATGCGCGGGCTTTCGCCCAGCGTCACCGCGCCGGCGGTGATATCCGCGGTGAGGATCAGGCGATCCTCCGCCGGCACCTCGGCGGCTTCCAGGGTCTCATCCTCTTTCAGCTCGCGGCCCAGGGCCTTGCTGTCCAGACGGTAGCCCATCGGGCGCCCGTCTGGCCCTACGGTGGGCAGCGCCAGCAGCGAGGCCAGCTCGACCACCAATTCACGCACAGGGACATCATCCGGCAGCTCAGCTTTGCGAGCGCCGCCGTTGGGCAGGATGATGGTTACCTCGATGTCAGCCATACAATGCTCTCCTCAACTCAATTCTTGAACGCGTGCGGCACCTGGCACACGCCCGTGATCTCCCAGCAATCAGCGTGGTGCCAGGTCTTGCATACCTTGCAGATCTTTACGCCGCGCCGGTCACGCTTGGTGACCGGCTCCAGGCAGTACGGGCACACATGCCGCTCCTGCGCGCTAAGCGTGATGCCGCTGCCGCGGGCGGCCTGCTTGCGGGCCGGCCGCGCCGAGCGCAACTTGCGCGTAGCGGGTGTGGGGGTGAAAAAACGCGAAATACCAGCCCGCGCCCGTGCCAGCAATGAAGGGGCACTGGCGGCCGGCGAACTGCTGCGCGGCGCAGTCGTACGCACGCGGGCCGCCGGCGGTGCGGGCACGGATACTTCGGTCACGTCCGCAACATCGCGCGGCTCCACCATCACGGTGCGGCGGCTCGGCGCCCAGGCGGCCTGGCCGGCGGCCACCGCCAGCCCGGCGACCAGCAGCTGAATGGCCGCGTCGACCGGCGTCGCGATCGCATAGCTGCGCAGCAGATTGAGGCCGACGAAGCCCAGGGTCAGCGGGCTGAGCACCGCCAGCGCGATAACGCTGGCGAATGCGGCCGTGGCCGCTCGCAGCGCAGGGCTGCGGGCGGCCAGCACGCGGCGGCTCATGAAGCTGGCCGCCAGGCCGATGCCGATGATGACGACGAACTTGAGCAGGAACGGCGAGAAGTTGGTGAGCAGCACGAACAGCAGGGTCAGCCCCAGGCCCACCAGGGTAGCGAAAAGCACGCACAGGGTTATGCGCCCAAGTGCGCTCTCCACGAACCTGCTTTCGTCTCCCAATAAAAATCGTCTCATCGCTACCGCATGTGTCATGGCTTAGTCGATCAGGTGCACTCGGCCGCTGCCCTGCGTCTCGCTCTGCACCGCATCACCCAGGCGCACGCGGGGGGCGTGCAGGCCGGGCACGGCCTCATCGAAATCATTGAAGTGCAGCGCGGTGGGCAGATCGCCGCTCAATTCATAGAAACGAAATTCGGCGCCATTTGTAGCGCGCAGAATGTGCAGCGGGGGCACGCCCACGCTGGCCAGACTGCGCTCCAGGAAGTCTTCGTTGCCGGTGATGGTATGGGTCAAATTGACCTCGCGCATCTCGCCGCAACTGGGGCAGTGCCCGGCTTCGAAGCTGACGTCCGAGAGCGGCTTGAGCACATGCTCCACCGTGTTGCAGGCGGCGCAGTTGAGCGAGAGCACCAGCTCCTGGTCGAGCTCCAGCACCGCATCCGACCCCAGGTCGCCGCGAGCGATCTCCAGCAGCTCGGCCAGCGTATTGGCCTCAGCGCGCAGCGGCAGTTCGGTCACATCGCCGTAGATCCAGTGGCTCTCGCACTCCGCATCGGCCACGTAGGCGGTGGTGTGCATGAAGTTGGTGTAGCCGTTGTAGTGCAGCACCTTGCCCGGCTCCACCGGCAGGTTGTGGATCAGCTTGAGCGCCTCCTGCGATTGCATGGCGCCAATGATGGATGCGATCGTCGGCGTTGTGGGCACCTTGCCGAGCAGGATGTTCTGGCGGGCCAGCAGCGGGCACGAGTAGCGCATCGCGAGATCGCGACGGGCCTGCTCGGTCAGCGTGCATTCAAAGCAGGCACCCTCGCCCGGCACAAAGACGCGCGCCAGGCCGAGCAGCTCCTGGATGGCGCCGTCCACCCAGGGCTTGTTCATCCAATGGGCGAAGCGATTGACCGCCAACCGCGCCTCGCGGTTGTCGAGGCAGCCGATGATGACGTCCATGCGGCGGAACACGCCCAACCCAATATCGGTGGTCACATCGCCGTGCAGGTATTGCACGCGCACATCCGGATTGATCTCGACCGCACGCGCCGCAGCCAACTGGGCCTTCTCACGGCCGCGGTCCTTCTCGCGGAACAGAATCGAGCGGCTCAGGTTGGCCGCTTCCACTTTGTCAAAATCCACGATGTAGAGATTTCCAATGCCCATCAGAGTCAGGTTCTTGATGACCTCGTTGCCGAGCGCCCCCGCCCCCACCACCATCACGCGGGCCTCGCGCACCTTCTCGCGCTCCCACCAACTGATGAACTCGAAAGTCCCCAGCCGATCAGACTTGAGATTGGGGATATGCAGCGGCTTCTCTTTGGCCACCGGCAGCCGCTTGGGGCCGCCGGCCGCCTTGGCCTTCTTGCCCGGCTTCTTCGCCGGCGCGGGCGGCGCAACCTCGGCCGCCAGTTGGCGCGCCTTCAGCATGCGGGCCGAGCCGAGCTCATTGACGAACCAGCCCACGCCCTGCTGGGCGTCGAGCAGGCCAGCCTCGGAGAGGATCTTGAGCGCCTCGCGCAGCGAAGAGCGCCCCACGCCGAGCTCTTTGATGAGGTCACGCTCGGCCGGCAGCTGGCTGCCGGCCGGGTACTGGCCATTCAGCATGCCGGCGGCCAGGCGGCCGGCGACAAGCTCGGGGACGGATTTGCGCGGGATGGAATTGGGCATGTGGGCGGCCTGTCGTGGTTTGTTGGTCAGACCACTATACCACAACGCAGGTCGCTGCCCCTGCTCTCTAACTTTCAGTTCTGTCAGCCAGATTGCCTGGCGGCTTGCCTGCCCTTAGCGCGCAGCTTCGTGAACAGCCCGCGCAAGCCAGCGGCGACAAAGAGCGCCCCACTGTGCGTAGTGAGCGCCAGCAGCGGCGACATAAGTGGAGTGAGACCGTGGAACCATCGAGCGCCAAAAGGCTTGATCGGCACTCCAGCCACATAGAGGACAATGATCCCTAGCACGAGCAGGAATATCGAAAAGGCGGGGGCAAAAGGTTGCTTCCAAACTCGAGCTAGACAAGTGAGAGCGAGAAGGTAAAAGGCAATAAAAAGCACTAACCTGAGTGCAAACATGCGCCCGAACTGAAAGGTCTGCGCAACATCGGCAGTCTCTGCAGCGAATACCCAATCCGCCGCTACGGAGAAAGCCAGCAAGACGATCGCGCCTAGATACTTTGCATGCTTCATTAACTACCCAAACGAGGGGACAGCGCCTACGTTACCCCTCTGCAATTCGCACTAATCATTCGATCCCCGCAGCGACAACTGTATAATCTGCGTATGCTCCCGTAGCTCAGCTGGATAGAGCAACGGACTTCTAATCCGTAGGTCGCAGGTTCGAATCCTGCCGGGGGCGCTACGTTTGCGCCTGACGGCGCAACTAAAAGGGGTTTCTACGTTGCGCCTAGCGGCGCAACTAATGGAGTTTCTACTCGGCTACGCCGAGTTACGAAACTCCACTCTTCTACACGTTTCATCCCCCCATTATTCGTACGTTGCGAGGTCTGCGCTGCTCCGCAGCGCAGACGAAGCAATATCCAAGCCAGGGATCGGGGTTTGCTTCGCTCGTTTCACTCGCTCGCAAAGACAGTCAGCGCCCCTTCGCCCTTATTCTTCTTCGTGTTCTTTGTGTCTTCGTGGTTGAAGCTTAAGATCTATTCAGCCGGCAGCACCGGGCGGATGCCGCGGTAGACCCGCGCGCCCGAGATGGTGCGCAAGATCGTCTGCGCCGGCCGGCCCAGCAATTCCCCCAACTCCTCAGAGCTGAGCGGCTGGTTGCCATTCATGAGGAAGGCGCGGAAGATGCTCTCGACAAGGGATACGCCATCCTCAGTACCCTGGCGGGCGTAGTGGCCCATCAGCAGGAATTGCAAAATGTTGACGCGGCTCACTTCGCCGGTGGCCGGGTCCACCCAATCCACCTGCTCCTCGCCGCTGATGTCGGCCAGGGCGGCCTCCTGCTCGCTGCCCAATAGGCCGCGCAGGTAGACGCGCCACTCACGGTCGTTCTCACGCCACCAGTCAAAGTCAATCTGGAACGGCGTATCGGCCATCGGCTTGATCAGGCTCATGCGCCCTCCGCAATGCGAAAGTGCAGGTGGCCCACATGCTCAAAGCGCGGGTCGCCGGCCAGCAGCGCCAGGATGCGCCCGGGCGGGCAGCGCAGGGTCAGGTTCACGGCCGAATACACCTCGGCGGCATGCACATTGCCTTGCAGGCTCAGCTTGGCCAGCTCTTGCAGGGTCTGGGCCACGATGCTTTCCAAGCCCGCCGGCTGGTTGGTGCGCTTCTCCCAAATGGCGTCGATCG
Source organism: Anaerolineales bacterium (assembly GCA_019637675.1). Lineage (GTDB taxonomy): Bacteria > Chloroflexota > Anaerolineae > Anaerolineales > UBA11579 > JAMCZK01. The sequence continues at coordinate 545,741 of JAHBVE010000001.1, read as the reverse complement.
GCGCCAGCTCGCCCGGCAAATGGATCATCATGCGCTCATCGAACGCGCCGTTGACCTGCTGCTTCAGCGTGGCGTACACCACGCCGCCATCCGCCCCCACCAGCGCCGTGCGCACCCATTCCTTGCTGGAGCGGTGGGCATCGCTGGACACGACGATCTGGCCGGGCTCATCCCCGCGGCGCAAACGCACCACGCTGCCGGGCATCAGGCCTTGCTTCACCAGCCACTCACGCAGGCCGTAGATATAGCGCTGCTGGCGCACCACCCAGCCGGGGAAGGTCTCGCCGCTCTTCTCGTCCACAAACGTGAAGCGCACGCGTGGCGACTCGATGGCACTCGGGAACAGCTTGGCCATCTTGGGCGTGAGTGGCAAGCTGCCGGCCCGCCAATGCGGGAAGATGAGGGCCACGTCGGCCACTTCGGGAGCGTTGTCGTCGAGCAAACTATGGAAGGAGAGCTCATCGTCGAGCGTGCGCACGAGGTCACGCATATCTTCGGTGAGCGGGCTGGGGTCGAAGCCAACCGGCGTGTAGCGCAGGTAGATGGGGGTCTTCTGCACCGCATCCGGCTCCAGGCGGCGCAGGAACCAGGCCACTTCGCCGGTCGAGCCGACCTCATCGAAGCGGTCGTCGTGCTGCAGGGCCAGGTCGAGCGAGAACTCGGCCAATTTCGGATTCACGCCGTCGGGCAGCTCCACCTCCCCGAGCAGTTGGCTGGTGGGCAGCGGGCCGCCGCCGGCCATATCCAAAATGGCTTCGGCCACGTTGAGCTGGCCGGGGTCTACATCAACAATCAGGGCTTTGGGGAACCAGCGGCCGGCGATGTACACAAACTCTGGGCTGGCCTGCAACGCCTCGACCAGCGTGGGCGCAATGTCCTTGGCGTGCTGCTTGGCCTCGGCGGCGGCGTCCACCTGCGAGGCTTCCTGCTTGGGCGGATCGTTGAGCAAATGCTGGGCCAGCCGGGCGGCGAACTCACGCGTGCCGCCGTCTTCCATGGCGACGCTGATGACGTCGAAACCGTCGCCGCCGATGACAGCCGCCGGGCGCACAGCGCTCACCCGCCCGCCGATGTTCTTCAGGGCGGGGAAATAGACCTTATCGCCCACGGCGTAGGTCTCTTTGGGCAGGTAGGCCTTCTCGCTCTCGCCGTCCTTGGGCTGCGGGCGCGGGTTGGTGATGCGGTTGACGATCAACTGCATCGCCAGCGCTTCCGGCCCAAGCGGAGTCTCTTGCTCCAATAGGTATGCGGACAGAAACTCGAGATCTGCGTCTTCGATGGAGAAGTTTTGCCAGTCGATGGGGTCTGTACTTACAAGCATTGTGAAACAGCGGCGAGATTATACATCAAAGACGGTGAACAGTGAGCAGGTAAAAGGGAATGGAGAAAGGAAAAAGCAAGTGAGAAGTTAGAGTGCAGAAGTTAGAACTACGGCACTTCTCACTTCCGACTTCTGCATTCTCACTTGGTTGGGTTAAACTCATCCTCATGGCTAACACGCCCAACTTCGTCAAGATCGTCACCTTGCACGACCCGGCCCAGGCCGAGGTGCTGCGCGGCCTGCTGGAAGCGCAGGGCATGCAGGTTCTGCTTACCAAGGAAGCGGCGGGCCAGGTGTACGGCACCTTCGTCGGTAGCATGGGCGAGATCGAGCTGTACGTCTCGGCCGCGGACGAGGGGGCGGCGCAGGCGCTGGTGGATGAATTCTTTGCGGAGTAGAAGTAAATAATCGGCTAATCGATTAATCCAGGCCTCCTCGCGTGTCATCCCGAAGGCGGGAGATAGAAACCGTCACCTGACCGCCGAACCCACAAGCCGAGGGATCCTCGCAGGCATATCTTCGGCGCAGCCATTGGTATGACAATCAACCCTCACCCCATTGAATGTAATCCAAGCTAATTTGCGCTCCCCCTCCCCACTCGTGGGAGAGGGACAAACTCCCGTAGGGAGTCGGGGGCGAAGGGATTTCCGATATACTCAAAATACATAATATGGGTACAAGCAAGCAAGTTACCTCCAAACAGCGTGTCGTAGACCACGGCGAGGTGTTCACCAACCCGCGCGAGGTCAACGCCATGCTGGATTTGGTCAAGCAGGAGACCGAACGCATCGACTCGCGCTTCCTGGAGCCAGCTTGCGGCACAGGCAACTTTCTCGCCGAGGTACTGGAACGCAAGCTCCGCGTGGTGAAGCGAGATTACGCCAACAGTCAGCTAGCCTACGAACGTTATGCGGTCCTGGCCATCTCCTCTGTATACGGTATCGACATCCTTCAAGACAATGTAGAAGCCTGCCGAGAGCGCCTGTTCGGCATCGTTGATCGCGAGTATTCGGCGCTCTACAATAACGAGACCAAAGACGACTTTCGTCGCACGGTGCGTTTCATCCTGTCCTGCAATATTGTGTGGGGAGATGCCCTGACCCTAAAAACTGTGGGCGACGACCCACAACCCATTATCTTCCCGGAGTGGTCGGCCATCAACGGCCACCTGAAGCGGCGAGATTTCTCATTCAAAGAGCTCATCAGCCAGGCCAGCATGCAGGAATTGCCGCTGTTCTCTGATTTGGGCGAAGAGGTGTTCATCCCCCTGCCTGTGCGGGAGTACCCGTTGGTGCACTTTCTAAAGGTGGCCGATGCTGTCTAACGCAACCTTCAACCCGGATGTGCTCAGCTGCCTGGCCAACCTGAGCAACGACGAAGTCTTCACCCCGCCCCAGCTGGCCAACCAGATGTTGGATTTGCTGCCGGCCGAGATCTGGCAGGACAAGAACGCCACTTTTCTGGACCCGGCCTGCAAGACCGGGGTGTTTTTGCGCGAGGCGGCCAAACGGCTGGACGCAGGCCTGGAGCAACAGATCCCCGATCGCCAGGCGCGTCTTAACCACATTTTCACCAAACAGCTCTTTGGTATCCCGGTCACTGAACTTACCGCGCTGATGAGCCGCCGCAGTTTGTATTGCTCCAAGTATGCCGACGGTAAGTACTCCGTGGCTGACGGTTTTGCAGACGAGCAGGGCAATATCCGCTATGAGCGTATAGAGCACAGCTGGCAAAACGGCCGCTGCACATACTGCGGAGCAAGCGAAGAAGGATACGCTCGCGGCGAAGAGCTAGAGACGCATGCTTATCAATTTATACACACCCTCAAGCCCGAGGAGATTTTCAACATGAAATTTGATGTAATCATTGGAAATCCGCCATATCAGCTAAGTGATGCAGGAGAAAGCACAGGCTCTTCACCGATTTATCACACCTTTGTTGAGCAAGCCATGAAGTTGACACCAAGATACTTGACCATGATTATTCCCTCGCGCTGGTTTGCGGGTGGCAAGAATCTGGGCGAATTTCGCGCAACGATGCTTAACGACAAAAGAGTATCTACATTAGTTGATTTTCCAATTGCCTCAGATGTTTTCCCTGGAGTAAAGGTCATCGGAGGTGTTTGTTACTTCCTCTGGGAACGCGATTATATTGGCGATTGCCAGGTAACAACACATATGAACGATTTTTCTGATAGTGCGAAACGACCCTTAAACCAGTTTGACACATTTGTACGTTTCAATAAAGCGATTTCGATTTTAGAGAAAGTAAATTCAAAGAATTATTCATCACTAAGTGAACAGATTTTTGCACAAAAACCCTTTGGATTGCGCACTTTTGTTCGTCCCTCAGGCAAGGGAACCATTACATTGTATGCAAACAAAGTAATAGGAAAGATTTCTAAGTCAGAAATCACCAGCGGTATAGACCTTATTGACAAATGGAAGGTTCTTACATCCGGAGGTTATGGAGAGGGTGGAGAAGCAAGAGGTTATCCTCGCATGATTTTGGGGAAACCAATAGTTGCCCCTCCACCAAGCGCGTGTACAGAAACCTATCTGGTTGTTGGTGCTTATGACAAGGAAACGCACGCGAGGAATCTTGCAGCCTTTTTAGAAACCAGATTCCTTCGTTTCCTTGTTGGTCTACGAAAGAACACCCAGCACGTAACCAAGGATCGCTTCGCTTTTGTCCCGCGTTTACCAATGACAGAAAGATGGACAGACGCCAAACTATACAGCATCTTTGGCCTGTCTAAAGAAGAAATCATATTCATTGAGTCGATTGTCCGAGAAATTGACAAAAAGAATGCCAACTAAAGATTTCTTCCCGCCGCGGCCAGCGGGCAACCCGCGCATCTATGCCTACGAGGAAACCCATCCAGACTTCAAGGGTTTGCTCAAGGTTGGCTACACCACGGGCAACGTGCAAGAGCGCGTGGCGCAGCAATATCCGATCGTACGCCCGGAGCAGACGTATCGCATCCTCCTGGACGAGAGCGCCATGCGCGCTGATGGCATGGCCTTCTCTGATCGGGATGTGCACCGCTACTTGAAGAGCAAAGGCATCAAGAACCCTGAGGGCGAGTGGTTCCGCTGCACGGTCAAGGATGTGGCCGCCGCCCTGGTCGCGCTTCGCAGCGGCGAGAGCAACGAAGAAAACCGCACGCTGGATTTCGGCATGCGCCCAGAGCAGGAAGAAGCCGTGGCACGCGCCGCAGCGTACTTCAAAAGTTACTCCAAGCAGAACCCCGGCAAGACCCCCCACTTTCTGTGGAACGCCAAAATGCGCTTCGGCAAAACCTTTGCCGCTTACCAGCTGGCAAAACGAATGGGCTGGAAGCGCGTACTGGTGCTCACTTTCAAGCCTGCCGTGCAGAGCGCCTGGGAGGAAGACCTCACCGCTCATGTAGATTTCAAGGGCTGGCAGTTCATCTCCCGCAATGGCTTGCGCTACGAAGATGCCGACAAGAAGAAGCCCTTCGTATGCTTCGGCTCTTTTCAGGATTACCTGGGGCGAGACCGCAGCACAGGTGGCATCAAACCCAAGAACGAATGGGTGCACACCATCCCCTGGGATTGTGTCATCCTCGACGAATACCACTTCGGCGCCTGGCGTGAGCGCGCCAAGGGGCTGTTCGAGGGCGAAGACGAGTACGAATACGAACAGCAGGTAGAGAGCTTACAGCAGAGCGAAGACACGGTGGACGAATTTGAGCAGATCATGCCCGTTACCACCGGCGCCTATCTGTATCTCTCGGGCACACCATTCCGCGCCATCACCACCGGCGAATTCATTGAAGAGCAAATCTATAACTGGACCTACTCAGATGAGCAGCGCGCCAAAGCAGGCTGGAAAAGCCCTGGGCACAATCCTTACGGTGCCTTGCCGCGCATCGTGTTGCTCACCTACCGCCTGCCGGATGCCATTCGGGAGATTGCCCAGCAGGGCGAATTCAACGAATTTGATCTCAACGCCTTCTTCGCAGCCAGTGGCCGCGACGCCAAAGCTAAATTTGTGTATCCAAACGAAGTACAAAAATGGCTCGACTTGATCCGCGGCGGCCTGATGGAAACCACGGTGGATGACTTGAAGTTGGGCGCGCAGAAGCCACCCATGCCCTTCTCTGATGTGCGCCTTCTGAATGTGCTCTCGCACACCTTCTGGTTCCTGCCCAGCGTAGCCGCCTGCCACGCCATGCGCAACCTGCTGCTGCAGAAGCAAAACAGCTTTTACCGGGATTACAAAGTAGTGGTGGCCGCCGGCAATGAGGCTGGTATGGGTGTGGAAGCCTTGGGGCCGGTCTACGACGCCATGGATGATCCCGACCCGCTCAAGACCAAAACCATCACCCTCTCCTGCGGCAAGCTTACAACCGGCGTCACGGTCAAGCCCTGGACAGGCATCCTGATGCTGCGCAACTCTTCCAGCCCGGAGACTTATTTCCAGGCCGCCTTCCGCGTGCAATCTCCCTGGACAGTGCCAGTGCCAGACAAGCCTGGCGAAGAGCAAATCCTCAAGGAAGAGTGCTACATCTTTGACTTTGCACCGGAGCGGGCGCTGCGCCAGATCGCGGAGTACAGCAATCGCCTCAATGTCAACGAAAGCAACCTGGAAAAGAAAGTTGAAGAATTCATCAGCTTTCTGCCCATCCTGGCTTATGACGGTAGCTCCATGAAGCAGGTGGACGCCGCCGGCGTGCTGGAGATGGCAATGAGCGGCACCACCGCCACGTTGCTGGCCCGCCGCTGGGAGAGTGCGCTGTTGGTAAACGTAGACAACGGCACACTATCGCGGCTAATGAGCAACCCCAAGGCCATGCAGGCCCTGATGAGTATCGAGGGCTTTCGCAGTCTGAACCAGGATATTGAAACCATCATCAATAAATCTGAGGGCGTACAAAAGCTCAAGCGCCAGGCCAAAGACAAGGACTTAACTGAAAAGCAAAAACGGGAAATGACCGAAGCTGAGAAGGAGTACAAAAGCAAGCGCAAACAGATTCAAGAGAAGCTCATCAAGTTTGCCACGCGCATCCCAGTCTTTATGTACCTGACAGATTACCGCGAGCGTGCCCTGAAAGACGTGATCACCCAGTTGGAGCCCGGCCTCTTCAGGAAAGTAACCGGGTTGGAAGTAAAGGATTTTGAACTATTGGTAAGCCTGGGTGTCTTCAACAGCGCCCTGATGAACGACGCTATTTATAAGTTCAAACGTTATGAAGACGCCAGCCTGGAGTACACCGGCATCAACAAGCATGAAGGCGAAGATGTGGGCTTGTACGACACGGTGCTCAGCCGCAAAGAATACGATGGACGGGTGTTTGAGAACCAACCCGCATACGAGTAGTGCAGTCGTCAACCCACTAGAGTTGTCGTGCCGCAGGCGCACAACTCTCGCGCCGCAAAGCGGCGCAGCCCCCACCCACAAACGAACAACAACTTCTACCCGCGGCTTGCCCTACGGATAGATCCTGTTCAGCCAGTCCATCGGCTCGACGGCTACGCCGCCCACCCAGACTTCCCAGTGGAGGTGGGCGCCGGTGATGCGCCCGGTGGCGCCCACCAGGCCGATCACCTGGCCGGTCTGCACCTCGTCGCCCAGGTTCACCAGAATTTGCGACTGGTGGAAGTAGCCGGTGTACACGCCCCAGCCGTGGTCGATGATGGTCACATTGCCGCGCACATCCAGCGGGCCGGCGAACACCACCCGGCCGGGCGCCGGCGCCCAGATCTCGATCCCGACCCCGCCGCCAAAATCCACGCCGTAGTGGTAGTTCTCGTATTCGCCGTTGTTGTAGCTGCGGTGGATGCCGAAGCGCGAATTGATCACATTGATATACGGATGCGGCGCGCCCCAATAGCCGGCCCAGCGCTTGTCTGGCGTAGCCTCGCTGACCATGGCGTAGACCTGGGCCATCTCGCGCTCCGACAGCTCCGGGTTGAGCAGCGCCGGATCGTTCACGGTCAGCGTTTCGCTCTCGTACCCGCCGGTGCTGATGCGCACCGGCTGCGAGAACGAGAACTGGCTGCCATCCGCCAGCGTGCCCGCCAGCGTGAAGTCGAAGGTGCCGGTCTCGGCATACAGCGGGATGCCCTGCAACGCCACCTGCTGCGTATCCGTCTCCTGGAAGAAGCGCAGCGGGGAGCCGAAGAACTCGCCACCCATCTGGATGCCAGGGTCGGTCACGGCGTTGATGACCAGGGTGCGGCCCTGCACAAAGCCGATGCCCTCCACCTCCACGAACTGGACGCCGCTGGGCAGGCCGCCGGGGCCGGGCGTCTGCTGCCCGGGCGTGAACAGTACATCGCCCGGGATGGCCCACTTGCCGGGCAGCTGGTTGTAGGCCATCAGCGCCCAGGGGTTGTCGCCGCTGACGGCCGCCAGCTCCCACAGGGACTGGCCGGGGTTCAGTACGGCGCGGGCACTGCCGGTCAGCTCGCCGTGGTCGCTGGCGAGCATGGCGGGGAAGCCGTAGTACAGCTGGTCAGGGCTGGTGAGCTGGTTGAGCCGCGCCATACCCTCATCGCTGAGCAGGTAGCGGCGTTTCAAGCTCAAATACGAATCGCCAAGGGCCACATTCTGGAAGATGAGCGTACCCTCAACCCAGTCGATACCTGGGATGATAAGCACATCGCCTACATTGAGGTTGTTGGGGTTGGCCAGATCACTGGCATTGATGATGTCATTGATGGAGACGTTGAAGCGCAGCGCAATGCTGGAGAGGGTATCGCCCGGCTGCACGGTATAGCGCACGCCTTCGTCCTCCTCCTGCTGGGCGTAGGCCACGCCGACTGCAGCAGCTGCAAGGAGTATGGCAGACAACAGAACCGCTGCTGTCTTTGCGAGGCGCAGGCTTTGCCTGCGCTCGAAGCAATCCCCAAGCAGGTTTGCAAACCGACTTGGAGATTGCTTCGTCGGCGCAGCTTTGCTGCGCACTCCTCGCAATGACGAGAAGAGGCTAACTATCTTCGAAGGCAAGCTGGTCACCAATCTGGAATTCGGCATAACGGCTCGGCGCACACTCTATCACATAGCGGGCTGGCTTGGCGGGCAGCAGCACGCTGCGCCAGCGTCGTGCGATCTTCAGGTCTACGACCTGAAGATCGCTATCCAGCCACACCACGCACAGGTCGAAGGCCATGCCCAGCATATGGATGCTGGCCCCGGCCCGGCTCTCGGCCGGCTCGGCCAGCACTAGGCCTTCCCCCGCCGCCAGGCGGCGGCGGAAGGCCAGCCCGCGCAGCTTGGCAAAGAAGCCATCAGCAAAGCCCGCTGTAAGCGGGCTTTGAAAGGGGCGTGTTCGGTTGTGGATGGTTACCTGGCGCATATGGGAGTACAGCCGCCGTGCTGCGAAGAATAGGCTTAGTTGCCGGTTTCGGCCGCCTGGCCCTGGCGCTCCAGCACCGCTTCAACGCGGTCCACCAGCTCTTGCAGGCTGAACGGCTTGGAAATGTAGTCATCCACCTTGGCGATATGCAGGCCAAGCACTTTGTCAATGTTCTGGGCTTTGGCGGTCACGACCACCACCGGGATATGCTCGGTGGCCGGGTCGGCTTTGAGCTGCTGGTAGACCTGCCAGCCGTCCATCTCGGGCATCATCAGGTCGAGCAGGACAATATCGGGCTTCTCGGCCCGGATCAGCTCCAGCCCGCGCACACCGCCGTTGGCGCCCAGCACCTCGAAACCCCGGCGGCCGAGGATGAGCCGGATGAGATCGATCATCTCCTGCTCGTCTTCAACGCATACAACTTTGCGGATCTGCTGCTCTGCCATGGCAATTGACACGAGTTTACCACGCAGCCCATCGCGCCTCAGTAGTACGCTGGTCTGAGAAGGAAGTGATTAGCAAGCAGTAATTTTCTGGTTTGCAACAGAGCGCTGAAGGAGAGCTACGCTCATCTCCGCCAACTAACTGGGCTATAATGCCCCGCCGCTATTTTGCCGGCGTATAGAGGAGAAACCGCACGATGATCGATGTAAATGACCTGCGCAAAGGGGTGACCTTCGAAGAAGACGGCCACCTGTTCAAAGTCCTGGAATATTCGCACAACAAGCCCGGCCGCGGCAGCGCCACCATCCGCATCAAGGCCCGCAACCTGCGCACCGGCGCCATCACCGAACGCACCTGGAACTCTGGCATGCGCGTGCAAGACGTGCGCCTGGACTTCCACAATGTCCAGTTCCTCTACAAAGATGGCGACAACTACATCTTCATGGACCACGAGACCTTTGACCAGCCCGCCCTGCCCTCCGAAGTGCTGGGCGACTCGGCCCCCTACCTCAAAGCCGGCATGGACGCCAAGCTGACCTTCTACGGCGAGGAGCCGCTAGACGTGGAGCTGCCCACCACCGTAGACCTGGAAGTGACCCAAGCCGATGTGGCCGTACGCGGCGACACCGCCACCGGCGTGAACAAGCTGGTGACGACCGAGACCGGCCTGCAGGTGCAGGTGCCCGCTTTCGTCAACCAGGGCGACACGATCCGGGTTGACACCCGCACCGGCGAGTACGTTACGCGGGTTTAATAGTTAGCCGCAGATAAACGCGGATGAACGCAGATTTCTGCTTTTATCTGTATTTATCTGCAGCGTTGCGCAGCAACGCATATCTGCGGCAGAAGTTTCATCCGTGTTCATCTGTGGATAAAATCGCCCCATGATCACGCCGGCCGGCCGCGAGTGCCGCCATTTCCACGGAGATTACTTCCGCGGCCGCAACATTGAGCGCTGCCGCCTGCTGGATGCGCACCGCCTGGCCTGGTCGCCCGACCTGTGCACCGATTGCCCCGTACCCGAGATCCTGGCGGCCAACGCCTGCGAGCACCAGGCGCTGGTGCCCCGCATCCACAAGCCGCTCTTCTTTATGAAGCCAGCCGTGCAGGTCACCGCCGAGTGCAGCCAGTGCCAATGCACCGTCGAGGAGCCGCGAGTGGGCTGCGGGCAATGCCACCCCATCCCACCCGTGTTTGTTGTGGGGCCAGAGTAAGGGAAAGCAAAAGACAAAAGCAAGTTAGAGTTCAGAATGCAGAAGTGAGAATTTCCTTGCATGCAAACACAACTTCACAATTCTGACTTCCGCATTCTTACTTGCTTTACACTTCACAATTCTGACTTCCGCCTTCTGACTTGCCTCTGCATTCACTCTCCATGAACCCTCGCACAAAAGCTATCTGGCTCGCCCTGCTCGTCACCTTCCTGTGGTCCACCTCGTGGGTGCTGATCAAGATCGGCCTGGGCGAGATCCCGCCGCTGCTGTTCGCCGGGCTGCGCTACGGCCTGGCCTTCGTGATCATGCTGCCCTGGCTGCTGCGCCCAGCGTCCCGGCGAGAGCTTGCGGGCCTGCAGCGCAATGACCTGATCGCGCTGGTCTTGCTTGGCCTAGTGGCCATCGCCATCACGCAGGGCGCCCAGTTCATTGCGCTGGCGCATATACCCGCCCATACACTAAGCCTGCTGCTTAGCCTGAGCACCTTGTCGATCGCCTTCCTCGGCGTAGTGTTCCTCGGCGAGCATTTGCGCGGCCGTCAGTGGATGGGCGTGGCCATCGTGCTGATCGGCGCCTTCGTATACTTCGGCCGCCTTGGCGCGGTCTCCACATTTGGGTTGGCGGTCGGCGTGATCAACCTGCTGGCCACTTCCGTCGCAGCCATCCAGGGCCGGGCGCTCAACCGGCAGGCCAAGCTCTCCGCCCTCAGCGTCACCGGCGTAAGCATTGGCGTGGGCTCTGCGGCTCTGCTGGCGCTGGGCCTGCTGACCGAGCCGTGGCCCACGCTCAGCGGGCGCGAGTGGCTCATCATCTTCTGGCTGGCGGCGGTCAATACGGCCTTCGCATTCACTTTATGGAACTATACGCTGCGCACATTACCCGCAGCCGAGTCGGGCGTGATCAACAACACCATGCTGATCCAGATCGCCATCCTGGCCTGGGTCTTTCTCGGCGAGCGCATTTCGCTAATGCAAGGCATCGGCCTGCTGCTGGCCGCACTGGGTACACTATTGGTGCAGCTGAAACCACGCGCTGCACACAATTCCAAAATCCAGCCGAATTAGTGCGTATCCCTGCCATGCAGGTTGGGTTATAGCGTTCAAAGCTTCACGAAGGGCCCAAAATATATGAAAAAACGCATCGTGATCACCGGCTTGGGCTGTCTAAGCCCGCTTGGCAATGACGTAGCCAGCTCCTGGCAAAACGCCGTGGCCGGCGTTTCTGGCGCGGGGCGCATCACTCACTACGACCCCAGCGACTACAAGACCCAGATCGCCTGCGAGGTCAAAGGCTTTGACGGCGCGGCGATGTACGGCACGCGTGAAGCCCGCCGCATGGACCGCTTCACCCAGCTCGGCGTGGCCGCTGCGCAGCAAGCCGTGCAGGATGCTGACCTCAAGATCACCGACGAGAACCGCCTGCGCATCGGCGCGGTGGTTGGCACCGGCATCGGCGGCGCTCATACGTTGTACGACCAGATCAAGACCCTTGTGGAAAAAGGCCCAGACCGCGTCAGCCCCTTCATGGTGCCGATGATGCTGGCCGACACGGTTGGCGGCATGATCGCCATCCATATGCAGATCCAAGGCCCCAACTTTGCCGTGGTGACCGCCTGCGCCACCGGCACCAACGCCCTCGGCGAGGCGGCCGAAGTGATCCGCCGCGGCCAGGCCGACGTGATGCTGGCCGGCGGCTCAGAAGCCGCCATCGTGCAGCCCTCGGTGGCGGGCCTGGCCAACATGACCGCCCTGAGCACCCGCAACGACGACCCGCAGCACGCCTCGCGCCCCTTCGACAAGGAGCGTGATGGCTTCGTGATGGGCGAAGGTTCGGCGGTGCTCGTGCTCGAATCACTGGAGCATGCCCTCAAGCGCGGCGCCCGCATCCTGGGCGAGGTGCTGGGCTATGGCAGCACCAATGACGCTTTCCACATCTCCGCCCCGTCCGAGAACGGGCGCGGCGCGGCCGACTGCATGCGCATGGCGCTCAACGACGCCGGCGTCAAGCCCGAGGAGATCGACTACGTCAACGCCCACGGCACCAGCACCCCGCTCAACGACAAGAGCGAGACCGCTGCGATCAAGACCGTCTTCGGCGAGCGCGCCTACGACATGGCGATCTCCTCGACCAAGTCAATGACCGGCCACCTGATGGGCGCCGGCGGCGCACTGGAAGCCGTGTTCTCGCTGCTGGCGATGCGTGACGGCATCGTGCCGCCCACGATCAACTACCAGGTGCCCGACCCTGAGTGTGACCTCAACTACACGCCCAACACCGCCGTCCGTAAGGACATCAAGACCGTCATGTCCAATTCCTTTGGCTTTGGCGGACACAACGCCACCATCATCCTCGGTTCTGCCGAGGATGCGAAGGCGGCCGCCTGATGGCTTACGCACACGTCACCGGCTGGGGGATGGCTGTGCCAGAGAAGGTCATGACCAATGACGATCTGGCCAAGATCGTAGAGACCAACGACGCCTGGATCCGCGAGCGCACCGGCATTGCCGAGCGGCGCATCGCCGCCAAGGGGCAGACCACCGCCTCGCTGGCCACCGAAGCCGCCATCAACGCCCTGCGGGTGGCCAAACTGCCGCCCAACGAGCTCGACCTCATCATCGTCGCTACCTCCTCGCCGGAGCATCTGTTCCCCTCGACCGCCAGCCTGGTGCAAGACCGCATCGGCGCAGACCATGCTGGCGCGTTCGATCTCTCGGCGGCGTGCACCGGCTTTATCTACGCGCTGAGCATGGCCTCGCAATCCATCCGCGCCGGCGCGATCAAGAGCGCCCTCATCATTGGCTCGGAAACGCTCTCGCGCCTGGTGAACTGGAACGACCGCACTACCTGCATTCTGTTCGGCGACGGCGCCGGCGCGTTCGTACTGCAAGCCTCCGAGAACCCCGGCGGCGTGCTGTCCTCTGTGCTGCGCTCGGACGGCTCGGGCGGCGATCTGCTCAACATCCCCGCGGGCGGCAGCGCCAAGCCCGCATCCCAGGCCACGATCGACGCCGGGCAGCACTTCATCCACATGAACGGCAACGAAGTGTTCCGCTTTGCCACCCGGGTCATGGCCGCCGCTTCCAAAGAAGCGATGGATAAGGCCAACCTGAACGTGGAGGATGTGGCCCTGATCGTGCCGCACCAGGCCAACCTGCGCATCATCCAGGCCGCCGCCCGCGGCCTGAAGCTGCCGATGGAACGCTTCATGGTCAATATCGACCGCTACGGCAATACCTCGACCGCTTCTATCCCCATCGCGGTGTGCGAAGCCGTGGAAGAGGGCCTGCTGACCCGGGGCGATAATTCCGTACTGGTGGGTTTTGGCGCCGGGCTGACCTGGGGCTCGCTGGCCCTGCAGTGGACCGGGCCGTTCGAGCAGGCCGAGCCGATCCGCATGCGCCGCTACACCCGCTTCGCCTGGCTGCGCTCGCTCATGCGCCGCATCTGGCGCCGCATCGAGGGCCTGTTCTGGGGCCGCCGAGGCTAGTCAGCACTGCCTGATTTCGCAACCTAAAACACGCTGCCTTCGGCAGCGTGTTTTTCTGTCACCACCGTCATTGCGAGGAATGCGCTGCGGAGCAGCGCTGACGAAGCAATCTGGGTTATGCATTATCCGTGTGCATCTGCGGCGTGGGCTACGCCCACGCACATCTGCGGCAGAGATGTTGTGCAATTCGCAAGGAACGCCACCAGCCCGGCCGGGGTAAATACCGTATGGAGACTGCGATGAAAACATGGATACATACTCACTGGCGCGCCATCCTCCTCAACACCCTGGGTCTGGCCGCCCTGCTAGCCGTCACCAGGCTGCCGCGCGCCTCACAGTTTAGCGGCGTAAGCGAGCCTATGGTCGCGGCCGGCATCTGGGCTGCCCGCTTCCTGCTCATCACCCTGGCCATCACCCCGCTCAACACCGTCTTCGGCTGGCGCAGCCTGCTGCGGCTGCGCCGCACAGCCGGTTTGTGGACCTTTGCGCTTGCGGCGCTGCACTTCGGCTACTACGTCTGGGACAGCAAGACCAGCTGGCTGCGTACGCCGATTCCAAACCTGGCCGCCGGCATCGGCCTGGCGGCGCTGGTCATCCTGACCGCGCTGGCGGTCACCTCAACCAACGCAGCCAGCGTCGCATGGGCAAATGGTGGACCCGGCTGCACAAGCTGGTCTATACGGCCGGTGTGCTGGGGCTTGTGCACGGGCTGCTGGAAACCGGCCACAAGTTCGTGGCCATGAACCAACCCGAATCCGCCAATGAGATCTGGTTGTATCTGGGCCTGCTGGCCGCCCTGCTGGCTGTGCGCATCCCGCCCGTGCGCAGGTACATGGCTGGCCTGCGCCACCGGCGCACGCCAGCCGCACCCGCCGCCGGAGAGGTAGCCTGACGCGGATAGTTATCTGTGTCAATCTGTGGTGTGGGCGCAGCCCACGCACATCTGTGGCTGAGGTTTCAACTCCTTGACGCCTGCCTCAGTCCCAACACCCCGAAACCTACCTATGCTATAAGGCCAGCATGCCTGAAACTGCGTGGAAAAGTTGTTAATAATATATTTCGACCCCCCACTCCATCCGCGCAATAATAACTTTCAGGGCAAAAGCCCACAGCGTAAGAGATGTATAAGAAGTAAGCGCAATTTCAACAAGAGGAAGCAGGGTTGGTATAATCCCGCGATTGTTCTAATATCCGGAGGCCCAGTTTGAACAGCCCTCGCACTCGAGTATCCCTGATCTATATCCTCTTTATCGCCGCGCTGGCGTTCTTTCTGGTATTCAGCTTCCAGCAGCAGTCCGGCGCGCAAGAGATCCTGACCCTTAACCAGGTCGTGGCAGACATCAAAGCCGGGCAGGTAAGCCGCCTGGTCACCGATGACGAAACCCTGCGCCTGGTCTACAAAGACGGCACAGAGCGCACCGCCCTGCGTGAAGCCGGCCAGACCACCGTCCAGCAGCTGCTGGACCTGGGTGTGACTGCCGAAGAGCTGAGCGCGCAGAACATTGAGCTGGAAGTGCGCCCGCCCAGCGCCTGGCTCGGCATCCTCACTGTCCTGACCTATCTGGGGCCGCTGATCTTCGTCGGCCTCATATTCTGGTTCGTCATGCGCCAGGCCCAGGGCAGCAACAACGCCGCCATGTCGTTCGGCAAATCCCGCGCTCGCATGTTCTCCGGCGAGAATCCCACCGTCACTTTCAATGACGTGGCCGGGGCCGACGAGGCCAAGGTTGACCTGCAGGAAATTGTTGAATTCCTGAAAGAGCCTGAGAAGTTCATCGCCCTCGGCGCGCGCATCCCTAAGGGTGTGCTGCTGGTGGGCCAGCCCGGCACGGGCAAGACCCTGATGGCCAAAGCCGTCTCGGGCGAAGCCGGCGTGCCGTTCTTCTCCATCTCCGGCTCTGAATTTGTCGAGATGTTCGTGGGCGTCGGCGCCAGCCGCGTGCGTGACCTGTTCGAGCAGGCCAAGCGCCATTCGCCCTGCATCATCTTCATTGATGAGATCGACGCCGTGGGCCGCCAACGTGGCGCTGGCCTGGGCGGCAGCCACGACGAGCGTGAGCAGACCCTCAACCAGATGCTGGTGGAGATGGACGGTTTCGACACCGACACCAACATCATCATGATCGCCGCCACCAACCGCCCAGACATTCTGGACCCGGCCCTGTTGCGCCCCGGCCGCTTTGACCGCCGCGTGACGATGGACCCGCCTGATGTGAAGGGCCGCGAAGCCATCCTCAAAGTGCACGTACGCGGCAAACCGCTGGCCAAGGAAGTCAAGCTGGCCACCTTGGCCCGCGCCACCCCTGGCTTTGTGGGCGCTGACCTGGAGAACCTGGTCAACGAAGCGGCCATCCTCTCCGCCCGCCGCAACAAGAAGACCATCGGGCAGGACGAGCTGGAAGAGTCGGTCGAGCGCGTGATGTTGGGCGGCCCTGAGCGCCGCAGCAAGATCATCAGCCCCGAAGAGAAGCTGATCGTGGCCTACCATGAGGCCGGCCACGCCATCGTTGGGCATGTGCTGCCGAATGCTGACCCGATCCACAAGATCACCATCGTGCCGCGCGGCCAGGCCGGCGGCTATGTGCTGGCCCTGCCTGACGAAGACCGCGACATGGTGAGCCGCAACAAGCTGATGGAGCGCATGGTGGTGGCCCTCGGCGGTCGCGCCGCTGAAGAGCTGGTGTTCGACGACATCACCTCCGGCGCATCGAGCGACATCCAGACCGTCACCAACATCGCCCGCCAGATGGTGATGCGCCTCGGCATGAGCGAGAAGCTGGGCACGCGGGTCTATGGCCAGAAGGAAGAGCTGGTGTTCCTGGGCCGTGAGATCTCAGAGCAGAAGGACTACTCCGAAGCCATCGCTGAGGAGATTGACCGTGAGGTGCTGAAGATGGTCACGGCCGCCTATGCGCAGGCCAAGAAGATCCTGACCAAGTACCGCAAGGAGCTCAAGAAGATCGCCGAGAAGCTGGTCGAAGTCGAGACCATCTCCCGCGACGAGTTCGAGAAGCTGATGCCGGCCGCGGCCAAGCGCATCGGCGGAACGCCGGCGCTGGTGCCTGCCACCAACGGACGCAAATAAGCAAAAACAAAAAAGACCGGCTTTCGCCGGTCTTTTTTTTGTGTTGTATGTCATTCTGACCGGGTTTGTCGGTCCACACCAGAACGCCGATGCCAGACCAGGGGAAGAATCCTTGCTGGCATATCTCCCTTGCTGGCATATCTCCCTTGCTGGGCTGGGATAGGCGGCCTACCCGCCAAACTCGCGCAGGTACTTCTCGCGGTTGTCGGTGCGGGCATGTTTCCCGCTGGAGGTCTTGAGGATCCAGCCGCGCGGCACAAAACGCAGGTCGCCCACGGTGACCTCGGTCTCCTGCACCACCTTGGCGCGCAGCTCCTGCTCTGCGGCGGCCAGGTCGGCGTTCTCGGTCGTCTCGCAGATGATGACGACCTTCTCGGAGCCGAGGCGCTCGTCCAGCACGCCAAACGCCACCGCCCGCCCGGGGTACACCCCGGCCGTGCGGTTGGCAATGTCTTCGAGGTCTTGCGGGTAGATGTTCTTGCCGCCGACGATGAGTAGATCCTTCTTGCGGCCGCTGATGTATAGCTCGCCATCGGCCAGGTAGCCCATGTCGCCAGTCAAATACCAGCCATCTGGCGTTATCGCCTGCTGGCTCAGATCCGGGCGTTTGTAGTAGCCGCTCAACATGAACTCGCTGCGCAGGCCGATCTCGCCAACCCGGCGCTCGGGCAGCGGGTTGCGCTGGCCATCGAAGATGGCCAGCTCCACGCTCTCGATCGGCGCGCCACAGCTGACTACGCGCTTGCCCGCCGTGGCCGGGATGGCTTCGCCGCGCTCTTGCAGCGCGGCGATCTCGACCACGTCCACCCGCGGCGGCTGCCCGAGCGCGGTCTGCGTAACTGCGAAGGTGTTCTCGGCCATGGCGTAGCTCACGGCCAGCGCATCCGGCGAAAACCCGAACGGGGCCAGCTTCTCGACGAAAGCCTGGTGGCTTTCGTCGTACACCGGCTCCGAGCAGTTGATGACGCCGCGCCACGAAGCCAAGTCGAACTCGGCGCCGGGCCGCAGGCTGCGGGCGATCAGCTTGTAGGCAAAGTTGGGCAGCCAGCACAGCGTGCCGCGGTAGCGACCAATCGCATCCAGCAGGCTGGTGGGCTGGCGCACCCACTCGAAGGGCGACATCAGCACCAAATGCGTGCCGGTGAGGATGGGCAGCACGAAGCCGGCGATGAGACCCATGTCGTGATACAGCGGCAGCCAACTGACGATCACATCGCTGGCCGGGTCGAGCTGGATGGCCTTGCCGTAGGCTTCGACCTGGCGCAGCACGGCGCGGTGCGAAAGGGCAACGCCCTTTTGCAAGCCCGTGCTACCGCTGCTGTGCTGCAGCAGGGCGATCGCATCCGAGGAAACACCCTCAGCGCGAAGTGAGAGTTCAGAAGTCAAAAGTTCGGAGTCCGGAGCAGCGCCTGTGACGAGGATCTGAACCGGCAACTCTTTGAGAAGCTCTGAAAGCGGCTCAAAGTTTTTAGGATAGGTGATGACGACCTTTGCGCCGGAGTGCTCCACCAGAGTCTTGACGCGCTGGCAGTATAAGGCGGGGTCGAGCTTCTCAGTCAGGAAGGGGAATATCGAGGGCACGGCGCCGATGAGCGCCGCGCCCCAGAAGGCATACACCAGATCGAGCGAGTGCTGGAGCACGAGGATGACCAGGTCCCCGGCACTCAGGCCGGCGGCGGCCAGGCGGCCGCTGTAGGCCTGGGCGGATCGCAAGAATTCGCCGCGGGTAATGGTTTGCTCGCCGCCGCGCTCAAGGAAGGTGAGCGCGGGCCGCTGGGGAGCTTCGGCGGCGCGGGCGGTCAGGGTGGATACGAGAGTAGACATACTTTGAAAGCAACCAGACTAGCCAACAAGGTGACTAGCTGACAGTCGAATAGTCGCCTGGCAAGCTAGTCGCCTAGATTGCACGCGCTGCGATCAGGTCGGCCAATTGATCGAGGGTGTCAAAGGTCTGGGCATTGAGTTCGGTGTCGTCAATGCCGGCTCCCCAGGTCTGCTCGGCGAACAGCGCCAGATCGACCAGCGAGAAGGAGTCGATCAACCCGCCAGAGATCAGAGGCTCATCGGCGCTGAGAGTCTTGTCGGGCCGCTTGAGGATCTCCTGCGTGATGTATTCGTTCAGTTTTGCAATGATGTCGTTCTTGTCGGTCATGGTGTCTCCACGCCCCAGTCTATCAAAGCCTGGCGCAGGGTATCGAGGGTTTTGAGGCCAACATAGGAGCGCACGCTCCAGGCCTCGTAAGTGATGTGGAAGTTGGGCGGCCGCAAGCCTTTATCGCGGTCAAGGTCGAGGCCATGATCTGGCAGCGGCTGGGCAGCCCGCCACCAGTTGACGAGCGGAATGTCGTATTCGTAGGCCACGCGGGCGGTGGCCTCGTTGATGGCGTGGCCGCCTTCCACGTTATCCGCCTTGGTGAGCAGGATGGGGATCACGTTGTGCTCCAGCGCATAGTCGACCGCCTGGCGCAGGTACTGCTCGTAGTTCTCGGCGGTGCGGCCTTCGTAGACAAACTCCATTGAGATGAAGATGAAGGCAGGCTGCCAGGTGCGAATCTCGCAAGCCAGCGGGGTCTCGCCGTTGTCACACTGGGCCGGGTCGGCGCGCAGCGGGGTGAAGATGGCCGGGAAGTTGTAGCCGCCATCGACCGCCAACCCATCGCGGTTGAAGGAGCCGGCGAAGTTGTCGATCGTAGCCTGCAAATATTGTTCGTTGGCCGGCAGTGAGAAGCGGGCCGGGATGTCGTAAACGCCCAGGAAGGCGTTGGGGATATTCTGGCAATCGCCGGCCACTGAGAAATGCTGCGGGTTGTTGCCTTGCGCCAAGCCGGCCGCATAGACCTGGGCCAGCCACTGGCTGGGCGTGGGGATGATGGGCCACGCGCGCCAATCGGCGGGCAAGGGGCGCGTGTCTGGCGTGGGCGTGTAGTCTGGCGTGGCGGTGGCCGCCGGCTCAGGCGTGCTGGTGGCGGCTGCCTCGCTGGGCTGGGCGGTGGCCGTGGCTTGCGCTTCGGCCACCTCACCGGCGCTGGCCAGCCCGCACATCTTCCATTCGCCGCCATCCACGACGGCGCTGAAGACGCGGCCGCCCAGCTCATCCAGCTGGTCTTCGCCGCCGGCGTAGCTGTAGCGGATCTGGCCGGTGCAACTCACCAGGGCCGACTCGCCGTCCTGGGCCAGCAGGCTGCACTCCAAATTCTCGAGCTGGGTCTGCACGCCCTGGTAGGCGGCGGCCTCCAGCCGGGCTTGCGCCTCCCAGGCGGAGCAGGAGGCATTGACCGCGCCGACCTCGTCTACCGAGACGAGCGCCTGCAGGTAAGACTCCACCGCGGCCTGCGGAGAGCCGGCCGCGCCGCCAGAACAGGCCGCAAGCAGTACGGCGAGCAGGGCGAGTTTAAGGGTTAAGGTCGAACTGGGAAGAAAGAGTTTCGATGATCGCATAGGCGAACTGTAGTGTACCTTGCGGAGTCAGGTGGATCGGCGTGTTGGTGAACTCGCCATTGTCAGCCGCCTGCCACAGATCCACATAGCGCCAGCCCTCTGCTTCGGCTTCAGCGGCCAGCAGGCTGCGGTAGCTGTCGTAGGCCCAGCGAGGGTAAAAGGAGTTGTAGCGGATGTGGCTGTTGGCCCCATCGCTGGCGAAGACCGGCTCATTGATGATGAGCACCGGCACGTTGGCAGCGCGCTGGATGCCGGCGGCCAGCACCTCGAAGGCCAGCTCGCCGCGCTCCAGTTGTGGTTCGAGGCCAGCGTAACTTTCATCCGGCTCCAGGTCCACCGCGTGGCGCTCGTACTCGGCGGGGATGTGGACATCGATGCCGGTAGCGGCCCAGGCGAAGCCGTAGAGCTGGAGGCGGAGCATATCGGCCAGGTTGCGGCGCTCATGCACGAAGAAGAGCGAGGCGAGCGGCGAGCGGGCCTCAGCGGAAACGGCGAGCGGCAACTGGTAACGCTCCGCCAGCGCCGACACGCGCTGCGGATTGTTCTGCGCCAGCGGCGAGGCGAGCTGCTTGCTCCACGGGAAGGCTTCCAGCGTGGTAGGCCAGAGGACAAGGTCGGGCTGGTACTGCATGGCCGCGTCGAGCAGCATCAGATCCTTGGTGAGCGAGATCGTGGGATGGCCCAGGTTGTAGAAGACCACGCGGCGCCCATCGGCGCTGTGCAGCTTGGCATCGTTGAGTGCGGCCGTGAGCGTGTCGGCGTTCTCAAGCAGGAAACCCCACACGGAAGAGTCGCCGATTACAAAGACGCGGAACTCGTCGGCCGGCTTGGGCGTGCCCGCCAGCACATGGCTGGCGAACATCGCCTCGACGCTGTACAGGTTGAGGTTGTAGGAACGCTGCGGGTCATCGCCATAGGGCAGGCGTTGGCGGCCGGGCAGCAGGTTGTTGTAGAGGCTAAGCTGGCCGAGGGCGGGCATGGGGCTGAGGGCGGCGCACAGCAGGTTCAGGCCGAGAAACAACAGCACGGCCTTAAGCAGCAAACGCAGCGGAGAGATCGTGTGAGTATCCATTGTTTAGCCTAACCCCAACAAGACGCGCAGCACCTGCAGCGCTTGCGCAGGCTGCGGCAGCACGAACCAGACCCAGCCCAGCGCAACGTAAATGAAGGTCCCCAATACCGAGAGCGCGTGCTGCCAGGCCGCCGGTGAAGGGCGACCCTTACGCGCGGCGGCAAACTGGCTGTGCACGAACAGGCCTACTCCGTGCCACAGACCCCATATGAAAAAGCTCCATGTGATACCATGCCACAAGCTGATCAAGGCCATGGTGCTCACCTGCCCCACCAGCACGACAGCCCAGACAGGCCAATTGTGCGTGCGCAGGAAACGGGTCAGCGGATTGAAGAAGTAGGCGCGGAACCATTGCGCCAGGGTGATGTGCCAACTGTTCCAGAAGGCGGTCAGGTTGGGTTGGCTGTACGGGCGGGCAAAGTTCTCTGGCAGGTGCACACCAAACAGCAGGCCCAGCCCGATCGCGATGTGGGTATAGCCGGCAAAGTCGAAGAAGATGCGCCAAGCGTAGGCAATCAGCAGCAGCCACATCCACAGCGTGGATGTGGTCTGCGCGGCGAGGACCGGGTTGAGGGCGAAATAGGCCAGCGCGTCGGCCAACACAAACTTCATGAACAGGCCGGTCACCAGCCGCTGGCCAGCGGCTTGCAACTCCGCCGCCGCGAGCAGGAAGCTGGCGTGCAGCTGGGGCACAAAGCGCTCGACGCGCTCGATCGGGCCGGCGGTCAGCGCGGGGAAGAAGACGATGTAGGTCACGAAGTCACGCAGGCTGTAGTGCGCCAGGCGGCCGGCGGCGCGGTCACGCAGGGCATGCACGAGGCGGAAGGCGATGTAGGAGAAGCCCAGCCAGTTGAGGTCGAGCGCGGTGGCCAGCGCCGGATCCTGCCCGCTGAGGCTGCGCAAAGCCGCATTGAGCCCGCGGGCCAGCGGCTCGGCTTTGAGGGCCACCAGGATGGCAAGCACGGCCAATGTGGCGGCGCCCAGGGCGGCGGCCCGGCCGCGCAGGCTACGGGCGGCCAGCCAGGCCAGCAAGGCCAGCACAGCCGCCAAGGCGGCCACCAGCTCGACCTGGGGCGGACGGCTGGCAGTGAGGATGGGCGTGCCGAGGTAGCGCGTGGCCGCCAGCAGCAGGGCGCCGGCGGCCAAGGCCGCGGCGGCCAGCTTGTCTTCGCGACTCGGGCGGGCGTCTGCCGGCAGGGTCAGCGCCCACACCAGGGCCGCCAGGCCCAGGCTGGCGGCCGGCAGCCAGAAGTCGAAGCCGCGCACCAGCGCGGCGGGCTGCAACCAGAACACGGCCAGCACGGAGGCGGCGAACAGCAGCCAGGGGCGGCTGATGCGGCCGTAGGCGCGGCCAGCCAGCAGGCCCAATGCAGCGAAGACGAAGATCTGCTGGAGCGTCAAGCTAGAAGCCCTGATAGATCCACAGAGGGGCGCTGTCGCTGGTCATGATGAGCAGCAGGATGGCGACGAGGCAAAGGAGCAACGCGTACAGGTTCTCGAGCGAGAGGAGTTTCTTGAACATAGAGAAACAATTATAAAAGCAACCACAAAGGCACAAAGGTCACAAAGAAGCAGTTCTTTGGAAAGCAACTTTGTGCTCTTTGTGTCTTTGTGGTTATGGGGTCATCCGTGTTCATCTGTGGTTAAAATCCACGCATGAATCGATTTCTAAAACGCCTGGCCGAGCCACGCCCCATCCTGCTGGACGGAGCGACCGGCACTGAGCTGCAGCACCGCGGCATCGACACCAGCACGCCGATCTGGAGCGCACTGGCCCTGCTAGAGGCGCCCAAGCTGGTGGAGCAAGTCCACCGGGATTATTTGGAGGC
The DNA here is from genome assembly GCA_019637675.1 of Anaerolineales bacterium. Taxonomy (GTDB): domain Bacteria; phylum Chloroflexota; class Anaerolineae; order Anaerolineales; family UBA11579; genus JAMCZK01. The sequence continues at coordinate 522,524 of JAHBVE010000001.1, read as the reverse complement.
CGGGGCGGAGATCATTATCACCAACACCTTCCGCACCCACCGCCGCAACCTCGAGCAGATCGGCCTGGGCGAGGAAGCCGCCCGCCTCACCACGCTGGCGGTGGCGATCGCCCAGGCGGCGGTGCGTGCCAGTGGCACGCCGGCCTTCGTGGCCGGTGGGATCGCCCCGTTGGAGGACAGTTACACGATGGCGCCGCTGCCGCGCGCGGTGTATGTGCAGGAGCACGGCGAGATCGCCCGCACACTGGCCGCAGCCGGCGTGGATCTGCTGCTGCTCGAGACGATGAAAGACATCGCCGAGACCGAGGCGGCCGCTGAGGCGGCCAAGAAAACCGGCCTGCCCTTCGGGGTCAGCTATATATGCAAGCTGGACGGACGCCTGTTCTCCGGCGAGAGCATTGCCGATGCAGTGCGCGCCATCGAGCCGCACGGCCCGGCCTTCGTAGGCATCAACTGCACCGCTGCCCCATACTTGCACAATGCCCTGCGCGAGCTGCGTGCCGCAACCACGCTGCCGATCTGCGCCTACGCCAACCCCAGCGAAACTGAGGACTATGTGAACTGGGACCCCACCGCGGCCGAGCAGCCCGAAGGCTATGCCGAGTTCGCCCGCCAATGGTTGGCGGATGGCGCGAAAATTATCGGCGGCTGCTGCGGCACGACGCCCGAGCATATTGCGCATCTAAAGGAAATCATCCACAGATAAACACGGATGAACGCAGATAAACCAGATATATAAAAATGGATCACTTTCGCAACATTTACACCAACAAGGCCGAGGCCTACCACGCCCTGATCGCCGCTGAGGATGCGGACGGCAACCTGCTGCCGGCGCTGCAGGCGATCGCGCCGCTGGCGGGCGCCCGCGTGCTTGACCTGGGCAGCGGCAGCGGGCGCATCCCGCTGCTGCTGGGTGGGCTGGACTGCACGATCGTGGCCTCGGACCTTCACTATGCCATGCTGCGCGAACAGCAGGCGCAACGGGAGCGGGTGCAAGGCAACTGGCCTCTGGTGCAGGCTGACGGACGCCAGACGCCTTTTGCCAGCGGCTGGGCCGATGTGGTCACGGCGGGCTGGGCGTTTGGGCACCTGGTGGGCTGGTATCCGGACGCCTGGCAGCAGCAGGCGGGCCGCGCCATCGCCGAGATGCAACGCACGGCCAAACCGGGCGGCACGCTGATCATCATGGAGACGCTGGGCACCGGCGTATTGCAGCCTGCGCCGCCCCACGCCGGCCTGGCCGCGTACTACGCCTGGCTGGAGAGTGAGCACGGCTTCGTGCGCACCGCCGTGGCGACGGACTACGACTTCGGCAGCGTGGAACGCGCCGTTGAGCTATGCAGCTTTTTCTTCGGCGAGGAGATGGCCGAGCGCGTGCGCGCCAACAGCTGGAGCCGCGTGCCGGAGTGGACAGGAGTGTGGGGGAAGAGGCTTAGGGACTGACCACGAGTACTACGTCTACATTCTTGGCAACGGTAAGGGCGCACTATACACCGGCGTGACCAATCATCTCGCTCGCCGGCTGCTGGAACACAGGAACAAGCAGGCCTCCGGCTTCACTAAAAAGTACGGTATTGATCAATTGTTGTTCGCCGAGGGGTTTGAGAGCGTACAAGATGCACTTGCTGCCGAGAAGCAGATCAAGGGTTGGACAAGAAAGAAGAAGCTTGAGCTAATTCGGACACAGAACCCGAAGTTTAGGGATCTGAGCAAGGATTGGCTAGGAAGTTAGTTTAGGTAAGGATGGATGCTTCGCACGCCGCTGCGCGGCGGCTCAGCATGACATTGTTATTGAGTTGGCCTCAGAATTGGCAGGCAACCCCTAGACACCAATGTCATCCTGAGCGCAGCGAAGGATCCATCTTTATGTTGACTTCAAACCCACCCCATCTTCAGGGATCTGAGTAAAGATTGGCTAGGTAGTTAGTTTGGGTAAGGATGGATGCTTCGCACGCCGCTATGCGGCGGCTCAGCATGACATTGTTATTGAGTTGGCCTCAGAATTGGCAAGCAACCCCTAGACGCCAATGTCATCCTGAGCGCAGCGAGGATCTATCCCTACGCCAGTTTCAAAATCCACCAAACTTGCTATTTGTATTTCTTCTTCCATTCAGCCAGCTTGTTCAGCGCTTCGATTGGTGACAGGCCGTCGAGGTCGAGCTTCTTGAGCTCCTCGACCAACGGGTGTTCGAGCGCGAAGAGTGGCGCCTGCTGTTCGCGCGCGGCCGACTGCGAGCTGCCGGGCGCGGGAGCGCTCGCCTGGCCTTCGAGCTCAGCCAATATCTCCTGGGCGCGGGCCAGCACGGGCCGCGGCAGCCCGGCCAACTGGCCAACGTGGATGCCGTACGAGCGGTCGGCCCCACCGGGCACGATCTTGTGCAGGAACACGACGCTGCCATCCGCCTCGCTGACGGCTACGTTGTAGTTGCGCACGCCGGGCAGGCTGTTGGCCAGGGCGGTTAGCTCGTGATAATGGGTGGCGAAAAGCGTGCGCGCTTTGAGGCGCGGGTCATTGTGAATATGCTCGATCACCGCCCAGGCGATCGAGAGGCCGTCATAGGTGCTGGTGCCGCGGCCGATCTCATCCAAAATTAGCAGGCTGCGCGCGGTGGCATGGTTGAGGATGCTGGCGGTCTCGACCATCTCAACCATGAAGGTGGAGTGCCCGGCGTGGATCTCGTCCTGGGCGCCGATGCGGGTGAAGATGCGGTCTACGAGGCCGATGCGAGCGCTCTCTGCCGGTACGAAGCTGCCCATCTGGGCCAGCAGCACGATCAGGGCCACCTGGCGCAGATACGTGGACTTGCCGCTCATGTTGGGGCCGGTGATGAGGCGCACGCACTCGCCATCTTCGAACACGGTGTCGTTCGGTACGAAGCGCTCTTGCGCCGGCAGCCCACGCTCCACCACCGGATGACGCCCAGCCATGATCTCCAACGAGCCATCATTTTTGACGATGGGCCGCACATAGCCCTGCAGCGCGGCCACTTCGGCCAGGGCGGCCAGCACATCCAGCGTAGCCAGCGCACGGGCGCAGGCCAGCAGCGGCTCGGCGCTGGCAGCCAGCTGGCGGCACAGCTCCTTGAACAGGCGCGTCTCCACGGCCAGGATGCGTTCCTCGGCGTTGAGCACCTGCGCTTCGACTTCCTTCATCTCAGGCGTGATGTAGCGCTCGGCATTGACCAGGGTCTGTTTTCGGATGTACTCGGCCGGCAGGTTACCGTCATCCTTGGCCTTGGTGACCTCGATGTAATAGCCATGCACCTTGTTGTAGCCGACTTTGAGCGACTTGATGCCGGTGCGCTCGCGCTCAGCCGCTTCCAGATTGGCGATCCAATCGCGGGCGTGGCTGGTGGCGGCCATCAGCTCGTCGAGCTCGGCCGAGTGACCCGGGCGGATGACGCCCATGTGGCCGAGCACGGCCGGCGGCTCGTCGGAGAGGGCGGACTGCAGAAGTTTCAGCTCAGCCGCGCAAGCGGACAGGCCGGCTAAGAGGCCAGAGACTGGAGATTTGAGATCCTTGGTATGCGCCATCACGGCCGGCACCGCTTCCAGCGTGGTGCGCATGGCGGCCAGATCGCGCGGCTGGGCTGTGCCGCCCAGCACGCGGTTTACCATGCGCTCCAGGTCACCCAGCGGCTTGAGCGCGGTGCGCAGCTCGGCACGGCGCATGCCGTCAGTGTGCAGCCAGGCCACGCCTTCCTGGCGGGCGTGGATCGCATCTAGCTCCAGCAGCGGCTTGCCGACCCACTGGCGCAGCAGGCGCCGCCCCATCGGCGTGATGGCGCGGTCGAGCGTGCCGAGCAGCGAGCCGGCCTGCTCGCCGCGCAGGGTCTCGGTCAGCTCCAGGTTGCGGCGGGCCGAGGCGTCCAGGTTCATGAACTCGTCGAGCGTATAAGCGCGCAAGCTGGTGAGCAGCGCCAGGCTGGCGGGCTGGGTCTCCTGCACATACTGGAGCAGCGCCCCGGCGGCGCGGGCCGCCAGCGGGCGGCTATCCAGCCCATAGCTCTGCAGGGTGCTGGTCTTGAAATGACTCAGCAGCGCATCCTTGGCGCGGGCCGGTTCAAAGCGATAGCTCGGCCAGGGGCTACCGTGGCCGGGCAGCCCGGCCAGGTCGAGCTCTTTGTCAATATGCACGGTCTCGGCGGGGGCGAGGCGGCCGAGCTCAGCCCGCAGGGCGCCGGCATCCAGCTCGGTGGCGGCAAACTCGCCCGTGGTCAGGTCGGCATAGGCCAGGCCGGCGCGCCCATCCAACACGAGGGCGGCGGCCAGGTAATTGTTAGCATCGCCGGGCAGCAGGCCAGGCTCGACGACGGTGCCGGGCGTGACGATGCGCACTACCTCGCGCGGCATCAGACCCTTGACCGGCTCGGTGCCGACCTGCTCGCAGATGGCGACATGGTGGCCGCGCTCGATCAGGCGGGCCAGGTAGCCTTCGGCGGCGTGGTGCGGCACGCCGGCCATCGGCACGCGGGCGCCTTTGGCCACATTGCGCGAGGTGAGCACAATATCCAACTCACGCGCCACCAGCTCAGCGTCGTCATCGAAAGTCTCGTAAAAATCCCCCAGGCGGAAGAACAAAATGGCCCCCGGGTGCTGGCGTTTGATATCGAGGTACTGCTGGCGCACGGGGGTGATGTTCTCGCTGAGCGAGGTTTCGCTGCTCATGGGCGAAATTCTAACCGTCAAAAGCAGTCCACAGATGCCAGCTGCGATAGATCAGATAGACCTTCCGCATTCATCTGCGGATACAAACCGGCTTATAATCCGATCACTATATTCTTGAGAACAGGAGGTTCAGACAATGGCTAGCGTAACGTATGACCATGTCGTAAAGCGTTTCGGAGATGTCCTCGCCGTAAACGACTTGAATATTCACGTAGAGGACAAAGAATTCTTGGTGCTGGTAGGTCCATCCGGCTGTGGCAAGTCCACTGCCCTGCGCCTGTTGGCCGGCCTGGAGGAGATCTCCTCCGGCGAGATCCGCATTGGTGACCGGGTGGTGAATGACCTGCCGCCCAAAGACCGCGACATCGCCATGGTGTTCCAATCCTACGCGCTGTATCCGCACATGTCGGTCTTCGAGAACATGGCCTTTGGTCTGCGCCTCCGTAAGATGGACAAGGCCGAGATCAAGCGCCGGGTGGACAATGCCGCCGCGATCCTGGGCATCCAGGACCTGCTGCAGCGCAAGCCGCGCCAGCTCTCCGGCGGGCAGCGCCAGCGTGTGGCTGTGGGCCGCGCGATCGTGCGTGAGCCTAACGTCTTCCTGCTGGATGAGCCGCTCTCCAACCTGGATGCCAAGCTGCGTGTGCAAACCCGCGCTCAGATCAGCAAGTTGCACCAGGACCTCAAAACCACCTTCATTTATGTGACCCATGACCAGGTGGAGGCCATGACCATGGCCACCCGCATCGCCGTGATGAACCACGGCGTGCTGCAGCAGATCGACACGCCCCACAATCTGTATGAGCGCCCGGCCAACAAGTTCGTGGCCGGCTTCATTGGCTCCCCGGCGATGAACTTCTTTGACGCCAAGCTGGTGAAGGACGGCGGCAAGCTGGTGGTGGACGCTGGCGCCTTCCAGGTGGAGGCCCCCAAGGGCAACAAGTCTGCCGAGGCGTATGCCGGCAAATCAGTCACGCTCGGCATCCGCCCGGAGGACATCCACAACGCCAAGTTCACCCCGGCCGACATCACCCCGGCCAAGGTGGAGGCCAAGGTGGATATCGTCGAGCTGATGGGTAACGAGATCGTGGCCTACCTGAAGGCCGGCGAGACTGACTTTGTGGCCCGCGTCGACCCCCGCTCGGAGTACAAAGTGGGCGACAAGGCCCAGGTGGTGTTCAACACCAGCAACCTGCACCTGTTCGACAAGGAAACTGAACAGGCCATCCGCTAAGACGGTCCTTTGTATGATATATACGGCGTACTGTGTGCAGCTGAGTGCAGCACACAGTACGCCGTTGTTTTTAGCAAGGAGTGTTCATGCCCTACGATTACGTGCCTGACCTACTGATCAAATCCAACAGCAAGATCGTCTTGCTGATCCTGGACGGCCTGGGCGGCCTGCCGCTGGTACCTGGCGGCCCGACTACGCTTGAAGCCGCCCAGACCCCAAATCTCGACAAGCTGGCGGCCGAGGGCACGCTGGGGCGCACCATCCCGGTGCGCCACGGCGTGACGCCCGGCTCCGGGCCGGCCCACCTGGCCCTATTCGGCTACGACCCGCTGCACTACCCAGTGGGCCGCGGCGTGATGGAGGCGCTGGGCGTGGGGCTGGAGGTTGGCCCGGGCGCGGTGGCGGCGCGGGGCAACTTCTGCACGCTGGATGCCGACGGCAACATCAGTGACCGCCGCGCCGGCCGCATCTCATCGGAGGAAGCTGCGCCGATCGTGGAGGAGCTCAAGAAGATCGAGATCAAGGGCGTGAAGATCGAAGTGCGCCATGTCAAGGAGTACCGCTTCGCGGTGGTGATGCACGGCGAAGGGCTGCAAGGCGAGATCGACGATACCGACCCGCAGGCCACCGGCGTCAAGCCGCTGCCGGCGGTGGCACGTGATGGCGGCTCGGCCAAAACGGCTGAGCTGTTCAACCAGTGGGTCGCCGAAGCGCAAAAGGTGTTGGCGAGCCAGCCCAAGGCCAACGGCATGACCCTGCGCGGCTTTGGCGGTGACCCGCAGCTGCCCAGCTACCAGGATGCCTATGGGCTCAAAGCGGCCTGCGTGGCGGTCTACCCCATGTACCGGGGCGTCTCCAAGCTGGTGGGCATGCAAACCATCCTGTTCGATGGCGAGACGCCCGCGGACGAATTCGCCGCGGCGGCCAAGGTATGGGACGAGTATGACTTTCTGTTCATCCACATCAAGAAGACCGACAGCATGGGCGAGGACGGCGACTTTGACGGCAAGGTCAAGGTGATCGAGAGCGTGGACCAGGCGCTGCCGGCCCTGCTGGCGCTCAAGCCGGATGTGCTCATGGTCACCGGCGACCACAGCACGCCGGTCAAGATGCGCAGCCACTCGTGGCACCCGGTGCCACTGCTGTTCTGGGCGCCCGAGCGCGGCCTGCCGGACGAGCAGACCCGGTTCGGCGAGCGGGCCTGCATGCACGGCGGCCTGGGCACCATCCCGGCTACCGAGCTGATGGCGCTGGCTCTGGCGCACGCCGGCCGGTTGGAAAAATTCGGGGCATAGGTATTCAAGAATGAGGAGAGTGAAATGGCCTGGGCATTAGTGATCTTACGCATCATCCATATCTTTGCCGGCGTGCTGTGGGTTGGCGCGAGCTATACCATGGCCCTGTTCGTCACACCCACGGTGGAAGCCTTGGGCGCGGATGGCCAGAAGTTCATGCGCACCATGGCCGAGAAGGGCAAGATGTCGAGGCGCCTCGGCATGGCCGGCGGGCTGACCCTGCTGTCTGGCCTGCTGCTGTACGGGCTGCTGTTCCACGGCGTGGCGCCGCTCAACACCGGCACCGGTCTGGCGCTGACCCTGGGCGGCATCTTCGGCATCCTGGCCGGTTACATGGGCGGGCGCACCGGGCGATACGTGAAGCAGATCCAGGCGCTGGCCGGCGAGCTGGCGGCTGGCCCCAAGCCCGAAGTGCAGGCACGCATCGCCAACCTGCAAGAGCAGATGGCGCGCAACAGCGCCACGGCCACCATCCTGATGACGCTTTCGCTACTGGGCATGGTGCTGTCCGAGTATTTTGTTATTTAGTCCACAGATAAACACAGACTGCTATCAAAAAAGATCGGCTAATCAGCCGATCTTTTCTTTTTGCGCTTTGTAGTGCTTGATCTGCGTTTATCTGTGCTTACTTGTGGACGCAATCCCCTCCACAAACCCAGGCCGCCCAATAACGAAAGCCCGCCGAGGGCCAGGAACACATCCTGCCAGAAGCGCATCGGGAACAGGCGAATGAGCGTATCGGAGTACAGGAACAGCCAGCTGTCGCCCTCAAAGAAGACGCCGTGGAACTCGGTGAAGAGCCAGTCGAAGCTGAGGGCGACCAGCACGAGCAGCGCCAGGATGAGCGCCACAGTCAGCGCGCCGCCCTGCCCCAGGGCGGCGCGGAACTCGGCCAGCAACCCCAGGCGCCAGGCGGCGACGCCCAGCGCCGCCAGCGCCAGCAGCACGCCCACCCAGACCCGCAGGGCTTGCTGGGTCAGCACTTTCACATCGTACATGTGGCTAAGCTCGCGCTCGTTGTACAGCGGCGTGCCGTCATCGAAAGTCTGGTCGCCGAGGAAGCTGATGTCCTCATCGTTCATCAGGTAGTCGAGCGCCAGGGGTGCATAGTGCAGGCGTTCGGCCTGGGTCATACCGTAGGGGTCCGCCGGGAAGCCTGGCATGCGGTACTCAATGTTGACGAACAGCGGCGTGAGCAGCAAGCGGGTGGCGGTGAGCAGGAGGACCGCCGGCACCAGCAACGGCACGAGGATGCGGATCAGGGTCTTCATTGCAGCGCCTCCACCTCACCCGAGAGCACGAAGCGCAGTACCATGCTGTTGATGATCCACTCGATCGGCGAGCGGTCATCGGTCAGCACTTGGCCGCCGGCCGGCGTCTGGCGCTGGTGCTGCAGCGTGCGCTGCATTGCGGTCACCAGCAACGGATGCGTATCCTTCTCGGTTGCCAGGCGGTCATAGTTGGCCTGCAGGTCAGCAAAACTGGTGGGCTGCACGGTGGCGTATACCAGCGAGTTGAAGGTATCCGGAATATCCATGACATGCACGCTGGCAAATACTTGCGAGAGCGTGGCCACCAGCGCCTCGATCAGGCGACGGTCATTGGGGGCGCGGCCCACGTTGATGGCCAGCACTCCATCGCTGGTCAGGCGCTCACGGCACAGCGTGAAGAATTCCACGGTGGTGAGGTGCGGCGGGATGTACGGCGGGCGGTAGGCGTCGATCTCGATCAGCGAATAGGTGCGCTCGCTGTGCTCCAGCCCCCAGCGCCCATCCACGGCCAGCGCGTTGAGGTTGGGCATGGTCATGCCGAAATATTGGCGCCCCACGGCGATGATATCGGGATCGATCTCGTAGCCATCCATCGGCACGCCCTCGCCCAGCACGGCGGTGGCGCCGCGGGCGCTGGTGCCGGCGGCCAAACCCACGATGGCGATGGCTGAGATGTCCTCAGGGTTGTAGCCGGGATTAAAAAAAGGCCCGACCAGGAACTGCTCCCACGGGCCTTGAAAATCGAGCACGTCCGGATGATAGATGGAGTGCACGCCCTGCCCCTCGTTGAGGCGCAGGTAGCGCACGCCGTTGAACTCCAGCACCTGAATGTAGTTGTAGGCCGTCTCGTCTTCGTAGATCTGGCCGGCGGTGGCCTTGAGGTTGCCCTGCGCCCACAGCGCGGCCAGGGCCGCCAGCAGCAGCGGCAACGCCAGCCATCGGGCGGCCTTGCGCCAGCTGACCGAGAGCCCCAGCCCCACCAAGCCAACGGCCATCAGTACAAAACTAAAAATGAGGATGGTGACCGTGCTGCCATATACCGGGATCAGCAACAGCACCGGAAGAAAGGTGCCGATGACCGAGCCGAGGGTGGAGAAGGCGTAGATGCGGCCCGAGATGCGGCCGGCCTGGGTCTGGTCGGTGATGGCGAGACGAATAGCGAACGGTGAGGCCGTGCCCATCAGCGTGATGGGCACAATGAACAGCACCAGCACCGAGAGCAACGAGCCGGCCAGCACGCCGACCTGCAGCTGGTCGAAGGCGTCTGCCGCGGCGCTCAGCACCGGGCGGGCCACCAGCGGCACGATGCCGGCGGTGAAGCCGGCCCAGACCTGGATCTTGTAGAAGGTTTCGAAGTGCGGCGAGCGGTCAGCCCAGCGGCCGCCGATGAAGTAGCCCAGCGTGAGGTAGATGAGGATGAGGCCGATGATGCTGGCCCACACCAGGTTGCTGGTGCCGAAGACGTTACCCAGCAGGCGCGAAGCGGTGAGTTCGACGCCCAGTGTGGTGAGCCCCGAAACAAAAACGGCGAAGGTAAGATAGCGTAGCGACATGAGGAGATTATACAGAGCAGGCACCTGCTGGTGCACAAGGAAGAAGGCAAACGAAAAGTAATGGATCGAGCACGAAAGCTCCAAAAAACCTTTGAAAAATTCTCTTCATCACCTTTTCTGATACCCAGCTTGATGCTGGCCGTGATGGCCGTGAGCATGGGGATCTTTATAAGCAGCCTGGGCTTTTACCTGGACGACTGGCCGAATATCTTCTTTCAGCAGGCTAAAGGCGCCCACTCCACAATTCTGTTTCACGCCTATGACGGCCGCCCGCTGCAGGGCTGGTACATGGTGGGTTTGTTCGAGCTGTTCGGCACGTCTGCGCTGGCCTGGCAGCTATACGCCCAGGTGTTGCGCTATTTGACCGCCCTGTTTGCCTGGTTCACCCTGCGCAAAGTATGGCCCGGCCTGAGCCTGCAACTGGGGCTGGCCAGCATTCTGTTCGCGGTCTATCCCATCTTCGCCCAGCAGCCCATCGCGATCACCTTCGTGGTGCACTGGACCTCTTTTCTGTGCGTGTTCCTTTCCATCTACCTGATGCTGCTGGCGATTGAGCAACCCGGGCGCTACATTCCATACACAACCGCGGGCGTTGGGCTGAGCGCGCTGGGGCTGATCCTGATCGAATACTTTGCCGGGCTGGAGCTGCTGCGCCTGCCGATCCTGTGGTTCCTGCTGGCGCGTGCGCAGCCCAGCCTATCGCAACGGGTTGCCGCCACCATGCGGCACGCGCTGCCGTATCTGCTGGTCACCGCTGCATTCGTGATCTGGCGGATGTATTTCATCGAGTTGCCAGTGGCCGACCGCAATCCGCTGGCGCTGGTGGAGCTGCTGCGCCAGCAACCCCTGCAAGCGATCTTGCTGATGCTGCAATACTTCTTTCAAGACCTGGTTGCTATGGTTATCTCAGGTTGGTACAAGACCCTGGACGCGAATGTGTTCGCGATCAGCAGCCCCATCGATCTGTATGCAGTTGGCGCGAGCGTTGTAGTAGGCGTGGGGCTGTATCTCTGCCTGGTCAAGCCGCTGCGGCGGGAGCCGCCCGAAGGCTCAAGCCGCGCCGCCCGGCGGCAGGTGACAGTGTTGGGATTGGCCAGCCTGGCGCTGGGGCTGCTGCCGGCCTGGCTGATCCAAAGAACCATCGGCGAATCAGATGGCATCTGGTCTGACCGCTTCGGGATGGCGGGCATGCTGGGCGCGGCGCTGCTGGTGGTCGTCTTGATCTGGAGCATTGCCGACCGCAACAAGGTCAGGCTGGCCCTCTTTGCGATCCTGGTGGGGTTGGCGTGCACCTGGCAGGTGCGCGAAATCAATGAGTACCGCTGGTCATGGGAGCGGCAGCAACGGATCTTTAGCCAGTTCATGTGGCGTATGCCCGGCCTGGAGCCGGACACGCTGATCGTTTCGCTGAATGAGTACTTCTCGAAGATGGGCCACTACCCCACCGCGTTCGCGCTCAACATGCTCTATCCGCAGACGCGCGACAGCGAACAGGTGGATTATTGGTACTCACCTTTGGCGCGTTTTGAAGACGCACAGATGAGCGACTATCTGAGCGGGCAGGATGTGACCTTTGGCCACTGGCAGGCATTTTTTCACGGCAACACGAAAGATGTGGTTGTCGTAGACCTTAACAAGGATCTGATGAGCTGCCTGTGGGTGCTTGGGCCTGAAGACGAGCTGAACCCGCTGATCCACGAGATCACGCGCAGATGGCTGGCCAACTCTGACCTTGCGCGCATCTCACGCACTGCCAAGCCGAGCTACCCCAAATGGGATGTGGTCAGTGAGCAAAGCCAGGACTCGTGGTGCTACTACTTCCAAAAGGCTGACCTGGCCGCCCAGTTTGCTGACTGGGAGGAGGTAGGCCGGTTGTGGGAGACAGCCCGCAACTACTTGAACCAGATGAATGCCTATACAGAGCTAACTCCGTTCATTAAAGGATTTCTGCATCTGGAGCGGCTTGGGGAGGCTGTGGATCTATCCGAACTGATGGTTTCCAGAACCTCGACGGCCGAACCGTATCTTTGCGCCATCTGGCAGAGTGCAATTTCCAAAGCCGAGGTTGAGGCTGGGGACAGTCGCATGGTCAGCTCGCTAATGGAGACCCTGGGCTGCGAACTCAAAGCCGTCACGCCGTAAGCAACCTCCGGCCGGCGTATTTCACAGATCGCTACTATGATGGTTATATAGAGTGATGCTGGCCGCCATCAAACCTGACTTCGAAAGCCTGGTAGACGCCCACAGCGGCGAGCTGTTCGGCTACCTGTGGCGCCTGTTGGGTGACGAGGCCGAGGCAGAGGACTGCCTGCAGGATACGTATCTGCGCGCCTACAAAGCCTACGAGCGCGCCACGGCGGACAACTTGCGGGCCTGGCTCTACAAGATCGCCACCAACACCGCCCGTACTCGCCTGCAGCGCAACGGCCGCCGCGATCACCGCCAGACCGAGCTGCACGAGCAACTCGCATCGGGCGAGGCGCGTGTGGAAGCGCAGGTGCAGCAGCGCATCAGCCTGGCGGCCGTGCGGGCCGCGGTAAGCGGCCTGCCGCGCCAGCAGCAAGCCGCCCTGCTGCTGCGCAAGTACCAGGGGCTGGAATATGCCGAGGTGGCTGCGGCCCTGGGTTGCAGTGAGCCGGCCGCCCGCGCCCATGTGTACCAAGCGCTCAAAAAACTACGCACGCAATTCAGCGAGGAAGACCATGACTAAGACCAACCACTGGCTGGAACACAACGCCCAGCCCAGCACACCACTCGAACATAGCCTTGACGCGGCCTTCGCGGCCGGGCCAGCCGCGGCGGCCACGAAACGGGCGCAGGCGGCCGTGCGCAGAGCGCTGGCTGCCCAGGCCGGGCCGCCGATGTACTATGACCTGGTGCACGATACGCCGCTCGGCCCGCTGTGGATCGCGGTCGGCGAGCACGGCTTGCTGGCCATCGAGTACGAGAGCAGCGAGGACAGCTTGCGCAGCTACCTGCGCAAGCTGGGCGGGCAGCCCGTGCGCTCCGCCGAGCGGGTGGGCGCCACGGCTCAGCAGGTGCGCCAGTACCTGCTGGGCGAGGCGCGCTCGCTCGATATGCCGGTGGACCTGAGCCATGTGACGCCCTTCCAGCGCCGCGTGCTGGAGGAAGCCCGCCGGGTGCCGCGCGGCCAGGTGCGCACCTACATGCAGATCGCCAACAGCATCGGCAATCCCAAGGCCGTGCGGGCCGTGGGGCAAGCCCTGCGCCGCAACCCGATCCCCATCGTGGTTCCGTGCCACCGCGTCGTAGCCTCAGACGGCACGCTGGGCGGCTACGGCGGCAAGATGCGGGACCAGCGCAAGCTGGATCTGCTCAAGTTGGAGGGTGTGAGCTTTTAGCAGCTAGCGGTCAGCTTTCAGCCGTCAGCGGTGAGCATCCGGCTGACCTGCTGCGCAGCGCGAACGAAGCAATCTGTTAGTTTTTTGAGATGGCCAACGACCAGATTGCTTCGTCCGTTTGTCGCAAGCGGCAATACTCCTCGCAATGACAGGGTCTGACGGATAATCGCTTTCTGCTAACATATCTCTGATGTAATATCGCGCCCGCTGCGCTCATCTAGGCAGTATCCCGCACACGAAAGCGAGCGAACATGACCCCCACCCTCGGCATCCACCATATCACCGCCATCGGCTCTGACCCGCAGCGTCTTGTCGACTTCTACACTCAGATCCTCGGTCTGCGTCTGGCCAAGAAGACCGTCAATCAAGACGATGTCAGCGCATACCACCTCTTCTTCGGTGACCGCGAAGGCGGCCCCGGGATGGACCTGACCTTCTTCACCTTCATGCCCCCCACCCCCGGCAGCCGCGGCAACGGCCTGGTCACCAACATCAGCCTGGCCGTGCCGGCTGGCTCGCTGCCGTTCTGGAAAGAGCGCTTCGATAAGCTGGGCGTCAAGCACGAAGGCATCAGCGCCCAACTGGGCTGGCAACGCCTGGTCTTCTATGATTACGATGACCAGCGCCTAGAACTCGTGGAAGTAGACCCAGCCAATTTTGACGACAAGGACTTGTGGACCACACCTGAAGTCGGCGCGGAGTACGCCATCCGCCAATTCCACTCGGCCCTGCTGAGCGTGCACGACAAAGCGCTGGTCGAGCCGGTGCTGTTCGCCTTCGGCTATGCGGTCGAGAGCAGCGAGGGCAACCTGACCCGCTACCACCTGCCTGGCGTGCAGCGTGCCGAGTTCATCGAGCTGGAGGAGGACCCCAGCAAACCGGCCGGCTTCAACGCCTCAGGCACCGTGCACCACATCGCCTTCTCTGTGGTGGACGAGGCCGCCCAGCAGGCCGTGCGCCAGAGCATTGCCGGCATGGGGCTGTATCCCACCAAGATGATCGACCGCTTTTATTTCAAATCGATCTACTTCCGCACGCCAGCTGGCATCTTGTTCGAGCTGGCGACGATGGGGCCAGGCTTCACGGCCGACGAGCCACTGGAAACGCTGGGCGAGAAGCTATCGCTGCCGCCGTTCCTGGAGCCGCATCGCGAGCAGATCGAAGCCGGCTTGACGCCCGTCACCGTGCGCCCGCTGCCTTAAGCGGCCCGTTGCCCTGATGAGCGAGTTCATCCACATCCACCAGAACCGCGGCCAGGCCCGCACGCTGTTCCTGCTGCACGGCACCGGCGGCGATGAGCACGACCTCATTCCGTTGGTCGAGCCGGTGAGCGAGAGCTACAACATCGTGGGCCTGCGCGGCAATGTATCCGAAGGCGGTATGCCGCGCTTCTTTGCCCGCCTGGGTATGGGCGTGTTCGACATGGCCAGCATCGAGGCCGAGACCGACAAGCTGGCCGCCTTCCTGAGCCGCTGGTACGCCGAGCACGACACGGACGCCCGCTCGGCCACCTTTGTGGGCTATTCCAACGGGGCCAACATGATCCTGGCGACCATGTTCCGCCACCCAACGGTGATCGCCAATGCGGCCTTGCTGCACAGCATGCTGCCCTTTGAACCGCCGCAGCTCAATTTGATGAGCAAGCGCTTCCTGGTCACCTCGGGCGAGCGTGACCCGCTGATGCCGCCCGGCGAGGTGCAGCGCGTGATCGCGGTGCTGCAGGCCGGCGGCGCAGACGTAGACGCCTTCGCCCACCCCGGCGGGCATGAGCTAACCCATACGGAGCAGGCCGCGCTCCTGGAATTCCTGGGCTAAACCTATTCACCACAAAGACACAAAGGGCACAAAGAAATACTTTGTGCCCTTTGTGTCTTTGTGGTGAAGTTTTGTCTTCCTCATTGCGTATAATTCCCTCTCTGAAAGAGAGCACTATGCCGAAAACTGCCAACCAGATCCGCCAAGACTACATTGACTTCTTCGTCAAGCGCGGCCACACCGAGGTGCCCTCCTCCTCGCTGGTGCCGGGCGGCGATGCCACCCTGCTGTTCACCAATTCGGGCATGGTGCAGTTCAAGGATGTATTCCTCGGCACCGACAAACGGGATTATTCCCGTGCGGTGGACTCGCAGAAGTGCCTGCGTGTGGCCGGCAAACACAACGACCTGGAAGATGTGGGGCTGGACGACACGCACCACACTTTCTTTGAGATGCTGGGCAACTGGTCCTTTGGCGACTATTACAAAAAAGAGGCCATCGCCTGGGCCTGGGAGCTGCTGACCCAGACATGGGGGCTGCCGGCCGACCGCCTGTACGCCTCGGTCTTCAAGGATGACCAGGGCGAGATCGAAACCGACAAAGAAGCCGCCGACAACTGGCTGGCCCAACCCGGCTTTGTGCCCGAGCACCTGGTGTACTATGGGCGCAAGGACAACTTCTGGGAGATGGCCGACACTGGCCCGTGCGGTCCCAACAGTGAGATCTATTACGACTTTGGGCCGGAGTACGGCGAGATCCACAAGAACGCGGATGGCGAGCTGGCGCTCGACAGCCCGCGCTTTGTCGAGATCTGGAACCTGGTGTTCATCCAGTACAACCGCACCGGCCCCAAGGATCTGAAGCCGCTGCCGGCCAAGCATGTTGATACCGGTATGGGGCTGGAGCGCATCGTCTCCGTGCTGCAGCAGGCCAAGGGCAACTACCGCACCGACCTGTTCACGCCGCTGATCGCCAAAGTGCAGGAGCTGGCCGGGCAGACGGATGCCGAGCGGGATGCCAACTTCACGCCCTACCGCGTGATCGCAGACCACGCCCGTGCGGCCACCTTCCTGATCGCCGAGGGCGTGGTGCCCGGCAATGTGGGCCGCAATTATGTGGCGCGCATGATCATCCGCCGCGCCGCCCGCTTCGGCACCAAGCTCGGCCTGACTGAGCCGTTCATGGCCCAGGTGGCCGAAGCCATCATCGCTCATTACGGCGAGGCGTATCCTGAGCTGGTCAAGAATCGCAACGCCATCCTGGATGGCCTGACGCGTGAGGAAGAGCAGTTCCAGCGCACCGTCGAAAGCGGCATGGCCAAATTGGATGCGCTGTTCGCCGGGCTGCCGGCGGGCGGCACGCTGGACGGCGCACAGGCCTTCGACCTGTACGCCACCTACGGCTTGCCGCTGGAGCTGACCCGTGACGTGGCCCGAGAGCGCGGCTACGGCGTAGACGAGGCCGGCTTCCACGCCGCCATGGAGCAGCACCGCACCGCCTCTGGCGCGGGCCAGGCCATGGGCGCGCTGGGCGGCGAGCAGGCCGAAGCCTTCGCGGTCGTGGTACAGCAATTGCAAGCCGAGAAGAAACTGAGCGACAAGGGCGTGAAGTACGACCCCTACGAAGATCTGGACGAACTCGACACCAAGGGCGAAGTGCTGGCCCTGGTGAAAGACGGCCAACCGCAGCAAGAAGCTGCTACGGGCGACAAGGTGGCCGTCATTCTGCCGAAGACGCCTTTCTATATCGCCGCCGGCGGCCAGGTGAGCGACACCGGCGTTATCCAGGCTGCGGACGGCAGCTGGGCCATCCGGGTCACCGAGATGCAGCAGCCGGCCGCCGGCGCCATCGTGCACATCGGCGAGGTGGTGAGCGGCACGCCGGCGGTTGGCGACGAAGCCATCGCCCGGGTGGATGCGCGCCGCCGCCAGGACATCATGCGCAACCACACCGCCACGCACCTGCTGCACGCCGCGCTACACCAGGTGGTGGGCGAGCATGCCCGCCAGGCCGGCTCGCTGGTCGCACCCGACCGCTTGCGCTTTGACTTCAACAATCCTGAAGCCGTCAGCAAAGATGCGATCGCGCAAATCGAAGACCAGGTCAACGCCTGGGTGCTGGATAACTACGAGCTGGAAAAAGAGACCAAATCGCTGGAGCAGGCCAAGCAGGAAGGCGCTACGGCCTTGTTCGGCGAGAAATACGGCGAGAAGGTACGCACGATCGCCATCGGCAGCGAAGACGCGCCGTTCTCATACGAACTGTGCGGCGGTACGCATGTGGAGCATACTGGCGATATTGGCCTGTTCCTCATCGTGAGCGAGGGCAGCGCCGCGGCCGGCATCCGCCGCATCGAGGCGGTGACCGGGCGCGAAGCCTACACCCTGGCCAAGGCGCGCAACACCGCGCTGCAAGAGGCCGCCCGTGCGCTCAAGACCACGCCTGACGAAGTGCCGGCCAAGACCGCCGCTCTGCAAAGCGAACTCAGCCAGCTGACCAAAGAGCTGGCCGCCCAACGCCGCGCCCAGGCGCAGGAAAGCCTGGGTGACCTGCTGACCGATGTCCCGCAAGTTTCCGGCGTGCCCGTACTCGCCGCGGCCGTGCCCGGCGCGGATGCAGATGCCCTGCGCGCACTGGCCGACAAGTTCCGCCAGCAGCACGCCAGCGGGGTTGCCCTGCTGGCCGCGGTGGCCGATGGCCGCGTAACGCTGATCGCGGCGGTCACCAAGGATCTGGTGGCCCGCGGCCTGCAGGCCGGCGAGCTGGCCAAGCAGGCGGCCGCCGTACTGGGCGGCAGCGGCGGCGGCAAGCCGGAGCTGGCCCAGGCCGGCGGCGAGGACAACGGCAAGCTGGACGAAGCGCTGGCGGTGGCCGCCAGCTGGGTGGCCAGCAAGCTGAGTTGATGAACAGGGTCCTGGCTGTCCGCTTTGTGCTCTGGCTGGCGGCGCTCATCTTTTTCGGCAGCATTATCTGGTCTATGTTCTATGAAACCTTGCTGCCCTTGCTGCGCGCCGAGCAGTGGCTGGCCTTCTTTACTAATCTGCTCGGGTTGCCGCTGATCCTTATAGGAACGGCAGCGATGTGCTGGGGCTTATGGCTCTTTCTGCGCGACACCGCCACCTTCACCAACACATCGGAGTGGCGCAGCACCCAGGCGCAGATCCACCAGATCAAGATACAAGGTGCGGAACGCAAAGCTGCCCAGCGAAAAGTGCTGGGCCTGGCCTGGGCCGGCTGGAAGCCGAGCGCTGTCTGGTTGGCCGGCGGCCTGGGGCTGATCGCGGCCGGCGGCATCCTCAGCAACCTAGGCTGACCTCAATTCAGGCTCGTCGCATCCAGCCAAGTGATCCAAAAATCGCTACACTAGCAGCCTGATGCGCGGCCCGCGAAAGCTGGCCGTAATCTTGCATACGAATACACAATGGTCACCCGCTATACCTTATTCGGTCTCACCATCCTGCTTGGCCTGATCGCCAGCCTGTACGCAGGCTGGGAGCTGCGGCCGCTTTCAGCGGCCGACGCCGCCCCCAGCCTGCTGCGCGAGGACTACGCCGCCGACTATGCCCTGATGGCCGCCGAAGCCTACGCGGCCGACGGCAACCTGGACCGGGCGATCGACCATCTCGAATTCCTCAACGCCGAGAATCCCCTGCTGCCGCTGGTGAACGCCATGGAGTTCGGCCGGGAGCATGAATATTCCCAGGCCGACCTCAACCTCTTGGCGGAGCTGGCCAGCGCGCTGCGCGAGCAAGTGCCCAGCCTCTCGCATACTCCCACGCCATGATGACCAAAGAGCCGCCCAAGCGGCCCCCGCTCTATCTGCTGACTGGCCTCATCATGGGGTTGCTGTTCGGCTGCATCCTGTCCTTTGTGGTGTTCCCGCTGCAGGTCGCCAGCGTGGGGCCGGCTCACCTCTCCGAGGAACATCAAGACCAGTACCGGCTGATGATCGCCCTGGCCTACGCGTCCAGCGGGGATATCAGCCGGGCGCAGGCGCGCCTGGCCCAGCTGGGCGATGCAGACCCGGCCCGCGTGCTGAGCGCGCAGGCCCAGATCGCCCTCGGCAACAGCGCCACGCAGCGCGAGGCGCGGGCGCTGGCGAGCCTGGCCCGTGATCTCGACACCTTCCAGGCCAGCGCCCAGTCCACCTCCATCGCCATCAACACACCCAACCCGGAGGATGTGGACGCGGCGCCCACGCCGTTCATCGCTGAGGAAGGCGGCGTGTACACGCTAAGCAGCCGCGAACTGCTGTGTGAAAGCAGCGAGGCAGCGCCGTTGGTCAAGATCTTTATATTCGATGAGAACGGACAGGCTCAGGCCGGCGTGCGCCTGGCGATGAACGACGGCGAAACCAACGATGAATTCTTTACCGGCGCCCGCCCAGAGTTCGGCCCGGGCTATGCGGAATATGAAATGACGCCTGGGTCTACGTATGTTCTGTCGATCGTGGGCTCAGAAGCGCTGGCCGGCCTGCAGCCAGCCGCCTGCATTACTGAAGCCGGCGACCCCGCCTGGGGCGCCTGGCTGCTGCTCTTCAACCGCGCTGACGACTAAGCGTCTACGCGACCACGCTCATCTGGCCCCAATTCTGGCCGATCTTCATTTCAGTTTGCAGCGGAACGCTGAGTGCGTAGGCATTGACCATCTCGTCGCGCACCAGCGCGGCGGTCTGCTCCAGCTCGCCATCCGGCACTTCCAGCACCAGCTCATCGTGCACCTGTAGCAGCATGCGGCCGCCAAGTTTGGCGCTGGCCAGCGCCGCGTCCACGCGCAGCATAGCCAGCTTCATGATGTCGGCCGCGGTGCCCTGGATCGGGCTGTTGATGGCCTCGCGCTCCAGGCGGCTCTTGAGCACATAGTTGGTGCCATCTTTCAGCGCCTGGAACTGGCGGCGGCGGCCCAATAAGGTTTCGATGTAACCCAGCTGGGCGGCTTTCTTCTTGGTGTTGTCAATGTACGCTCGCACGCCAGGGAACTTTTCAAAGTACGCTTTGACGAAGTTCTCTGCCTCGGCCAGCGTAAGATCCGTGCTGCGGGTAAGCCCGAACGGGCTCATGCCATAGATCAGGCCAAAGTTCACCGCCTTGGCGTTGCGGCGCATATCCCCGGTCACCTGGTCAGGCGTGATGTCCAGGATCGCCGCGGCGGTGGTGATGTGAATATCTTCGTTGTTGCGGAAGGCGTTCAGCATGGCTTCGTCCTGGGCGATGTGGGCCACGATGCGCAGCTCCACCTGCGAATAATCCACGCCGAGCAGCTTGTGCCCCGGTGCGGCGATGAAAGCGCGCCGCACGCGGCGACCCAGCTCCGTGCGGATGGGGATGTTCTGCAAATTCGGCTCGCTGGAGGCGATGCGGCCGGTGACCGTGCCAGCTTGGTTGTACGAAGTGTGCACGCGGTTGGTGGCTGGGTTCACGACCAAGGGCAGCGCATCCACATAGGTGGTCTTCAGCTTGGAGAGCTCGCGGTGATCGAGGATCAAGTCCACGATCGGGTGCTGCTCGCTCATCGCTTCCAGAATATCGGCCGAGGTGGAATACGCGCCCGAGGCGGTCTTTCGCACGCCCGCTGGCGGCGGCAGCTTGAGGCGGTCGAACAGCATATGGGCCAGTTGCTGCGGCGAGCTGAGATTGAACTCCTCACCGACCTGCTGGTACACCTCGGTGCCGATGCGCTCCAGATCCTTGTTGAGCTCGGCGCCCATGCCTGCCAGGAACTGCGTGTCGAGCATGATGCCGGCCATTTCCATATCCGAGAGCACGCGCACCAACGGCATCTCGATCTCGTCAAAGATGCGCTCGCCCTTCACGGCTTTGATGCGTTCGGTCAGCACCGGCTGCAGGCGCAGCACCACTTCGGCATCCGCGGCGGCGTACTCAGCCGCCTGCTGAATGGGCACTTGCGCCATGGTGATCTGCTTGCGGCCCTTGCCCAGCAGATCCTGGATCTCAGTCATCTCATTGTTCAGGCGCACCCACACCAGGCCTTTGAGGCCCAGGTTGCGCGAGCCGCTATCCGCCACCCACTCAGCGATCATGCTGTCCATGCTGAGGGGATGAACCTTCAGGCCCTGGCGCGCCAGGATGACGTAATCGAAGCTGAGGTTGTGGCCCAGCTTAGGGATCGTGGGGTCGGTCATGGGGCCGCGCAGGGCGGTGACCACATCCTCAACAGGGAGTTGGCGGCCTAGCATGCGCTCATGGCCGATGGGGATGTAATAGCCCTTGCCCTCCTCCACCGAGAGCGAGATGCCCACCAGGTCACACTGCATGTGATTGGTGCTGCTGGTCTCGGTGTCAAAGGAGATGTACTTGGCAGCCGCCAGCGTCTTGGCCAGTGCGGCCAGCGTTTCGGGCGTATCGACCACTTCGACATCGATGTCCACCGCCGGGCCGCGCGGGGTCGGGTTGTCCTCGGGGAACATGCCGAGCTGGCCGAGCTTGGTGTCCTGCGGCATGCTGCCCAGCTCCAGCACGGTGTTAAGCCGCTTCATGAGCGAGCGGAACTCCAGCTGGCGGAACAGCTCCAGCACGTCCTGCGAGCGGATCTGGTCGGTACGCGCCTGCTGAATGTGAAAGTCAATATCCAGATCAGTGACGATGCGTGCCAACTCGTAGCTCAGCTGGGCCTTCTCGCGCCCATCCTCAAACTTTTGGCGCTGGGCGGGTTTGAGCTTATCGAGATTGGCGTAGATGTTATCCAGGGTCTTGTACTCGGCCAGCAGGCCGGCGGCGGTCTTCTCGCCAATCCCCGGGATGCCGGGGATGTTGTCAGACTTATCGCCGATCATGGCTTTGAAGTCGACCACCTGCTCCGGCATGACCCCCAGGAACTCGAAGACGTCTTGCGGGGCATAGTCCTTGCCGTCGGCCAGCTGCTTGCCGGGCAGGCTGACGATGATGCGCTTGTCCACCAGCTGCAGCAGGTCTTTGTCGCCGGTGATGATCTTGACGCCCACGCCCTCGCCGGCCGACTTCTTGGCGATGCTGCCGATCACATCATCAGCCTCGAACCCTTCCAGCTCAAGGCGGGGGAAGTTGAAGGCGTCCACCATTTCGCGGATGCGTTCCATCTGCACGCGCAGATCATCCGGCATTTTCTCGCGGGTGGCTTTGTAGTCAGGGTAACGCTTGTCACGGAAAGTCTTGCCCACGTCGAACGCCACCGCCATGTACTCGGGGCGCTCCTGCTCCAGGATGCGCAGGAGCACGGAGGTGAAGCCGAATACGCCGGCGGTGGGCTCGCCAGCGCTGGTGGTCCAGCGGCTGCTGCCTGCGCCGGCGCTGGTGAGTGCGAAGTAGGTGCGATAAGCCAGCGCGTGGCCGTCGATGAGATAGAGCGTTTGGGGCATTATGAGATTGTACTGCGGAGAAACGAGGGAACAGTGAGCAGTCAACAGGTATCAGGCAGCACCCTCAGGTACTCCTGCTCACCAGTTATTGATTACTGTTCACTGGTTACTGCTTACTGATTCGGTATTCCCTGGCGGCTGCGCGTGTGCGCAATGAAGTCAGCGACCTGCGCATCGTTGGGCAGACCGCCGTTCATCACCAGGAAGCCCGGCGCAAAGAACTCGCCAGAGGGGTTGTCACGTTTCAGGCGAGCGAACTCATCAAAGATGCGCTCGGACAAGTGCGTTTCGAGGGTATGCACCACGCTTTCCGGCGCGGTCTCGGCCGGCAGGCTCACCATCCACTGCACGAAGCCGGGCTGAATGCTGAGGTGCTCCAGCCGCCAGGCGAAGGCCACGCACAACTGCGGCAGCCAGGCGGCCAGCTTCTCCGCCAGGTCGCCTTCCAGGCGGTGCTCCGGCAAGCGCGGCGTCAGCACATAGGCATAGCTGAGCAACGGGCTGCCGCCGGCTGCGGCGGCCTGTGCGGCCGGCAGCCAACGCACACGCGTGGGCTGGGCCGCAGGCGCCTCGGGTGCAGGCTGGCTGGGTTGAGCGGGCGCGGGGGCTGCGGGCAGGCTGCTGTTGGCAGCCGCCGCGGCCTGTGCCACGGCAACCTCGGCCAGGCTGGCTTCACTGGCAGCCGCGATGGCGGCCGCCATCTTGTCCACCTGGCTGCGCATCTTGCTGAACGGCACTTGCGTATCAAACACCAGCGCCAGCTTGTATTCGTTACCTAGCGCGGTGGCATACAGCATATAGTCGGCCTGGGTCGCCTCCAGGCGCACGAAGCGCGCCAGGTCGGCTCCGGCATCGCCACCGTTGGAGATGGCAGCGGCCAGCTCCTCGGCCGCGGCCCGCGGCAGCTCGCCGGCGTAGGCCCACACCTCGGCGCCACGCGTTATCAGGGCGGCCTGAGAAGCGGACTCCAGCGAGAGCTGGGCCAGATGCTGGGCGGAGAGCTTGGTATCCGCCAGCCAAGCGGGGGCTTCGTGGGCGGGCGCCACATTGAGCGGAGCGGTCACCGCGGCCGAGCCGAAGTGGGCGGTGGCAGGCATCTCGACAGAGTGCAGCGGCCCATACAGCTGCTCGATGGCAGCCGCCAAGTCAGGCAAGTAGAAGGGCTGCGGCAGCACGATCTGCGCGCCGACATGCTCCCAGCCATCCACAGGAGTATCCTCAGCCAGGATCAAGATCAGGTCAAAGTTAGGGGCCACTTGGCGCAGCTGCTGCAGGTAGGCGGCAATGTCCATGTCGGCAAAGTCAGTATCCAACACCAGCAGGTCCAACCCATCGGCGACCGCGCTCAACGCCTGGGCAGGCGAATATAGCAGTTGGGGCGTCAGCCCTTCTGAATCAGCAAGCAATTGGCGAACCATTTCGCCAAAGCCCTTGCTGGGCGTTAGGATGATGGCATTCCTGACCATAGACATAAAACAGCCCTTAAAAGGGCAAATTAGTATAAGCCAAACTGAGCTGAACGAAGCTGACCAGTTTCCGGCTTACTTGCGCCGTAAACGCTTGCGCAAAGCCTTGAACCAGCGGCTTGCACCTTTGCGCACCTGCTCCCATGACTCTTGCAAGCGTTGTGCCAGGCTGGAACCAACTGGCTCCAAAGCCACTTCGCGCTGCGGCCAGGGGTTGAGATCCAGCATTTTGCGTATCGCAAAGGTCAGCAGCAGCTGCAGGCTGGCCAGCACGGGCGCGGCCAGCAGCAAGCCCACGAAGCCCAGCAGGCTGGCCGCGATCAGGGCCGCCACCAGCACGGCAGCGGGGTGCACGCCCAGGCTCTTGCCAAAGATGCGCGGGGTTACGAGATTATCAAAGACTTGATCCAGCACCAGGGTGCCGATGACCACAATGGCGGCATACGGAAACGGCTCAATGCCGAGGTAATTGCCCTGCTGAAAATAGGCCACCAGGGCCGCGGTGCCGCCGGCCACCAGCGGGCCAATATAAGGCACGAACTTGGCCAGGCCGGTGAGGAAAGCCAGACCCAGGGCATTGTGCACGCCCAGGATGGTCATGAGCATGAAATAGGTGATCACTACCAGACTGATGATGAGCAGTTGGCCGCGCAGGAAGGTATCCCAAATGCGCGAGAGTTCGCGCCCGATGCGACGAACATCCGCATCGTAGCCAGTGTTGGCGAGCTGGGCGAAGAACGACGGCACGCCCTCCGAATCCACCAACAGGAAGTACGAGATGATGAAGATGAATGCCGCCCAGCCCAGGGTACTGAGCGCGCCGGAGGCCAGCAAGCCGAGCAGGCTGCCCGCCTGCCCCAGCAGGGGTTGCAAGGCGGAGAGCACTTGCTGGCCCAGGGTCACGAAGTTGAGATTGAACTCATCCTGAAGGATGCGTTCCACCTCGGCGAACTCAATATCAAACGGGCCGATCTGCAAGGACTGGGTGGCCAGCTGGCGGGCGAACTCCGGCAGGCTGGTGATCAAGTTCTGGCCGGCGTTCACCAGCGAGCCCATCTGGTCCACTACGGCAGACCCACCCAGGATGGACAGCCACACCACCGCGGCGAGGAAGAGTACAAAGATGAGGTTGACCGCCGCACGCCACTTGAGGCGGGTCGCCTGCGATAAGCGCGCTACGAACGGGTGCAGGATGTACGAGAGGATGAAGGCCAGCAGCAGCGGGCCGATCAGGTAATCAAAGCGAACCAGCACTGCCGCCAGCAAAGCCACCAGGCTGAGCGCCACGACCAGCTTGGTCGTAGGACTCCAACGTTTTGGAGGGGCGGCCTTCTTCAGGGTCGTCTTCTTTGTGGGCATGGCCTGCATTCTAGCTCACAACGAAAATGGGCGGGGCATAAATGCCCCGCCCATTGGGTAGCGGATGCTTGCAAGCTAGCGGCGGGTGGCGCGCTTGGCTGTCTTCTTCGCAGCCTTCTTTGCGGTCTTCTTAGCTGCCTTCTTAGGGGCAGCTTTCCTGGCCGGCTTGGCAGCGGATTGCAGGATCTCGTACTCCGCCTTGAGGTTCTTGGTGCGCTGCGGAAGGCTGACCAGGTACAGGGCGATCGCGCCAAAGGTGACGGCGAAGCCCAGGATCATGTAATTGGTTGTTTCGATCGGCATGTCTTTCACTTACTCCCGGCCTAGCGGCCAAACGCCTTCATGCGCAGTTCTTCCACCTTGTCAGCCAGCCAGCCCAGGCGCACGCGGTGCCACAGCAGGGTCAGCGTGAACACGGTCAGCGCCAGCAGGGTGAACAGCAGGGTCCACACCATCGGGCGAGTCATGTCGAAGCCGCCCTCGGCCGTGGCGCTGCCACTGCCGATGACTACCGGGTGCAGCGTGCGCCAGATGCGGATGGAGAAGAAGGTCAGCGGCACAGTGACGGCGGCCAGGATGGCGTAAATGGCGCCAAAGCGGGCGCGGCGTTGCGGGTCTTCAATGCCCTGGCGCAGCAGCATGTAGGCCATGTACACCAGGATCAGGATGGTGAAGGTCACCACGCGCGGGTCCCAGGTCCACCAGGTGTTCCACGCCGGGCGAGCCCAAATGGAGCCGGTGGTGACGCAGATGAACGCGAACACCAGGCCGATCTCGACACAGGCTACGGCCAGCACGTCCCATTTCTTGTGCGGGCGGATCAGGTAGATGATGCCAGCCAGGGCGGCGATGATGAGCACTACCATGGTCACCCAGCCGCTGGAAGCGTGGAAGTAGAACACACGCTGCACCTGACCCATGACACGCTCCATGGGGGCATAGAAGAACACCATGTAAATGGTGCCGAGCATAAGCAGCGCCGACAAAATGTCGAGCGCCTGCAGCAAGCGAGGCTTGCGGTCCAACGAAGTTGATGCCATACGAAACTTACTCCTCTACAATGAAGTCAAAGAACATGAAGCCCAATGCGGGCATGATGAGGCCATACACCACCAGAATGTTAAGGCTGGCCGAGGCATATTCCATGCCCAGGCCGTTCACGAAGGCGCTGCTGGCGCGCACCGAAGCCACCAGCACCGGCAGCGCCATCGGCAGCAGCAGCACCGGCAGCAGCAGCTCGCGGCTGCGCGCCTGGGCCGCCATGGCCGCCAGCAACGTGCCCACACTGCAAAAGCACCACGAGCCGAGCAGCAGCACCAGCCACAGACCCGGCTGGGCCAGGCTCATGTTATAGAAGAGAGCATAAAGCGGCAGAGTGAAAATTTCCACAACCAGCATGAAGAATAAGTTCGCAAGGGTTTTGCCGAAGTAGATGGCGCTGCGCTCCACGGGGGCCAGCAGCAGGCCATCCAGCGAGCCGCGCTCGCCCTCGGTGGCCAGGGTGCGGTTGAGCCCCAGGATGCCAGCGAAGGCGAAGGTGGTCCACAGCACCCCGGCGGCGATCTGGCGGCGGGTCAGCATGTCAATATCCAGCGTGAAGGCGAAGATGAAGATGACCAGCACCACGAACACCAGCATGGCGGTCACCATCTGGCGGCTGCGCCACTCGGCCGCCAGATCCTTGCGCACGATGGCCCACACGGCCGCGAAATAGCTAGCCACCGGCACGCTCCAGGGCCTGCTGGTAGTGGCCAGGCAGCCCGCGGCCGAGCTTGGCCTTGGGCAGCGAGGCGGCGCTGCGGCCGTCGGCCAGCAGCACGGCGCGCTGCGCCAGGCCCCCCACCCGATCCAGGTCATGACTGGCGATCAGGATGGTGGCGCCGGCCCGCGCCTGCGCCCGCAATATATCGTCGAGCGCATCGGCGGTCTGCAGATCGAGCGCGCTATGCGGCTCGTCCAGCAGCAGCACGCGCGGGCGGTGCAGCAGCGCCCGCGCCAGCGCCAGGCGCTGCAACATGCCGCGCGAGTAGCCCCGCACGCGCTCGCTGCGGCGCTGGTGCAGTCCCACCAGCTCCAGCAGCTCGTCGATACGGGCGGCCGCGGCGGGCAGGCGGTACAGGCGGGCGAAGAACTCCAGGTTCTGGTCAGCGGTCAGGTCTTCATACACCAGCGGCTGGTGGCCAAGGTAGCCCAACTGAGCGCGGGCTGCGGCTGCCTGTTTGGGCAGCTGGCAGCCGGCCACCTCCACCCGGCCGGCGCTCGGCTGGGCCAGGCCAGCCAGAATGCGCAACAGGGTGCTCTTGCCGGCCCCGTTCGGGCCGAGCAGCGCCACCATCTCGCCGCGGCGCACGCGCAGGCTGACCCCGCGCAGTGCCAGGCGGTATCCGTAGCGCTTGCTGAGCTGGCTTACGGTGATCATCAGTCCTTCATAACGCGGCGCAGCTGGGCCTTAAGCGCGGCGCGCTGGCGTTTGTATTGGTTCTCGGCAATGTCACCGGCCGCAAAGCGTTCGTCCAGGCGGGTGATCTGCGCCAACACTTCGTCCGGGCTGGCCTGCATGCGGCGCAGCCAAAGCCACAGCAGGCCCACAGCCACAGTCAGGGCGGCCAGCCCGACCACGACGCCATCGCTGGCCAGCACAGCCTGCAGCCCGCCGCTGCCCTGCGGGTTGCGCCCGCGCAGGCGCAGCTCGGCGGTGTCGCCGGCTGAGTAAGTCCCGTTGGACACATAGGCGCGGTAGTACGCATCCTGGATCTGCTGTTCGCCGGCTTCGGTGAAGTCCGCGCTCTGCAGGGTCACACTGCCATCCTGCACCAGCACGGCAACCGAGCGAACCGGCAGGTTGAGCACCAGCGGAAGGTCCAGGTTGCGCGTATACGGCATCTCATAGGCGAAGAGCAGCTGGTAGGTCTGCAGACCCGGCAGCACGGCGCGCAGATCGCCAAAACCCTGCTGGGTGGGCAGATAGCGCTCGCGGAACACGCCTTCACTGAAAGCCAGATCACTGGCGCCCTCGGGCAGGTCGTAGAGCAGCACCGGCGCGCCCTCGGCGGTGGGTGTGACGGCGCGCATGCCAATATTGGAAACCAGGTACTGCTGCACCACGCGCACGAAGCCGGGGCGCTCGAATTCAAGAATAACCGTCAGGCGCTCGACGGCCAGCTGGCTGGTGTCATGGGTAGTTTCGTAGATCGTGATGGGCTGGCTGAATTCGCGCTCGCCTTCGCTGAGGAACTCGGAGAAGTAGCTCAACCCCAAATAATCCACCGAAGCAAAGAAGGTGCGCCCCTCGCCCACAGGCACATCGTCAAAGCTGAAGCGCCCGGCGGCATTGACCTCGGCGGTCTGTGTGTGCACCAAAGTTTGGCCCTCGTAGCCAAACAGAGTGACCTGCAGCCCGGGCGCCAGCTCGCCGTCCGTGCCGTCCTGCACCTGGCCGCGCAGCGCGCCGTTGGGCGCAGGCTCGCCTTCGGCGGCCGGCGCCTGCGGCGCGGCGCCCAGTGAGATGGCCTGCAAGTAGGAGCCGAGCGCCAACAGCTCGGCCGAGGCCAGGCTGGGCACGGCCTGCTCTACCGCGCCGATGATGGCGTTGCGGCTGTAGGCCGCCATCTGGCGGATGTCGGCCAGAGGCAGGGCCGCCTGGATAGCTTCCTGGTGGCGGGCATACAACTGCTCGCCGCCTTCCGCCGCCAAGGGGTCCTGGCTCAACGAAAGCGTATAGGCCAGCACATCCCAACGCTGCTGCAGGTCAAGCTGGTTGGCGAACGGCGGCATGAAGTTATCGAGGTTACCCTGGGTAATGATGCGATACCAATCCGCCGGGGCGGCCGCGTCCGCCCGCTCGGTCAGGCCAATGGGCGCGGGCTGCACCGGCAGCATATTGGCCTGCGGCCCGTCGCCCAGGCCGCTGGCGCCGTGGCACGGCGCACAGCTCTGGGTGTAGATGGCGGCGCCGGCGGCCGGGTCAGCCGGCGCGGGCGGGTACTCCAGCGCCACGGGCGTGGAGTCGGCATGGCTGATGATGGCATCCGGCGGCGGGGTCACATCGCCCGCCAGCGAGAATTCGCAGGCGGTGAGCAAGAGGACCAGCAGTGGCAGCCAGCGCAACGCACGCGGGGTCATGGCTTGCGTCGTGCGCCTTTTTGGCGCGCGCCCTTCTGGCTGCCTTTCTTCTTATAGGCAGCGATCATGGCTTCGAGTTCATCGCGTTCGTCGTTGGGCGCGGCAGGCAAGTCAACATCCGCCTTCTCCAAAGCGCGCAGGGCGGCCGCTCCCTCAGCCAACAATTTCTGGCGCTGCGGGTGATAGATCTCCTCAGGCACTTTGCCCATTTCCCAGTCGGCGTCCAGTTCCAGCAGAGCGTCGAGCACACGCCGGTGCTCGGCGTGCAGGTTGGCCAGGTGCGGATCGGTATCTTCTTCCGCACCCGCCAGCAGCGGGCGAGCAACATACAGCCCGCACAGCACCAACAGGGCTACAAAGAGAAGCAGCGAACCTACATCCATTATTCGAGCTCAAGCAGGCGGTCAACCACGGTAATGATCTCCTGCACCGATTGGTACGGGCCGATCTTGACCGAGGCGATCTCGCCCAGTTTGTTGATGACAAAGGTCTCGGGCACGCCGCGGGCACGGAAGCTGGTGTAGATCAGCGTACCGAGATCGGGGCCATTGGGATACGTGACGCCGTGCTTCGCAATGAAGGCCAGCGACTCTCGCTCGGTATCCACATACGCCACGCCGAGGAATATCACGTCCTCGCGGCTCTGGTAATGCTGCCAAGCTTGTTCCAGATGAACGGCCTCGTCTTTGCAGGGCAGGCACCACGAGGCCCAGATGTTGAGCACCACCACCTTGCCCTCAAGGTCGGCGCTGGTGATGGTCTGGCCATCGAAGGTGACGAGCGTGAAGTCAGGCGCCTGCTCGCCGCGGGTGAGTACCCCCTGCAGTGAGGAGCGCAGCTGCATCCCTACCAGGGCTAGCAGCGTGATCAACAATCCCCAAGCCAATACGCGGCCCAGGATGGATGTGGGTTTCGTTTCTTCAGTCATCAGCGGCGTGCGTCGAGTTCTTCTTCCAGCTTGCGAGTGTAGTCGTCCTCTGTGGCGGGCGGCTTGGCCTGCGGCGCAGGCGCCTGCCGCCAGCGGCGCAGGTTGCGCGCCAGCAGCAGCCCCGCGCCCAGAATGACAGCCGGCGGCAGCAGGTAGACCAGCCAGTTCAGCCCGCGGGCCGGCGGCACCGCCAGCACGCCTTGGCCATACTGGGCGGCGAAATAATCGTATACCTGCTGCTCGGTGTAGCCTTCGGCCAGCAGGTCAGCGATCTGGCCGCGCCACTGGGCGCAGGCGGCCGTGCCGCATACATCCAGCGGCACGTTGGCACAAACTGGGCAGTACAGGTTCTTAGCCACCGCGTTCACTTGGTCCGCGCTGGGTGTGCCTTGGGGGGCAGGTGCAGCGGCCGGGCTGCCGGCGCAAGCCGCCAACAGCAAGCCGGCGGCGATCAGGAACGCAACGAGCCTCATGCGCGCTCCGGGGTACCGCCTAAGCGGGCGCGGCTGCGCTGGGGCAGCGCATCAGCTTCCGGCCAGGAGGCGACCAGCGTACCGAAGATGAACACAAAGCCGCCCAGCCAGATCCAATTGACCAGCGGGTTGACGTACATCTTGAAGGTTGCGCTGCTGGCGCTGACTGGCTCCCAATCCACCAGCAGGATGTAAATATCATCCTCCAGCGTGCTGCGCAGGCCGGGGATGGTCATGGCCTGCTGCGACTCGTAGTAAAAGTCACGGCGCGGGTACAGCTGGGTCAGCGGCTGGCCGTCTTTGAACACGTTCACCACGGCGCGGTCCACCAGGCGGCCATCCGGCGTTTCAAACTCCGCCAGCGACTCGTACTCGATGCTGTAACTGCCCAGGTGCATGCGCTCTCCCACCGCCAGGCTGCCCTGGGTCTCCTGCTGGAAGAGCTCGATGCCAATGACGCCCACGGCGATCAGAATGACGCCGATGTGGATGATGTAGCCGCCATAACGGCGGCGGTTGCGGGCCACCAGGCGCCAAAAGGCTTGGAGGAAATTCTCGCCGCGGTTCGTGCGCGCTCGTGCGCCGCGCCAGAACTCATACACGGTGACGAGCAACACGAACGCGCAGATCCACAACGCCAGCAGGGCCAGCGGTTGGCGCATACCACCAACCAGCAGGCCAGCCAGCACCACCAGCGAGATAAGGAAGGGCTTCCAGATGGCGCGGCCCAGAGTACGGGCGGTGGAGGCGCGCCAGGCCGAGAGCGGCGCAATGCCCATGAGCAGCAGCAGGGCCGCCCACAGCGGGCCGGTGGCGCTCTCATAGAAGATGGGGCCAACCGTGGCGCGCTGCCCGGTGAAGATGTGCGCCAGGGCGGGGATGGCGCGGCCGATCCCGCCGCTGGCCTCGCTCACGATGGGGAATACCACACCCCAGAAGCAGATCACCAGGATGCCCATGAAGAGTAGGTTGTTGATAAGGAAGAGCGACTCGCGCGAGAGCAGCGAAGTCATCTCAACTTCAGACTTCAGCGTGGCCCAGCGTTTGCTGAGCAGCGCCAGCGAAACGCCAAAGGTGAGTGCGATGAAGCCAAAGAACATCGGCCCGATGGCACTCTGCGCAAACGCATGCACCGAAGACAACACGCCCGAGCGGGTCAGGAAGGTGCCGAAGATGACCAGACAATAGGTCAGGATGATGAGCAGCATGTTCCAATGCTTGAACATGCCGCGCTTCTCCTGGATCATGACCGAGTGCAAGAACGCCGTGCCGGTCAGCCAGGGCATGAACGCGGCGATCTCCACCGGGTCCCAGCCCCAGTAGCCGCCCCAACCCAGCACATCGTAAGCCCAGCGGCTGCCGAGGATCAGCCCCAGCGAGAGGAACAGCCAAGCGATCAGCGTCCAGCGGCGCGTGACGCGGATCCAGCGGTCATCGCTGCGGCCAGTGACCAGTGCGCCGATGGCGAAGGCGAACGGCACCACGAAAGCCACGAAGCCGATGTACAGCATGGGCGGGTGGATGATCATGCCCGGGTGACGCAGCAACGGGTTGAGGCCATTGCCATCGATGGGGATATACGGCTGCGCCCCGGTGGGCTGCCACATGGCGGTCCACACCGTGCCGGTGATGCCCTGCCAGTAGCGTAGGAATGGATTCTCAAAGAACAGGATCAGCGCTAAGAAGAAGGCCAGCGTGGCCGCGGTGACAATGATGACCCACGGCTCCAGGTCACGGTCACGCCGCCATTCACGCAGCATGACGGCAAAGGTGAAGGCCGCCATCAGCCAGGCCCAGAACAGCAGCGAGCCGGCCTGGCCGCCCCACAAGGCTGTGACGCGCAGGTACATGGGCATGCTGTGACTGGTGACCTGGGAGACGTACTGCATTTGGAAATCGAGATTGGCCAGCGAATACACCAGACTGGCGCAGGCAATGGTGAGCAGCGGGAAACCGAGGATGATGGCCGAGCGAGCGCTGGATACCCAGCGCTGCTCGCGGCGGCGGCTGCCTACGGCAGCGGCCGCGCAAGCATACAGCGCCAGCAGGAAAGCGATCAGCAGCGCAA
The DNA here is from genome assembly GCA_019637675.1 of Anaerolineales bacterium. Classification (GTDB taxonomy): domain Bacteria; phylum Chloroflexota; class Anaerolineae; order Anaerolineales; family UBA11579; genus JAMCZK01. The sequence goes on along the minus strand of JAHBVE010000001.1, from coordinate 489,616 downwards.
AGAAACCAAGATCAGCGATCATTGTATGTACAGGGCTTAGTAGTCACCGGCCTGGCCGGGCAGCGCCTCTTCATAGCGCGTCGGGCAGCGCAGCAGCAGGCCGTTCTCATCGGCGTAGAAGACGCCGTCTGCGCCCAGCTTGCCGGCCACAATGGCTTCCACCTCGTGAGCCAGCAGGTCAGGCTTGACCCCGATGTATTGCACCTGCATGCGCGAGCGGGTCGGGTCATTCACCGCGGCGTGCAGGGCTTTGGCCAGACCGCCGTCATCATTGATGAGGCGGGTATCGGCGGGCATATGCACCATGGTGAAAGTGAGGGTCAGCGTTTCGGGATCGTATTCGATGGTGTCGCCCAGCACGGCCCCCGCCACGCGGGCGGGCTTGCCCACCGCATCGGCCCCACGCTGGTTCAGCTCATCGATGGTGAAGAAGAACTGCGCCCCGGCGGCGGTGGACGTGACGATCAGATACACCACCGCAGCCAGAATGAGCAGGCCGCCAATGATGAACTTCTTGTTTCCGAGGCCAGTGGGCAGAGGTTGGGCGAGGCTTGTGCTGCTCATGTGCAATCTCTCACTTTCGAGAGAGATTATACCGCCTGCACCTCAATGGCCGCCCGCAAGCGGGCCGCCATGCGCCCAAACGCCGGCGAGTAACGCACGGCCAGCTTGCGCGGGCGCGCCAGCCTGACCTGCATATCCAGCTTGATGCTGGCCGGGCGGCGGCCGAGCACCAGCACGCGGTCGGCCAGGTACAGTGCCTCGTGAATGTCGTGCGTGACCATCACCACCGTCTTGTGCTCCAGCTCCCAGATGCGCAGCAACTCCTCGCCCATCTTCTCGCGGGTCAAGGCATCCAGCGAACCGAAGGGCTCGTCGAGCAGCAGCAGCTGTGGGTCCTGGACCAGCGCCCGGCCGATGGCGACGCGCTGCGCCATCCCACCGGAGAGCTCGCTGGGCAGCACCTGCTCAAAACCGCGCAGGCCGACGACCTGCAGCATGTCCCAGGCGCGGTCGATCGCGTCCGGGTCATGGCGCAGCTCCAGCGGCAGGGCCACATTGTCCAGCGCATCCCGCCAGGGCATCAGGTTGGCATCCTGGAACACCAGGCCGACGCCGGCCTGAGGCCCGCTGACCGGCTGGCCGCCGAACAGGATCTGCCCGCTGGCAGGCGCCAGCAGCCCGGCCAGCAGGCGCAGCAGGGTGGACTTGCCCGCCCCCGAGGGGCCGAGCACGCACACGAACTGGCCGCGCGGCACGCTGAAGGACAGGTTGCGCAACACGGCCAGCTGCCCGCTGCGATCAGCGAAGCTGGCGGACACTTTCTCCAGCGAGAGCATGGGGGTGGCGGTACGGGCCATTAGTCCGCCGGCAAGTAGTCGTTGGTGAAAGCCGCGCTCACATCCAGTGGCTGGGTAATCAGGCCCATCTCCAGCAGTACAGCGTGCATGTTCTCCCACGCCTGCGGGTTGGCGTAGCCCAGTATCGCGGCCTGCCATGACTCGATCGAGAGGGTCAGCACCGCCATCTGGGTGTCATTGTCCAGCGCGCTCAGACCCTCCACATACTTCATGGAGATCTCGTAAGCGGCCTCGGGGTCTGCGATGGTATCCGCCAGGCCGCGCAGGAAGGCGCGCACAAAAGCGCGCACCTGCTCAGGATGCTCGGCCAGCATGGCTTCATTGGTGAGCAGGCCGTTGGCGGCCAGTTCTACATAGTCGGCCACATGCAACACGTTCACGTCGAAGCCCTGGGCTTCCAGCTGCACCGGCTCATTATTGACATAGCCCACCACCGCCTGCTGCTGCCCGGCGGCCAGCGCCTGCACCTGATTGAAGCCGATCGAATCGAGCACGACCTCAGCCTCTGGGATGCCGGCTTCGCTCAGCATAGCGCGCAGGCCAATGTAGGTGGCCCCGAACAAGCCCGGCAGGCCAATGCGCGCCCCGCGCAGATCGGCCGCGGTCTGGATGCCGCTCTCGGCCATGGCCACCACCGCCACCGGGAACTCCTGGTACCAGGCGGCCACATACACGATTGGCAATCCCGCGGCACGGCCGAGCAGCACCTGCTCGCCAGACACGACCGCGAAGGGCAGGTCGCCCGCTCCTACCAGGGCAACGCCATCCGTCTCGAAGCTGTAGTCAAATTCGATCTCAAAGCCTGCTTCAGCAAAGTAGCCGCGCTCCACGGCGACATAGAAAGGCGCGTATTGCACATTGGGGATATAGCCCATCGGCAAACGCAAGGGCTGGGCTTCCTGCGGCTGAGCGCCGCAGGCCGCCAGCAACAAGCCCCCGACCAGCAAAATGATCACAAAAGGATTCTTCATGACTCTCCATATAAGAAAGAGGAAGGATTGGTTCTTTGCTGCCACCACAGCCAGCGCCGCTCGGCCAGCGAGACCAGGCCATACAGGGTGAGCGCCAGCGCCACCAGGGCGAACACGGCCACGAACACCAGCGCCGTGTCGTATTGGCCGCGGCCCACATTGATGAGGAAGCCCAGCCCGCGGTCGGCCCCCACCAGCTCGCCCACCACCGCGCCGATGACCGAGAGGGTTGCGCCGATGCGCAACCCTCCCAGGAACACGGGCAGCGCGGCCGGCAGCTCCAGCAGGCGGAAGGTCTGAGCGCGGCTGGCCTGCAGCGAGCGCATGAGGTCACGCAGCTCCTGCGGCACGCTGTGCAGGCCGATGATGGTGTTGATCAGAATGGGGAAGAACACGATCAGCGCACAGATCAGGGTCTTGGATAACAGTCCTGGGCCGAACCAGATCACTAGCAAGGGCGCGATGGCTACGATGGGCACGGATTGGCTGGCCACCACGAACGGCGCCAGCAGCCGCTCCCAGCGCGGCGAGCGCGCCAGCCAGTAGCCCAGCAGCCCGGCGGCCACTACGCCCATCGCCAGGCCTAGCACCACTTCCTGCAGGGTCACCAAGCCGTGGCGCAACAGCGTGCCGTCTTGCAACGCCAGCACCAGGCGGCGCCATACCGCGCCCGGCGCCGGCAGGATGAAGGCCGGCAGCTGGGTCACGCGCACCAGCAACTCCCAGGCCAGCACGGTCACCGCCGCCACCGCCGGGCCGAGCAGCCAGGGATACGCCCCTGTACGTTCACGCTCATGCTTCACTACACATCACCTCATGCAAAACAAAAACAGCCCCGATGAATTCATCGGGGCTGTTGTGCGAAAGCACAAACGACGCAGATCGCGCCTCAAAAACAATGCCCCAAAGCGGATGCTTTGGGGCATGAAGAGAGAACGCGCAATGCGTAAGCTATGCAAAGCGCAAGCGCTTGCATAGCTTTGCGGAGTCTTCGATCCTCCGCTCTTCTTTCATCCGGACTATACCGTCGGCCCCGGAGTTTCACCGGATCCTGCGCTCAGCGAGCGCTCGTGGGCTGTACCACCGATCGGGAATTTTACGCAGCGGCTGGCGCCGCTGCTAATGGAGTTTGCTTCGCAAACTCCACCGCAACAAGCGTTTAGAGTTGCGAAGCAACTCTACCAGCATCGGCGAAGCCGATGCGTAATCACCCTGCCCCGAAGAGTATTCAATTGTCACTACTCGCTACTGATAGCTGATAGCTGATAGCTGATAGCTGACTTATTATAACCACCTGCCTATACTACTTAGAGCCGCCCTCCACCGTTTCGATGTCGGCCAGGGTGTTTTGCACATACTGCTCGGCCAGCAGCAGGTTGTCGCCGGCGCGCTGGATCACGCTCAGGATGGTGCTCATCTTGGAGACTTCCTCCAGTTGTTCGTTCACGAACCAGCCCAAAAACTCCTGGGCGATGTAGTCTTTCTCCTTGACGGCGATATCCATCAGTTCGTTGATCTGGCGGGTGACCTCCTCCTCCCACTGCAGCGCGGCGCCTACCGCGTCCTCAGGGGACTTGAAGTCGGCCCGCGCCTGGGGGATGGCCGGCACGCCGATCGTGCCGCCGGCATCCAGCACATAGCGCACAAACTTCATGGCGTGCTGGTTCTCCTCAGCGGCCTGCTCGAAGAACAGTTTGCCGAACAACAGCATGTTCTCAGCCGTGAAGTATGAGGCGATGTTGACATACTGCATGGCGGCGCCAAACTCGCGCCCCACTTGGTCATTGATGGCTTTTTCAAGCGTCTTACTAATTAACATTTTTGCTCCTTTGTGGGCCATATTCTACCACATGTTCAACCTAGTTGATAAATAAAATCAACTAAATATAAAATGAGCGCAGATTTATATGGGTTATATCATAAATAATATTAAACACAACGGCCAGCCTTGCGGCTGGCCGTTGTTGCTGTTATCGAATACTGCCTAAGGATTGGTGCTCGGCAAGGGCAGCAGGAACGGGTTATCTGTCGGCACCAACATCACCTGGATGTTGGGCGCCAGCTTCTGGATGTACTCCAACGTCAAGATATCCGGATTCTGGCCGATGGCTTCGGCCAGCATGCGCAACGCCTCAGCCTCCGCCTCCGCCTGGATCAAGCGGGCCTCGGCCTCACCCTGGGCGCGGATGACAGCAGCATCGGCGACGCCCTGTGCCACCTGGCGGGCCTGCTCAGCTTCCTGGCGGCGCTGCTCAACCACAAAGGCGGCCTGCTGGGCCTGCTGCTCGGCGATCTGCTTCTGCTCCACCGAGTCGGCATATTCAGCCGAGAAGGCGATGTTGCGCACCACAAAATCCACAAGCTCCAGGCCGTTCATTTCAAAGCGGCGCTGCAGCTCGGCCGAGATCTTCTCGGTCAATTCCAGGCGGTGCGTGCTGTAGACCTGCTCGATGCCGAACTGAGCAACGGCATCGCGGATCACGCCGCGCACGATCGGGCGCACCATGCCGTTGATGTAGCGGTTCTGCCAGCGGATATGTACATCCACGACTTCTTCTGGATTGATGGAGAAGATCACCGAAGCGTCGACATGCACGATCTGGCCATCCGAGGTGCGCGACTCGACCGCATCATCGCGGAATACATCGCTTTCCTCCGGCACCACCGACATGGTATAGGTCTGGCGGGCGATGGTGTACGGGATCACATTTTCGGCGAACGGCACGACCCAATGCAGGCCGGGCTGCAATGCTTCATTGCGAATGCCGCCCTGGGTGGCGCTGATGACCACGCCGCGCTCATTGGGCTGGATGAACACCAGGCCAGCCGCCAGCGTGCTGAGCAGGATCGCCAGCACAACCGTGCCGGCGATCAGCAAGCCGCCACCAGCTATGCCGCCCACGCCTTTGATGCCGCGGCTGCGCACGGCGCGCACCACCACCAGGGCGATGACACCGATGACCAGCAGCCAGGCTACAGCAGATAGAAATGCAAGAATGCTAACGAGTTCCATTGCTCCTCCTCATAGAGCATCAAAACGGCTGGCGCCCACGATCTGCTACGGGTTGGCGTGGTAGCATGCCGAAAGGTTGCGATGAATCATTATACGGCCCACCTGTCCACGCTCCTGTTAGAACGGTATCAGAACGCCGCGGCGCGCCTGCAACTACCCACCGCCGCCCTGCCCCGCCCGGGCCAATACCTGCAGGCGCATGACCCGGCGGACAGCCTGGCCGCGCTGGCGGTGCAGCTGTTCGCGGCCGGCCACATGCCGCCAGAAGCGAAAGGGGATACCACCGAGCTGGCCGTAGCCAGCCCGCTGCCAGCGGGCTGGCAGCCCGGTACGCAACTGCGTCTGCGCGGCCCGCTGGGCCGCGGCTTCAACCTGCCGCCAAACACGCGCCGGCTGGCACTGGCAGCCAGCGGGCGCAATGCCGCCCGCCTGCTGCCGCTGGCTGCCGAAGCGGACGCGGTGGCGGTGTTCTGCGACGAACCTCTGGGCGAGCTGCCCAGCCAGTTCGAGATCCAGCCCCTGGCCGCCCTGCCGGCTGGGCTGGCCTGGGCGGACTTCATCGCGCTGGATCTTCCCCCTGCGCAAATAGACGAGCTGCCCCGCCTGCTGGGTATCCACGAGCGTGCCCCAAAAACGCTGCGCGGCCAGGCGCTGGTGACCCCGCCCATGCCGTGCGGCGGCTTGGCGCAGTGCGGCGTGTGCAGCTTTGCCACCCCGCGCAAAGCGCGGCTGGCCTGCAATCAGGGGCCAGTCTTCAACCTGGGCGACCTGCTGCCTGCGGCTTGACAAGCCTGATGTTGGCGGTAGACTGGGTTGAGATTACGGAGGTACGTTCTTAAATGACAACGTGGTAGTCCCCTTACAGTTGACAGCAGCATCGCCTGTTGTCGTTTCCGGGTCTGCCAACGCCTCTATTTTCTGATTCATATCACTGTGTGTTTGTGACGCCGCGGCTTGCCCGCGGCGTTTTTTGTTTCCCACCCAAGTTCAGGAGGTAGTCATGTTTCGCATGTTCATCTTTGCCGTCGATTCGCAAGCCACCATCCACCACTTAGCGCGTAGCGAGGTCACTGATGCCCCGTGCACACCGATATACCCAGATCCAACGCGCCGTACGCCAGCATGGCGCGGCGCCGTATCGCTTTCAACAAATTCTTGAGGCTGTCTTCCGCCGCGGCGTGCTACAGTTCAGCGCCATGCAGGCGCTGCCCGGCAGGCTGCGCCAGGCGCTGGCGCAGCAGTTTGGCGATCACCTGCTCAGCCTGGCGCCAGCCCAGGTCAGCCGAGCTGCCCAGGCTGAGAAATACCTCTTCACCCTGAACGATGGCCGCCGCATCGAAGCCGTGGCCATGCGCTACCGCGCTGGCTGGCGCTCGTACTGCCTGTCCACCCAGGCGGGCTGCGGCTTCGGCTGCCGGTTTTGCGCTACAGCCGCCATGCGGCTGCAGCGCAACCTAAGCGCAGACGAGATCTGCGATCAGGCGCTGTACTTCCGTGCGCTGGGCCAGCCGCTCGACAGCATCTCGTTCATGGGCATGGGCGAAGCGCTGGCCAATCCCAACCTGCTCACAGCCCTGGAATGCCTCACCGATCCGGCGCTGTTCGCGCTCAGCCCGCGCCGGCTGACGGTTTCGACTATCGGCCTGGTGCCGGCCATGCGCCAGCTCACGCAAGCGCAGCCGCAGGTCAACCTGACCTTTTCACTACACTCTCCGTTCAACGAGCAGCGCAGCCAGCTGATCCCGCTGAATCGCAAGTACCCGATCGAAGAAGTATTCGACGCACTGGATGAGCACATTGCGCGCACCCATCGCAAGGTTTACATCGCTTACTTGCTACTAGAGGGTGTGAACGACAGCCGCCAGCATGCGGCTGCCCTGGCGGCCCTGCTGCAGGCGCGTGGGCGGCAGACGCGGCTGTTCCACGTCAATCTGTTGCGCCACAACGCCAATGATTTCGCCGCCGAGCGTTTTGCGCGGCCCAGCGAGGCCCACATCCGCCAGTTCCGCAATTGGCTGGAGCAGGCCGGGTTGAAAGTGACGGTGCGTTCTTCGTTCGGGGATGAGATCCAGGCTGCCTGCGGGCAGCTGCATGCCAGCGTACCGGAGGTCAGGATGAGCTAGGAAACGCTAGCTGCTACCTGCTCGCCGTAGGCCATCAGCGCCTTGACCATCTCGGGCGTGCGGCCCTCGGCATACACACGCAGCACCGGCTCCGTGCCCGAGGGGCGGATAAGCAGCCAGGAGTCATCCGCCATGATGTACTTGCTGCCATCCCGGCTGACGACTTCGAGCACTTTCTCGCCGCCGATCGCTTCGGGCGCTTCCTCGGTGAGTTTGGCGGTCATCACTTTCTTCTCGACCGGGCGGCTGAGGCGCAGGTCCTTGCGCTCATAGTGCGCCGGGCCAACACTGGCCAGCAGGTCTGCCACCAGGGCCCGCAGCGTGCTGCCGGAGCGCGCTACCATCTCGACCACCAGCAGCCCCATCAGCACGCCATCGCCTTCGGGGATGTGGCCGGTGAACGAGATCCCACCCGACTCCTCGCCGCCGATGAGCACATTGCCCGCCAGCATGTGGTCGGCAATGTGGTTGAAGCCCACCGGGGTCTCCTCAACCTGCAGGCCGTAGTTGGCGGCCAGCCGGTCGATCATGCGCGTGGTGGATACGGTGCGGATCACCTTACCCTTGTGCCCGCGTGTCTCGACCAAATGGCGCAGGGCCAGCGACATGATCTTGTGAGGGTCCACGAAGACGCCGTCTTCGTCCATCGCCCCCACCCGGTCGGCGTCGCCATCCGTGGCCACGCCGTAATAGCCCGGGTGCTCGGCGAGGGCGTCCACCAGCGCCTGCAAGTGCGGCATGATCGGCTCGGGGTGCACGCCGCCAAAGCCGGGGTTCATCTCGCCGCGGATCTCAACGACATCACAGCCCGCCTCGCGCAGCATGGCAGCGATGTGGCCACGGCCGGAGCCGAACATCGAATCCACGACCACCTTCTGTGGGTTCTTGCGAATGGTCTCAAAATCGATCAAGGTCGCCAGGTGAGCTTTGTAGGCTGGCATGGGGTCAAAACGGGTGATCAGCCCCTGCTCCACGGCATGCTCAAAATCCATCACCGAGGCGCCGCGGCCGCGCGCTTCGTTATCGCTCAGGTAAATTTCCACGCGGTGGCACAGCTCATGCGGAGCTGAGCCGCCATAGGCGGCCTTGAGCTTGACGCCGTTGTAGCGCGGCGGGTTGTGCGAGGCCGTGATCATGACCCCGCCGATGGCTTTGTGCTCCCGCACCGCGTAGGAGATGGCCGGCGTGGGCGCATCCGCCTCCGCCAGCAGCACGCGGAACTCGTTGGCGGCCAGCACGCGGGCCACATCACCCGCAAAGCGGTCAGACAAAAAGCGCGTATCGAAGCCCACCACCACCAGCGGCGATTGCTCGCCCCCGTTGCTCTGCAAGTCAGCCCGCATCGCATCGGCGATCGCCTGGGCCACCATGCGCAGGTTGGCAAAGGTGAAGGTGTCGGAAATTACGGCGCGCCAGCCGTCTGTACCGAAGTGAATGGGCATTTGTATTGACCTCGTCTGTGTTTCAGCCTGGGGAGTGGCAAAAATTCTAACATGAGGGCCAATTTATTCGCCGTGCGCCCTCAAAAGCGCACGATTTTTGCGCATGCTAAAATGCCCGCATGGCAGCAGATAACGGCGCCAGCAAGACGAGCAGCCTTGCTGAACGCATGTCACTTTTAAAGGAACTGGCCCTCTTCCGAGACATCCGCGAAGCTGATTTCGAGTACATCGCCGCCCGTTTTATTGAATACCCGCTGGCACGCGGGCAAGAGCTGTACGAGCAGGGCGAACTGGCCGAGAACCTGTATATCGTCGTCAGCGGCCACCTGCGCTGCGAGCTGGTGAACACCCACGGCCAGGTGGTGGCCTCTGGCCTGCAAAATGGCGATGTGTTCGGTGCCCGCAGTCTTGCCCTTGACGGCAGCCAGGTCTCGCGCGTCAAAGCCCTGCACGCCACCCGCGTGCTGTACCTGCCGCGGCGGGACCTGGAGCGGCTCCTGCAAGCCTTCCCCGCTCTGGCCGAGCGCCTGCGCACGCTGGCGGCCGGCCGCAGCCTGAAGCCTGACAGCCAGTTCGACTGGCTGGGGCGCGACGAATCGATCCAGTTCGTGATGCGCAAGCACTCAGCCGCCCTGTGGCTGCGCCTAGCCCGCGCCATGGTGCTGGCGATCGGCAGCATGCTGTGCGTGCTCTTCGGGCTGGAGGCGGCCAACCCGGTGCCCTGGCTGCTGGCCGCCTTCGGCCTGCTGCTGGGCGCCGGCGGCTGGGCCGCCTGGGAGCTGATGGACTGGCGCAACGACTATTACGTGCTGACCGACCAGCGCGTGGTCTGGCTGGAGCAAAAGCTGCTGCGCTCGGCCAGCCGGGTCGAAGCTCCACTGGAGACCGTACAGTCGGTCAACACACACACCACCCTGCTGGGGCGCATATTGGGTTTTGGCGATGTGATGATCCAAACCTTCACCAGCACCGTCTCGATGCCCAAGGTCGGTGACCCGCAAACCACCAAGTTTCTGGTCGAGGAATACGTACTGCGCCAGCGCCGCGGGGCGCGGGTGGCCAGGCATGATGACATTCGCCAGACCGTGCGTGAGAGCCTGGGCACTGCCCCGTACAACCGCGCCAGCCTGCGCCCGGTCGCCACGGCGGCTCAAACCCGCAGCCACACCGAACGGCTGTGGCTGTTCCCTACCCGCACGATTGACGGCGACAAGATCATCTATCACAAGCACTGGGCCAAGCTGCTCGGCACCCTGTTCTTCCCGGCCCTGGCCTTCGCCGGCGTGCTGTGGGCGGTCAACTTTGTATACGCCGGCCTGCCCAGCGATAGCACCGGCTGGCTGATCATGCTCATCGCCTTGCTTATCCCCATTGGCTTCATTGTTTATCACTATGTCGACTGGCAGAACGATATTTACATGCTCACGCCCGAAAGCCTGATGGACTCGGAGAAGAAGCCGCTCGGCAGCCTGATCACCAAGACCGCCCCACTGGCCAACGTGCTCAGTCTGGAGAACCACCGCATCGGCCTGCTGGGCCTGCTGTTCAACTTCGGCGTGGTGCGCATCAACGTGGGCGACAGCTGGCTCGACTTTGACGGCGTGCACGACCCTGCCCAGGTACAGCAAGACATCTTCGCCCGCATCGAAGCCTTCAAGCTGAAAGCGCAAAAGCAGCGCGACCAGGACGAGCGCAGCCGCATGGCCGAATGGCTCAAAGTCTATGAAGAAGAACGCACCCGCGGCCTGCGCCGGACGGGCGAGGATGGCGAGGCGGTAGAATAGCCGCTTGGTAATGCACAATGGCAACCCGAGAGATCGTTAACTACCCCAACGAGATTCTGGAGCAGAAAGCCCAGCGCGTGGAACGCATTGACGCCGAGGTCCAGACCCTGATCGACGACATGATCGAGACCATGCGCAATGCGCCCGGCGTAGGCCTGGCCGCGCCGCAGGTCAATGTGCCGCTACGCGTAGTGGTGATCGAGTACGGCGAGCCTGAGAACGAAGACGAAGAGCCGGCCGAGAAGCAGCTCTTCACCCTCATCAATCCTGAGATCAGCCGCATGAGCCGCGAGAAGGAGATGGGCACCGAAGGCTGCCTGTCCTTCCCGGGCATCCTGGCCGAGGTCGAGCGCTCGCTGGGCGTCACCGTGGTGGCGCAGGACCGCAACGGCGACCCGCTCAAGATCAAAGCCGAGGGCTGGCTGGCGCGCATCTTCCAGCACGAGATCGACCACCTCAACGGGGTGCTGTTCACCGAACGAGCTCAGAAGGTGTACGAGATCAAGCCAGACGAAGAAACTGAACAAGACCCCTCCGCGGCCTGAGGCCAGCCGCATGCAGCTCAAGCGCCTCTCGCTCACCCATTTTCGCAACTTTGCGCGTCTCGACGTCGAGGTGCCGCAGCAAGCCGTGCTCATTGTGGGGCGCAATGCCCAGGGCAAGACCAGCCTGCTTGAGGCGATCTACTTCCTCGCCACGCTCAATTCTTTCCACGCCGAGACCGACCGCCAGCTGATCAATTTCATCGAAGCCCGCAACCCGCTGGCGGTGGCGCGCCTGCAAGCCACCTATGAGCGCAACGGACGCGAGCACCAGCTGGAGATCCGCGTCATCAAAGACCAGACTCGCAACGGTGAGCGCAGCCGCAAGGAAGTGCTGTTGGATGGCGCCAAGAAGAAAGCCAGCGAGGTCGTCGGCCAGTTCCAGGCGGTGCTGTTCCTGCCGCAGATGCTCCAGATCATCGACGGCACGCCGCGCCACCGCCGCCGCTACCTGGATCTGGCGCTGGCGCAGGTGCAGACCCAGTACAGCGAGAACCTGAGCGAATTTGAAAGCGTGCTGACCCAGCGCAACGCCCTGCTGCGCCAGCTGGGCGAGAACGGCGGCGACCTAAGCCAACTGGACTTCTGGGACCAGCGCCTGGCCGCCCGCGGGGCGCAGGTGCTGGCGGCGCGCTTCCGCGCCATCCAGGAGCTGGAGCAGGCCGCCGCCCGCCTGCATCACGGCCTGACCCGCGGCGCTGAGGTGCTGCGCCTAAGCTACCAGCCCAGCTATGACCCGCTGCCCGCCCCCGCCGGCCAGCGCACTCTGCTGGACGCGCCGACCGACCGCAGCGGCGTCTCCGCCGAAAAGATCGAGACCGGCTACCTGGCCGCCCTGCAAAAAGCGCGCCGCGAGGATATGGCCCGCGGCACCACCAGCCTAGGCCCCCACCGTGACGAACTGCGCTTCCTCGGTAACGGGGTGGATCTGGGCAGCTATGGCAGCCGCGGCCAGGTGCGTACCGCCCTGCTGACCCTCAAGCTGGCCGAACTGGAATGGATGCACGCTCGCAGCGGCCAGCGCCCGGTGCTGCTGCTCGACGAAGTGCTGGCCGAACTTGACGAGAGCCGCCGCGCCGATCTGCTGGAGCGCCTGCGCGCCAACAGCGATCAGGTGCTGCTCACCACTACCGACTTCAACCTGTTCACGCCTGAGTTTCTGGATACCGCCGCCCGCTGGGAAATTGAGGGCGGGCAATTGGCATAACCTGGGCTATAATCGTCATACGATTTTCTCATCGATAGGAGATTTCGTATGACAAATGTAAAAGTCTCACCAAAGTTTCAAATCGTCATCCCCAAGGCCATTCGCAAATCGCTGGGCATCAAACCCGGCCAGACGGTGCGCGTCATTCAATATGGCGACCGGATTGAACTGATCCCGCAGATCAGCATTGCTGAAGCGCGCGGGCTGTACAAGGGCATCGACACTGACGTTGAGCGCGAGCCAGACCGCGAATGAACCTCATCGACTCTTCAGGCTGGCTCGAATACTTTGCCGATGGACCTAACGCCTCCTTCTTTGCCGCCCCCATCAAGAGGACCAAACAGCTCATCGTTCCCAGTGTATGCATCTACGAGGTCTTCAAGCGTATGCACCATCAACGCGGGGAGGGAGTTGCCCTACAAGCTATCTCGATAATGCATGAAGGGCAGATCATTGAAATGGATGCAGAATTGGCCCTATTGGCGGCCAAGTTTTCGCTTGAGCTCAAACTGCCCATGGCCGATAGCATGATTTACGCCACAGGCTACGCCAACAATGCCGTGATCTGGACGCAAGACGACGACTTTGCTGCCATTCCAGGCGTAAGATACATCGCCAAACATAAATAGCTACAAAGGCTTCTTGCTCGGCGTGCCGGCCAGGCGCGGGAAACGCTCCTGGGTGGGCTTGAGCTTGCGCACCACCACCAGCCAGCGTTCCTCATCTTCGAGTCCGGGCACTTGTACCTGGATCAGCTCCTCCAACTTGCCACCCAGCTGCCCAAAGGCGTTGGCGGCCAGCCGGGCTTCTTCCGCTACGCCGCGCGCCTTCTGCGCCAGCATGTAGCCCCCTACGCGCACGAAGGGCAGCAGGTACTCAGCCAGCACCGGCAGCGGCGCCACGGCGCGCGCCACGGCCCAGTCGTACTGCTCACGCTGCGCCGGGTCACGCCCGGCGTCCTCGGCCCGTGCGGCCAAGACCTGCACATCCCCCAGGCCTAGAACTTGCACAACATGTTCAAGGAAGCGCGCCTTCTTGCCGACGGATTCCAGCAGGCTGAGCTGCAGCTGCGGCTGCCAGATCTTGAGCGGCAGCCCCGGCAGGCCGGCGCCGCTGCCCACATCGATGATGCGGCCGGGCGGCTGCCCTCGCATCGCCACCCAGCAGCTCAGCGAGTCGAGAAAGTGGCGCGTGAACACCGCTTCGCGTTCCTTGACGGCGGTGAGGTTGAAGCGCTGGTTCCACTCCAGCAGCTCATCGGCGTAACGCCCAAAGGCTGCGGCTTGCGCCTCGCTCAGAGGCTCGCCCAGCAACGCTTGCACCGAGTCGGCAAAATGGCTCATGGCTGCGATTATATGTGAGACGAAGGGATAAGATACTGCGGCATGAAGAAGGCGATATGTATTCTGCTGTGCTTACTCATAGCGCTATCCGTAACGCCGGCATCCGCGCATGCCGCCCAGAGCGACCTGCCCTCCCAGGCCTACATCAGCGGCTTTGTCGGCCGCGCCCAGCAATACTCGCTCTCGTGCGAGTCGCGCTCCGCGGTGGATGTGGCCGCCTATTGGGGCTATTCCATTTCAGAGACCGAGTTCTTCAACGGCTTGCCCAGTTCGGATGACCCCAACCTCGGCTTCGTCGGCAACGTCAATGACCCGTGGGGCTACATCCCGCCCGCATCCTACGGCGTGCATGCCGAGCCGATCGCCCGCCTGCTGCGCAGCTACGGGCTCGATGCCCGCGCTGAGCAGGGTTTGAGCTGGCCAGACCTGCAGACAGAGATCGCCGCCGGCCGGCCGGTGATCGTGTGGGTCATCGGCAGCGTTTGGGCTGGCACGCCGCGCTACTACACCACCCAGGCCGGCGACAGTGTGCTCGTTGCCAACAACCAGCACACTATGACGCTGATCGGGTACGACCAGAATTCCGTCCAGCTGGTGGATGCGCTCACCGGCTACACCATCACGCATTCCATCCAAAACTTCATGGCTTCCTGGGGTGTGCTCAACAACATGGCCGTGCTGACCCAGGGTCCGCCGCAGGCTGAGCCTGAGACTCCGCCGCCCAGCAGCGAGCAGCCCAGCCCGCAGACCTATACCGTGCAGGCCGGCGATACGCTCAACCGCATCGCCACTCGCTTGGGTTTCACCTGGGTGGACCTGGCTGCCTGGAACAAGATCACCTATCCCTATACGCTCTTTCCCGGCCAGGTGCTGGCGCTGCAGCCCAGCCAGCCGGAGGCTGGCCCGCAGCCCTCGGCGGATACCTATACCGTGCAGCGCGGTGACCACCTGATGAAGATCGCCCGTGCCCTGGAGCTCAATTGGCAGGATATTGCCGCCCTGAACGATCTGGCAGCGCCCTATCTGATCTTGCCCGGCCAGGTGCTGCGCCTGCCGGCCAGCCAAACCGCCGCCCCGCCGCCAGACGAGCCCATCGAAGTGCCTGAGTTTTATACCGCTGACCGCAGCGAGAGCTTGTTCGCCCTGGCGCACTACTACGGGCTGGATTGGCTGCAAGTTGCCGCGCTCAACAACATCAATTTCCCTTTTATGCTGGCCCCCGGGCAAACCGTCACGCTGCAGCATTAAACAAAAACGCCCCGCAATGCGGGGCGTTTGCTTTCTATACCAGGCTTTGGCCCTGGTGCTGACCAGGCGCCTTGTTGTAACGATACACGATCCGGCCACGCTGCATGTCGTAGGGCGACATCTCCAGCGTGACACGATCCCCCAGGAGGATGCGGATGTAGAAGCGGCGCATCTTGCCAGACAAATAGGCAAGCACGCGGTGGCCGTTGTCCAATTCCACCTGGAACTGGGTGCCCGGCAGCGCCTCGATCACCGTGCCCTCCACTTTAACCATATCTTTTTCTTTTGCCATAACCCGTTAACTATACCTCATTGGTAGTAATAACACACTACCCAATCGGGCAGTTACGCCGCGGCAAAGCGGCCAAAGCAGTGCAGGTATACTCTGCCAAGAATGTCTGCCGACGCGCAAAAACCCACCAAGCCAGAGGAACGCAAGCCCAGCTTCGCAACCTCCAGCGGCATCGAGTTGCCCAGCGTGCTGACGCCGGGCGATGTGCATAGCGACCCGCAGACCGCCCTCGGCGCGCCGGGCGATTACCCCTACACGCGCGGCGTGCAGCCCACCATGTACCGCGGCCGGCTGTGGACCATGCGCCAGTACGCCGGCTACGCCAGCGCCGAGGAGTCCAACAAGCGCTACCGCTACCTGCTCTCGCAAGGCCAGTCCGGCCTCTCGGTGGCCTTCGACCTGCCCACCCAGATCGGCTACGACGCCGATGACCCCATGGCCCTGGGTGAGGTCGGCAAGGTGGGCGTAAGCATCTCTTCCATAGAAGATATGCAGCAATTATTCGAGGGCATCCCGCTTGACCAGGTGTCCACCAGCATGACCATCAACGCCCCAGCCGCCGTGCTACTGGCGCTGTACATCGCCGTGGCCAAGCGCCAGGGCGTGGAGCCCAACAAGCTGCGCGGCACGGTGCAGAATGACATCCTCAAAGAGTACATCGCCCGCGGCACCTACATCTACCCACCCCAGCCCTCCATGCGGCTGATCACCGACCTGTTCAAATATTGCCAGCAGGAAGTGCCGCGCTGGAACACGATCAGCATCTCGGGTTATCACATCCGCGAGGCCGGCTCCACCGCCGTCCAAGAGGTGGCCTTCACCCTGGCCAACGGCATCGCCTACGTCGAAGAAGCGCTGCGCGCCGGCCTGAACATTGACGATTTTGCCGGCCAGCTCTCGTTCTTCTTCAATGCCCACAATCATTTCCTGGAAGAGGTCGCCAAGTTCCGCGCCGCCCGCCGCCTGTGGGCGCGCATCATGAAAGAGCGCTTCGGGGCGCAGAACCCGTCTTCGTGGAAGCTGCGCTTCCACACCCAGACGGCCGGCTCCACCCTCACCGCCCAGCAGCCGCAGAACAACGTGGCGCGCGTGACGGTGCAGGCGTTGGCCGCCGTGTTGGGCGGCACGCAGAGCCTGCACACCAACAGCCTCGACGAGGCGCTGTGGCTGCCCACCGAGAGCGCCGTGCGCGTGGCGCTGCGCACCCAGCAGATCATCGCCCACGAGTCCAAAGCTGGCGACACGGTCGACCCGCTGGGCGGCTCGTACGCCATCGAATACCTGACCGACCAGATCGAGGCTGAAGCACAAAAATACCTCGACCGCATCGAGGAGATGGGCGGCGCGCTGGCCGCCATCGAGCAGGGTTTTGTGCAGAACGAGATCCAGAACGCGGCCTACGCCTTCCAGCAGGCGCTCGAGAACGGCGAGGAGATCGTGGTGGGCGTGAACGCCTTCCAAACCGAGGAAGACGTACAGCCTGAGCGCCTGGAAGTCGACCCCAGCCTGGAGGCTGCCGCTCGCCAACGGCTGGCAGCCCTGCGCCAGCGCCGCGACAATGTCCGCGTGCAGGAGTTGCTCGGTCATCTTGAAACCGCCGCCAAGGGCAGCGACAACCTGCTGCCCCTGTTCATCGAATCCGTAGAGAACAACATCACCCTGGGCGAGATATGCAACCATCTGCGCCGCATCTGGGGTGAATACCAGCCGCCCACCGCCTAAGGAGCGACACCAGAATGCCATCGTTCGTCAAGAAGATCGACCATATTGCCCTCGTCGTCAAAGACATGGACAAGGCCCTGGAATTCTGGCAGGATGCGCTGGGGTTGGACCTTTCGCATATCGAGGAAGTGTCCAGCGAGAAATCCATCGTGGCTTTCCTGCCCGCCGCCGAGAGCGAAGTGGAACTGGTCACCCCCACCGACACCGAAAGCGGTGTAGCGCGCTATCTGGAGAAGCGCGGGCCGGGCATGCACCACATCTGCTTTGAGGTCTACGACATCCACGCCACCATGGAGCATCTCAAGTCCAAGGGCGTGCGCCTCATCAACCCGGAACCCATCATCGGTACGGGCGGCAAGAAGATCGCCTTCATCCACCCTGAGAGCACCCACGGTGTCCTGGTCGAGCTATATGAGTTGAGCGGGCAGGAGCTGCAGATCCGCCTGGAGCGTGCCCGCCAGGCCGCCGAGCGCCTGCTCAACGAGGGCCAGCTGCGCGCCGCCGCGGCGATGGACTTTTTACGCAAGCTAACCCGCCCGGCCGGCGAGCGCGACAAGCACAACTAGGCCCGGTTCACCACCAACACGCTGCCCAATACCAACGCGCCACCCGCCAACAACAGCGGGTCCAGCGCTTCGTTCAGGAACAGCACGCCCATCGCAATCCCCACCAGCGGGAAGGTGTAGGTGGTCATGGACATACGCGTGGGGCCGATGGTGCGGATCAGGTAGTAGTACAGCATGTACCCCAAGCAAGAGCTTGCACCGCCCAGGGCAATGATGCCGAGCAACGGCATCAGCTGGGTTGGCGCCTGCACCGGGCTCTCGACGAAGGGCACCACCGCCCACACCAGCGCCGCACTGAACGCGGTCGGCACCAGCGCCTGCATGATGACGCTGTGGCCGTGCAGCGCCTTGCGGGCGAACACCGCACTGCCCGCGTACAGCAGCGCCGCCAGCAGGTGTGAGGCATAGCCCCACAGTGTAGACTGGCCGCCGCCAACATCCCGCAGCAGCAACAGCACCACGCCGCTAAAACCCACCAGCAGACCGACCAATTGCCAGACAGTGATCTTGTCATCCTTCAGCGCAAAGTACGACAAGATCATGGTGAACAAAGGCACCGTGGACAGCACGATGGACGCCACGCCAATGTCAATGAACTGCTGGCCTGAGGTCGTCATCACCAGCGGGATGGCAATGTTGAGCAATCCCATCAGCAGCAGCGGCCACCATTGCGCCCAGCTGCGCGGCAGTGCAGTGCGCTTAACATAGGCAGTCAGGCCCAACAGCAGGCTGCCCAGCAGCAGGCGCCAGGCCACCAGGGTGAACGGCTGGAGCTGCTCCAGAGCCACCTTGATCCAATAGAAGGCGCTGCCCCAGGCCAGGCTCAGCGCCACAAAGGCAAGAAGTTGCTTCTGGTTCATGCAGGCGGTTAGCTGCGGTTAACGATCAGCAGACTGACCAGGATCAATACGCCGCCCGCGATCAAGTGCCAATCCAGCGCCTCACCCAGGAACAGCACACCCAGCGTCACGCCGACCACCGGGAAGGTGTAGGTGACCATGGTGGTGCGCGTGGGGCCGACCGAATGAATGAGGTAATAGTAGAAGAGATAGGCCGCGCACGAGCCGGCCAGGCCCAGCCACAACAGCGCCACCCAGGTGTTGGGCAGGCTGGGCAAACGCACCGGCCCCTCGACCGCGAAGGTGGCCGCCCACATGAACGCCGTCGCCGAGATCAGCGGCACCATCGCCTGGACCACCTGCGGGGCGCCCTTGGTCTTGCTGCGGGCGAACACTGCGCTGCCGGCGTAGAACAGCACCGCCAGGATCATCGCGCCCTGCGCCAACAGGTTCAGGCGCACATCGCCTTCGATGTCACGCAGCACCAACAGGGCCACGCCGGCGAAGCCCACCAGCAGGCCAAGCACGCGCCGCACGCTCATCTTGTCGTCCGTCAGGGCGATATGGGCGATGATGGTGGTGAACAGGGGCACAGAGCTGTTCAAAATAGACGCAACGGCCGAGTCAATATGCAGCTCAGCCCAGGAGATGAGCACGAACGGGAAAGCCGTATTGGTGAAGCCCAGGATCAGCAAATTGCGCAGCAGGGTCTTATCCTTGGGCCATTCCGGGCGCTTAAGCGAGTACACCACCAGCAGACCCAGCAAGCCGAACATCACCCGCATGGCCACCAACAGGAAGGGGCCAACTTCCTCCAGGGCGATCTTGATCCAAAAGAACGAAGACCCCCAAACCAGTGCCAGGCCAATAAAGATCAACCAATCTTTGCTTTTCATACGTTCGCCTGCTCCTCAACTAAAAACAAAAACACCGCAAAGCCTGCGGCGATACTGTTATAACCCCAGCTACGCTGGTTTTGTGAAATGACACAAAAAAGAGGCTGGTATCCCAGCCTCTTTTGCGTTTTATGGAGTGCTATTCGTAGCGCAGCGCTTCGACCGGCTGCAAGCTGGCCGCCCGGTTGGCCGGGTACAGGCCGAAGAACAGGCCTACCGCCATCGAGAACAGGGTCGCCAGCAGCACCGAATCGAGGCCGATCACGGGCGTGATGTCGGCGTTGCTGGCGGCGGCCACCGCCCCCACCGCGGCCGAGATCAGCCAGCCGAAGATGATGCCGAGCACGCCGCCCAGCAGGCTGAGCATGGACGACTCGGCCAGGAACTGGATCATGATGTCGCGCTTGCGCGCCCCCAGCGCCTTGCGCAGGCCGATCTCTCGCGTACGCTCGATCACCGAGACCAGCATGATGTTCATGATGCCGATCCCGCCCACCAGCAGCGAGATGGCGGCCACGCCGCCTAAGAAGATGGTCAGCACGCCGGTCACAGCCGCGGCCGTATCCAGAAAGTCTTGCTGGTTGAAGACGGTGAAGTCGTCCGCACCGATACCGGTACGGTGGCGCGCCCGCAGGATGGCGGCGATCTCTTCGCTGGCCTGGGGCACCGCATCCGAATTGGCCGCCTGCACAATGATCATGTCGACCCGGTTGGGCGTCGAGCGGCGCAGCAAGCGCGCCTGGGCCGTGGTGAGCGGCACCAGCACGCGGTTGTCCTCGTTGGTGAAGCCTGAGCCGCCCTTGGATACCAACAGGCCGATCACGCGGAAGGGCTGGCCCTCAATGCGCACCGTTTCGCCCACCACGCCGTCCGTGCGGCCAAACACCTCCTCGGCCACGTCCGGCCCCAGGATGACCACCGCCGAGCGCGATAAGATGTGCGCCTCGTTGATGAATTCGCCTTCGGCCAGCTCTATGTTGCGTACCGGCCCATAGTCAGGCGTGACTGCTTCCAACGTCGTGGAGGTGCTCTCGCCCTGGGCAGTGACCGTAGCGGAGCCTTGCATCATGGGCGCCACGCCGATCACCGAGGGCGCCTGGAAGCTGTCCTGCATGGCCTGCGCATCCGCCAGGGTCAGCGGCTTGGGGTTGGTGACATCGCTGTTGCCGCCCGACATGACGAACAGCAGGTTGGTGCCAATGCCCTCGATGGTACCGGTGATCGTGCTCTGCGCACCGCGGCCCACCGCCAGCATGGCGATCACCGCCGCCACGCCGATGACGATGCCCAGCACCGTCAACGCCGAGCGCAGCTTGTTGGCCGCCAGGCTTTCGAGGGCCACTACAAATGAATTCAGATAGTTCATCGCGTCCTACTTCTCTGCGATCTGGCCGTCACGGATCGTGACGACCCGCTGGGTGCGCTTGGCGACTTCGGGGTCGTGCGTGACGATGATCAGGGTCACGCCGCGTTCCTTGTTGAGCGCCAGCAGCATCTTCATGATCTCGTCGCCTGACTTGCTGTCCAGGTTGCCGGTGGGCTCATCAGCCATGATGAAGGCCGGATTGTTCACCAGCGCCCGCGCGATCGCGACCCGCTGCTGCTGCCCGCCCGAGAGTTCGTTCGGCTTGTGGTCCACTCGGTCGCCCAGGCCTACGGATTCCAGCGCCTGGCGGGCGATGGCGGCCCGGTTCTCATTGCGGTTGGCGTAGCGCAGCGGCAGCTCTACATTGGCCAGCGCCGAGGCCCGCTTCAGCAGGTTGAAGGTCTGGAAGATGAAGCCCACCTTGCGGTTGCGCACATCTGCCAGCTGGTCATCGTTCATCTCGGCCACGCTCTCGCCGTCCAGGTAGTACTCGCCGCCGGTCGGCCGGTCCAGGCAGCCCAGGGTGTTCATCAACGTGGACTTGCCGGAGCCAGACGGCCCCATGATGGCCATCACCTCCCCGCGCTCCACTTCAAGCGAGAGGCCGCGCAACGCGTGCACTTCCACATCGCCCATTTTGTAGACCTTGGTCAGGTTCCGGGCTTCAACCACCAGGTCTTTCTTGGCGCTAATTGAAGCCTCCCATGAACTGGTTGGAGGGGTCCATCGGGTCAAAACTGGAGACCGGCGGGTTGAGGATGATCACATCGCCCTCATTCAACTCCCCGCCCACGACTTCGCTATAGGTTTCAGAGGAGGCGCCCAGCGTGATCGGCACGGCTTGCATCTGGCCGCCGCGCATCACGTACACCACACGCCGCCCGTTCTGCACGCGCACCGCCCGGTTGGGCACCAGCAGCACATCCTGCAGCTCGGTCACCACAATGTTGACCGCTGCGGTCATGCCCGGGCGCACATTGGCATCTGCATCGTCCAACTCCACGACCACCCGGAAGTTTACGCCGGCCTGGGTCACATTGCCCGCCAGGGCCACGGCCACCACCTCACCCGGGTATTGCACATCCTGCACCGCATCCAGGATGACAGTGACCGGCTGGCCTACCTGCACGCGGTTGATATCCACTTCGGAGACTTCCACCACCACCTGCACCGTGCTGAGATCATCCACCTGCATGGCCCGTGTGCCGGCGCTCACCTGGTCACCCTGGTTGGGATAGATGTCGGTGATCGTGCCGTTGAACGGAGCAATGATGAAGCCCATATCCACGCTGGCTTGCGCAGCCGCCAGGCGCGCCTCGGCCGCGGCGCGTTGCAGAGCCGTGGGGCCGGCCAAGATGTCGTCATAGTTCTTCTGCGCAATGTCCAGCTGCGCCTGGGCCAACGCCAGGTCAGCTTCGGCCTTGGCGATCGGCGTGCTGCCGGAGCCGGAGGCCAGCGCGTTGTACTGGCGCAAAGCGGCGTCGTATTGCTGCTGTGCTTCCGTCAGCTGGAGCACGAAGTTGGCCCGCGCCAGGTCACTTTCCGGGCGGTTGGCATACGGCTCGTAGGCCTCTTGCGCCCGGTCGAGTCGGTCCTGCGCCAGCACCAAGTTGGCCCGCGCCTGGTCAATATCCACCGGGCGGCCCGGGTTGCTGATCGAGCTGAGATAGCGCGCTGCCTTCTCATAGGCGTCTTGCGCATCCGCCAGCGCCTTCTGCGCCTGGCTGATGCCCAGATCGCCAAAAGAGTTCTCGAAATCCTGCATGGCATCCTGGGCCGACTGCAGATCCGCCTGGGCCAGGATCACATTAGCCGGCATGGAGGAAATGAGCAGGCTGGCGATCGTGTCGCCGGCGCGCACGCGCTCACCCACGGCGAAGTGGATCTCCTCCACAACCCCCGAGGTCTCCCACATCAGCGATGCGCTTTGCAGGGCGCGCACGCTGCCGGTGGCGCCAACCGTGGCCACCAGGTTGCCGCGCGCCACCGTGGCGGTTTGCAGGCTGCCGGTGGCTGCCTGGGCCGCCCGGTTGGCGCCTTGCACCATCACGGCGATGACCAGCGCGACTACCAGCACGCCGCCCAGTACATACCACTTGCGGCCATCCAGTTTATTGAACCAATCCTTGATGCGAACGATCATTGCTTTTGTTTCTCCTTGGTTTGCGCCTGTTCTTCCAGGCGAGTAATGGCTTTATCCAGCAGGTGCACCAACTGTGCTTGCTCTTCGGCGTTGAGCCCACTCAAGAACACCTCAGTTTGTTTACGTTCAAAATCCTGAACGCGTTTCGCGAAGTTTTTGGCTTTATCGGTCAGATACAAGTGGAAGGAACGTTTGTCCTGCGGGTCCGGCTCACGCCGCACCCAGCCTTCGTCCTCCAGCTTGCGCAGCCCCACGCTCACCGTCGGCGCGCTGAGCTGCATCAGCTGCGCCAGCTCGTTCACGCGGATACCCGGGGTGCGCCGCACGGCCAGCAGCAGGCTGAGCTGCGGCAAGCTGAGCTGCATCTCTTTCAGCGGCGCCTTGGTGCCCACGCCCAAACGCTCCAGGCGTTCGAACAGGCTTTGCAAGCGGTTCATGGGAGGATCGTTTTGTGCCATCACATTAGTTAGTTTATCTAACTAACAAATTATAACGACCGGGTCAAGAATTTTGATGTGTGCTACATGAGAGGGCCGAGCCTAACAAATAGAAGCAACTCAACAGCAAATCGAGTTGACACCCACCCGGCCCACACCTACACTCGGGTCTTGGATGACTATACGCATTAAGGAGTCGTGATGCCCAAGGCCCCCGTCGCCCCGCCCCTCAGTTCCAAGATCACCCTGCCCCCCGCCATCCAGGCCTGGGCCAGCTTCCTACAAGACCAGGGCTCGTCCGTGCACACGGTAAAAGCCTTCACCGGGGATATCCGCCTGCTAGCCAGTTTCCTGCCGGCTGACCAGGCCGTGGGGACGATCACCACCAACGACCTCAACAACTTCCTCGACTGGATGCAGCACAAACGCGGCGTGGAGTGCAGCCCCAAGACTCTCAGCCGCCGCATCACCTCGCTCAAGGGCTTCTTCCGCTGGCTGCAAAGCGGCGGAGCGGTACTGGCCGACCCGGCCGAGCGTGTGGTGCAGCGCAGCGTGCTCAGCCCGCTGCCGGATGTGCTCAGCGAAGACGAGATGGACAAGGTGCTGGCCGTGGCTGCCCGCCAGCGCCGCGGCAAAAAGGGCGATGCGCGCGCCTACACGTTGCTCTCCCTGCTGCTCAGCACCGGCATCAAGAAGGGTGAAACCCTGGCGCTCAAGACCAACCATGTTGACCTAGAGGCTGCCGACGGCCCGACCCTATTCGTGCGCTACCCCAGCCCCAAAGACCGCTACAAGGAACGCAAGATCAGCCTGCCCGCCGAGTGGGTGGAAGCCTACGAGGAGTACCGCACCCAGTACGATCTGAGCGATGCGCTGTTTCCCTGGTCACCGCGCCGGTTGGAGTACTTGCTGGAGGATCTAGGCAAAGAGGCCGGGCTGGAGCAGCAGTTATCCTTCCTGATGTGCCGCTGGAGCTGCGCCCTGCGCGACCTGCGCAGCGGCATGGACGAGAATCATTTGCGCCAAAAATTAGGCGTCTCAGAAATTCAGTGGCGCGAGCTCAGCATGAAGCTCAGCCGCCTGCGCGCTGAAGACCAGTTGCAGATGTTTTAGAAAACCAGTGATGAGTGAGAAGTGATCAGTGAGCAGGTAAAGCTCCCATTCATTGATCGCTCTTGATTACCCGTGCACGCAGCGCGGGCTGGCCCGTTTTGGCGGCGTAGCCGTGCGCCAGGCGCAAGCCAGGCGCCCACACCACCTCGTCTCCCTTGCATAGCAGCGGCCAGGCCGCCCGCGCCCGCTGCGGCAGCTTGGCGTTGATGAACACGTCGGAAAGTTTTTGCGATCCGCTCGCCAGCGCCATCCAGTCACCGGGGCGCGGGCGGCGCAAGGTCAGCTCGGCGCCCGCGCGCTCTGCATCCAGCCAGGTCTCGTACACATCCGCCGTAGTGCCAGCCGCGGCCGCGCGCTCAGCTAAGCGCAAAGTCCAGCCTTCACCCAGCGGCACGGCGGCCGGCGTCTCCAAATGCAGCGCATCCTGTGGCGCCTGCGGCCACAGCGCCGGCAGTTGGGCATTGCGCTCCGCCAGCCAGAGCCGCTCGTCTTCGGCCAGGATCACCAACCCATCGAACCAGTCATACGGCCCGCCATCGCCCTGCAGCGCATGCCGCGCCTGCTCCACGAGGGTGAAGCGCAGCTCCGCGCCCTGCGGGCGCAGCAGCCGGGCGGCGCGTTGCAGCACCCGCCGCTGCAGCGCCATCGGCTCGGCTTGCAGCGCGCTGCGCTGCAAGCCCACATAGCCTGGCCCAGCCGCCGCCAGGCTGCGCCGCCAGGCGTCCTCTGCCGCGGCCTGCAGCACGGCCTCTTCGGCCGCCAACAACTCGCCGGTCTGCGCCATACGCCTCTTAACCCCCGGCGCAAATTGCTCCATCCGCGGCAGCAATTCATGCCGCACCCTGTTCCTAAAAAACATCGGGTCTTGATTGCTGGGGTCGTGCAGCACCGCCAGCTGGTGCGCCTCACAATACGCCAGCACATCCTGGCGGTTGGCGGCTAACAGCGGGCGCACCAGGGCCACGCGCTCACTCCAAGGGTTGGGCAACCATACATTCGGCATGCCCTGCAAACCCTGCGGCCCGGCCCCGCGCAGCAGATGCATCAGGATCGTCTCGGCTTGGTCATCCGCGTTGTGCGCCACCACCACCGCCTGCGCATCGTGTTCATGCGCCAGCCCGAACAGGAACGCATAGCGGGCTTCACGCGCCGCCTCTTCGATCGTCTGGCCATTCGTAGCCGCCAGCGCAGCCACATCCACGCGCTGGTTGGCAAAGCCCACGCCGTAGCCCGCCGCCACGGCGGCGGCGGCGTGCGCCTCGCCCGCCGATTCCGGCCGCAGCCCATGGTCCAAATGCGCCGCCAGCAGCGGCCAGCCGGCGGCATGCAGCGCATGCAGGGCCGCGGCGCTATCCGGCCCGCCAGAGAAGCCCAGCACCACCAGCTTGCCAGGCTCCAGTCGCTCCAGGGTCGCCGCACTTAGCAGGCTATGCGCAGTCATCCCGCCATTATAGCGATGCTCAAGCCAGCCCTCCTTTGCATAGCGTAATTGCCGCTGTGCGCCCTTTGTGCTAGACTGGACTTCCTTTATGGCACAAACCTACACCCTCCTGGTGGTGGATGACGATCTCGACACCCTGAAGCTTGTGGGTACCACCCTCGAAAAGCAGGGCTTCCACATCATTGCCGCCAAAGACGGGCAGGAAGCGCTGGACAGGGTGGCCGAAACTCAGCCTGATCTGATCCTGCTGGATGTCATGATGCCCAAGATGGATGGGTATGAAGTGACGCGCCGCCTGCGCGCCAACCCGGATACCGCCCAGATCCCCATCATTCTCTTCACCGCCAAAGCCCAGGTGGATGACAAAGTCGTCGGCTTGGAGGCCGGCGCCGATGACTACCTGACCAAGCCCACCCACCCGGCTGAACTGGTGGCACGCGTGCGCAACATCCTCAAGCGCCCGGTCACCAGCATGCTGCCGCCGCTGCCGCCTGAACCCGCGCCGGACGAGCGCCGCTCCGCCGCGCCCGCCGCCCCTGCACCAAGCTATGCTGGCCCCCAGAGCAGCCCGGCCCCCAGTGGCGGTTCACGCGCCGTGGTTGGCGTGCTGGCTGCCAAGGGTGGCCAGGGCGTTTCCACGCTGTGCATCAACTTAGCGGCTGGCTTTGCTGAAAAACCGGACAAAAGTGTCATCCTGGCCGAGTTCACCCCGGGCCACGGTGACCTGAACGTGCGCCTGAGCCAAACTGGCGAAGGCCTGGTGGAATTGCTGCGTCGCTCGGCGCGTGACATCTACCGCAGCGCGGTGGAAAGCACGCTGGTGGAACACAAGGACAACCAGCGTCTCTTGCTGGCCGGCCTGCGCCCCAGTGATGTCACCCTCACCCATGCCGGTGAGCAGGCCGCCGCGGTGGTGAACGAACTCAAGCAAATTGCAGACTATGTGGTTCTGGATCTGGGCGTGAGCCTGCCTACCAGCAGCCAGCGCGCCCTGGAACACTGCACCCACATCCTCGTCGTGGCCGAGCCTGACCCGAACTCCTTCGAACAAACCCGCGCACTATTGCAAGACCTGGATGCGTTGCGCCTGCAAGGCAAGCTGATGGTGGCGATGGTGCACCGCGTGCGCAATGACCTGGCCGTGAACGCCGCCGAGCTGCAGAAACAGCTCGAGCGGGAACTGGACGCGGTCTTCACCCCCGCGCCGGAACTGGCCCACCAGGCCACCCGCCAGCAACAATCCATGCTGGAGACCGACGCGCAGAGCTATACCGCCCAGCAGACGCTTAAGCTGGTCAACCTCATCACTGAGCCAAAACGCCAGCCGCGCCGCTAACGGGCGCCGCGCCGGCCAAATTGCTTTTCCAACAGATCGATCGATAAATGGATCATCGTAGGGCGGCCGTGCGGGCAGGTGCGCGGCGCCTCGCAGGCTTCCAGGTCGCGCAATAGCGCGCGCTGCGCTTCGGGCGAGAGGGTCTGCCCGGCTTTCACGGCGATGCGCTTGCAGATGCGGGCAATCAGGCGCGCCTCCAGCTGCTTCTCCAGCGGCTGTTCATCTTCTTCGAAATCTTCGACCACTGCACGCAACGCGGCTTCCGGATC
Organism: Anaerolineales bacterium; assembly: GCA_019637675.1. GTDB lineage: Bacteria > Chloroflexota > Anaerolineae > Anaerolineales > UBA11579 > JAMCZK01. Next base: position 462,162 of record JAHBVE010000001.1, on the reverse strand, counting down.
GCTGCCCAAAAGCACGGCCGGGATGGCGCGCACCTTATAGGTCTGCGGGCCAAAGGGCTCGATCTCGAAAGCCAGCTCGCGCAGCGTGTCCAGCTGGCTCTCCAGCAGCTCAGCCTGCGCGGCGGGCAGCTGCACCGTCACCGGTTCCAGCAGGATCTGCGAACCCAGCTGCTGGCGCTGGCTGCGAAAGCGCTCGAACAGGACGCGCTCGTGCGCGGCGTGCTGGTCAACCAGGTACAAGCCATCCGGCGCCTCGGCCACCAGGTAGGCTGCGCCTACCTGCCCCACCAGGCGCAGCAGCGGCACGCCGGGCAGCCGCGGCTGCGGGCTGGCGGCCTCCGCCTGCTCGCCGTCCTCGGCTTCTGGCGGGGCGGCGAGTTCGGATTCGGGTTCGGGCATCGGCTCGGGCGGGGCGGGCATCGGCCGCCACGCCAGGCCGGGCTGCAGCGGCTCCAGCTGCGGCACGGGTGCGTGCGCCAGCAGGGCGCGGCGCACGGCGCGCTGCACCGTGGTGAACACGCGGTCACGCTGCGCAAAGCGCACCTCGGCCTTGGTGGGATGCACATTGACATCCACCAATTCGCTGGGCATCTCCACGAACAGCACCACCAGCGGATAGCGCCCCACCATCAACATGCCGTGATAGGCCTGCACGGCGGCGGCCGCCAGGGCGCTGTCTTGTACCCAGCGCCCATTCACAAAGAAGGTCAGCTCGGCGCGGTTGGCCCGCGTCAGCTCCGGCGGGCTGATGAAGCCCGTCACGGCGATCTCGGCGTCCGGCGCTTCGACCGGGATCATGCGGCGCGCCATCCCGGCGTCGTACAGCGCCGCCAGGATCTCGCGGCGGTCACGGTTGCCGCTGGTCTGCAAGGTGTGCTTGCCGTCCACCTGCAGCTCAAAGGCTACTTGCGGATAGGCCAGCGCATAGCGCGCCACCAGTTGGCTGATGTGGCGGCGCTCGGTCACATCACCTTTCAGGAATTTGCGCCGCGCCGGCAGATTGAAGAATAGGTCCTCGACATGCGCCAGCGTGCCTACTGGCGCCCCGACCTGCTCCAGGCCGGCCTGCTTACCCGCATCCACCTGGATCCGGGCGGCGGCCTCGCTCTCGGCCGGGCGCGAGGTCAACGTGAAACGCGAAACCGAGGCGATCGCCGCCAGCGCTTCACCGCGGAAGCCCAGGGTGTGGATATGCCCCAGGTCCTCAGGCGTGCTGAGCTTGCTGGTGGCATGGCGCTCGAGCGCCAGCGGCAGCTCAGATACGGGGATGCCCAGGCCATCATCGCTGACTTCGATCAGGCGCTGGCCGGCGCCTTCAATGCGCACCTGGATGCGGCTTGCGCCGGCATCCAGGGCGTTCTCGATCAGCTCCTTGACCACCGAAGCTGGGCGCTCCACGACCTCGCCCGCGGCGATCTGGGAGGCCAGCTCCTGCGGCAACATTCGGATCGGCATGCGGAAATGGTAACTGGTAATTGGTGATTGTCGAATGCGCTTTGGCGTGCTATTCTCGCGGCTGAGTCGTTATCCATCTATACCCTTTGCACAATAGGAGAACGAATGAAGCAATTTGATATCAAGCTGTTTGCTTTGCTGGCGCTGGCAGCCCTGCTGCTGGCGGCCTGCGGCGGCGGTAGCGAGCCCAGCGCCACCTCCGAAGGCGAACTGGAACCCGTAGCAACCGCCGAGACCGGCGGCCCCGGCGGTACGAATGGCGGCGGCAGCGCCAGCGGCTTGTGCGCCAATGAGTACCAGCCGCTGACGCAAGGCGCGGCCTGGACCTACCGTCGTTCGGATGGCGACAGTTCGGATACTGATGACGATGACTCGGATGCCGACAGCCCGGATGTCGATAGCTCTGACACCTACACCACCATGGTCAGCGAGCTGCGGGCGGATGGCTTCACCTTCACGCACAACTTCGACAGCGTGGTGGTCACCCAGGAGTGGCGCTGCACGCCCGAAGGCCTGAGCGCCCTGAACTACAGCGACGGCCCGGAAGCCAGCGTGAGCGGAACGGGCTTTAGCGGCAACTTTGAAACCCTGTCCGTGACTGGCGTGTCCTTCCCCAAGGAGCTGGTGCCGGGCGCCACATGGGAGCAGACTTACGAAGTGCAGGGCACGATGAGCATGGGCGGCGGCATGGAAGGCACAGCCACCGGCACGGTTGTGCACAGCTACACCGCCATCGGCGAGGAGACGGTCAACATCCCCTCGGGTAGCTTCACTGCCATGCGCGTGGAGGGCACCAACACGATCAACTTCTCGGCCAATGTGAGCGGCATCACCGTGCCGCTGGTGATCGAGAGCAATACGGTCATGTGGTGGGTGCGCGGCATGGGCATGGTGCGCAACGAGTCGACGCTGGCGTTCGAAGATGGCTCGCCCTTCACCAGCACGGTGGAGCTGGTGGGTTACAGCATGCCGTAGCTCGGCGTTCAACATCATCCCCCTTTCTGCATGTCATCTAAAAGCGCCGGCGAATGCCGGCGCTTTTTTTGCTGATTGAGCTTATTTGACGATGCCGCCGTCGGTGAGCTTGCGCAGATCACTGAGGGCGTGGCGGATCTCATCCGCAGTGACGGGGCGCTCTTCCTCGACGTGCATGAGCTGGCCGGCGTTGGCTTTCTCCACGGCGAGGTCGGTAATGGCGAGGTCATCCTTCACAGCTTCCTTCACCAACGCCGCGCCGGCCTGGTAGCCGATGAGCGGGTTGAGGGCGGTGACGATGATGGCGTTGCGGCCCAGCCAGCCTTCGGCCTTGGCCTGGTTGGCGGTGAGGCCGACGACGCAGCGCTCCGTGAAGGCGTTGACCGAGCCGATGATGACCTGCATCATCTCGAACAGGTTGTGGGCGATGATGGGCATCATCACGTTGAGCTCCAGCTGGCCGGCGGCGGCAGCCAGGGCCACGGTGGTGTCGCAGCCGATGACGTGGTACATGGCCTGGTTCATCATCTCGGCCAATACCGGGTTGACCTTGCCGGGCATGATGCTGGAGCCAGGCTGGACGGCGGGCAGACGAATTTCGTCGAGGCCGGTGGAAGGCCCGGAAGCCAGCAGACGGAAGTCGTTGGCGATGCGGGTCATGGTGAGGGCATAGGTGCGCAGGGCGGCCGAGAAATCGGCGGCATCGGCCAGGCTCTGCATGCTCTCGAACAGGTTGTCGGAGGTGTGCAGCTCGAGGCCGGTGATCTCGCCCAGGCGGCGCACCATCTCGGCGTGGTAGTTGGGATGGGCGTTCAAGCCGGTGCCGGTGGCGGTGCCGCCGATGCCCAGGCGGCGCAGGCCTTCGGCCGAGCGGCGGATGCGCTCGGCGTCACGGCGCACGGCCTTGGCGTAGGCGCCGAACTCCTGCCCCAGGCGCACCGGCACGGCGTCTTGCAGGTGGGTGCGGCCAGACTTGACGATGCCGTCAAACTCCGCGGCCTTGGCTTCGAGCGCTTCGGCCAAGCCGTCTACGGCGGCGAGCAGCTCATCCAGCCGCCACAGCACGCCCAGGCGGATGGCGGTGGGGATGGTGTCATTGGTGGACTGGGCCATGTTGACATGGTCGTTGGGGTTGGCGATGTAGTTGCCGAGCTGGCCGCCGAGGATCTGGGTGGCGCGGTTGGCGAGGACCTCATTGACGTTCATGTTGTGGCTGGTGCCGGCGCCGGCCTGGAAGGGATCGACGACGAACTGGTCAGCCCATTGGCCTTCCATCACCTCGGCGGCGGCTTTGGCGATGGCGTTGGCTTTGTCGCCATCCAGCAGGCCGAGGCCGGCGTTTACATCGGCCGCGGCGCGTTTGATGGCGGCCATGGACCAGACGAAGGCGCGCCAGGGTTTGAGGCCGGAGATGGGGAAGTTGTCAACGGCGCGCTGGGTCTGGGCGCCATACAGGGCTCCGGCGGGTACTTTGACCTCGCCCAGGGAGTCTTTTTCGATACGTACGTCTTGGCTCATGCTGTCCTTTGGAAATGTTGGCTAGTGCCCATGCGGGCTGCCTTTATTTTAATCCCAAAAGTTTTAATCATCATCATGGCTGGCGGAGGGGGTGGGTGCGGACCCGTTAATAGTTAATAGTTCAAGGGCCTTGACAGTGGATGAGGTGTGGGAAGGCATGGGAGATGTTGTATCGCGGAGTCTGGGGTGAGGAGGGGATTTGATGGGGAAATCAAGGAAGTGGGGTGCTTAGATTGTCCTAAAAGGATTCCTCGCTTCGCTCGGAATGACAGACCCTCACCCCTAGCCCTACGGGAGTACCCCTCTCCCTAAAGGGAGAGGGGAGCGCGCACGTCATCGTAGATCTAGATCACCGGGTGAGGGGTATGCGTTGCACTATCGCTTATGTAGGGGCGGGGTAACCCCGCCCCTACCCGGTGCGCAAGATGAAACCAGCGCATTTTGGAAGATGTGTCAGCGATGGGTCCTTCGCTGAGCTGGAGTCGTGCGCTGCTATGCAGCGCTGCTGGTGTGGATCGAGATACCCGCTCAGGATGACATTGACTTTGAAAAATGTGTACTGAGCTCTCATGCACAAAGTTTGTGGGCAGGTTTAAAACCCGCCCTTACTGTGCTGCGTTCGAGCACGCTCACTCACCAAGCCTTGATAGAATCACAGCAGTATGGATTTTCAGCACCGCTCGGGTATCTTGCTGCACGTCACCAGCCTGCCGGGCCGCTTTGGCATCGGCGATCTGGGGCCGCAGGCCTACGCCTGGGTCGACTTCCTGGTGCAAAGCGGTACGCGCTGGTGGCAGACCCTGCCGCTTGGCCCCACCGGCTACGGCGAGTCGCCGTATCAGTCGTATTCTTCGTTCGCGCTCAACCCCAACCTGGTCAGCCCGCAGTTGCTGGCCGAGGACGGCTTGCTGGATGCAGCCCACCTGCAAACCGCGCCGGCCTTCCCCACCCACACGGTGGACTTTCCGGCGGTGACGCAATGGAAGCGTGGCTTATACCAGGTGGCCTTCGCCCGCCTCAACAGCATGCCGGCGCTGAGGGCCGAGTTCACCGAGTTCTGCCAGGCGCAGGGCGCCTGGCTGGACGATTACAGCTTGTTCATGACGCTCAAGAGCCAGCACGGCCAGCAAGCCTGGCCGCACTGGCCGGCCGGGCTGCGTGACCGCCAGCCGGAGGCGCTGGCCGAGGCGCGCCGCACCCACGAAACGATGCTGCGCTATTTTGCCTTCCAGCAATTCCTGCTGTTCCGCCAGTGGGCGAAGCTGCGCGCCTACATGGCGGAGCGCGGCGTGGGCGTGATCGGCGATCTGCCGATCTACGTGGCCCACGACAGCGCGGATGTGTGGTGCCACCCCGAGCTGTTCGAGCTGGATGCGCACGGCGCACCGCTGCGCGTGGCCGGCGTGCCGCCGGATATCTTCAGCACCACCGGCCAGCTGTGGGGCAACCCGCTCTACCGCTGGGACCTGCACAAGGCCGAGGGTTACGCCTGGTGGCTCAACCGCCTGCGGGCCACGCTGGCGCTGGCGGATGTGATCCGCCTCGACCACTTCCGCGGCTTTGCCACCTACTACGCCATCCCGGCCAGCGAAGACACGGCCATGAACGGCACCTGGGAGCTGGGCCCGGGCGAGGATTTCTTCTTCACGGTCGAGCGTGAGCTGGGCCACCTGCCGCTGATCGCCGAGGACCTGGGCGGCGAGGCGGCACCCGAGGTGATCGCCCTGCGTGACCAGTTCAACCTGCCGGGGATGAAGGTCTTCCAGTTCGGCTTTGATATGGGGTTGGAGCACCCGTTCCTGCCGCACAACTACCCGATCAACTGCGTGGCCTACTCCGGCACGCACGACAATGACACTTTCCTGGGCTGGGTCGAGCACGCCCCGCCCAGCGAGCGCGCCCTGTGCCTGAGCTACATCAAGACCGGCGAGCTGAGCCTGGCCTGGACCATGCTGGAGATGCTATGGGGCTCGCGGGCGGCGCTGACCGTGGCGCCGATTCAGGATTTTCTGGAGCTGGGCAGCGAGGCGCGCATGAACATCCCCGGCACCCCGCTGGGCAATTGGCATTGGCGGGTGGACGGCGCCCAGCTGACCGCCGTGCTGGCAAAGCGCATCGCGGCGCTGAACGCCAGCCACGGGCGCTCCGCCTAGATCGCGAATGGCTGCGTGTACAAAAAAAAGCCCGCCGAATGGCGGGCTTTTTGTTTTGTTGGTCTTCAGGCTTACTTGGCGTGCTGCTGCCAACCGTCCCAGTAACCGGGACCCTTCTCGAAGTAGTCGTAGTTGGCCTGAATGTCATCACGGAGGTTGACCGTCTCACCTGGGGTCAGGGTCTTCACGCTGTCGATCACGACCGCGTGACCGTGGTGATTGCTGCCTTCGAAGTGCTCGGCATAGCCGGGCGTGCCAGCGGGCTTGGCCTGTTTCTGGTCAGCCTTGGCGTCGTAGGCATCAGGCACTTCATCTTCAGTGAAGATGGCCTCGAACGGGCACTCAGGGATGCAGGCGCCACAGTCAATGCAGGTGGCCGGGTCGATGTAGTACCAGGGGTACTGGTCCTGCGGCATACCGGGGACAATGCACTCCACCGGGCAAACTTCAACGCAACCACCGTCACGCAAACACAAACTGGTAATGATGTGGGTCATTTAGTTAATCTCCGTTGAGGCGATTTTACACCCAGGTTGCGATTTTTGCTAGCCCTGATTTAGCAGTTGCTTAAGTTGCGCTCAGAAAGCTCGCTTAAGCCGCAAAGCGCTTAGCGACTTCGTCCCAGTTGACCACGTTCCACCAGGCGGCCACATAATCCGGGCGGCGGTTCTGGTAGTTGAGGTAGTAGGCATGTTCCCACACGTCTACGCCCAGGATGGCGGTCTTGCCGTTGGAGATAGGGTTGTCCTGGTTGGGGGTAGCGACGATGGCGACGCCATCACCCTCTTTGACCAGCCAGGCCCAGCCGGAGCCGAACTGGCCGGCGGCTGCCGCGGCGAACTTCTCTTTGAAGGTGGCAAAGTCGCCGAAGGCCTTGTTGATCGCATCGCCCAGCGCGCCGCTAGGCTCACCGCCGCCGCTGGCGGACATGATCTCCCAGAACATGCTGTGGTTGAAGTGGCCGCCGCCGTTGTTGCGGACCGCGGTGCGAATGTCCTCGGGCACGGCGTTGAGGTCCTTCAGCAGGTCCTCGAGCGACTTGTCGGCCAGCTCGGGGTGCTTCTCGATGGCAGCGTTCAGGTTATTGACGTAGGCCTGGTGGTGCTTGCCGTGGTGGATCTCCATGGTGCGCGCGTCAATGTGCGGCTCCAGGGCATTGAAATCGTAAGGCAGTTTGGGAAGAGTGAAAGCCATTTTGAGCTCCTTTCATGAGAAAACGGCCAAAAGTGGGTTAAGTTACAATGAACGAGGCGATTGTAAGCGTTGCAAAAGCCCTTTGTCAAGAAAAGCACAATCCTCCGCTGTGAGCACACCCTCCCAACCGAAAGTTCCGCCGCATCTGATATTGTTGCTGGGCATCTTTGCCGTAGCGTCATCCTCGCTGTTGATCCGCTATGCGCAGCAGGAGGCCGGCTCGCTGGTGATCGCCGCCTACCGCATGGCGCTGTCAGCGATCATCCTGGTGCCGGTGGCGCTGCCGCGCCACACGGGTGAGCTGCGCCAGCTAAGCCGCCGGGGCCTGGCCCTGGCGGCGCTGAGCGGCGTGCTGCTGGCGGTGCACTTCGCCAGCTGGATCCTTTCGCTGGAGTACACCAGCGTGGCCAGCTCGGTGGTGCTGGTGACCACCAACCCGCTGTGGGTGGCGCTGCTGGCGCCGATCGTGCTGAAGGAGAAGCTGGGCCGCGGCGTGCTGCTGGGCATGCTGGTGGCTCTGGCGGGCGGCGTGGTGGTGGCGCTGAGCGACAGCTGCACGCTGGCGGCCGGGAGCATACAGTGCCCGCCGCTGAGCGAATTCGTGGCCGGCAAGGCGTTCTACGGCAACTTTCTGGCGCTGGTGGGTGCGTGGAGCGGGGCTGGCTATATCCTCATCGGGCGCGGCCTGCGGCCGCAGCTCTCGCTGACCGCATATATTTTCCTGGTGTATGGGATCGCGGCGCTGGTGCTGGTGGCGCTGGTGCCGTTCTCCGGCCAGCACGCCTTTGGCTTCTCGCCCGTTATCTATGTATACCTGCTGCTGTTGGCGGTGCTGCCGCAACTGATCGGCCACTCCAGCTTCAACTGGGCGCTGGCGCATTTGCCGGCCTCGTATGTATCGATCGCCCTGCTGGGCGAGCCGGTCAGCTCCACAATTCTGGCGGTGCTGCTGCTGGGCGAAATGCCGAGCGCGATCAAACTGGTGGGCGCAGCGCTGATCCTGCTCGGCATCCTGCTGGCGACCATAAAGCCTGCGCCACAAGCGCGGGATGTATAATTGGTTTTACCGACAAAGGAGTTAACCATGCTTGTACGCTGCACGCATTGCCACACCCCTTTCACCCTGAACCAGGAAACGATCCACGCGGCGCTTGACCAGATCGAGGCCAAGGGCTGGAAGCACTACAACGCCTACTGCCCGCGCTGCGCCCGCACGAACGTGGTGCCGCGTGACCAGTTGATGCGCTTTGCTCCTGAATGGTCGCCTTCGGGCGCGCCGGCCAGTGCCCCGGTGCCGGCCGCCAGCAGCCCGGCGCCGGCTCAGCCGAAGGTTGAGCCAAAGCCTGCGCCCGTGACCCCGGCGCCTGCGCCGGCCAAGGCGGAGGCGAAGCCAGCGGCCAAGCCGGCAGCCAAGAAGGCTGCACCCGCCAAGAAGGCGGCATCTAAGCCGGCCGTGAAGAAGGCCGCGCCGGCCAAGAAAACGGCTGCGAAGAAGGCTGCACCGGCTAAGAAGGCTGCGGCAAAGAAGGCCGCTCCCAAAAAGGCGGCGCCTAAGAAGGCGGCTCCCAAAAAGGCCGCCAAGAAGGCAGCGCCAAAGAAGGCGGCCAAGAAAAAGAAGTAGCCAAAAAACGACCCCGAACGGGGTCGTTTTTATATACTAGGGCCAGCACGGCGAAACGACGTGCACTTCTCCCCGCGAGCGTTAGCTCGCAGCTGCCCGGAATGACAACTCCCCGAAGGTTGTTATTCTGGGCAGCGCCTTGTAAAGCGCAGGTCTTTTAGTCGTAATACTGCTCCTGCTAAAACAGGTGCGCAGAAATCATTGGCTCTTTGTATCCAGGGGTTTTATTAGCTTTTTTTCTTTTTTTCAGGGGCTCCGCCCCTGTGACCCCGCAGGGGGAACCAAAGTTGGTTCCCCCTGGCCCCCTCCGCAATGCGTTCAGTCTCGGTCTTGCAACCCAGGGAGTCTCCTTGGGGTCCCGCGTCGCAATTTAGCGTGACATTGCATTCATACGAGAGATCGAGGAACGCGGGACACCTAAGGACGAGTTTCGTAGGGGCGGGTTTCTAACCCGCCCCAAAATCGCGCATCCCAATGTAGGGGCAGGGTAACCCCGCCCCTACTGATGATGGTTTGCGAATGGAGGGATACAAACCCTCACCCCTACCCCTCTCCCTAAGGGAGAGGGGAGACCGCTACTGCGATTGAATAAAAATCAACGGGGTGAGGGCTGACTGCTGAAAGCTGATTGCTGACAGCTGACCGCTGTTTGGTAAACTCAGCCGCATATGCACGCGCAGAGCACCACCCCACCCCTGACTCAAAAACGAATACTGCTAACCTGGCTGCCGCTGGCGGCCAGCTGGCTGCTGATGGCGCTGGAGATGCCGTATGTGAATGCGGCCCTGGCGCGGCTGCCAGAAAGCACGCTGATGATCGCCGCCTTCGGGCTGGCCGCTTCGCTCAGCATCACGATCGAGAGCCCGGTCATCTCGCTGCTGGCCACCAGCACGGCGCTGGCACGCGGCCCGCAGAACTACGCCATGCTGCGCCGTTTTACAGTGCAGCTGATGGTGGGCACGACCGTGCTGCAGGCGCTGCTGGGCTGGTCGCCGCTGTTCGAGCTGGTGGTGCGGGATTGGATGGGCGTGCCGGCCAGCCTGCTGGCGCCCGTCAAGCTGGGCCTGCAGCTCATGCTGTTGTGGAGCGCGGCCATCGCCTGGCGGCGCTTCCGCCAGGGGATCCTTATTCGCTTCGGGCAGAGCGCCTCGGTGGGCAAGGGTACTGTGGTGCGCCTGCTGGCCTCGGCCGGCACGGCCACGCTGTTGGCGGTGTTCACCGAGGCCAGCGGCGTGGCGCTGGGCACGCTGGCGCTGAGCCTGGGCGTGATCGCCGAGGCGATCTACGCCCATATCGCCTCGGCGACGCTGGTGCGCACCCACTTCGGCGCCGAAAGCAAACTCAGCGCGCCGGAGCTGAGCTACCGCGCCCTGGTCAATTTCCACTGGCCGCTGGCTACGAGCAATCTATTGTTTCTATTCACACAGCCGCTGATCGCGGCGGCCCTGGCGCGCAGCCCGGAGCCGGAGACGGCCCTGGCGGCCTGGCCGGTGCTGAACGGGCTGTTCTTCATCAGCCGTTCGCTCGAGATGGCGCTGCCCGAGGTGGTCATCGCCCATCACGAGGAGCCGGGCAGCCAGCCCGCCCTGCGGCGCTTCAGCTACAGCGTGGGGCTGGCCGCCAGCATCCTGCTGGCGCTGATCGCCTTCACGCCGTTGTCGGACTTCTACTTCCATACCCTGATCGGCGTGGGCGGCGAGCTGGCCGCGATCGCCGAGGGCGGCGCACGCCTGGGCGTGCTGCTGCCGATGGCGATGGCGGCCGTGTGCCTGGCGCGCGGGCTGCTGACGGCGCGGCGCAACACGCGCCCGCAGGCCTACGCCATGGCGCTGGAGCTGGCGGTGCTGGCCGGCGTGCTGGCGCTGGGCGTGGCGCTCAAGCTGCCCAGCATCCCGACCGCGGTGGCGGCGCTGACCCTCTCGCTGGCCACCGAGGCGGTCTACCTCGGCAGCCTGGCGCACAAACCTCACATCCAACCGGCCGCGGTGCCGGCGCAAAACTAACGGAGCAGACATGGACATGCAATACACAACCCTTGGACGAACCGGGCTGCAGGTCAGCCGCCTGTGCCTGGGCACGATGAACTTCGGGCCGAAGACGACCGAAGCGGACAGCTTCGCGATCATGGACCGCGCATTGGAGCTTGGCATCAACTTCTTCGACACGGCCAACGTGTACGGCTGGAAGAAGGGCGAAGGCATCACCGAGAACATCCTCGGGCGCTGGTTCGCGCAGGGCGGCGGCCGCCGCGAGAAAGTGGTGCTCGCCACGAAAGTTTATGGCGAGATGGGCGACTGGCCCAACCAGAAGCGCCTCTCGGCCCTGCACATTCGCCAGGCCTGCGAAGCCAGCCTGAAGCGCATGCAGACCGACTACATTGACCTGTACCAGATGCACCACATTGACCGCAACACGCCCTGGGAAGAAATATGGCAGGCGATGGAAGTGCTGGTGCAGCAGGGCAAAGTGATCTATGTCGGCAGCAGCAACTTTGCCGGCTTTCACATCGCCCAGGCGCAGGCCGAGGCCAAGGCGCGCCACTTCATGGGCCTGGTGTGCGAGCAGAGCCTGTACAACCTGGCCGCCCGCCGCATCGAGCAGGAGGTCATTCCCGCTTGCCGCGAGTACGGCCTGGGCCTGATCCCGTACAGCCCGCTGGCGGCGGGCACACTGGCCGGCGCGTTCGAGAAGGTGAAAGACAGCCGCCGCACGGATGACCGCAATCAGGAGCAGGTCAAGCGCCGCGAGCAGCAGCACACGGAGTACGAGGCGTTCTGCAAGCAGCTGGGGGCCAGCCCTGCCACGGTAGCGATGGCCTGGCTGCTCGCCAACCCCGTGGTGACCGCGCCGATCATTGGCCCGCGCACGCTGGAGCAGCTGGAGACGGCGCTGGAGCCGCTGGCGTTCACGCTGGATGATGCGGCGATGAAGAAGCTCGACGAGATCTGGCCCGGCCCGGGTGGTGAAGCGCCTGAGGCCTACGCTTGGTAAAACGCCAGAAGCATGGCGTTTTACCAAGCGTTTGGCGAGTTGTGCTGCTGCGCAGCACTTAACTCGCCAGCGCATAGAAGGCAGGAAATTTATGTAGGGGCCGGTCTCAGACCGGCCCACATGAAAGTCCAATAGGCTCAATAGCGGGTGGCTCTGAGAGCCACCCCTACTCAAACAGGCATTGTTGGTAATGGGAGCAGGAGAAGAGAGATGGCGACACTCGTACAAGAAAAGACGCAGCAAGCGGTCAGCATCCTGCAGGAGAAGGGCGTAGATATGTGGCTGACCTTCGTGCGCGAGACCCGCGCGGCCGGCGACCCGATGCTGCCGATCATCTTCGGGACCGACCTGACCTGGCAGAGCGCGCTGATCATGACCCGCAGCGGCGAGCGTATCGCCATCCTCGGCAACCTGGAGGCGGATACGGCCCAAAACACCGGCGCCTACGACACCATCGTGGGCTATGACCTCTCCGTGCGCCAGGCGCTGCAGGACACGATCAGGCGCCTGGACCCGAAACAGATCGCGGTCAACATCTCGCGCAATGACCCCTTCGCGGATGGCCTGAGCAGCGGCCTGGGCGAACTGCTGCGTGATTACCTGGGCGAGTACGCCGGGCGCATCATCTCGGCCGAGCCGGTCATCAATGCCGTGCGCGGCCGCAAGACGGCCGAGGAGCAGCGCCGCATCCGCGCCGCCATCGCCAGCACGGCCGATATTTACGCCGCCACCTACCCCTTCGTCAAAGCCGGCCAGACCGAGCGCGAGATCGCCGCGCACATGCACGCCGAGACGCTGAAGCGCGGCCTCGGTTTTGCCTGGGAGCAGAAGTTCTGCCCGGCCGTCAACGCCGGGCCGGACAGCCCCATCGGCCACGCCGCGCCGACCGAGATCCGGGTCGAGCCCGGGCAGATCGTGCACTTCGACTTCGGCGTGCTGCAGGAGGACTACACCTCCGACATCCAACGCGTGATGTACGTGCTGCGCCCCGGCGAGAGCCAGGCGCCGGCCGAGGTACAGCACGGCTTCGACACCGCCCGCGCCGCCATCGAGGCGGCGATGGCGCTGATCAAGCCCGGCGCGACCGGGCTTGAGGTCGACACGGCCGCCCGCAAGATCGTGACCGAGGCGGGCTTCACCGAGTTCAAGCATGCCCTCGGCCACCAGATGGGCCGCAGCGTGCACGACGGCGGGGCGTTGCTCGGCCCGCTATGGGAGAAGTACGGCGAGACGCCTAACATGCCGTTGGAGGTGGGCCAGGTATTCACCATCGAGCCGAGCCTGATGGTGGCCGGCCACGGCTGCATCGGCATCGAAGAGGACATTGTGGTGACCGAGACCGGCTGCGAGTACCTGGGCGCGCCGCAAACCGAACTTATTTACGCGGGGTAACTATGCCAATCCATGTACTGCCTGCTCAAAAACGCATTGCCCTGGTGGCCCACGACGGGCGCAAGAAAGACCTGATCGACTGGGCGGTCTACAACAAAGGCACCCTCTCCAACCACGAGCTGTACGGCACGGGCGGCACGGGCACGCGCATCAGCGAGGCCACCGGGCTGCCGGTGAGCCGCTTCCTGAGCGGCCCGCTGGGCGGCGACCAGCAGCTGGGCGCCGCCATCGCCGTGGCTGAGATCGATATGCTGGTGTTCTTCTGGGACCCGCTGGAGCCGCAGCCGCACGACCCGGATGTGAAGGCGCTGCTGCGCCTGGCGGTGCTGCACAACATCCCCACCGCCTCCAACCGCGCCACGGCCGACTTCCTGATCACCTCACCGTTGATGGGCCAGGAGTATGGGCGCAAGGTGCCAGACCTGTCGCGGCGCATGCAGGAGATACGCGAGGACGAGGCCGACTAAATGGATGTCGATTCTGGGCGATCCTGTTCGACGTGATAGTAGGAGGCCGCAACGGGCGGCCTCGCACGAAAGGAGAACCACCATGAAGTACATGCTCATCATGCGCGACACCCAGGAGGCCTACGAAGCCAGCCAGCAGGTTGACTTCGAGGAGATCATCAACGCCATGGGCGCCTACAACGAGTCCCTCATCAAGGCGGGCGTGCTCGCCAGCGTAGAAGGCCTGGCCCCGGCGAGCGAGGGCTTCGTGGTCGATTTCGCCGGCGAGAAGCCGATCGTGACCGACGGCCCCTACGGCGAGACGCACGAGTTGTTCAACGGATTCTGGATCCTCGAGGTCTCGAGCAAGGAAGAAGCCATCGAGTGGGCCAGCCGCGCTCCGCTGGGGCCAGGCTCCAAGCTCGAGGTACGCCGCATCCCTTCGGCTGAGGAAGCCTTCGCCGACTACGCCGACAACGAGTACGTAAAGAAGTCAACAACGCGCAAGCACGACGACCGCTGAGGCGGCCGTCACCGGTGACATCGTGAGCGACATCCGGCGAACGGTCGAGGCCGTCTGGCGCATCGAAAGCGCCCGCATCGTCGCCACGCTGGCCAAGATGACCGGCGACCTGGGCCTGGCCGAAGACCTGGCCCAGGAGGCGCTGGTGGATGCGCTGACCCAGTGGCCGCAGTCAGGCGTTCCGCGCAATGCGGGCGCGTGGCTCACGGCCGTGGCCAAACGCAAGGCGATCGATGCCTGGCGCCGGCGCGAACGTCTGGACGAGCGCTACCGCGCCATCGCCCATGACCTGTCAGAGACCAGCGAAGACGAATGGCAGCCGATCGACGATGACGTCGTGCGGCTGGTGTTCACCACCTGCCACCCCGTGCTCTCGCGCGAAGCGCAGGTCGCCCTGACCCTGCGGGTCGTCGCCGGCCTGACCACCGAAGAGATCGCCCGCCTACTGCTGGTGCCGGTTGCCACCGTGCAGCAACGTATCGTGCGCGCCAAGAAGACGCTCGCCGCGGCGCAGGTGCCCTTTGAGGCGCCTGAGCCGAGCGAGTGGGCGGCGCGGCTGGGCGCGGTGCTGGGTGTGGTCTACCTCGTTTTCACCGAGGGCTACGCGGCCACCTCTGGTGATCGCTGGATGCGCACCGAGATCGCCAACGAGGCGCTGCGCCTGGGGCGCGTGCTGGCCGGCCTGCTGCCGGGCGAGCCGGAGGTTCACGGCCTGGTGGCGCTCATGGAGTTCCAGGCATCCCGGTTCGGGGCGCGGGTAGCTCAGGACGGCGCCCCGATCCTGCTCAGCGATCAGGATCGAACGCGCTGGGATCGTGCCCAGATCGAGCGCGGGCGCGCCGCGCTCAAGCGGGCGGACACCATAGGCCACGGCCGCGGAAACTATGCGCTGCAAGCGGCGATCGCCGAATGCCACGCCATCGCGGCGAGCATTGAGGAGACCGATTGGGAGCGGATCGTGCTGCTGTACGAAGCGCTCGGCCGGCTGGCGCCCAGCCCCATCGTCGAGCTGAACCGCGCTGTGGCGGTCTCGATGGCGAGCGGCCCGGCGGACGCGCTGCCGATCGTCGAGCGGCTGGCGGCGGAGGGACAGCTGCGCGGGTCGTACCTGCTGCCGAGCGTGCGCGGCGAACTGCTGGCCCGGCTCGGCCGCACCGACGAGGCCCGCGCCGAGCTGACCGCCGCCGCCGACCTGGCGACCAACCAACGCCAGCAGGCGGTGCTGCGCGCCAAGGCCGCCGCGCTCTAGCTTGGGGATTGCTTCGTGCGCTGCTGCGCAGCGCCTCGCAAAGACAGACTTCCATCCCAACCGGGAAGATTCCAACACTGACTCAGTAGGGGTGGGTCTATACGCTGCTATGCAGCGTAACCCGCCCCTACGCGGCCGGTATGGGTTTCCGTCAGCTGGTCGGAATTCAATACCAACTCCGTAAAGTATGCAGGAGCCTGAGCAAAGCAATCTCCAAGCCATGATCGCAAAACGGGCTTGGGGATTGCTTCGCTCGTTTCACTCGCTCGCAAAGACAGTCATGGGTATGGCTTATCGCTGACCGCTGATAGCTGACCGCTGACCTACTCACCACTCCTCTGATACACTCCCTCATAGGAGACCCCTATGACCAACAATTCCATCACCGCCATCCCCGGCATTCGGGTCGGCCATGCGCACGACGAGGATGCTGCCACCGGCTGCACCGTCATCCTGACCGAGAAGGGCGCGGTGGCCGGCGTAGACCAGCGCGGCGGCGCGCCGGGCACGCGTGAGACCGATGCGCTGCAGCCCGCTCACCTGGTGAGCAAAGTCCACGCGGTCATGCTGGCGGGCGGCTCGGCCTTCGGCCTGGACGCGGCGGGCGGCGCCATGCGCTACCTCGAGGAGCGCAAGGTGGGCCTCAACGTGGGCGTGGCACGCGTACCCATCGTGCCGGCGGCGATCCTGTTCGATCTCGGCATCGGCTCGGCCAAGCGCCGCCCGGACGCCGAGATGGGCTACCAGGCTTGCCAGAACGCCGGCGCCGACGAGCCGGCCCAGGGCAACGCCGGGGCCGGTATGGGCGCCACGGTGGGCAAGCTGTTGGGCATGGGCCAGGCCGTTAAAGGCGGCATCGGCAACGCCTTGGTGGATGCCGGCGGCGGGGTCAAGGTGGGTGCGCTGATCGCGGTCAACACCTTTGGCGATGTGATCGACCCGAACAGCGGCGAGATCGTGGCGGGCGTGCGTTCGATGAAGAAGGGTCCGGTCAAGATCGGCAAGGGGATGTTCGCCGACAGCCTGCAGTTGATGCGCACGGCGGCCGGGCGCAGTGTGATGGGCCTGGCCCAGGGCAGCAACACGGTCATCGGCGTGGTGGCCACCAACGCCCAGCTGGACAAGGAAGGTGCGACGAAAGTGGCGGCCATGGCCAGCAACGGGCTGGCGCGCTGCCTGCGCCCCGCCAACACCATGCTGGACGGCGACACCATCTTTGCCCTCAGCAGCGGGCGCAAGAAGGCTGACGTCAGCATTGTGGGCGCGTTCGCGGCCGAGGCGGTGGTGCAGGCGGTGCTGAACGCCCTGCAGGCCGCCCGCGGCCTGGCGGGCGTGCCCAGCCTGCACGATCTGCGGTAACGAATTCGCCAAAAGCGTGTTAACCCTTGTGAATTCATTATTCCAAACAGGAGGAAGCATATGTTGATGGAACGTATCATCGGCGCGCTGACTTTCAAGCGCCAAGTCTATGCAGATGTGGAGAAGGACACGACCTTCACTTCGACTGCATGGGGCATTGTTGCTGTTGTAGGTCTGCTGAGCCAGTTGGGCTCGGCGGCCACCTTCGCCTACACCGAGGGCGGCCAGTTGGATGTAACCAGCTGGATCCTAGGTGGCGTGGTTGGCGCAGCGGTCAGCGTGGCGGGTTTTGCGCTGGGCGCCTTCATCATCTCGTGGCTGGGCAAGGCGCTCTTCAAGGCCGATGTCAGCTTCGATGAAATGGTGCGCACCCTGGGCCTGGCCCAGATCTGGGGTCTGGCGGGTGTGCTGGGCGTGGTGGGCGCGGTTGTGCCCCTGCTGGGCTGCATCACCGCCCCGATCGCCTGCATTGCGGCCATCCTTGGCCTGGTCTCGTGGTTCATTGCCGCGCAGGAAGCGCTGGACCTGGACACCGGCCAGACGGCCATCACCGTCATTGTGGGCTGGATCGCCAGCTTCTTCGTCACCGGCTTCATCGGCGGCCTGGTGCTGGCGGCGGTCGGCCTGGCGGCCGGCGGCGGCTCACTGTTGATGGAGCAGCTGCGCCAGATCGCTCCGTAGTTTTTTACGCGGCACAAAAAAGAGGCGGCCCTGATGGGCCGCCTCTTTTTTTGTGTAACTAAACCTCACCACAAAGACACAAAGGGCACAAAGAGGAGTCATAGAACTTTGTGTTCTTTGTGTCTTTGTGGTTACGCCTGGATCCCAGCCAGCATTTCCGGCAGCGCCTGCGCAAACTGCGAGCGGGCCACAACCTTAGCCGCGCCCGCCTTGCGGGCAGCGGCCAGCAGCTTGGCCTCCGTATGCGGGCCGAAGGCCAGCCAGGCCACGCCCGCCGTGGCCGCCTGCGCCTTGGCGGCGGGCAGCCACTGCTGCCAGGGCAGCCGCGTGCTGAGGTCAAGCACGACCAGCGCGGTGGGTACGGCAGCCAGGCGGGCGACGAACTCGTCTTCGGTCAACGCGGCATCCAGCCACTCGAACCTGTAGCCAGCCGCCTTGGCGGCGGCTTCCACCTGGGGCATGAAGAACAGGTCATTACTGATGGCGAGGACGCGTGGAAGGGGGGTTTTGGTCATGGCAACTCCTGAAATAGTGAACAGTGAAGAGTGAGCAGGGTTTCCTGCTTACTGCTCACAGATCACTCGTTGCTAACTATAATATCGCCTCAGTCCGTATCCCATGCCAACCATCATATTCATCGGAGACTCCATCACTGAAGGCGCGGCCGACCACGAACGCGGCGGCTGGACGCGTCGTCTGGCAGCCAGGCTGCCCGACGACTGGGAGGCCGTGCACGCCGGCGTGGGCGGCGACACGATCTACCTGATCCTGGACCGGCTGGAGCAGGATGCCCTGATCTACAAGCCGGACATCCTGGTGCTGGCGGTCGGCATCAACGATTCGCGCCGCTACACGGCCGGGCGCTATGAGGTCACCCTGGAGGACTTCGAGCGCGGGCTGGCAGAGTTCGCCCGCCGCCTGGCCGGCAACGCCGCTCGGGTTCTCGTCGTTGGTCTGACCCCGCTGGACGAGCCGCGCACCCTGCCGATCGCCGAGGACTTGCACTACACCCAGATCGCCGCCAACGATTACGATGCCGCGCTGCGCCGCTTTGCGGCCCAGCACGGCTATGGCTACGTGGCGCTGATGCCCGCCTTCGAGCAGGCGGGCGGCGCGGCCCAGCTCACCGCGGACGGGCTGCACCCCACCCCGGCCGGGCACGAGCTGATCGCCCAGGCGGTGCGGGCGCAGCTCGAAGGATGGTTGTGATGGCGAAACAGACCCTGACTCCCGAAGTGACGGTCAGCAAGGCGCAGGCGCGCCGCTACCTGGTGGCCTATCACCGCCTGGCCCCGCCGCGCAAGCTGGCCGGCAAGGCCGGCGCGCTGGAGTACGTGCGTCAGGTGAACTGCATCCAATACGACCCGATCAATGTCGTCGGCCACAACCCGCACCTGGTGCTGCAATCCCGCGTGCGCAACTACAAACCGCGCATGCTCGACGAGCTGCTCTACACCGACCGCAGCCTGGTGGATGGCTTCGACAAGGTGATGTCGATCTACCCGACCGAGGACTGGCCCTTCTTCAGCGGCTACCGCACCCGCATGGGCGATCGTTACAAAAAAGCCAGCAGCACGCAGAAAGCCACCAAGCTGCTGGATTGGGTACGCAACGAGGTCAAGACCCGCGGCCCGCTCTCCTCGCTGGAGTTGGAGGACGACACCAAGATGGACTGGTGGCTGGCCAACTCGGCACGGGCGGCTCGCATCGCGCTCGACATTCTCTTTTACTCCGGCGAGCTGGTGGTGCACCATCGCGTCGGCACGCGGCGCTACTTCGAGTACACCCATCGCACGCTGGACAAGAAGCTGGTCACCAAGGCCGACCCCCACGGCGACATCGAGGCGTACCGCGAGTGGCATGTGCTGCGCCGCATCCAAAGCCTGGGGATGGCGCGCCCGGTCGGCAACGACCACTGGGTCGGCGTGAACCGCAAGGGCTCGCTGCTGCCTGCGTTCGCACGCCTGCTGGGACGCGAGGAGATCGCCCGCGTAGCCGTGGAGGGCCTGCCCAAGCAGGAGTTCTACGTGCCGCGGGCGCAGCTGGCGGCCCTGCAGGCGCCAGCCCGCCGCGGCAAGGCGCAGGCCGCCTTCATCGCCCCGCTGGATAATTTCCTATGGGATCGCACGCTGATCGAGCAGGTGTTTGACTTTTACTATCGCTGGGAAGTGTATGTGCCCGAGCCGAAGCGCCAGTACGGCTACTATGTGCTGCCGGTGCTGTATGGCGATGAGTTGATCGCCCGGCTGGACCCGGGCTTCTTGCGAGACAGCAAGACCTTCCTCATCAAGGGCTGGTGGTGGCAGCCCGGCGCGCCGCGCAAGGACGAGGCCGCCGTGGCGGCGCTGGCCGAGTGCGTGCGCGCCTTTGCAAACTATCTGGGCGCAGAGGATGTGGCCCTGGGGGTGAATGTCAAAAAGGATGCAACGTTGAAGGAAGTACTGAAGCATCTGTAAGAAAAAGCGCTAACCACAAAGGCACAAAGAGCACAAAGAGCACAAAGAAATCATTTAAGAAACTTTGTGTCCTTTGTGGCTTTGTGGTTAAGAAGTGTGGCTAGGGCAGCTCTGGCAGTGCGGCCGGCTCCGCCATGCGGGTCAGCTGGCCGGGCGCGGCGCCCACCTGCCACAGCGCCAGCTGGGCAGGCCAGCGCGCCCCGCCCGCAAAATCCAGCGGGCCGAAGGGCGCGGCCTGCAGGGCCTGCGCCACGGCAGCCGGCGTCAGGGCGGCCGGGCCGCCGCCGGCTTGCAGGGCGCGGGCCAGCGTATCCTCCGCCAGGGCCAGGGCGGCTTGCATGTGCCGCTGCTCCCAGTTTTGGGGCGTATAGTCCCAGGCCGAGACCAGGTACAGGCCTTCGGCAAACGTATCATCGGCCAGGTAGGTGTACAGCACCGGCTCGTAGGCGGCCGCCGGCGCGGCGACCACGAAGCGGCTGCGTAGGCCCAGGTGAGACAGCCCGTTGAGCACATAGGCCAGCCCATACGAATCGGCATTCACATAGATGATATTGGCGTGCTCATCCCGCAGGGCGAAGAGCGAGTCGTAGACATTGAGATCGAGACGCGGCTCGTATTCGGTTTGGAGCACCAGCTGCACGCCCTGCCCCTCGGCGTATTCGGTCAGATCGTCGGTCACCGCCGCGCCTGCCAGCGCCTCCGGCCAACTGAAGACGGCCAGGCGCAGGGCGTTGCCGGCGCTGGTGGGCTTGTACTCGCCCCATCTACCGCGCAGAGTCTGTAGCAGATAGGCCAGCGCTTCGTACGGCGGGGGCTCGATGCCGTACAGGCTGCCGCGCCGCTGAGCGAACGCGCCGAGCGTGATGGCGGGGATGCGCCGCCGGCCGAGCAGCTCGGCCAGGGCGGCTTCGCTGGCCACATCGCACAGCACCGCCAGCGACGCGCCCGAGGCGGCCAAGGCATCCTCGGCCAGCTCGGCGGGGTCATCGGCCGCTCCGAGGTCGGTGACGTGCAGCGCCATCTGGGCGCCCTGGATGCCACCGGCCGCGTTGTGGGCCGCCACCGCCGCCTCGAAGGCGGCGGCGCGGGCCGCGGCCAGATCGCCCAGCGAGCCGCTTTGCATGCAGAACAAGTGGATGGGGATGCTCTCACCGCTCAACGCCGGCGGCAAGGTGGGCGTAGGCGTGAACTGGGCGGTGGGCGTGTAGGTGGGCACCAGCTGCCCATACAAGCTGGAGAAGGCGAACGGGGTATAGGTGGGCAGGCGCGGTGGCGGCGTGATCGAGACGGCGGGCAGCGGCTGGCAGGCGGCCAGCACCAGCGCAATGCAGATGAATAGAAGGCTGGCGAGCCGCGGCTGGAGCATTAGCTGCCGAACAACTCGTCTGTCTTGGCGGCCATCACAAAATCATTGTTGTGCAGCCCGTTGATCTTGTGGGTCCACCAGTCCACGCGCACCCGGCCCCATTCCGTGCGCAGCACGGGATGGTGGCCCTGCGCTTCGGCCAGCTCGCCGACCTGCTGCGTGAAGGCCAGGGCCGAGACGAAATCATCGAAGCGGAAGGTGCGGCGCAGCCGCGGCACGTTGCCCACGGTGGCGACTTGCCACTCGGGCACCATGGGCAGCTTGGCCTCGATCTCCGGCCCGGTCAGGGTGGGCTCATCCCCGCGGCAAGGAACACAAGACTGCTGTGAGAGAGGTGTAGGCGTATTCATATGAAGGACAACGAGGCTGAGATTATAATGTTTCGTGCAGCCGATTGGCTGCGCCGGTAGCAGCGCACCCGGCTTATCAAAACTGCGGCGAGAACTGCGCGTTCTCGTTTATTTTTAATGCGAAGGCAAGGTGAGCAGTGAGGAGTAAGCAGTAATCAGGAAACCGAGATCGGAGATCTGAGATTGGTGGCAATAAGCCGAATACGTACAACCTGCTCACTTCTCACTGTTCACTCATCACTGTCAGGAGAACGATGACGAAAAAAGCGACAGCAACCCCCTCCTCCATCCCCCGCGCCGCCGTTCTGGTGATCTCGGCCTATATCGCCGCCCAGATGCTGGCGGACGTGGCCAGCGTCAAGATCGGCGTGCTGACCCTGCCGGCGCTGGGCAGCCTGGCGGTGGACATGGGCACCTTCATCTACCCGATCACCTTCACCTTGCGCGACCTGGTGCACAAGCTGCTCGGCCGCCAGGTAGCCCGCACGCTGGTTGTGGCGGCCGGCGCCATCAACCTGCTGATGGCAGCCTACCTGGTGTGGACGGCGGCGTTCCCCAGCGATGCCAGCTGGGGGCTGGGCGCCGAGTTCGCCGCGGTGCTGGCGCCGGTGTGGCGCATCACGCTGGCCTCCATCGCGGCCGAGGTGGTGAGCGAGTTGCTGGATACGGAGCTATACCATCTGTTCGTGACGCGCATCACGCGCCGCTACCAGTGGGCGCGGGTGCTGGTGAGCAACAGCCTGAGCGTACCAGTGGACAACATCATCTTCGCCGTGGGCGCCTTTGGCGGCGTGCTGCCGTGGGCTACGGTATGGGGCATCTTTGTGGTGAACTTGCTGGTGAAATACGCGGTGACGGTGTTGAGCTTGCCGCTGATCTACCTGGTGCCGGAGCGGCGCAGCGGGGAGTGAACTTCAGTGCGGCTACAACTGGTTTTTTTAGTTTGCTCAGCATAGAAGATAACTCAATAAGGATTACTCGCTGATGCGGGTTCGGCGATCTGGTGATGACTTTAGTACCCGCTCGGAATGACATTCAAAGAAAAACCCGCTGTGTTGCCCGTAAAGCTTGGGCGTGCAGCGGGAGTAAGAACCCATAGGGTCAAGCTGGTCTCGCTCCGAAAGCCCGTGGGGGAACACACGGTTTGTTGCAACTGTTCTGGAAGTCGAGCCCAATCTACTTGTGTTGGTTCTAAAGCTCGAGGCTGCAAGCCCGTTCTATTGGGCAGCACAGCGGGTTGATTCTTTATAGCATGCCAGGCTCAAAGAGTGGCGATTCTCTAACCTTACAGGGGCGACATTAATCTAAGCCTCCGTATGTGTACGCAACTCCCCGTGATGCAAAGAAGATACGCCAGCAAGGATTCTTCCCTGGTCGGGCTTCGGCGATTCTGGTATAGATGTTCAAACCCGGTCAGAATGACACATGGGCGACAAAAAGGCCGAGCGTATGCTCGGCCTTTTGTTTACTCGGCTTTCTTAGGCACATCAACCTTGATGTGCAGCTCTTTGAGCTGGCGCTCCTCGGTGGGCGATGGCGCATCGGCCATCACATCGCGGGCGGCCTGGTTCTTGGGGAAAGCGATGACTTCGCGGATGCTGTCTTCGTCGGCCAGGATCATGGCCAGGCGGTCAATGCCGGAGGCGATGCCGCCGTGCGGCGGTGCGCCGTACTCGAAGGCTTCCAGCATGTGGCCGAAGCGCTCCTGCGCCACGTCCTCGCTCAAGCCGATGAGCTTGAAGATGCGCGATTGCAGCGTGCGGTCGTGAATACGGATCGAGCCGCCCGCCACTTCGGTGTTGTTGAGCACCATGTCGTACTGGGTGCCGCGCATGTTGGCCGGGTCTTTCTCGATCAGGTCAATATCCTCCGGCATGGGCGAGGTGAACAGATGCTGGCTGGGGTCCCAGCGCTGCTCCTCCTCGTTCCAGAAGGCGAAGGGGAAATCGATGACCCAGCAGAACGCCAGCAGGTCCGGGTCGGCCAGCTTGAGCTGCTCGGCCAGGTGCACGCGCAGGCGGCCGAGGGTGTCGAACACCACGGCCGGCTGGTCGGCCACGAAGAGCAGCAGATCGCCGGGCTCGGCGCTCATGGCGCCCTTGAGCGCGGCCAGCCCCTCGGGGCTGAGGAACTTGATGAACGAGGAGCGATCCTCGCCCTCGCTGGCGACGGCCAGCCAGGCCAGGCCTTTGGCGTTGAACTGCTTGACGTAGTCGGTCAGCGCGTCGATCTCTTTGCGGCTGGCGCCGCCCATGCCCTTGGCGTTGATGCCGCGCACATGGCCGCCCGCAGCCACGGCGTCTTCAAAGACTTTGAAGCCGCTGCCCGCGGCCCACTCGGTCAGGTCTTGCAGCTCCATGCCATAGCGCATGTCTGGGTTGTCTTTGCCGAAGCGCGCCATGGCTTCTTTATAGTGCAGGCGCGGCCAGGGCTCGGAGAGCAGACGCTTGCTCGGCAGCAACTCTTTGATCATGGCGGTGTACATGCGCTCCATCAGATCCATCACGTCTTCACGCTGCACGAACGACATCTCGATGTCGAGCTGGGTGAACTCCGGTTGGCGGTCGCCGCGCAGATCTTCATCGCGGAAGCAGCGGGCGATCTGGAAGTAGCGCTCCATGCCGGCCACCATGAGCAGCTGCTTGAGCTGCTGCGGCGACTGCGGCAGCGCGTAGAACTCGCCGGCGTGGACGCGCGAGGGCACCAGGTAGTCGCGCGCCCCCTCCGGCGTGGTCTTGAACAGGATCGGCGTCTCAATCTCGAGGAAGCCTTGCTTGTCCATGTAATCACGGATGAACTTGACGATCTTGTGGCGCAGGATGATGTTGCGCTGCATGCGCTCACGGCGCAGGTCGAGGTAGCGATATTTGAGGCGGGCGTTCTCGTCCACCTCTTCGTCTTTGTTGATGGCAAAGGGCACCGGCTTGGCCTGGTTGAGCACCTTGAGGTCGGTCACGGCCACCTCGATCTGGCCGGTGGCCAGCTCAGGATTCTGCATACCCTCGGGGCGGGCGCGCACCACGCCGGTGACCTGCAGCACCCACTCGCTGCGCACAGGTTCGAAGGCGGCGTGGGCCTCGGGCGCCTTCTCCGGGTCGGTGACGATCTGGACCAGGCCAAAGCGGTCACGCAGATCAATGAAGGTAAGCCCGCCGTGGTCACGGCGGCGGTGCACCCAGCCGGCCAGCGTGACGGTTTGTCCGCTGTGCTCGGCGCGCAGTTCACCACAGGTATGGGTCTTGAACATAGTGCTCCTAATTATTCCGCAAGTCTATCCAAACAAAAACGCCCGGTGCGAGTGCACCGGGCGAGAGCCAACCAGGCGGACCTAACGAACCGCCAGGCAGGGGCCTCCCGCCCGTTGGGGGTTATTGTCCAGATTATTGTTGTCCACAACGATGGGTTGGAACATGCTGGGATTATAGCAGGGATTGAGTCTTCCATACCTGCTGAGTATGAAGCAGCTTGGACAGTTCAAAAATTGAAAAAATCTGCCGCTAATCAATTATTCCTTACCCTTGTATCCTGCTTGAATTTCAAGAACTTTAAGCTTCTGCCTCAAAATTTCTTCAGCCCTTGGGACAAAAGTTTTAGTTGTCTGATAACCGAGGAAGTATATGGCACTCAATGTCGGATCAGTAACCAGCGGTCTGCCTTGTTTCTCCCAACTCTTTACAGAAGAAAATTCCATCATCCCTGATGAATCAAGGAACCCATAGAGAATCTCCAGAGAAATACAAACATCTTCATCGCTCTTGTATTCAAACAAATCTTGTGTCTTCTTGACCACGCCCTTATACTTATAGCGTAATTGGCCAGCTTGGTCCTTTTCCACATCAGACACTTCTTGCCAATCAGAAGCTAACCCCTGCAAAGCAAAAGGCAGAACCGAAGCAAGCAATTCTCTTAAATGCTCAATTTTTAATTCGAGCAGTTCTTGTCTCTTTTCATCTGCCTTGCGCTGTGTATAGAACACTATTGCGAGCATTGTTGTCAACAAACTAGTGATAATACTAATCAGTATTGTTTCCACACTCTCTCCCTATCAGTAGCTCGGGTGGGAATCGAACCCACAAGAGGTTGCCCTCGGAGGATTTTAAGTTTACACCAAGGAGGCTAATGCAAGAGGGAAAGCTCTGCTTGACCCAAAAATACGAGTAAATCCGTTCAAATAGGCACGATAGTTTCTACTCTGTCTATCGAGGTTGCACCCGGTTGCACCACGCATCAGCCAGGAAAGACAAGGGCCTGTTCAGGAAGGGAAAGCAAAAAAGGCGCACCAGAAAGCCGGTGCGTCTTTTTTCTTAGGGTTCCCTCTTCGCAGTATAATTTTCCATACATGGGTAAGCTAAATTGACCTTTTTTCTTGTAATGGGTAGGTGACGAAAATGCCATTGGTCGAAAGACGAGCTATTCTGAATAGGTTAGAGCAACTTAGAGGCAGTTCAATAGTTGTTCATATAACTTCTGATAGGAGATCTGCGGGTTTTGAGGTGCCCGCAACCACTGCGAGACTGGCTACCGAGGCTCAACCCTTTTTTAATAGGGCGTTGGCTAGCCTTGGGAAAAAGCCGCGCCTTGATTTATTTTTGTACACAACGGGAGGCCAAACAGATTCTGTTTGGCCCCTTGTTAGTATCTTCCGCGAATACTCAGATCACTTTTCTGCAATAGTACCGTATAAGGCACATAGTGCCGGCACCTTAGTATGCCTCGGCGCAGACGAAATTTTCATGTGTGAGGCCAGCGAATTGAGCCCAGTTGATCCAACTACCGGTAACCAGTTCAATCCGCTTCAGGAAGGCGCTCAAGGGCAGCAGGGACAGAGGAAGGCAATTAGTGTGGAGGAAGTTACAGCTTTTTTTGACCTTGCAAAAGATCCCACAAAACAAAACAATAGTCGCGGGAAGGGTAAGGCTCGGAATGGGCAAGAAGAGGCAACCCCTGTCAATATAGAGAAGGCATTTGAGCTTTTAGCTAGAGAAGTACATCCCCTAGCATTGGGAAACGTTAACCGCTCACATACCCAAATAAGGGAACTTGCCTCAAGGTTGTTGGGACTTAATCCTCAGATTAGCAATGAAGAGGAAAAAAAGCAGCTGATTGTGAACTCCCTAACTGAAGGTCGCTATTCCCATAGTGATATTCTGAATCGCAAAGAAGCACAAAGTCTTTTCGGAAGCGAGACAGTGAAATTTCTTGAAGGTGAAGAGAGAGACTTGGTCTCTGCTTTGTACCAGGAGTATGTTTCTCTATTCAGCCTCGAAGAGACATTTGTTCTACAGAAGATTATTGGGGCAAATCAGAGAATGAGCCTTAAAACTAACGGAGCTATAATTGAAACCTCGGAGTCTTCTTTTCTATATTCTGCAGACATGATACTCACCCAACATTCAGTCTTTCCCCCAGGAATGCAGGTAAACTTGCAACCTGGGCAGGGGTTACCTTTGATACCGGGGTTACCTGTCAACATTAACGTTGACCTTCAGGCCATTGGATGGAGTGAAAATGTTGATGGAGTTTGATATGGATAACATATTTGAAAATCTAAGATCAAGCACTGCGAACGTTCCTCTTTATGTTTCAGAAGAGTTTGGAGAGACAAACGCTCGAATTGATTTTTCGCCCGTAATCCAGACAATGGTAACTAGAGCTGTGGCGATGCCTGCGCCTGAGATTCAGGCAGGTTTGCGCCAGTCTCAATATGTAGTGGTCGCAGGCGAATTGGCTCTTTTGAAGGACGAAGTGCCTCCCCTCGAATAATTGGGAGGAGGCCCCTCGTATATAAGTGATTCATGCTGGGGGCGTCTAGAAGTTTTTATGAGCGGGCACTGATGCTAGATTCAGGCCCGCTCATTAGTTTGTATGCGCAAATTAATGAGCTAGACGCAAATATTTTAGCGACGCTTTCTATGTTAGAGAGCGAAAGGATACCCATCTTCTATAATAGGTTAGTTATAGCTGAAGTACACAGAAGACTTCTATTTGATCGAGGTATTTTGGTTGCCACCTCATTTTTGGAGAGATTTCCAAGAGACGGATACAGGGAGGTTGAATTGCAACAGGCTGACCATGTAGAGGCAGTTAGTATCTTGCAACGCTATCATGATCAAACAATATCATACACAGACGCAATTACTATGGCACAGATGCGCCGCCTTGGCATTTACAATGTTTTTACACACGATTTTCATTTTGGGGTTGTAGGGTTTGGATCGGTGGATGTCAGAGAGAATCGTCTACCCGGTTTGTAAAAAAAAAGATCCCTACTTAAACATTCAGACACTAGTCTATGCTGCCTTGCTGGCCGCACAAACTAGTCGTTGACTCTCACTTAACCAGGTGCTACTCTATACAGGTGCCGTTTTTTTAGGCTAAGCACGTCGAATAGGTCGGGCGTGTACTGAAAAAGATACGACCTAAGCGGGTAGCCTAGTTGGTCAGGCGGAAGCCCGTAATCAATTCAGACCAAACACAACTGAATAGTTGTCGGCAATCAGAGTAGATAGTTTCGGCTACCTACTCAACTTGCCATCCGGATACCCGCGAGCGGTATGCGATAGGGCTTTTGGTTTTCCTATCGCAGGAGCGAGGCGGACACGCTGCGCTTCCCAGCAGCGTAACGGGTTTGGTCATTAGGCATTTGGGCTGCTGGTCTTTTGAGCCCGGCGGCTGGGGGAAGGGGCCCCGCCCTGCGGCGGGGAAGGGGGTCCCCCAGCCGTACTATCTCCAAATCAACATCGCTCCGAAATTCGGGTTCACCCCCCGATACTAGTAGGGGGGTGGAGTTTTCAAGACTGGAGGGTTCACAGTAATGGAGTTCCACGTTCACTGGTTCGCTAAATTATGGGCGGGTTGATTTACAATGATTCTATGCAACCTGCACCTTAACAAGCGACGCAGAAAAACCTTGTCTTTCCTGGCTCCACACAAGGAGAACAGGAATGACTAGAAAACGCGGCAACAAAGAAGGCAGTATCCACAAAAGACCCAACGGGAGCTGGCGAGCTCAAATCTCTGTGAATGGTGGCAGGCTAGGCTTCACTGCCAAAACACGGGCAGAGGCACAAGCCTGGCTGGTGGAAATGGGGAGCCAGGTAGAACGCGGGCTAACGCTAAAAGCAGCGCGGGTAACGCTTGACGAATATCTGGCCGACTGGTTGAAAACAGCAAAAACCCGCCTCACCTTCGAATCCTGGCGTAGCTATAACCAACTGGTCAAAGACTACATCTCACCAGTCCTTGGCTCAATAAAACTTCGGGAGCTCACGCCGCTTCTCATCCAGCGCCTTTACAACAGCCAGCTAGATAAGGGCATTGGCGAACGCACAGTTCAGAAAACCCATGCAATCCTTCGGGCTTCACTGAATTCGGCAAAGAAGATGGGGGTAATGACTCACAATCCGGCAAACGCAGCCAGCCCGCCAAAGACCAGAACAAAAGAGATGCAAATCCTCAACGAGAATCAGATAAGGCGTTTACTGCAAGCAGCCAAGTTAGAAGCGGATGGAAGCTACGCCCTTTACTATCTGGCCATCGTGACCGGCATGCGCCAGGGCGAATTGTTGGCGTTACGTTGGTCTGAAGTGGATTTGGCAAAAGGGTCTCTACAAGTCAAGTACAGCTTGAAACGTGTACCAGACCAAGGCCTGCAACCCAGGCAACCCAAGACCCAATCATCTGTGCGTGCGATCAAAATCGGTACAGAAACCTGCCAGGTTCTCAGTGCGCATGCATCCGCAATCGCTGAAAGGCAAGTGAAAGCAGGTGATGATTGGCGAGATTTAGGCTATGTCTTTCCGGCCAAGAATGGCCTGGCGACAGAACCCGCTGAAGCCTACAGAGGCTTGCACAAGCTTCTCAAAAAAGCTGGCCTGCCAAAAATCCGCTTCCACGACCTACGGCACACGGCGGCGTCACTCATGCTTAACAATGGCGTGGATGTGTTGATAGCTTCGAAACGTTTAGGCCACGCAAAGCCAAGCATCACCCTGGATTTCTACGGCCACTTGCTACCCAATATCCAAAACCAAGTCGCAGACTTGCTGGAAGCAGTTGTTAAAGGGCGCTAGCGGTTGCACCCGGTTGCACCCGATTTGCCTGGCAAACATCTTTAGGCAGGTCAAAGGGGCGATTTTTACGGGTAAATTTAGTAGCTCGGGTGGGAATCGAACCCACAAGAGGTTGCCCTCGGAGGATTTTAAGTCCCCTGCGTCTGCCAGTTCCGCCACCGAGCCGTGTGCGTAAATGCGAGTGATTTTATCGCAGTTAGGTGCGCCAGTGAACAGTGATGAGTGAGCAGTAATCAGTAACTACCCGTGTTCCCTGTTCCCTGTTCCCTGTTCCCAGCTCACCGTCCCCTGCTCACTTTGTTCACCAACGCGGCGTAGCGCGAGGCCAGGCGGATCAGCGGGCCGCTGGCGCGCTTGGTGTACTGCGCCTGCGGCATGGCCGCCCGCAGGCTGGCGGCATCCGTGAACTCGGGCAGTTGCATGCTGGCGCGCCCGAGCTCGATCAGGGTGTGGGCGTCGGAGCCGGCCGTGCCGCCCAGCTGAAAGCGGGCGGCGAAGCGCTCGGCGGCCTCGTTGTAGGCCGGCAGGATATTGCGGGCGTTGAAGATCTCGACCGCGTCCACATGCGGGGCGATGGCCTCCAGCTGGCGCAGGTCCCAGCCGCGGCGCGGGTCGAACGGGTGCGAGACGCTGATGTAGGCGTCCTGCTCACGCAGCAGGCGGATGGCCTCCATCGGCGGCAGGTCCCGCGGCACTTCCACGCTCACGAAGAAGGCCAGCAGCTCACCCTGTTCGGTCATGATCTCCTGCCCCACGATGATGAGCTCCGGGTCGAGCTGCTTGGCGCGCACCGCCCCGCTGATGGTGTTGTGGTCGGTCACGACCACGCGGTCGAGGCCGCGATGGCGGGCAGTTTTGATGAGGTCTTCGACCCGCACGCGGCAATCGCCGCTGGCGTCGGTGTGGCAGTGGGTTTCTACGGTGAGCATGATGGGATTGTAACTGTGTGCGCTCCGTCATTGGGAGGACGTGAAGCGGCGCACCTGCGGAGTCAGTGTTGAATTCCCGCCAGTTGGGTAGATTTCCACACCAGGCCGCGTAGGGGGCGTAGCATGCTACGCCCCTACATCGCGCTTGCTTGTCATTCCGAACGAGGCCGGAGGCCGAGGAGGAATCCGTTAAGGGTTGATTTGATACGCGACAGATATGTTGGTGCACAAAATAGCTCAGTACGGATTCCTCGCTGCGCTCGGAATGACAGGCTGGGCCTATCCTGCTACGCCCCTACGAACTGTCCGAGGCCACCCTCACCCCGCTTTGCGCAATAGCTTCTTCTCCGACCGCAGCGCGGGCTTGCGTTACTCGGCGGCAGCCGAGTAGCAAGGCCAACGCGTGGCGTAGCCACGCAACCAGGCAAAGGTGCTTTAGAATCCCCAGTGGTGAAACCATGAAACTACCCGGAATGTTCAAACTCTCGTTGGAAGTCAGCCGAGCCATCCTCAACGGCCAGCCCGTCGTGGCGCTTGAGTCGACCGTGATCACGCACGGCCTACCCCGCCCGCAAAACCTGGAGCTGGCCCAGTCGCTCGAAGCCATTGTGCGCCAGGCCGGCGCCATCCCCGCCACCATCGCCGTCATCGACGGCGAGCTGTGCGTGGGGCTGGACGCGGCCCAGCTCGAAACGCTGGCCAGCAACCCGCATGTGCGCAAGCTCAGCAGCCGTGACCTGGCCGCCGCCGTGGCCCAAAAGGCCAGCGGCGGCACCACCGTGGCGGCCACGCTGCGCATCGCCGCCAGCACCCGCATCCGCGTCTTCGCCACCGGCGGCATCGGTGGGGTGCACCGCGGCAGCCAGTGGGATGTCTCGGCTGATCTGCCCGAGCTGGCCCGCCAGCCCCTCGTGCTGGTGTGCGCCGGCGCGAAAGCCATTCTCGACCTGCCCGCCACGCTGGAGCAGTTCGAGACCCTGGGCGTGCCGGTGGTCGGCTATGGCACAGACGCCTACCCCGCCTTCTACTCCGTGGACAGCGGGCTGGCGACCAGCAACCGGGTCGAGGATGCCGCCGGCGTCGCGGCGCTGGCGCGCACGCACTGGCAGCTGGGCGGCGGCGGCGTGCTGCTGGCCGCTCCCCCGCCCGCCGAAACCGCCATCCCGCGTGATGAAGTGGAGGGCTGGATCGTGCAAGCTCAGGCCGAAGCCGACGCGCAAGGCATCCGCGGCCAGGCCGTTTCGCCGTTCCTGCTCGCCCGCGTGGCCGAGCTGAGCGGCGGGCGCAGCCTGCAGGCCAACCTGGCGTTGCTCAAGAACAATGCCAAGATCGCGGCGGAGGTTGCCAAAGAGCTCGCCGAAGCAAACATGTCACATGCTTAACCACGAAGACACAAAGGGCACAAAGGTTCTGAACTTTTCTTTGTGTCTTTGTGGTTCCGGTTAAGGTGTCGCTGTCGGCTGGCGCGTGTGGGTCGGGCTGGGCAGTGGCGTGGGAGTGCGCGTCGGGCTGGGCGTCGCCGTCGGCGTTGCGGATGGCGTCGGCGTGCTGGTCGAGGGCTGGCCGGTGACGTCAAAATTGCCCACCAGCTTCACCTCGCTGCCCACGAACATCTCCACCTGGTAGCGGCCGGGCAGCCACTCTTCGGCCGGGGCCAGCCACTCGGTGTAGCCATAGCCGCCGGTGCCACCGTCCCACGGCTTGGTCTCGTAATGCACCAGCTGGCCGTCGCGGTACCACAGCGCGGTCCACTGCACATCCGGCTGCATCTGGTCATAGCTGAAGAGCGCGTAGATGCCGTTGACCGGATTCTCGAACACCAGCGCCTCGCCGATCGGCGCATAGGTGCTGAGGTTGATGTTGCGGGCGAAGACGAAGGGGCTGAACACCGCCGCGCCGCTGGGCGTGACCTGCGAGGTGAACTCGGCGGCGATCTCGCTCGGCAGCACCGGAATGGCCGAGGGCGACGGGGTCAGCGAGAATTGCAGCGTGGGCGTGATGCTGGGGGTCAGGGTCTGCGACGGCGTGAGCGAGGGGGTGAAGGTGAGCGAAGGCGTGGGGCTGAGCGTGGAGGTTGGCGTCACGGGGAACACGGCGTACGCGGTGCGCTCGCCATTGAAGCCCATCCAGGCCGCCGCGGCGAACAGCACCACGCCGAAGACGACGTTGCGCCAGCCGCCGAACACGCGCTGCTGGCGCACCCGGTAGAACGGCACATCCCGCGAGGATTGGATGGATGCGCGCCCAGCCCACAACGCATACACACCGAAGAACAGCAACACATAGGTTGCGGCGCGTACGAAGCTTTGAATATCCAGCGTGAAAGAGGGCACGGCGAGATTATACGCGGCGGCTTGCACAACTGACCGGTTCTCTCATGACCGCAGCCAGTCATCCCGAGCGCAAGTGAGGAGACATAGCACATGCCGGCCAGTTTCCGAGATGACAACGGCATCTTCTCATTGTGCACTCAGGCTCCGCAGTCGGGCCGCCTTGTTAGAATATGTGTATGCAAGACCAGCTTTCTCGCAAGGAATTTTTGCAGCTGGGCGGCCTGGCCCTGGGCGGCCTAGCGCTGCAGCCGCTCTCGCTAAGCACCCTGGCCGCCAAGCCCAACGAGGCGGCTGGCTTGGCGCGTGTGGCAGTCAAAGAGTTACGCTTGTACAGTGAGCCCTCCTACCAGAGCGATGTGGTCGCCACCCGTTCGCGTGACCAGCTGATCTATGTCTTCGAGGAGTTCGAATCCGAGCTGGGGCCAGACTTCAACCCGCGCTGGTACCGCGTAGACGAGGGCTACGCCCACACCGCCTACCTCCAGCCCGTCGAAACCAAGCTCCACACGCCGCAGGTGCAGATCAACCCGG
This sequence comes from Anaerolineales bacterium, assembly GCA_019637675.1. Lineage (GTDB taxonomy): Bacteria > Chloroflexota > Anaerolineae > Anaerolineales > UBA11579 > JAMCZK01. Next base: position 428,568 of record JAHBVE010000001.1, on the reverse strand, counting down.
CGGGCGAGCTGTTCGAGATCAGCGTGCCGCTCACCCAGTCGTACCGCTTCACGCGCGCCCGCGGCTGGGAGAAGCTGTACCGCCTGTATTACCTCTCCACCCATTGGGTCACCGGCATCACCGAAGGCCCGGACGGCGCCCTGTGGTACGAGATCACCGACGAGCTGCTCAAGATCACCTACCATGTGCTGGCCGAGCATATGCGCAAAGTGCCCGCCAACGAGCTGACCCCGGTCAACGCCCACATTCCGCTGCACCAGAAACACGTCGAGGTCAGCATCCGTGAGCAGCGTCTGTGGGCTTACGAAGAAGGCGCGCTGCTGATGGACACCAAGATCTCGACCGGCATTCCGTACCTGGTGAGCACCAACGGCATCCCCACGGCTACGCCCACCGGCAGCTTCACTGTGTTCTCCAAGATGCCGGTGCGCCACATGGGCGACGGCAACATCACGGCTGACGTGGAAGCCTACGAGCTGCCCGGCGTGCCGTGGGTCTCGTACTTCCACGAATGGGGCGTGGCGTTCCACGGCACGTATTGGCACGACAACTACGGCAACGAGATGAGCCACGGCTGCGTCAACATGAAGCCGCACGAGGCCAAGTGGCTGTTCCGCTGGCTGATGCCGGAGAGCCGCTACGGCCAGGTGCAGAGCCTGGGCAACGGCACCCGCGTCGTAGTCAGCTAGCGGGCGTATACTTAAGCCACCCATTCACTATCTGCAGAGAGGATGTCTTGAAGAAGCAATATCTTGTTGTTCTTGTTCTGCTTGCCACGGCGCTGGCCGCGTGCAGCAATGCCGGCGGCCGCTGGCACACGCATGAGGCCTTCAGCCGTCCGACCCTAGCGGGCGGCACCGGGGCAGCCTATTTCATGCTGCACAACGCCACCGAGACCGACGACGCCCTGATCGGTGCATCGTCAGACGTGGCCGAGACCGTCGAGATCCACCTGAGCGGGATGGTGGCCGAGGGCGGGGCCGCCCACGGCCAGGAGGCCGACCACGAGCACGGCGAGCACGAAGGTGAGCACGCCGAAGGCGAACACGAGCACGCCATGGGCGAAGCCGAAATGCACGACTTGGGCAGCATCGGCACGATGGTGAAGGTGGAGCGCGTGGAGCTGGCCGCCGGGCACGAGATCGCCTTTGAGCCGGGCGGCTACCACATCATGCTGATTAACCTGCAGCGTGAACTGGTCGCCGGCGACACGTTTGAGCTGACCCTGCACTTTGAGCACGCCGAAGACCTGACCATTGAAGTAAAGGTGGTGGCTCCGTAGGCTGTCTTGGGGATTGCTTGGGGGCTGAAAGTTGCATGTTCATGCAACTTTCAGCTCTCGCAATGACGGCACAACAAAAACGGGCGCACAATGTGCGCCCGTTTGCTTATAGCTTACGACTTATAGCTTATTGTTTTTACACCAGCGCGTCCACCACCAGGGCCACGAACAAGAAAGCCAGGTACATGCTGGAGTAGCGATACATGCTCCAGGCGATCTTGTTGCTGCCCACCTTCCACACCTTCCAGGCCCAGTAGATGAGCCAGGCGCCCAGTAGCACGGCGCACACGGCGTAGAAGCCGCCCGCCATGCCGAAGACCGGCATGAGCAGGGTCAGGGCCACCAACTGCAGCGTATACAGCCAGATCTGCCAGCGGGTGGCCCGCTCGCCGTGCACCACAGGCAGCATGGGCACGCCCGCGCGGGCGTAATCGTTCTGCTTGACGAGGGCCAGCGCCCAGAAGTGCGGCGGGGTCCACATGAAGATGATGGCGAACAGGAACAACGCCGGAATGCTCAAGTCGCCGGTGACGGCGGCCCATCCCACCAACGGTGGGATGGCCCCCGCCCCGCCGCCGATGACGATGTTCTGCACGGTGGCGTGCTTGAGCCACAGGCTGTACAGCACGATGTAGTAAATCATGCCGGCCAGGGCCAGCAGCGCGGCCAGCAGGTTGACGAAGCCGGCCATGATGTAGAACGAGACCACCAGCGCACCCAGACCGAAGGCGTAGCCTTCGGCGGGGGTCAGGCGGCCGGCGGCGATAGGCCGCCGCGCCGTGCGGGTCATATGCTGGTCGATCTCGCGATCAATGTATTGATTGATGGCGCCGCTGCCGCCCGCCGCCAGCGCACCGCCCAGCAGGGTCCAGAAGGTGAGCGAGAGCGAGGGCAAGGCCTTGCCCGCCACCACCATGCCGGCGTAGGTGGTCACCAGCAACAGGGCCACGATGATGGGCTTGGTCAGCAAGACAAAATCCACCAGGCGCTGCTTGCGGTTGACCGGTTTGGCAGCCTCGCGCTCCTCATCTTGCGTGCTGCGGCCAGCCAGGCCGACCAACACCACGAGCACGACCATCATGGCCCACACCGCCGCGGCAGTAGCCACATGCAGGCCGAGCAGGTAGATTGGGAACTGCATGCTGACCTTGAGCGCGCCCACCAGTACCTGGGCAAAGTACAGCACCACAGTCAGCGTGGCTGCCGAGAGGATGCCGCGCTGGGTGCGCTGGGTGCGCCAGGCGGCGCGCAACAGCATCACGATATGCACAGTGAGCAGCGCCACCATCAGGCGGTGGAACATATGCAGCCAACCTAATGGATGGCTGGGAATAAGCTCTCCGTTGCACAGCGGCCAGCCGGAGCAAGCGTAGGTTGCGCCCTCGGCGGCGGTGAATGCGCCGCTGACCAGCACGATAAACAGGCCCACCAGGCCGCCAAAGGCCAGACGCGCAAAGCGGCTGCGGAAGACCAGCTTGTCAGCCTGCTTGGGCTGGTGATGCAGCTGGAAGGCGGTCACAGTGGCGACGATCAGCAGAGCCAGCAGCAGGAAGGCCGTGCCGAGATGCACCGCCACGATGTACGGGGGCAACTCCTGCAGCACTACTACGGCGCCCAGGGCGCCTTGGATGGCAAGGATGGGCAGCGACCAGAACAGCGGCGACCAGATGAGACGCACGCTGCGGAAGCGACGCCAGGCGAAGAACGCCGAGAGCAGGATCAGCGGCGAGGTGACAGCCGAGGCCCAGAAACGATGGCTGAACTCGATCTGCGCTTCGATCTGCGGCGGCGGCAGGATGCGGCCGAAGCAGGTCGGCCAGTCAGGGCAGCCCAGGCCGGAGCCAGTGACGCGCACAATGCCGCCGATGACGATCAGCAGGAAGGTGGAGATGGCGGCGGCCAGCACCAGGTAGCGGAAGTTACCGACCGCCAGCTTGGGCGCAGCCGTCTTACGCACGGCCTTTTTCTTTGTTGCTTTCTTCTTGGTTGGGCTCATTTCTCGTTTCTCATATCCTGGCGGCGGGCATAGTAAGGGTAGCCCGCCAGCAAAATAGTGGCAAAGGTGAACCATTGCACCGCGTAGCCAAAGTGCGAGCCCTCGCTCAGGTCAAGCTCGGGCGGGTTGGCGAACGGCGGCTGGTCTTGCACGGCCTGCGGCACGATCTGCAGGTAGCCGCTGGTGAGCAGCGGCGTCTCCATCTGTTCCGCCAGACGCGGCAGGTCCAGATAGTTCCACAGCTCCAGGCGCGGCTGGCCGGGCTGCAGCGTGGGGTCTGCATTGAAGGCCAGCTGCACGTCGATCTCGGCGCGGCGCAACTGGCCTGTCACGGTGACCGGGCCGGGCGGGGCATACTGGGCCAGGTCCAGCGGTTCGCCGGCTGGGATCCAGCCGCGGTCCACCAGAATGGCCGTATCGCTGCCCTCGATGCGCAACGGCATGAGCAGCTTGTAACCGACCTCATTGCCGCCGTATACGGTCACCCAGACCTGGTTGCGCATGGCAACCGCATCTTGTGCAAGGTACTCGCCAGTCACTTGCACCTGGCGGTATTCCATTGAGTATAAATCCAAATCCAGATCGCCCGCCCCCAACTGCATGGGCGGCAGGTTGGCTTGCTCGATCACGCGGGCGTTGAAGCCGCGGCGCCACTCCAGGCGGTCCAGCTGCCAGATCCCCAGGCGAACCATCACCGCAGCAGCTGCCAGCACCAGGATGGTGGTGAGCAGCCAGCGGCGGCTGAACAGGCGGGCGAGCATGAGTTAGACGGCCTTGGGTTGAACCGGGAAGACCGCCAGGCTGTAGACGAACAGCATGGCGGCGGTGGGAATGGCGGCGAAGGCGATGCCCACCAGGCGGGTGCGCAGGGTCGTGGGCGGGCGCACGGTGAGCCCCATGTAGCTGCTGGCGTTGAAGCTGCAGGTCATAGAGTAGTTGTCTTCTTCGTTGAGGGGCAGGCTGGCGCTGGCGCCGGCCGGCACCAGCAGCGGGCCAAGGGTGTGGGTCTCGGAGTCTTCGTTGCGCACCACCAGCACATCCCCCAGCACGAAGGTCATCTCATCCGGGATGCCAGGCGCCTGCTCGCCGGCGGCCACTTTGGCGGCGGTGCCGGCGGGGATGACGAGCTCGATCTGCTGCGGAGGGCGGGCCGTGTTGCGGTCCTGCTGCAGGAAGAGGCCGGCTTCACTGATGAGCCAGGCCGCCAGGATGGAGACAGCCGCCACCATGAGGAAGCGGTTCATGTACAGGGGGGCTGCTTTGGTATCGATCTTCATTTTTCCGCCAACAACAACTGCAAGTCGTGAGCCATGTCCGCGGCTTGCATTTCAAATGGGAAGGTCAGGCGCAGGTTGCCCTGCTTGTCGATCACGTAGGAGCGGGTGGAGTGCTGCACGGTGTAGCCCAGCACGCTGTCCGGCATCGGCACGATCAGGCGGCCAACGTAGTAACCCTGCCAGATGGGGGTCAATTCGTCTTCGCTGCCGGACAGGCCGATAAAGGTCGGGTTGAAGTGGCGGGCATACTCGTCGGCCACTTCGGCGGTATCACGGTCAGGGTCCGCGGTGACGAACACAAAATCCACCTGGCTGGCGGTCTCGCCCATGCGGGCGACGACCTGCTGGAACTTGGCCAGCGTGCCCGGGCAGAAGTCAGGGCAGTTGGTGAAGCCAAAGTACAGCACCACCACGCGGCCACGCTGGGCAGCCAGGTCGTAGGGGGTGCCATCCAGGCGCTGCAGGGTGATGGGCACCGCCGCCTGGGGCGGAACGATCTCCGAGCCGCGGAAGGCGTTCTGCTGCTCCCAGATCTGGAAGGCGGTCACGCCCAAGGCAGCCACTGCGAGGAGGCCGAGCGTTGTTGCAAGGATGCGTTTGTTCTTCATCACGTCTTTCTAAGAAAGCACAAAAGCGGGTGGCTGACTGCCGTGCCAACCTTCAGCACATGCAGGGCCAGCACAGCCCGCTTCTGTTATACCCGATAGGCTCTAAGAGCGATGTTAGACGATCGGCGTTCCCAGTAGGTAAAGACCTACATAGAAGAACATCCACACCACGTCCACAAAGTGCCAGTAGATGGCGCAAGCTTCTACGGCCCAGTGCTTCTCCGCGCTGTAGTGGCCACGGCGGCCGTTGTTCCACACGATGAACAGGAAGATCACACCAGTCAGCACGTGGAAGGCATGGAAACCGGTCATGGCGTAGAACACAGCGCCCTGCTGGCCGTCAGCCGGGCCGAAGTGAGCGATCTGCCATTCGACACCGACCACACCCAGAAGGAAGATGACGCCCAGCGCCATGGTGATGAAGGTGTTGCGCAGGAAGGCCGGGCGGTTGCCGTGGGCCATCTCGACTTCGGCGCGGTTCATGAAGAAACTGCTGACCAGCAGCATGATGGTGACCGCCAGACCCAGGCCCTGATCCAACTCAGGGCGAGTGTCGCCTAGCAGCACCATGCGGGCCACGAACAGGCCCACGAACACGAAGGCGTCTGAGATGATGAACAGCCACAACCCCATGCGGTTGCGGGTGAGCTTGATTGCGTAGCTTTCTACAGCAGACATTTAGTGCTCCTCATCCGAGGAGAACAGGCGCCCAATGTGCATGTACTCCGTGATCACGAAGAAGGCTTTGAAGGCCGCCACGACCAGCAGCAGCGTGCCCCAGGGGGGCGCAATCACGCCGACCAGGAACTCACCAAAGGTGAGCACGGCGAGCATGAAGGCTACCCACACTCCCCGGTTCAGTGCCGCTCGGCGGCTTTCGTTGTTATCAGCCATTACAGTCCACTCCTCAACCGTTAGTGCGCGGCCGGGCTTTCGCCCGCCGGGTTCATGTTCACATAGCGCGAGTTGGGGAGGCCGTAATCGTACGGCTCACCCACCACTTCAAAGGGGTGCTCGTAGTTGTGCAGGGGCATGGGGTTGGGCTTCTGCCACTCGGGGGAGCGGGAGTCCCACACGTTGCCCTCGGCAACCTCACCCTTGGTCCAGCTGCGGATGATGTTGTAGGCGAAGAGCAGCATGCCGAAGAACACCATGAAGCCGCCGATGGTGAGGGCCAGTTGCATGCTATCGAAACCGAGCGCGGCGTCAAAATCCACCACGCGGCGGCGCATACCCAGCAAGCCGAGGACGAGCTGCAGGTTGCTCATCAACATGAAACCGATGAACATGAGCCAGAACTGGATCTTGCCCTGCTTCTCGTTGTACATGCGGCCAGTCATCTTGGGGAACCAGTAGAAGATGGCTGCCACGAACGGGAATATAAATCCGCCGAACATGGTGTCATGGAAGTGGCCGACCACGAACCAGGTGTCATGCAAATGCAGGTCCGTGGCGATGGTGGCCAGCGGGGGGCCGGTAACGCCACCCAGCAGGAATATGACCACCGCCCCCAACGCGAACAGCATTGGGGTCTTGAAAATGATCTTGCCTTGCCACAGGGTGGCCGCCCAACTGAAGAACTTGACACCCGTGGGCACCGCCACCAGCAAGGTGGAGTACATGAACGGGATGCGCAAGAAGGGGCTCATGCCGGAAACGAACATGTGGTGAGCCCACACAAAGAAGCTGACCACAGCGATACCGAAGGATGACAGCGCCACCCAGCGGGTGCCGTACAGCGGCTTGCGGCTGAAGACCGGCAGCAGCTCACTGATGACGCCCAGGCCGGGCAGAATGAACACATACACCGCCGGGTGGGAGTAGAACCAGAACAAGTGCTGATACAGCACCGGGTCACCACCCTTGAGCGAGTCAAAGAAGGTCATGCCCAGCAAGCGCTCCAGCATGACGAGCTGGAAGGACAGACCGATGAGCTGGGTGGCGGTGAACTGCAGCAGCGCGGTGGCCAGGGCGGCCCAGCAGAAGATGGGCATCTTGAACATGCTCATGCCCTTGGCGCGCATGGTCAGCGTGGTGACGATGACGTTGATCGAGCCGGCGATGGAGGAAAGGCCCACCAGGTACACGCCGATGAGGAACATCTGCATGCCCAGGGGGGCGCGCAGGCTGAGGGGCGGGTAGCCCACCCAGCCGGTATCGAAGCCACCGAAGAACAAGCTGCTGAGCAGGATGGCCGCGCCGGGCACGTTGATCCAGAACGCGAACGCGTTCAGGCGCGGGAAGGCCATATCGTTGGCGCCGATCAGCATGGGCACCAGGTAGTTGGACATGGCGCCAACGCCCAGCAGGATGCCGGCGATCATGACGATGCCGTGCAGTGACATGAGCGTGTTGTACAGGTGCGGGCCGTCGTAGCCCAACAGCACCTTGAAGATCTCACTATTGAGGAAGGTAATGCCCGAGCCGGAGAGCTCGATGCGGAAGAGCATGGCAAAGATGCCGCCGAACAGCAGCAGCAGGAGCGAGGTGACGCCGTACTGCACGCCGATGACCTTGTGGTCAAAGTCTACGCTGAAGTAGCGCATCCAATTGGGCTTGCTGGGGTCCGGCGTGTGATCGTCAGAGGTTTCCTCGCCGCGGGCCCACTTGAACCAGTCAGTGAAGACGCCCGCGCCGATCATGAACGTGATGGCGCCAACGATCACGCCACCCACCACGATGACCTCGCGGATGTGGGCATCATCAGCCTCGACCGGGCTGGAGAGCGGCAGGCCGAAGATGACGCGCAGCGCCATCACCAGGCCCATACCCAAGACGGTGCCAGCTGCCTGGGCGATCAAACCGCGGAAAAAACTTGTGGAAAAGAAGCGCATCCTCAAACTCCTTAGTTGCCCAGGCTTTCAATGAAAGCCACGATCTGGTTGATCTGCTCCTCGCTGAGAAGCTCATCAAAGTTCTGTGGCATGACATTGGGTTGGTAACCGGCCACGATCTGGGCATTTGGGTCGACGATCGAGGTCAACAGGTAGTTGTGGTCAGCCGTCACGGTGCTGCCATCGGTCAGCTCCACGGCGTGGCCGAACAGGCCAAGCCAGGTGGGGCCGATCTTGGCGGTGCCGTCCAGGCTGTGGCAGCCGAGGCAGCCGAAGGTTTCAGCCCAGCGCAGACCGCACTCGGCGTCCGACAGGTTGCAGTCGGCGGCCTGCTCAGTGAGCCAGCTGGTGAACTCGGCGCCATCGACCACTTGCACCTCAGCCAGCATGCTGTAGTGGCCCTGGCCACAGATCTCGGCACATTGCACGGTGTAGGTTCCGTTGGTGTTGGGGGTGATGCGCAGTTCGCGCACGTATTTCTCACCGCCAGGCAAGATGTCTTGCTTGACGCGGAATTCAGGCACATAGAAGGAATGGATGACGTCCTGCGAGTGCAAGCGCAGCAGGGCCTGCTGGTTGCGGGGCAGCACGAGCACATCAGAGGCAACCGCGGTCTGCACGCCCTCGGCGGTGGTCACTTCATATTGGAAGCGCCAACTCCACTGGGAGGCGAACACATCCACAGTGATGGCCTGCGGGTCACGGCGCTCTACGTCTGAGAGCGTCTGGCCGCCGATAACGGCCATCCACAGCACGATACCGATGGGCACGATCGTCCAGATGATCTCGAGGCGCTGGTTGCCGTGCATGTACACGCCATCGCCCTTCTCACCCTGCTTGCGGCGGAAGACGATGAGGCTGTACACGATGATGACGCAGATCAGCGCGACGAAGAAAGCGATGAACCAGAAGTGAATATCGAACAGCCAGTCGATCGTGATGGCTTGTTGGCTTGCCTGTGCCGGCAAGATGCCTGTTTGGGTCAGCAGCAAGCCCAAACCGAGGGTCGCCACCACCACAAGCACACCAACAATGAGGAGATGAATCATCCGTTGTCCTCCGAAAAAGCCTTTCGTGTTGTTATTGTGCCGAAAGGTACGAAGTCAGTATATCACTGATTCGATTTTCGCTTTCAGGCTTGTAATTCTTCAACCGCTTTGAGCACCTTCTCACTGTGCTTGGGCACGCTGACCTTGTTGTACAGCTCAGCGATCTTGCCATCCGGCCCGATCAGGAAGGTGGAGCGGATCACGCCCATGTATTTCTTACCGAACATGGTTTTCTCGCCCCACACGCCGTATTTCTCGCTCACCTTGTGGCCCACATCGGCCAGGAGCGGGAAAGGCAGGTTGAACTTTTTCTTGAACTTCTCGTGAGATTCCTCGTCATCCGGGCTGACCCCCAGGATCACTGCGCCAGCCGCCTTGTACTTGAGGTAATCATCGCGGAAGTTGCAGGCCTCCAGCGTGCAGCCGGGGGTGTCGTCGGCCGGGTAGAAGTACAGCACCACGGTCTTGCCTTTGTAGTCTGAAAGGCTGTGCAGCTTGCCATTCTCGTCAGGCAGCTTGAAGTCAGGGGCTTTTTGACCAATTTTGAGGTCCATTGGGATATCTCCTTTAGGTGATGAGATTATATAGGCGGGGAATTGAGGTTGGGAGTTGAATGTTGCTGCTAGCGTGTCCAGAAGGCCTGCGCCAGCAAATACGCGCTCAGGAAAGTGAAGGCCATGCCGTTAAAGGTGACCGCCAGCCAGTTGGGCTTGAGCCCCTGGCCGATGCGCTGCATGTACCAGACCTGCAGCCCGGCCAGTGGCAGGCTGAACAAGGGCATGATGCCGATGGCGGCTGGCAGCCCGGCCGCCAGGGCGCCCAGCATCAGGGCATAGCCGGCGGCGGCCAGTATGTGGTGCAGGCGCAGCGCCTGCTCCCAGCCCACGCGCACGAACAAGGTCAGCTTGCCGGTGCGCAGGTCCTGGGCATAGTCAGCAAACTCCAGCGAGAGCATGGAGGCCATGGTCAGTACCACCAGCGGAAAGGTGCTCATCGCCAGCAGGCGGTGCAGCGCACCGACTTGCAGGCTGAAGCCGAGGGCCGGCACCAGGGCGGCCAGCACGATGGCGGTGCTCAACTCGCCGTAGCCGCTGGTGGCCAGGCGCACGGGCGGCACAGAGTAAAAGAAAGCGCCGAAGAACATGAGGGCCATGATGAGCAGCACGGTGGTATTCAGGCTGCCAGCCTGCGCCACCACGTTGGTGGCAGCCGCCACCAACGCCAGCGCGGTGCCTGCCGCCACCAGGGCCACCTGCGGGCGCAACTGGCCCTCGCCCTGCCCCAGCACACCGCTGCCGCCGCTGAACAGCGTGCGGCTGGTGTGGTTGGCGTCGTTGGGGTGGTCAAAGTACTCGTTGAGGTAATGGACGCACAATTGCATGGCGCTGACCCAGATCTGCCCAGCCAGCACAACGTTCCAATCCAGCGGGTGGCCCAGATAGCGGGCAATGCCCACGCCGAGAAAATAAAACAGGAAACCGCCCAGCAAGAACCAGGGGCGGGAGAGACGCAGGAATAAAACCAGCGGGCTAGTTTTCACAAGTTAGCCGGCGGCGAACTGAACGAGCTCGTCTGGGGTGGCGTCACGGTCAGCCGCGTGCGGCTGGCTGTGGGTGCTGAGCCACAGCACGCGGGCCGCAGCCGGCGCGGCCAGGCTGCAGGCCACGCCAAAGGGCACCAGCAGCGCCTGGGCGCTGGCTTGCAGTTGGATGCTGGTATGCACGCCGTGGCTGGGCGACTGCGGGCGCAGGTCGAGCAGGCGTGCATCCACCCCACCGTCTATGACGAACAGGACGCGGTCAGCCTCGGCGCGCAGGCTATAGGCGCCCTGGCTGCCAGCGGGCAGGGTCTGCAGCGCCAGCTCACCGAAGCGGCGCAGCACATGGTCAGTCTCGCGCAGCAGCACCACGCCCTCCGGCGCGGCCTGCAGCGGGATGATGTGCATATCCGGAATGGGCGGCTGTTGGCTCATGACAATGCGAGGACGCGCTTGATATCGCGCTGGTGGCCGAGCAAGTGAATGTAGAGCAGCTTGAGCATATGCTTGATCTCGGTTTCGCCCAGCGCGGGGTGGCGGCCGCGGCGTTCGAGCTCATCGTCGCTCAGGCCGCGCGTCCACTCCACATTGGCGTTGCGGCGGCGGGCGAACTCCTCCAGCAGCCAGGCATCGTCATACTCGCTCATCTCAGTGGTGTGGCGAGCGTTCCAGCGGTTGATGTCAAAATCAGCCGGCACGCCCTCCCCGGTTTCGGCGATGCGGCGGATGATGCGGCCCAGCGAGCCTTCAACATCTACAAAATGGGCCAGCAGGTTGTGGGTGGTCCAGGCCAGGCCATCTTCGTAGATGCGGGTCTGCATCTGTTCTGGCGTCAGCTGGCGGAAGAAGGCAAGCGTCTTTTCGCCTTCGCTGTGCAGCGCGTCGGCCAGTTCGTGAGCGAGCTCAGACATCAGCGCCTCACCAAGTTGGTCAGGAAGAACCACAGGTTGGCCGGACGCTCGGCCAGGCGGCGCATGAAGTACGGATACCACTCGCGGCCATACGGCACATAGATGCGAACCGGGTAGCCTTCGGCAGCCAGGGCTTGCTGCAAGTCACGGCGGATGCCGAACAGCATCTGGAACTCGACCTGCTCCTTGGGGATGCCCAGCTCGGCGGCATGCTGCTTGGCGAACTCAATGCGCTTGGCATCCTGGCTGGCGACGGCCAGCATAGGCGGCCAGGGGCCGGCCGCCCCGCTGACGGCTGGCACCGCATGCCCGGCATGCAGCAGCAGGTCAGCCAGGCGGTCGTAGGCGGCGTCCACATCGGCCTTCTCGGGGAAGGCCCGGTCAGGCGGCTCCATGTAGGCGCCCTTGACGACGCGGATGCGGGCGCGCTCGGCGATCAGAGCGAGTACGTCCGCCTCGCTTCTATATAAGTACGACTGGATGACTACGCCCACGTTCTGCAAGCCCTCGGCGCGCATTTTGCGATACAGGGTCAGAGTGGTGTCCACCCAGGGGGAGTCTTCCATATCAATGCGCACGAAGACCTGATGGGCGTTGGCCGCCTGCAGGATCTGGCGCAGGTTGCTTTCAACCAGGGCCAGATCGAGCTTGAGGCCAAGCTGGGTCAGCTTGATGGAAACGCCGGAGCGCACGCCGCTCTCGGCGATCTGCTGGATGGCATCGACGATGCGGGCGGTGGAGGCGTTGGCCGCGGCGGCATCGGCGGTGTGCTCGCCCAGCAGGTCGAGCGTGGCCAGCATGCCGTCATTGTTGAGCTTGCGCACGGCGTGCAAGGCATCGGAGAGTTCGTCGCCGGCGACAAAGCGGCGCGCCATGCGCCGCGAGACGCCCAGGCTCATGATGAGACGGCGGGCCCAATCAGCTTGTGAGAGATATATAAGGAAGCTACGCAGCATAGAGAGTGTGTGTGATGTGGTTTATGGGGAAAGGCTGCATTCATGCAACCCTAATACGCACGATTCTAACACGCACATGCGGATGATATACTCGCCGAGCTTTGCAACAAACGCAAGGCACACCCTGCTATGAGTTTTTACGTTCGCCCGCGCTCTTCTTTCATGCGCCTGGCTGCCAGCTTCCTGCTGATCAGCACCCTGGTTCTGCTCATCGTCCAGCTCATCCTCTACAGCCGTGACCGCGCCAACTTCCCGGCCGGCCTGGTGGTGGGCGGCATCCCCATGGGCGGCGTCAGCCGCCAGCAGGCGGCTGAACGCCTGCTGCGTATCTACAACCTGCCGGTCGAGCTGCGCTACGGCGACAGCATCATCCATATGGACCCGGCCGTGGCCGAGTTCCGCCTGAACCTGGAAGGCATGATCGCCGCGGCCGACCAGCAGCGCACCAGCTCGCCTTTCTGGGGCGGGTTCTGGGATTATTTATGGGGCAACGTATCCAACCCGGTGGAAGTGCCGCTGGACGCTACGTTCTCTGAGGGTTTGCTGCTGCGCTATCTGCAGGAGGAGATCTCGGCCCGCTACGACAAGGCGCCCAGCCCGGCCCAGCCCATCGCCGGCACGACCCAGTTCCGCCTGGGCGAGCCCGGCACCTCCATCAATGTGGAGAGCGCCGTCACCCAGATCGAGCGCGCCCTGTTCTCGCCCTCGCAGCGCTCGGTCAGCCTCACGATTCAGGAGTCGGCTACCGCCCGCCCCAACCTGCAGAACCTGCAGGTGCAGCTGCAGCAGATCATGGAAGTGGCCGGCTACGACGGGATCGCCGACATCTATTTTCAGGACCTGGCTACGGGTCAGGAGATTCATTTCATTTACCGCCTGGGCAGCAACTTACCCACCCAGCCGGATATCTCATTCACCGCGGCCAGCCTGATGAAGATCCCCGTGATGGTCTCGACCTTCAAGACCATTGATGGCGAGCCGGATGCCCGCGTGCGTGAGCTGTTCCGCGAGATGATCGCCCAGTCGCTCAACGAAGCCACCGACGCCCTGATGAGCGAAGTGATCGGCGGCCCGCGGGCGCCGATCACTGTCACCGAGGATATGCACCAGCTCGGGCTGCAGAACACCTTCCTCGCCGGCTACTTTTATCTGGGGGCGCCGCTGCTGGAGCGCTACAGCACGCCGGCCAGCCAGCGCAGCGACGTGAACACCGACCCTGACCCGTACAACCAGACCACGCCGACTGACATGGGTATGCTGCTCTCGGACATCTACCAGTGCGCCGAGGACGGCGGCGGGGCGCTGCGGGCGGTCTTCCCCGACCAGATCACCCAGGGCGAGTGCCAGGACATGCTGGACATTCTGAGCCAGAACCGCATCGGCATCCTGCTGGAAGCTGGCGTGCCCGAAGGCACCCGCGTGGCTCACAAGCACGGCTGGGTCACCAACCCCAACACGCAGGTCATCAACGTAATGAGCGATGCCGGTATCGTATTCACCCCCAACGGCGATTATGTGCTGGTGATCACCTTCTACCAGCCCGTGCAGCTGATCTTTGACCCCATCTCGGCCATCTTCTCTGACCTGAGCGAGACGGTCTACAACTACTACACCCTGCCCTCGCGGGATGAGTAGCGTTACTCAATAGCTTGACAGGTTTTCTTCTGCGCAGCTCAAGTTGTTAGTAATAACTTTTGACCCCCACCCACTTTTCGCGCAATAACTATTCCCCTTTGTCATCCTGAGCGGGTTCTATACAACTACACCAGACTGCCGTGGCCCCACCAGCGAAGGATCCCTCGCCTGCGCTCGGGATGCACAGTGGCCCGCGTAGCCATGCAGCTATCCCGCCAGCTTGACTGGCAGGCACATCGGCTGCCCGGTGACCGGGTTGCGCATGATGTGGCTCTCCACGCCAAAGACGCGCTGCACAACATCCGGCACGATCACCTCGTGCGGTGTGCCCTGCGCCACCACCTGGCCGTTGTGCAGAGCCACGATGTGGTGAGCGCAGCGGGCTGCATGATTGAGGTCATGCAGCACCAGGATGATGGTCTTGCCCTGCTGGTTGAGGTTGTGCACCAGGTCAAGCACTTCGATCTGATGGGCCAGGTCGAGGAAGGTGGTCGGCTCGTCGAGCAGGATGGTGTTGGTCTCCTGCGCCAGGGTCATGGCGATCCAGGCCCGCTGGCGCTGGCCGCCGGAGAGCGTGTCCACGCCGCGCTCTGCCAGCGGCTGCAGCTTGGTCAGCTGCAGCGCATGCTGCAACGCCTGCTCATCCTCTGAACTCCATTGCTGGAACCAATGCTGGTGCGGGTAGCGGCCCTGGGCCACCAGTTCGCGCACCGTCAAGCCCTCGGGCGCGACGGGCGACTGCGGCAGAATGCCGATCTCGCGGGCCAGCTGCTTGGTGGGCAGGCTGTGGATGGCGGCGCCATCCAGCAGCACGCTGCCGCCCTGCGGCTTGAGCAGACGCGCCAGGCCGCGCAGCAGGGTGGACTTGCCGCAGCCATTCGGGCCGACCAGGGCGGTCACCTGCCCAACCGGGATCTCAAGGTCGAGCCCATCAATGATGCGCTCGTTGGTGTACGCCAGGCTGAGTTTTTCTGCCAGAAATGTGTTCATGCTAAAACCTCTCGCGGTTTTTCCAGATCAAGTAAAGGAAGAAAGGCGCCCCAATGAGGGCGATGATGATGCCACAGGGAATTTCGGCCGGGGCGATGACGGTACGCCCAACCAGATCGGCCACGATGACCAGCGTGCCGCCCACCAGCGCGGCGATGACCTGCGAACCCTCGTGCATGGGGCCAACCAGGCGGCGCGCAAAGTGCGGCGTCACCAGGCCCACAAAGCCGATCGTGCCGGCCACGGTCACGGTGACGCCGGCCAGCGCCACAGCCACCAGCAGCAGCACGGCGCGCTGCAGGGTGACCGGCGCGCCCAGGCCAGTGGCGACCTCCTCGCCCAGGTTGAGGGCGTTCAAGTGCCGCGCCAGCAGCACGGCGATCAACAGCCCCGTGCCGATCCAGGGCAGCACGCTGTAGACCTCGGCCCAGGTGGTGGCGTAGACCGTACCGGCCAGCCACATCATGGCCTGGGTCACCAGGTCGATGCGGCCGAAGGTGAGCTCAAAGCCGATAACCGCGCTGAGGGCGGCCTCGAGACCGATGCCGACGAGGATGAAGCGCATGGGAGAATCGCCATTGCGCCAGGCGAGCAGGTAGAGCAGCACGGCCACCGCCAGCGCGCCGATGAACGCCATCACCGGCAGCAGGTTGCGCGGCAGGCCGGGCATGACCACGATGAAGAAGACTGCCATCAGGCTGGCGCCGGCGGTCACGCCGGTCAGGTCGGGCGAGGCCAGCGGGTTGCGCGTGATGCCCTGCACGATATTGCCGGAGACCGCCAGGGCCGCGCCCACCAACCAGGCCAGCAGCATGCGCGGCAGGCGCAGGTTGAGCACTACGAAGACGTGCTGCGGGTTGCCGGTATCGAAACCCAGCAAGGTGCGCAACACATCCAATGGGGCGATCTTGAACTCCCCTACGCCCATGTTGATCACCATGGCGGCCAGGGTGACCAGCAGTAAAGCGAGGGCGACCAAAGGCAGGCGGCCATCCAGGCGCAGGGAGAACGGGAAGCGGCGCGAGCGCAGCACGATCCAAGGGGCCATTAGCGTTTCACCTTGGCGCGCACGAGATAGATGAAGATCGGCCCGCCGATGGCGGCGGTCATCAACCCGACGGGTAGTTCCATGGGGCGCATGACCACACGCGAAACCACATCGGCCACCACCATGAAGATCGCCCCAAGCAGGGCGCCATACGGGATGACCCAGCGGTAATCCGGCCCGGTGAAGAAGCGCACCGCGTGCGGCGCCACCAGGCCCACAAAGCCGATCGGCCCAGCCAGCGAAACCGAAGTGCCTGCCAGCACGACCACGGCCAAGGCGGACAGCAGCTTGACCCACAGCACATTCAGCCCCAGGCTGCGCGCAATATCATCGCCCAGGGAGAGTGTAGTGATCTGGCGGCCCAGCAGGATGGCAAGCGCCAGCCCGATCAGAATATAGACCGCGCCCTGCGCGATCAGCTCCATCTCGCGGCCGGCCACGCTACCGGCCATCCAAAAACGCACCTGGTCGTAGCTGAGCGGGTGCATGATCGCCAGCAGGCTGGTGATCGAGGCCAGCATAGTGCCGAGCGCCGCGCCGGCAATGGTGAGCTTGATCGGCGTCGGGCCGCCGCGGCCCACTGAGCCAATGGCGTACACGGCCGCCCCGCTGACGCCCGCCCCCACAAAAGCGAACAACGCAAAGCTGGAGAGGGAATTGACGCCCAGATACAGCACCGCCACCATCACGGCCAGGGCCGCGCCGGCCTCGATGCCCAGCAAGCCCGAGTCGGCCAGGGGGTTGCGGGTCAGGCCCTGCATGACCGCGCCGGCCACGGCCAGCGCGGCGCCCACCAGGGCGGCGGTGACGGCGCGCGGCATGCGCAGGTTGCGGATGACCAGATGGTTGGTGTTGGTGTCATCGAACTGGGTGACGGATTGGGCCACGATGCGCGGCTCGATCTCGGCTGCGCCGAAGGCGGTGCTGGCCACCATCACCAGGAGCAACAGGGCCGCCATCAGCGGGAAGGCCAGCAGGCGAAGTGTGTTGGCGCGTTCGCTGGGCTGCGCGGGGCGCGGCTGGGTTTGTACTGTTGCCATTAGCTGGTACTGGCTTCTGGGGCTTGGCCCGCGGCGGCTGCGGCTTCAGCCGCGGCGCGCTCGGTGAGCCAACCCTTGATCAAGTCAATGCGCTCCGGCATGGGGCGGTGCGGGCAATTGGAGCAGTAGCGCCCTTCATCGGTCTTGTAGTACAGGCAGCAGGAAACGCGGTCGAGCAACTGATATGTGAAGCCGGCGTGCTCCACGCAGACGAAGTCTCGCTGGCGGGCCAGCTGGGTAGGCAGCGCCGCGGCGGCACGCGCCTCTTGCAGGGCATGCGGCTGGTTGCCGAGCAACTCACCGATCCAGCTGAAGGCTGAGCCGTAATAGTCGCGCGCCAGCAGCCAGAGGCCGGACACGCCGATGCGCGAATTCTGGCGCAGGCTCAGGATGATGGCTTCACAGTGCGCTTCGAGCTGCTGGGTGAGGTGCAGGCGCAGCGCGTCCGCATCTGGCAGAGGCGTGCAGTCCGGGTGGTCAGCGGCCGGGTCGCCCGCCAGGGCGGCGAAGCGGCGCCCCTCCCAGGCGATGGCCTGCGGCTCGCCGTCTTCGTCAAAACGCAGGGCGACGGACGCAGGCCGCAGGTCAGGCACACGGCCGGCCGCCAGGTAGCAGGTGACCGCCACGGCCATGATATTGAAGATGTAGTGGCCGAACCACAAAGCGGCCGGCGACTGCTGGTCGCTGGCCTTGTGGTGCGCGCCGTTGGCCTGCAGCAGCGGGGCCAGATGGGCAGACTCTTGCAGCTGGCTGGCGTTCAGCCAGCCAGGCTGCTCATCACGCGCAGCCAGCAGCTGCGAACGATAGTCTTCGTTCGCAGCTGCCAGGAAGGCGAGGGTTTGTTCGATGGGGTGATCCACTACGTCTGCCCAGCTCACTCGGTGACGGCCGCCACCACGCGGTCGATCAGGACTTCGGCCGAGAGCGGCCCGCCGAACAGCCAGGTGTCGCCACCAATGGCGTGCGCCTTGCCCGACTGCACGAAGGGCAAGCTCTCCCACAGCTTCTGGAAGGAGCCGGAGGTGTTAAGTCCGTCATCGTCCTGCATGACGTAGAAGAAGTAGACATCGCCAACTTCGGTGAGGGCTTCTGTGCCCACTTCGGCAAAGCCGTACTGGGCAAAGTCAGACCCCCAGGCGTTCTCCAGGCCAAGCTGCTCAACGATATTGGTGGCCATGCCATTGTCTATAAAGAAGCGCAGGTAGGCGGTATTGAGCCACGACATCATCTGCGAGAGCACAAAGCGTTCGCCAGCGTGGCCGCTGGCCGCGAGAGCGGCGCGGCCCTCGGCGATCTTGGCGTCCAGGTGCGCCAGCACCTGCTCGGCCACGTCGCTGCGGCCGGTGGCCTGGCCCAGCAGGCGGAAGCTGTCTTGCATCTCCTGGAAAGTGGAGATGTTCGGGTCATCCGGATAAGGATTGAAAACCAGCGTGGGGGCGATCGCATCCAGCTGCTCGTAGTAGCCGGCGGCGGTGGCCTCGGTATCAATGATGAGATCGGGCTGCAGGGCGGCCAGAGTTTCAAAATCCGGCTCGCCGCGCATGCCTACGTCTACGACGTCAGCGGAAAGCTCGACCGGCACGTTGACCCAGGTCTCAAAGCCCTCGATGTCGGCAACGCCGACGGGCTGGATGCCGAGCGCCAGCAGGTTCTCGACATAGGTCCATTCCAGCGCCACGACGCGCAAGGCCGGCGCGGGCAGCACGGCCTCGCCCATCGTGTGCGGGATGGTGATGGCGCCGGGCTGGTTTGGGTCAACCGGCTGGCGGGTGGACTGGATGCGGGGAGAACAAGCTGCCAGGACGACAGCCAGCATCATGAAAGTCAGAAATTTACGCACAAACACTCCTTAGGGCCGCTAGTGGATGTCTCTAATCGTGTGATGCCATTGCTGCGGCCCAAGTATCTAGCGAGTGTAAGCAGCGTGCGGGATAATATCTAGGCGTTTGTATTAACCTTCACTTTCGCTTTGGTGAGCGAAATTTGCAATGCGGTTTATTAATGACTTCTCGTACATGGTAGATTTTTGAGATCGGTAGTGGTCTATTTGTGAAAAGTTGCCCAATTAAGTGAGGTTGAACGTAGTGTCGGATGCCAAAGGTGTATTGCTGTTGAATCTTGGCTCGCCGGACGCGCCGGAAGAAGACGCGCTGCGCGTGTATCTGGAAGAATTTCTGATGGATGAGCGCGTGCTCGATTATCCGCGCCCCATCCGCAGCGTAGTGGTGAAGCAGTTCATTCTGCCGAAGCGGCCGGCCAGCTCAGCCGAGGCGTATGCCTCGATCTGGTGGCCGGAGGGCTCGCCGCTGGTGGTGATCAGCCAGCGGGTGCAGCAGGCGCTGCAAGCCCGCACGCAGCTGCCGGTGGAGCTGGGGATGCGCTACGGCAAGCCGGGCGCACGCCAGGCGCTGCAAGCGCTGCTGGATGCCGGCGTGCGCGACATCTTTGCCATCCCGCTGTTTCCCCATTACGCCATGTCCACCATTGAAAGCGCGGTGGTGAAGACGCAAGAGGAGCTGCACGCGCTGGACCCGGGGGCGCGTTTGCATGTGCAGCCGCCCTACTACGACGAGCCGGGCTACATGCAAGCCCTGGTGGAGAGCGCCCGCCCGCATTTGCAAAAAGACTACGGCCACCTGCTGTTCAGCTATCACGGGCTGCCGGAGCGCCACATCCGCAAGAGCGACCCCACCGGGGCGCATTGCCTGCGCAGCGCGGATTGCTGCGATGTGCCGAGCGCGGCGCACGCCACCTGCTACCGCCACCAGATCTTCCGCACCACGGATGCGTTCGTGCGCGAGCTCAACATCCCGGCTGAGAAGTATTCGATCTCTTACCAATCGCGCCTGGGGCGCGACAAGTGGCTGCTGCCTTCCACCGAGCAGAAGCTGCAGGCGCTGGCCGCCAGCGGCGTGCGCAAGCTCAGCGTGATCTGCCCGGCCTTTGTGGCCGACTGTGTGGAGACGCTGGAAGAGATCGGCATCCGCGGCAAAGAGGTGTTCCTGGAAGCGGGCGGCGAGGAGTTCGAGCTGATCCCGTGCATCAACGAGCACCCGGCCTGGATCGATGCGCTGGCCGGCTGGGTGGCGGCGTTCGAGCGCCAAGGTGAAGTGGTGTTGGCCTAGAAAATAAAAAGTGCGCTGCTTCGCAGCGCACTTTTAGATCATTCGCCCGGGTAACGCATGCCCCACTGCGCTCGCAGCGTGTCGAGCGTGCGCATGATGGCGAGCGACTCGTCGAGCGGCATGGCCTCGCTCTCGAGCAGGCCGGCCTGCAGGCAACGGCGCACCTCGGCGGCCTGGTAGCCGTAGCCGTTGCCCTTGTAGGGCGCGGTGAGCGTACGCCGGCCGCCGCCTTGCTCCAGATGCAGGCGGCGCATCTTCCAGCCGCCGCGGTCCATCTCGATGCGGATACTGCCCTCGCTGCCGAGCAGCATGATGTCGTGACGCATACGGCCATCGAAGCCGGCCGCCAGCTGCGCTGTGGCGCCGCTGGCGTAGTGGAATATGGCCGAGAAGCGCGTATCCACACCGGTAGATGCCAGCTTGGCGACCGAGACGACTTCGTGCGGCTGGGCGCCGAAGACCAGGCTGGCGAAGGAGACCGGGTAGATGCCGAGATCGAGCAGCGCGCCGCCGCCGAGGGCCGGGCTGTAGAAGCGATTGTCGTTCGCAACCGGCGGCAGCGAGTAGAAGGCGGCGCTGAGGTGCAGCGGCTGGCCGATGGCGCCGCGCTGCAGCAGTTGGCGCAGCGCGGTCACCAGTGGCAGCCAGCGCACCCACATGGCCTCCATCAGGAACAGCTTGCGGCTGCGGGCGATCTCGATCAGTTCGGCCAGCTGGGGCGCGTTGAGGGTAAAGGTCTTCTCGCACAGCACCGGCTTGCCAGCCAGCAAGGCTGCCTTCGTCTGCGCATAGTGCAGGTTGTTGGGCGAGGAGACGTAGACGACATCGATGCCCGGGTCGGCCAGCATGGCGTCCAGCAAGGCGTAGGCTTGCCCGCCGAACTGGCTCACGAAGGCGGCGGCGGACTGCGGTGTACGCGACACGACGCCGCCGACCCGGTTGCCGCGGGCGTGGCGCAGATCCTGCGCCATGGCGGCGGCCATCTTGCCGGCGGCGACGAAACCCCAGGTGGTGTGCTGGCGGGTGACGGGCATGGGTGGGAGTATACAAAGGAATTAGAGTTTATTATTCTTACTCACACTATATTTTGGGAGAAATTCATGAAGAAGATTGTTAGCGATGCCAAAACTGGAGACGCACTAATCGTTGAGACAGACGACAACAATCAAGTCAAGGAAATATCTGGTCAACCAGTAACCAGGCATAAACAACTGGAGGACAACAAGGAAGTTGCTGTATTCGGAGTTAGTGGAACTCAAGCGCTTTTCCACATAAAAATAAGCGACTTAGTAGACATCCCAAGCTAAAACTCACCACTGGAGTAATAGCATGTGAAATCTCGAGTATGCTGACGGCATGTAAAGAATTCTGTCCGACTATGAAAAGAGTAGTAGTGCGAGCGTGGAGGTTGCATGTGGGGCGGTAAGCTTTTAAAAAACGGGGTCTTTCTTACTTTTCTCTTTCTATTTTATTTTCTATGCCGAGGCATATTAAGATTTGGTCATTCAATGGATGACGCTATCTTATGGGTGATAATCATTATAGTAATGAACCCAATGGTACTTATGTGTGGATGTTTTTTTGCTCTCGCACTTATAAACCCATTAATTGGTAATCATTGGAGCAAACAATTTAAAATAGAGCCTTCCTCCGAAGAGAAAATTGATTTGTATATAAGACCAAGTTTAGTTTGGTTGCCACTAGCGCTCTTTATCTACCAGCTACAAGTATCGGTACCCTCTTTGAGATTGGATCCTTCTGGTCCCAAGGGATATTTCGATTTATTGTTCATTCTTGGATTTCTAGTGGCAGGTTGGGGCGCACACATTGGGGCTTTTGACACATCCTCAACGAGTTCGTCTAAGGTAAGCTAGCAAATCCAAGATTTTTAATAGTTTAGAATTAACTACAGCAGATTTGCAGCAGCAAGCTCCATAACCAGTTTTAAGGCCCAAAACTGTATAATAAACTTATGCGCCCATAGCTCAATGGATAGAGCAACTGACTTCGGATCAGTAGGTTGTGGGTTCGACTCCTGCTGGGCGCGCTACGCCCGCCCTGTCGGGCGGGCTTATGGGGAGTTGTACTCGGCTTGCCGAGTGCGTGCTCTCGCACGGTGACGCAACTCCTTTATGTTCATGCCTAGAAGTTTCGTTACTCGGCGCAGCCGAGTAGAAACTTCCCAGGCAATGGCGAAGCCATTGCCTACAAACCCATCACAGCCTTGGCAATATACAAATAAATAGCCAGCCCGGTCGCGTCCACCAACGTGGTGATGAGCGGGGCGCTGACCGCGGCTGGGTCGATCTTGAGGCGCTGGGCCAGCAGCGGGATCAGCGAGCCGATGGTGTTGGCCCAGGTACAAATGACCAACACCGAGAGCGAGACGGTGAGGGCCAGCGCATCGCTGGAGCCCCAGAACTTGGCGCGCATGTACGAGACCGTGCCGAGCAGCAGGCCGATGAGCAGGCCGCTGAGCAGCTCGCGGCCGATGACCTTCCAGCTGTCGCGCACGCTCACCTCGCCCAGCGCCAGGCCGCGGATCAGGGTCGAGACGGTCTGGGCGCCGGTGTTGCCGCCGGTGCCGATGAGCAGCGGGATGAAGAACGAGAGCGCCACCACGGCGGCCAGCTCGCTCTCAAAATGGCGCAACACCATGCCGGTCAGCGTTTCGGCTACGAACAGCAACAACAGCCAGCCGATGCGGCGCGAGATAGCAGTGTGTATGGGAATGGTGAAATAGGGCTGGTCCACTGGGCCGCTTTCCACACCACCGAAGCGCAAAATATCCTCCGTGCTTTCGGCGGCGAGCACATCGATTACATCGTCAACCGGGATGATGCCGAGCATGCGGCCGGTCACATCCAGCACGGGCATGGCCAGATAATCGTAGTGCGAGAGCAGGCGAGCCACTTCTTCGCGGTCGGTCTCGGGCGTGACGCTGACGACCTGAGTGTTCATAAGGTCGCCCAGCTTCTTGCGGGCCGGCGCCACCACCACCTCGCGCAGCGAGACCACACCTTCCAGGCGATCCTCATCATCCACCACGTAGAGATTGGTCAGGGTCTCGACCGCGGCGTTCATGCGGCGCAGGCGCACCAGCGTCTCGGCGGCGCGCCAGTCTTTGTGCACGCGCACGAAGCGCTCGGTCATCATGCGGCCGGCGCTGTGGATCGGGTACTGCAGTAGACGCTGGATATCCAGCGCGTGCTGGGGATCCATGGCCTCCAGGATCACGGAGCGGCGGCGCGGGAACAGCGGCACGATCTGGGCCGCCTCGTCCATCGGCATGGCGTCGATAATGGCGGCGATCTGGCCCACCTTCAGCGGGCCGGCCACCTCGCGCACCTGGTTGGGCGGCAGCTCGCCCAGCACGGCAGCCTGGCGCTCCAGCTCCAGCGCGCCGAAGACGCGGCGGCGCTGGCCGGCGTTCAGGCGCTCCATCACATCGGCAATGTTGGCCTGGTGCTGGCCTTCCAGGGCCGCCTTGAGGGCCGTATTCTGCCGACGCTCAAGCGCCTCGCGGATATGCTGCTCGAGCAGCTCGGTATTGACCAGACTGCTCTTGGCGCGTTTGTTGTTTTCATTCATCTGACGTTTCATGGGCCCTCGCAGCAGCGATTTTAACCGCCAACAGAATACTGATACAATTTTTGGAGCGTATCAACGACCCCGACCCCCGAGGAGATTGAATGCCGGTCAAAAAGAAGTTGCAGCGCAAAGCCACCGTCAAGAAACCAACAACCAAGCCCAAGAAACGCAAACCCGCAGCCAGCAGCAAGCCGGCTGCCCTGAGTCTGAAGAAGGCCTTTTACAACCTGACCACCGCCGAGAGCTACGAGCATGCCGTGCGCAACGGCGAGGTGCAGCTCACCGCCGCCGGCCCCATGAACGCAGTCACCACCCCGCACACCGGGCGCTCCCCCAGGGACCGCTTCGTGGTGCGCGAAGCCGCCAGTGAGCAGGATGTCCACTGGGGCCAGGTGAACGTAGACATCAGCGAGAAACACTTCGACCGTCTGCACCAGAAGATGGTCGCCTACCTCAACAAACAAGACAAACTATACGTGCGCGAGGTGTATGCCTGCGCCGACCCGGCCTACGAGATGCCGGTGCGCTTCGTATCCACCTCGGCCTGGCACATGCTGTTCGTCAAGAACATGTTCCGCCACAAGGATGTGAGCAAGTTCGAGGCCGAGTTCACCGTGCTGCACGCGCCCGAACTGCAGGCCAACCCGAAGACGGACGGCGTGCGCTCCGGCACCTTCATTGTGCTCAACCTGGCCAAGAAGATGGTGCTGATCGGCGGCACGCGCTACGCCGGCGAGCTCAAGAAATCCATCTTCTCTTCGCTCAACTATCTGCTGCCCAAGCAGGGCGTGCTCTCCATGCACTGCTCGGCCAATGTGGGCAGCGACCGGCGCACGGCGCTGTTCTTCGGCCTGTCTGGCACGGGCAAGACCACCCTCTCGGCTGACCCATCCCGCGCCCTGATCGGCGACGACGAGCACGGCTGGAGCGACAACGGCGTGTTCAACCTGGAGGGCGGCTGCTACGCCAAGGTGATCAAGCTCTCGCAGAAAGCGGAGCCGGACATCTGGGCGGCCTCGCACCGCTACGGCACCGTGCTGGAGAATGTGGTGCTCAATCCGGACCGCACCCTGAATCTGGACAGTGACGAGATCACCGAGAACACCCGCTCCGCCTACCCCCTCAACTTCAACTCCAATACAGACCCTGACGGCATGGCCGGCCACCCCAACCACATCGTGTTCCTGAGCGCGGATGCGTGGGGCGTGCTGCCGCCGATCTCCAAGCTGACGCCAGAGCAGGCGATGTACTACTTCCTTTCCGGCTACACGGCCAAGCTGGCCGGCACCGAGCGCGGCGTCACCGAGCCGCAGGCCACCTTCTCGGCCTGCTTCGGCGAGGTGTTCATGATGTGGGACCCCACCGTTTACGCCGAGATGCTGGCGGAGAAGATGCGCAAGCACAACACGCAGGCCTGGCTGGTGAACACCGGCTGGACCGGCGGCCCGTACGGCGTGGGCAAGCGCATGAAGATCGACTACACCCGCGCCATGGTGCGTGCCGCGGTGGAGGGCCAACTCGACGGCGTGTCCACGCAGACCGACCCGGTGTTCGGCCTGGCGATCCCAGCCAGCGCGCCCGATGTGCCCAGCGAGGTGCTGAACCCGCGTGACACCTGGGCCGACAAGGCGGCCTACGACGCGCAGGCCGCCAAGCTGGCGGCGGAGTTCCACAAGAACTTTGAGCGCTTCGCCGGCTCGGCCAGTGCAGCCATCAAGGGCGCAGGACCGATAAGCGGACGATAACTGCTTCACCACCACAAAGACACAAAGAGCACGAAGTTTTCGCAAAATGATTAAAAAAGAGCGCTGCAATGCAGCGCTCTTTTTTTTCTGCCGTCATTGCGAGCGAAGCGAAGCAATCTGGTTCTAAAACAGGCAACAAAAACCAGATTGCTTCGTCAGCGCAACTTCGTTGCGCAATCCTCGCAATGACGGGTTAGGTGACGAATGACACCGCTTCTTCCGCGCAGCCCCAGCTGAGCGTAAAGCCCGCCCCGCCGTGGCCATAGTTGTGCACGACCAGCGCGTCGCCGATGCACTCCGCTTCCAGGCGCACCTCGTGCCGCACGGGGCGCAGACCCACGCCGGCCGCCAACACCTGCACCTCGGCGAAAGCGGGGTGCAGGTTAGCGGCCTTGCGCAAAATCTCGGCTTGGTCTGCGGCGCGCACGCTGGTGTCCCAGTCGTCCGCCTGGGCTGTCCCGCCCAGCACAATATCGGCGCTGCGCGGGATGATGTAGCCCAGCCCGTTCGGCCCTTCGTCATCCAGGATGCTGTGCTCCACCCCGTTCGGGCGCACCTTCACGGTTTGGCCGCGCACCGGGTACAGGCTCTCATCACCAAACAGCTGGCGTGAGCCCAGGCCGGTGCAGTTCACCACCCATTTGCATTCAGCGGTAGCTTCTTCGATGCGGGTCACCTCGCGCTGCACGATCTGGCCGCCCAGGCGGCGGAACCAGGCCACCAGGTAATCCATATACACGCTGGTATCGATCACGACCGACTCGGTTTCGAAGCCGTCTACATAGCCGGCGGGCAGCTCCTCCGCCGCCAGGCGGCGGTAGCCGGCCACCGCACCGGCCCACCAGGGCGTCTCAACCGGGTGGGCGTACAGATCCTGCACGCGGGTCGGGCGGCAGCCGCTGG
Organism: Anaerolineales bacterium; assembly: GCA_019637675.1. Taxonomy (GTDB): domain Bacteria; phylum Chloroflexota; class Anaerolineae; order Anaerolineales; family UBA11579; genus JAMCZK01. The sequence goes on along the minus strand of JAHBVE010000001.1, from coordinate 402,041 downwards.
CCGGGTCTGGCAGCAGGTGCTGCTTGAAATAGGCCAGCGTGTGGCTCGCCCACGGGCCAACCCGCTCCATGGGATGCGCCAGGTACGGGAACCACAGCGCGGCCGCCTGGTTGGAGGTGGTGTGCGGCGGCAGCTCGCGCGCCCAGATGGTGACCGCGTGTCCGGCCTGCAGCAGCAGAATGCTGCTGCTCAGGCCGGACACGCCGCAGCCGAGCACGAGAACGGATCTTTTTTGAGCCATGGCCTCATTCTAGACCCACTTTTGTACCAATTTTCGCAAAATGCTTGACTCTGCGGCCATTTTGCCTGTATATTGGGCTCTTACCACCCTCAACCGCCATGTATACGCCCACTCCATAAGGACGCATGCACGGTTTCTACGCTCCCCTGGCCTGGAAACCGCTACACGGGGAGGAGTGTAAGCCACAGTCGGAATCACGTCCCATCACCTTGATGGGACGTTTGTTTTTCCATAACTCACATCAAAGCTGAGGAGGTGACCCGAGAGCGAGCTCACCTACCTCAGCTTTTTATTTTCTCGGTTTCATTAACTACTTCGTGGAGGAAGAGGAACGATGCACAAGCGACTTATTGTTTTACTCAGTCTGGCGGCCCTGCTTCTGGCGGCCTGCGGTGGCGCTGGCCCCAGCGGGGAAGGCTTCACCTTTGGCATGATCCTGGTCGGCCCGCAGAACGATCACGGCTGGAGCCAGGCGCACTACGAGGGCGGCCAGTACGTGGTCGAGAACCTGCCCGGCGCTGAGATGATCGTGTTTGATCTGCTCAACCCGGCTGACAAGCCGGAAGCCACGCTGGAAGGCGTGGTGGACGAGATGGTGGCGCAAGGCGCGACCCTGATCTTCACTACCTCGGACGAGTTCGAAGAGGACACCACCACCGTGGCGGCCAAGTACCCGGATGTGGTCTTCGTCAATGTCTCGGGTGACGACGCCCTCACCGGCGAAGCCCCGGCCAACCTGAGCAACGTCATGGGCCGCATGGAAGAAATGAAGGCCATCGCCGGCTGCGCCGCGGCGCTCACCACCCAAACCGGCCAGCTGGGCTACGTTGGCCCGCTGATCAACCATGAGACCCTGCGCCTCACCGCCTCAGCCTACCTGGGCGCCCGCCACTGCTACGAGACCTACCGCGGCGAGAGCGGCGATGACCTGCAGTTCACCGTGAGCTGGATCGGTTTCTGGTTCAACATCCCCGGCGTCACCAGCGACCCGACCGAGGTGACCACCAACTTTCTCGACACGGGCGTGGACGTGGTGCTGAGCGGCATCGACACCACCGAAGCCATCAACGTGGCCGGCCAGCGGGCTGCCGCCGGCGCCACGGTGTGGGCCGTGCCGTACGACTACCTGGGCGCCTGCGACAATGCGCCCGCCATCTGCCTGGGCGTGCCCTTCTTCAACTGGGGCCCGGATTATCTGGCGATCGCCGAAGCGGTGGTCGAAGGCAACTGGAGCCAGAGCTGGCTGTGGAACGGCCCCAACTGGGATGACCTGAGCGATCTCGACAGCACTTCCGTGGGCTGGCTCAACGGCCCCGGCCTGAGCGAGGAAGCCGCCGCCAACCTGGCGGATTACATCAGCAAGCTGGCCAGCGGCGAAGTGGCCGTGTGGACCGGCCCCATCAACCTGCAGAACGGCACGCCCTACATCGCGGCCGGCGCAGTGGGTACTGACGAAGAGATCTGGTATCTGCCCCAACTGCTGGAAGGGATGCAAGGTCCCAGCCAGTAGCCGCGTCAAGGACCACCGTGCTGGCTGCCGCAATGCGGCAGCCAGCACGGATTTTTTCTGGTCTACTGGGCTAACTCACCATGCAGGTACAACTCAACACGATCCACAAACAGTTTGGCAGCCTGGTTGCCAACGATGAAATTTCTGTGCAGTTCGAACCCGGGCGCATCTATGGCCTGCTGGGTGAGAACGGCGCGGGCAAAAGCACGCTGATGAAAATTCTGTCTGGGTATCAGCAGCCAGACCGCGGCGAGATCGTGCTCAACGGCGCGGCGCAGCACTTCGCTTCGCCGCGCCAGGCGCTGGCGGCTGGCGTGGGCATGCTGTACCAGGAGCCGCTGGATGTGCCGGTCTTCACCGTGCTCGAGAATTTTCTGCTCGGCCGGGCGCATGACGGCGAGCGCCCGCAACAGTCGGCCAAGGCGCTGACGCAGTTGGCGGGGCGCTATGGCTTCCAGGTTGACCCACACGAGCACACCCGCGAGCTGAGCATGGGCGAGCGCCAGCAGCTGGAGCTGCTGCGCCTGCTGGCCGGCGGCGCCGAAGTGCTGATCCTGGATGAACCCACCACCGGCATCAGCGCTGAACAAAAGGACTTATTGTTTGCCTCCATGCGCACCTTGGCGCGTGAAGAAGGCAAGACCCTGATCCTGGTGTCACATAAACTGGATGAAGTGCAGGAGCTGTGCGACTATGCCTATGTGCTGCGCAAGGGCCGCCTGGTGGGCGGGGTGCAGCTACCCTGCCCCAATCAAGAATTGGTCGATTTGATGTTCGACGAGCTGGCCCCGCGGCCCGCCCGCCGCCAGCCTGCCAGCGGTGACGTGCTGCTGCACTTGCAGCACATCACCGTACGCACCCCGCGGCTGGAGCTCGAGCCGGTCAGCCTGCAATTGCAGGCCGGGCAGGTGCTTGGCCTGGCCGGCCTGGAGGGCAGCGGGCAGGAGCTGTTGCTGCGCGCCTGCGCCGGGCTGCTGCCGCTGAGCGGCGGCAGCCTGCGCTTGGGCGGCCAGCCGCAGCCTGACTGGGACTACCCGCGGGCGCGCCAACACGGCGTCGCCTACCTGGCCGCTGGCCGCCTGGAGGAAGGCCTGATCGCCGGCCTGACCCTAACCGAGCATATGGCCCTGGTCAGCAATGCTCACGGCCTGCTGGTGGATTGGCCGCAGAACCGCCAACTGGCCGCCCAGCACATTGCCACTTATCAGGTAGTAGGCCAGCCTGAGTCATACATCGAAAATCTATCCGGCGGCAACCAGCAGCGCTTCCTATTTGCCATGCTGCCGCAGAACCTGAAACTGATCCTGATGGAGCACCCCACCCGCGGGCTGGACATTCGCTCGACGGATTGGATCTGGGAGCAGCTCGACCAACGCCGCGCCCAGGGCACGGCCATCATCTTCCTCTCGGCCGACCTGGACGAGATCGCCGCCCGCAGCGACCAGATCGCCGTGTTCTCCGGCGGGCGGCTGCTGCGCAGCGTGCCCGCCGCCGAGACCACGGCGGACGAGCTCGGCCACCTGATCGGCGGCGCGCTATGAGCTTGTCAAAAACGCGCCTGGAGCGCGTCTGGCCGCTGCTGCCCGGGCTGGCCGCCCTGCTGGTGACCACGCTGCTATTGCTGGCGATGGGCACCTCGCCAGTCGATGCCTACAGCGCCATGTGGCAGGGTGCGTTTGGCACCAGCGCACGCGTGTACAGCGTGCTGGCCTTCCTGGTGCCGCTGCTGCTGGCGGCCAGCGGCCTGCTGCTCACCTTCAAAGCCGGGCTGTGGAACATTGGCATCGAAGGCCAGATCATCATGGGCGCGGTCGCCGCCAGCTGGGTCGCCCTGCGGGTGCAGCTGCCCTCCGGGCTGCAGATCCCGCTGGAGCTGCTGGCCGCCATGGCCGGCGGCGCCCTGTGGGCGGCGCTGGCCGGCGTGCTGAAGACGCGCGGCGGCGTGCATGAGATCTTCGGCGGGCTGGCGCTCAACAACCTGGCGATCCTGTTCACCAACTACCTGATCGCCGGCCCCTGGCAGCCGCCCGAAGGCGGCAGCTTCCGCGGCACGCAGCCCTTTGGCGCGCACGCCCTGCTGCCCCTGTTCGAGAATTCACGCCTCAGCCTACTCTCGCTGGCGCTGGCCATTGTGGCGTTCGCCGGCGTGGCGCTGGTGCTGACCAACAGCCATTGGGGGTTACGCCTCAAGGCGTTGGGCCAGAATGCCCGCTCGGCATTCTTGTTGGGCGTGTCCAGCAATCGTGAGATGCTGCTGGCGATGGCGGTATGCGGGGCGCTGGCCGGGCTGGGCGGCGGCGTGCGCGTGCTGAGCTGGTTCGACAGCCTGCGCCAAAGCATCTCCGGCGGCATCGGCTACTTGGCCCTGATGGTGGTGCTGCTGGCCGGCTTCCGCCTGGTACTGACGCCGCTGGTGGCCTTTTTCTTCTCAGCCGTACTCAATGGCAGCATCACCCTGCAATTGCGCACGCAGCTGCACTCGGCGCTGGGTGACATCCTCACCGGCGTGCTGGTGCTGCTGGTGCTGCTGTTCGGCAACTACGAACGCGTGCGGCGCGCCTTCAGGCGGCGCAGGAGCCAAGCGGATGGATAGCACCCAACTCATCGCCATTTTTGGCTCGATCCTGCTGCAGTCCGCCCCGCTCATCATTGCGGTGTGCGGCGAGACGATCAGCGAGCGGGCCGGCGTCATCAACCTCTCGCTGGATGGCAGCCTGCTGCTCTCGGCGCTGGCCGGGTTTGCGGCCGCCCTGCTGACCGGCAGCCTGTTGCTGGGCTTCCTGGCCGCGGCGGCCGTGGGCGCGGTGTTCGCCCTGATAGTGGCCTTCGGCAGCCTGCACCTGCGCCAAAATCAAGTGGCGATCGGCTTTGTGCTGGCCATGCTGGGCGACAGCCTGAGCGCCTTCCTGGGCCAGAACTACACCCGCCTGCCCGGCCCCAGCGTACCAGCCTGGCACATCCCGCTGCTCAAAGACATTCCGGTACTTGGCCCGATCTTGTTCCGCCAGGATGCGGTGGTGTATTTCGCCCTGTTGCTGGTGGGGGCGACCTGGTGGTTCTTATTCCGCACGCGGGCCGGGCTGGAGCTGCGCAGCGCCGGCGAGCGGCCGGAGGCCGCCTTCACCCGCGGCGTGGCGGTGCGCAAGCTGCGCTACATCTATGCGGTGCTGGGCGGCGCGCTGGTGGGCATCGCCGGCGCGGCCTATTCGCTCGACGTCAAGATCGGCTGGGCCGAGGGGCACACCCGCGGCATGGGCTGGATCGCCCTGGCGATCGTGATCTTCGGCGGCTGGTCGCCGTTGCGCGGCGCGCTGGGCGCGGTGCTGTTCGGCGCCACCAAGGCGCTGGCCACGGTGCTGCAGCGCAGCTTTCCGCAGGTGGCGCTGGTCGCCTTCAATGCGGTGCCCTGGCTGCTCATGATCCTGGTGCTGGTGCTGGTCAGCGGGCGGCTGGCCGCCCCGCTGCTGGCGCGTGCGCCGGCGGCCCTGCGGCGGCCGCTGCGCGGCCTGCTGCAGGCCGCCCCACCCGCCGCGCTGGGCCAACCGCTGGACGATAATTAGCCCATGCTGCGCCACACGCTGGCCGTCTTGCTGCTGCCCTTTGTGGTCACTGCGGTCATTCCCACGTACTTACTAGGCCAGTTCGGCGCGGGCGAGCCGGCTCTATGGCAGCAGGCCGGCGGCGGGCTGGTCTTCGCGGCCGGGTTCAGCTTGTTTGCATGGTGCTTACGCTTGTTCGTGCGCGTGGGCCGCGGCACGCTGGCGCCGTGGGACCCCACCACCGCGCTGGTGGCGGTCGGCCCGTACCGCTATGTGCGCAATCCCATGATCAGCGGGGTGGCCGCCATGCTCTTGGGCGAAGCTGTCTATTTTGGCTCGGTGGCGTTGCTGGTATGGAGCGTGGTGTTCGTCACCATCAACCACGTTTACTTCGTGCTGTCTGAGGAGCCCGGGCTGGAACAGCGCTTCGGCGAGCCGTACCGCCTATACAAAACGGCCGTGCCGCGCTGGCTGCCGCGGCTCAGGCCTTGGCGCTGAGCCGCTTGGTGCTGACCACGACCGCGTTGCCCAACAGCACCAAAGCCACGCCCATAAACTCGAACCAACCCAGCTCCAAACCTTCGAACAGGGCCGAGAGCGCCAAGGCGATCACGGGCACGAACACGTTGACATACGCGGCCCGGTCTGCGCCGATGCGGCCCAGCAGGGTCAGGTAACTGCCGAAGGCGATCACCGAGCCGAACAGCGCCAGATACAGCAACGAAGCAACATAGCTCAGGGACGGGTCAAAACTGAACTGCGTGCCGCGTAGCATGGCGAAGGCCAGGGTGGCCAGCGAGCCATACAGCATGCCGTAGGCGTTGGTCTGGATCACGGGCAGCTGGGCGCGCTGGTTGCGGGCCGAGACGATGTTGCCCAGCGAGGCGGATACAGCCGCGAACAGCCCAAGCGCGATCCCCAGCGCCCGCAAGCTATCCACTTGCAGGTCTTGCAATTCCGGCCAGAAGATGAGCGCAACCCCCACCACGCCAACCAGCGCGCCGGCCACCACGCGCCCTTGCACGGCATTGCCCAGGAAGATCGCGCCGAACACAACGTTCAGAATGATCACGGCCGAGAACAACACCGCCACCAGGCCACTGGTGACATACATCTCCGAGAAATACACCATCACATAGTTGAGCGAGAACAGCATCAGGCCTTGCAAGGCCATGAACATATGCTCACGGCGGCTGAAACGCAAATTGAGCCCACGCCACTTGATATATGCAAACAAGATCAGCGCGCCGAGCAGGAAGCGGTACGCCACAGAAAGTTCTGGCGGCACTACGCCCAGCTGAAACTTTATCGCCAGCCAGGTAGAACCCCAAATGAATACAGGAATGAGGTATAGAAGCGTGTTGCCCACAATGACTCCGGTAGTGAAATAGAAAGGATGACTAGGAGGCCTTGGCGGCACAGCCTTCGGGCTTGTAGACCCGCTCGGTCGAAGCTGGATACGTGGCCAGCTTCGCCGCCGGGCGCACTGGCCGGCGCACTAGCCCGCCGCCGCAGTTGGGGCACACGAAGTTCAGCTTGTCGTGCGCGCAGGCCGGGCAGAAGGTGCACTCGAACGAGCAGATGTAGGCAGCCGCGTCCGGCGCCAGATCCGCGTTGCAGCATTCACAGTTGGGGCGAATTTGCAGCATGGCGGCTACGCTTCGGGCGAGAATTCCATCGTGCCGCCCTCACCGCCCAGGTACAGCTCCAGCACGCCGTCGGCGGTGATGCTGTAGCTCTCCACCAGGTCCATCTGGGCGTAGAAGTCGCCCTCGTTGGAGCCTTCGCAGAACATCTGCGTGGTGGCGATCCAGCGCAGGCGCAGCCTGCGCTCTGGGCCGACCGCAAAGCCGCCCTGGCCGGAGTTGCAGTCTGTCTCCATCGAGGCATACGCCATTTCATTGAAGGTGAGCGTGAAGGCCTCCGGCGTGCTGGGGTCGGTCACCTGCCCGTTGGCCACGGTGCGCAGCCATACCCAGCGGGTGCCCATCAGCTGCGAGGTGGGCTGGAGCACCAGGCCAGCCGGGGCGATGCCGGCGAGGTCATCCACCAGGGTCAGCGAGTCATCATCGGTGCGGCCAAAGGTCAGCACCGCGCCGTCAAAGGTCACATCCAGCGAATCTTCGCTGCCCAGCCAGGCGCCGTTATCCACTTGCGGGGCTTGCCCATCGCCGGGGTCTTGCCACAGCGTGGCGCCGCCGTCCTTAGCCAGGGTCAGTACGATCACCTGGGTATCGATGTCGGCCTGGTAGCGGCCCGGGTAGCCGCCATCCGGCGTGCTGCAGGCGGTCAGGAGCAGAAGCAAAAATCCAGAGAGAAGATAACGTTTCATAGGTTCACCTGAGGGCAATTTTACTCCCTGCCAAAAGCCGCTGGTGGCTGTTCCCCATGTCTCAAAAAGTTACGAATGCTCCCTATTTCACAATGGCAAAAACCGTGCAACCTGCACACCTGTGCAGGGGTTGTAATCTGTGAGCGGCGGTTGTCGCAAACATCTATCTCAAGGAGAGAACAGATGGATACAGGAAACATCGGTAAGTGGCTTTGGATCGTTGGCCTTGCGCTCGGTCTCATTTGGGGTTTGGCCTCCGGGCTGGGAATGGCTCTGCCTGAAATTCTGGCGACCATCTCGGCTGTCGCTGCATTCTTGGGCGGCGTCCTGTACATTGGCACGATGAAGGATCGCACGGGTTTCTTTGTGGCCGCCTTGGCCCTGGTTGCGTTCTCCTCGGCCGGTGGTGATATGTTCGTCCCCATGCTGGGCGGCCTGGTGGCCGGCGTGCTGGGTGGTGCGGCCTGGGCTGCTGGTGCAGCTGCTGCCGGCGCCCTGCTGCGCGTAGTGTACGAATGGGTCATGCCCTAATTCCGTAGTTTCGCAATAAAAAAGAGCGAGGGCATTCCCTCGCTCTTTTGTTTTAACACCGCGCGCCGTCAGGCCGCCAGCTCTTCTTCGATGCGGCCTTTGTCTTCCCGCTCGCGTTGAGGGGTCTGGCCGGGCGCCTGCTCGGGGGTATGGTGAATGGCCCCGTCCGGCAAGTTCTCATCGCCTTCGATCGGTGGCCGCACTGGCTCGCGCTCATCCTTTCGCTCTTTGTCGTGCTGGTTCATCTCAACCTCCTGCGTGTTGGATAGTAGATGTACTCCCGCCAACGCTGTGATGCTGACCCTGTTATCGCTGCGCTTGAAAATTAGAGTGCTCTCATTCTGTGCCGGGCAGTAATACACGGCATACGCGCTCGTTCGCCCCAATACGAGGTTGATGATGGCCAAATATGGAGAAGCAGCTCAAAAAAGCGTGGCCAGCGCCATGCGCAAGCGCAAGAAGGGCACCCTGCGCTCTAGCTCAGGCCAGAAGGTGACCAGCCGCAAGCAGGCGATCGCCATTGGCCTTTCAGAAGCTCGTGAGAAGGGCGCCAAAGTACCGGCGCAAAAGAAAAAGGCTGTGAAGAAAGCAGCCAGGAAAACAACAACCAAGAAGAAGACTACTTAGGAGGATCTATGTTAAGTTGGGCGATCTGGTTTTTGATCATTGCAGTCATCGCGGCCCTGTTCGGTTTTCGCGGCGTGGCGGGTACCGCCACGAGCATTGCCAAGGGCTTGTTCTTCATCTTCATTGTTTTGTTCATCATCTCGCTGATCTTCGGCCAGCCGGTCGCAGGCGGCTAGACCAGCCGCCTGCTGAGCAGGCAAACAAAAAGCGGCCCCGAAAATTCGGGGCCGCTTTGGTTTTACGACTGGGCGGAGCCAGAAGTAGGCCGTGGCTTGGGCTTCCAGCCAGAGAGGCGACGCTGCGCTTTGCGAATGGCTTTTTGCTTCTCCATACGGCGCTGCTCATTGGTAGAAATGAACCAGCGCTTGCGGCGCACCGTGCTCAGCACTTTGCTGCGGGCAACTTTCTTGCGGAAGCGCTTCAGCAGAGAGCCTTGCGACTCACCGGGCCTGAGAACAACCTTGGGCAAACCTAACACCACCTTTCCATCGTGGACTGCCGCCTGCCCTACATAAATAAAGCGTCCACACTGGAACGCTATACCCAATACAGCCGGAAGCGCAGAGATTATAACACGGCGTATAATGCGCCAATGACCAATAAAGAGCTGGCCGATACCTTCCTCCTCATCGCCAATCTCCTCGAGATCAAGGGCGAGGTGGTCTACAAGACCCTGGCCTACCGCAAAGCCTCCGAAAACCTGACGAATTTAGGCCGGGATGTGACCACCATCTGGGCCGAAGGTGGGCAAAAAGCCCTGCTGGAGATCCCCGGCGTGGGCAAAGCCATTGCCGAGAAGATCGACGAGCTGCTCAGCACCGGCGAGATGAGCTTCCTCGAGAAGCTCAAGAAAGAGGTGCCCCAGGAGCTGGCTACTCTGCTGCGCATCCCTGACCTCGGCCCCAAAAAGATCGCCATGTTCTACCGCGAGCTGGGCATCACCACCATCGATGAGCTAAAAACGGCCGCCCAGGAGGGCAAGCTGCAAGACCTGCCCGGTATGGGCCCAAAGTCCGAGACCAAGATCCTGACCGGCATCGAGGCCCTCGGCCGCCGCAGCGGCCGCCTGCCGCTGGGCAACGTGTGGCCCTTTGCGCAGGAGCTGCTCGAGACCCTGCGCAAGGTCAAGGGCGTGAAGCGGGCCGAGGCGGCTGGCAGCCTGCGGCGCATGCGTAGCAGCATTGGCGATATTGACATTCTGGTCTCCTCCACCGATCCGGAGAAGGTCATCAAGGCGTTCACCGAGGCGCCCAACGTGGCGCGCGTCACCGGCAGCGGCACGGTCAAATCCGGCGTCGAATTCCACAATGGGATGCGCGGCCAGATCTGGGTGCATGAGCCGGCCCGCTTCGGCACGGCCCTGCAGTACGCCACCGGCTCCAAGGAGCACAATGTGCGCCTGCGCGAGATGGCGCTGGATATTGGCCTCTCGCTCTCCGACCAGTCCTTTGAAAAAGAGGACGGCAGCGAGATCTTGTGCGCGACAGAAGAAGAGGTCTACCAGATCCTGGGCATGGACTGGGTCCCGCCTGAGATCCGCGAAGACCGCGGCGAGATCCAACTGGCGCTCGAGAAGAAGCTGCCCAAGCTGATCGAGGTCAAGCACATCAAAGCCGAGCTGCACAGCCACACCACCTGGAGCGATGGACAGCAAAGCATCCTCGAGATGGCCGAGGCGGCCGTGGCGCACGGCTACAAGATCCTGGCGGTCACCGACCACTCAGCCGCCATCGGCATCCTCAACGGCCTGACGCCTGAGAAAGTCATCGAGCAGCGCAAAGAGATCGAGAAGGCCCGCAAGAAGATGGGGGATGCGCTCACCATCCTGCATGGCGTGGAGGTGGAAGTGCGCGCCGATGGCACGCTGGACCTGCCGGATGACGTGCTGGCCTCGCTGGATATTGTGGTGGCCTCCGTCCACCAGAGCATGCGCCAGCCGCGCGCCCAGATTACCGAGCGCATGCTGGCCGCCATCCACCACCCGCACGTCGACATCATCGGCCACCCCACCAACCGCAAGCTGCCAGACCGCGAGGGCGCCGACCTGGACATGGACGCCGTGCTGAAGGCGGCCGCCGAAACCGGCACCGCGCTGGAGATCAACGCTAACCCGGCCCGCCTGGACCTGGACGATGTGCAGGCCCGCCGCGCCGTGGAAATGGGCATCAAGCTCTCGATCAACACCGATTCGCACCACGCCGATCATATGGATTTCCTGTTCTTTGGCGTGGCCACCGCCCGCCGCGGCTGGGTCACCCCGGCCGATGTGATCAATACCTGGACTATCAAACAACTGCAAAAATGGCTAGAATGAACTAACGGGGTTTTGATGGATACCAAGCAAAGCGATGTTGTAGATCGATTTGTCTCTTTGCTTGTCTCGCTCACAGCCTACGTCCTGCTCGTCTTCTACGGCTATCCCTACCTCGGCAACATTGCCGGTACGGCGGCGGCCATCCCTGTTTTGGTGATCGCCTGGTACTTTGGCCTGGGCGGCGGTCTGGTGGCCGCCCTCACCTCCATCTCCACCAACATGATCCTGCTGTTACTGGCCGGCGCCAATTCGCTGCAAGACCCGCTGGCGCTGGTGTTCAACACCTTCATCATTTTGTTCTACGGCGCCAGCGCCGGCTTCATCAGTGAGACGCGCAAAGAGCTGCTGAAAGAGATCAGCCTGCGTGAGACGGCCGAGAAGGCGCTGCAGTACCTCAATGCCCAGCTCGAAGGCCGGGTCAAGACCCGCACCCGCCAACTGTCTGACCTGAACAGCCAGCTCAGCGCGGAACTGCAGGCGCGCAAGCGCGCCCAGGCCGGGCTGCAATACCGCGGCTCCATCCTGGAGACCATCGCCGGCATCGCCGAAGAAACGCTCAAAGCCGATAAGTACGTAGAGCCGATCCCTGACATGCTGTCCAGCCTGGGCAAAGCCACCCGGGTGGAACGCGTGCGCCTGTTCCAGAACATTCCCAACAGCAACAAAAAAGGCACCATGCTCTCGCTGCGGAAAGAGTGGGTGTCTGACCCGCGCTTCAAAGACCGCATGGGCCTGCGCAAGATCGCCCACGAAGACGCCGGCTTGCAGGAATGGCAGCAGCAGTTGGCCGCCGGCAAAGCGGTGAGCAGCACCACGGATGTGCTCAGCCCCAGCATCCGCGCCATGATGAGCCAGGAGGAGATCCGCTCCATGCTGGTCATGCCCATCTTTGCCGGCAGCCAGTGGTGGGGCAGCATCAGCCTGGCCTCGATCACCAACCGGCGCAAATGGGGCGCGGCGGAGACCGATGCGCTGCACGCCGTGGCCGACATCCTGGGCGCTCACATCCAGCGCGAGGAAGAGTACGAGCGCACCCTGCTGGGCTGGGCCAAGGCGCTGGAATTGCGCGACCAGGAGACCGAGGGCCACACGCAGCGCGTGACGCGCCTGGCGGTCGAGCTGGCCACCCGCCTGGGCTACAACGACTCCGAGGTGACCGATATCCGCCGCGGCGCGCTGCTGCACGATATTGGCAAGCTGGGCGTGCCGGATGCGATCCTGAACAAGCCCGGCAAGCTGAACGATAGCGAATGGCGCATCATGCGCCGCCACCCAGACTACGCCCGCGATATGCTGCGACCCATCGTCTTTTTGCATTCGGCGCTGCCCATCCCGTATGCCCACCACGAACGTTGGGATGGCACCGGCTACCCGCGCCGGCTAAAAGGGGCACGCATCCCCGCCCCGGCGCGCCTGTTCGCTGTGGTGGATGTGTGGGACGCGCTGACCTCGGACCGGCCGTATCGCAAAGCCTGGTCGCCCTCGCGCACCGCCGAATTCATGAGCAAGCAGATGGGCACTCACTTTGACCCGCACATCCTGCCGGTGTTCCTCAAAATGATGGCCGATCTGGGCGAGCTGCCCGCCCGGGCGCTCAAACGGGCAGCCGCAACTGCCTAGCAGCCTGGCTGCTAGCGAGTCGCCAGCAGCCAGCGGTCGAGCTGGCGCAGGAAGGCGTTGACGTCTGCCGGCGGCAGCCAGACCGGCTGCGGCCGGCCGAGCAACAGCACGCCAACCCCCACATCCTCAAACACCACAGAGTTGGAATACTTCTTGAGCGCGGCGCGGTACGAGGCGGCCTGCGGCTCGAATGCGGGCTGCATGTCCACCACCAGCGCCAGCTGCCAGCCGGGCTGCTGCTGGCGGGCGGCCAGCAAGGCTTGCATGCCGTCTTCAAAGGCGCGCAGGTAGGCCAGCCCGTCGGGTTGGGGCGTCAGCAAGGCCAGCCCAATGGGCTGGCCATCGCGCTGCAGCAAGGTCAGGCCAGCGGCAGCCTGCGGCTCGCCTTGGCTGGCAAAGTGGCGCTGGGAGGCCGCCAGCAGCGCAGCCGCGTCCATCACGAGATGCGCTTGCCCATCAGAATGTCCGGCTTGCCCGGCCCATTCGCATCCGGCACGACCCCGATCAGCGCATAGCCCATCTTCTGATAGAAGACGAACGGGTGGGCTTTCACCGCCTGGATGGCGGCCAGCTTGTGCAGCGGATCCGGAAACAGGTCTTGCCCGGCCAGCGAGGTCATGCCGTGCTCGTCATCCGAGCCGAGCATGACCAGCCCGCCGCCGCGGGCGCGCACCTGGGCTTCGAAGTCCTCGACCAGGGCGCGGCCTATGCCCTGCCCCTGAAACGGCGGGGCCACCGCCAGCGGATGCAGCTCCCACACGTTGCCGTCATATTCAGGGATGCCGCCGATCCAGCCCAGCACACGCCCGCTCTCATCCACGGCGGCGCGGCAAATGCGCTCAGGGTCGTTGAAGTCTTCCAACTCCTCCAACGCATCCGCCAGCGCGGGCCAGGCACTCGGCCAGTGCTCTGCAAAGGCATCTACCAGCACTTGGGCCAGCTGCTGCCGGCCTTCGGCGGGCAGCGTGGCAGCGTCAACAATGTGTATTTGCATGCTGTGATTATTGCACAAACCATGCGGGCGGGGCAGGCCGCGCCTGCCCCGCCCCACTGCTTATTCCGCCAGCAGCTTGTAGGCCAGCGTGGCGGCGGCCAGCACCTGGCCGAAGGCAGCCAGCAGCCCCTCCGGCTGCAGGCTGCCCGGCGTGAGCTCGCGGCTGAGCAGCGCGGCCACCAGGCCAAGCAGCGCCGCCACGGCGGTGGTGAGCCACATGGCGGCACGACCCTGCAGGCCGTAGCGCGCCTTGAGCCAGTTCACCAACGGCACGCCCAGCGCGCCGGTGAGCCAATACAATGCTTGTTCCATCTCTCCCCCTAACGATCGACGTTCAAGACACAATCTCACAAAATCTCATCCCTAGTCTTTCTTCATCACCTCCTCCAGCTTGGCAAGAATGCGCTGGCTTAACTGGTCCAGCTGCTCCTGGTACAAGCTCAAGATGCGGTCGAGCAGGTTGCGGGCGATCAGATCGCCCCGGTAGAACGCCAGCACCATGAACATCAGCAGGCCCACCACGCCCAAGGCGTTGATGGCTTCGAACAATACACGCATATCGGTATCCACAGTTTCCCCCATCAAAATGCACTACAATCCCGATTCAAGGAGATCGAGAAATGGCTAACGCAAAGAAAAAGACCACCACCAAGAAGACTGCAAAGGCGAAGGCGCCTGCCAAGAAGACCGCGGCCAAGAAGCCTGTGACCAAGAGCGCCGCTGGCAAGAAGCCTCAGGCCAAGGGTAGCGCCAACACCTTCCCCATGTCGCTGGGCATCGGCATCGCCCTGGGCGTCGCCATTGGCGCGGCGGTCGGCAACATTGGCATGGGCATCGCCATCGGCGTGGCGCTGGGCGCCGCCTTCGGCGCGGCCGGCTCCGCCAGCCAGAAGTAAGCATGCCTGCGGAGATGAACAGCCGCCAGGCGATCTGGCTTGGGTTGGGCGTCGGCTTGGGCACCGGCCTCATCCGCGACAACCTTGTGCTCGGCTGCATCGCCGGCCTGGTGGCCTGGGCGATGGCGACCGCTTACATGCGCTACAAGCAAGTGTCGAAACCCTAGCTTTCTGCGCTGGCCGAGACGACCTGCACCAGCAGCTTACGCCGCTCCTGGTTGCCGTCCACCAGCGCACCCATCAGCACCACATAGCGCGCGCCCCCATCAGCATCGAGGGCGCGCAGCTTTTTAAGCGTCAGCACGCTGCCGGTGATCACATGCGCGTCGCCGGCGTCCATCGCCTCGGCGGTGATGTCGGCGCCATTGCGGTACACCGTGGCGTGCGGCGCGCTGACGCTGGTGGCGCCCTGCCAATCCACACTGTAGGCGATCTGTTCGCCAGCCAGCATGCTGACCGGGCTGTCGATCAGCCAGACTGCACTATCTGCCATCATTCCCCCTGTTACGCGCATCAAGCAAGGTCTTGCGGCGGCGGGCGCGCAGCTTGATGCGCGTATCCTCAATGCGCACGCGCGGGTTGGGTTGCGCCAGTTTGCCGGTCGCACTCGGCACGGCGAAGTAGTCCACGATCAGCGCCGGGCGGCGGTTCACATTGCCGTGCGCCCCAGCCCCCAGGCGCACATACTCGTTGCCGTTGGCGGGCGGGATCACCCCGGCCGCATCCCGGCTGCTGCGCAGGCTGTAGTACGCCGTGCCCCCCGGCGTCAGCCAGTTGACATCCAGCGGGGCGCTGGTGTATGGCGTGTTCACGCTGACGGTGCTGGTGTTCTTCCACACCGCATCCGTGGTGCCCGCCAGGCAGGCGTCAAACACGGCCTCGCGGTTGCCATTCGTCAGCGGGTCCTGGGCGGCCCAGTTGTGCTTGACGATCTGCACACCGAAGTCGGCCAGCGTAGATTCATCCATCGTACACACCATGCGCAGGTTGGCGGCATAGATGACCGCCAGCGGATTCAGCGACGCCAGGCTGAACTTGATGGCGGCCCGGAACATATAGAAGCGCGGAATGCCGGTGTCGAACGCCTGGCCGACGATCAGCTCGGCCGCCCCGGTATCGAAGTGAACTGAAGTGGTGTGCGCGGTGGTGTAGCTGCCGGAATAGCCGGTGATGGTGCCATCCCCGGCGGAAGCGTACGACACGGTGGGGTCGATCACCAGCGGAAACTCCGCCCGCGCCAAGTCCTCGAATGCCAGGCCGGTGTAGGCAACGCCGCCGACTTCGAAGCGGTGCAGCGGCCAGGCCCGGCCGGCTGCATCCATCGAGCTGCCCGGCGAAAAGCTCAGGCCGAGGCGTGCGCCGCGGCTGTGGGTCTCGTAGACCAGGTAGCCGTCCTCCAGGCCATCCGGCAAGGCGGAGATATGCAGCTCCTCCTTGACACCATCCTCGGTCAGCAAAAGCTCATGGCGGAAGGGGCCGGCTTCGCGCACCAAACGCGGGCCAGCCACGCGGCCCTCGGGCAGCGCGTGCAACGGCGTGTACACATCCTCCACCAGCACGCCCACGCTGCGCGTGTGCTGCTGGTACTCGCCCAGCCACACGCGGCCGTCGGCGGCCAGGCGTGCTGGGGCGCCGGGCGCGCCCCAGCGGGCAGCCGCATCGGCGCGCAGCTGCAGGTCATAGGCTTGCCAGCCCTGCGGGCTGCGGAAGTACTGCGGCGCGGTGGTGATGACCGCCCGCTGCACGCCCGCCCCCAGCTCAAAGTGGGTGGAATGGGCGCTGCGGGCGGCCACCGGCAGGCGAGCCAGCTCGCTCTCGCTTTCCAGGAAACCTTCGATCCAGGTAGCCATCGCCCTACTCGCCGAGGTAGATGACGCCCTCGGGGCTCCATTCCAGATTGAAGTCGTCGCCGCTCACGGTATGGTCACCGCCAAAATTCATGTAAGCCAGCAGCGGGCTGGTGGCGGGGCTGCCGGTGTCTTTGTAGAGCACGGCCGCCCGGGCCGTGAACGCCCCCACGCTCCACACCACATTGTCGGCCTTCAAGGCGGCGCGGTCATTGGCATTGTCCTGCACCAGCGTCACACCGGTCAGCGCCTTGCCGCCGCTGGTGTAACCGGTGCCACTCACCTCATGGCTGATGTCGGCCAAGACGGCATGCGCATCTTTGTCCGCTACGTAGGCCAGCGTCACCAGCGCTGCCCGCAAGGTATGCGCCAGCGGCTGCACTTCGCCCTTGAGCAAAGCCAGCTTGCCGGCGTTGTAGATAAAACTGTACATAGGAAGATCCTTTCTGTATTCGATTTGAGAGCAGTGACTAGTGATCAGTGATCAGTAATCCGTAATCAGATAGACCTATACCTGTTCACTCATTACTACTCACTGATCACTTGAGAGTCATCCCTCGCGCACTTTGACCACCGCCACACCGCCCTCGCTGTCCAGCTCGCGCTGCAGGCTGGGCGCTTCGACGATGACGTAGGTGTCGTCCAGCGCGCTCCACACGGAGCGCAGGTGGATGCGGGCGGCGCTGCGCGCCACCCGCCGCAACCAGGCCAGGAAGGCGGCCGGCGCCGGGTCAAGCCCGCCGCCGCCATCCAGCTGCAACTCGTCCAGGCGCACGCGCAGCTCCCACTGGTACTTCTGCGGCGTACGCGCAAAGCCTTCCAGCTGGGTCGCCTCCACCGTGGCCGGTTTGCTGGCGCGCTGGCTGAGCAAGCGCAAGCGCGGGCGAAAGGCAGAGATCTCGCCCGTGTTCAGCGCCAGCGTATCCAGCGGCGAGGAGTAGAAGCCGCCGGCCTGGCGCCAGCGCGGCCCGCCGATCTCGCCATCCACTTGATAGTCCAGCTCCACCTGGCCGCCTTCGCCCAGGTTGCGGCTCACGAGGCTGAGCTGGGTGAGGAACTTGGGCAGCAGCGTGGCCTCCATATCGATCGTGCTGCCCACCAGTACGCCTTCATGCTGATATTGTAGATCCGCATCGCCCAGCGGGTTTTCGCCATAGGCGGGCAGCTGCACATAGGCCAGCTCGCCGCCCATCTCCACCCAAAGCCGCGGCATGCTACCCGGGCAGCTTTGCCAGTACAGGCCGCGGATGCGCTCGCCAGCCCGCGGGGCGCGCAGCAATTCATGCCAGGCCTCGCCATCCCACACCATCACGCTGGAGTGCATATCCCCGGCATCGATGGCGGCCGCCATGCGGCCAGCGCCCAGCGGAGTCAGCGCTTCCACGCGGCCACCGCGGCCGGCGGGCAGTCCTTCACCGCGGCCCGGGCCAACATCAACCAGGCCGCTGCCGCCGGTCACCAGCAGGCTGCTGCCCCAGCCCAGCCACAGCTTGTCCTCCCACACCCGCGCTGGCTGCCCGCCGCTGAGTTGCGGAAACGCCTCCAGCCCCAGGTTGTGGCGGGCTACATGCTCCGTGCGCTCCACGATCCACAGGCTGTTGGCTTTGACACCCCATAACTGGCCGTTGAAATCCAGCAGCTTGTGGAGCGTCTGGCCATCCGCGCCCAACTGGATCGCCGTGCCAAAGCTGAGCGGCGTGAGCCAGCCGGCCGGCGCGGCCCGCGAAACCTGCGCATTGCTGGCCACGCCGCGCCACACTTGCGGGCCAAGCTCGCTGTGTTGGAAGACATGCAAGAGGTCGGCGGTGTTGCTGCCATCATCCAGAAATTCGTGCTTGGGAGGTGAAGCCCCGGCGTTGAAACGCATACGTAGGATCGGCACGCCGGAGCCTTGGGCGAACAGTGCTTGCCCGTTGAGCACGCTCACATCCCGCACCATCCCATCGATCTGGTCGCCCGAACTCGGCGAAACGTCCCGCCAGTGCGGCGTGGCGTAGATGACATATTCAGACGTGCTGTCCGGCGCCAGATCCCAAGCGGCCATACTAAGCACGCTGACCGTATTCGAAAGAATGCGCCGCGCCTGCCCAGCCCCTTTGCCGGCCAGGATGCGTACCCACGCCCCGGCCCACTGATCCGCGGGCCAATTGCGGTTCGTGTCGCTCAGCGTGGCGGCTGCCCCGCTAGTGGCGACGCCGCGCTCGCCGTTCATGTACACGCGCGAGGCGCTGCCGTTGGTGCGCTGGTCCACCGCGTACAACACGCCGCGCAGTTCGAAGAACAGGAAAGTGCGCGGGATATCCGCATCCTGCACGCGGTAGTAGGCGCAAAAATCGGTGGCGGTCCAGGCGCTGCCATCCGGCGAGCTGTGCCCGCCGCCAGCGCGCGGCTGCACGCCGATCTCCCAGTGATTGCTGGCATTGTCCGCCGCGGCCCCGTGCAGCGAGAGGTGATAGCTGCCCGCGCTGAGCGGCGTGCTGTAGCCGGAGACATCGAAGCTGCGCAACTGGCTGATGACATCGCCAACATCCGCCTGCGTGATGGCGCTGGTCGAGCCGGGCAGCACCGCTCCGGGCTGCCCGGCAGCATCCGCGTGCAGTTGCAGGGTCAGCTGCCCGGGCGAGCCCACCCGGCGCAGCCAGACCCGCGCCTGCTTGGCGGCCAGTCCGCCGGCGGCCACACTGAACGCCGCCGCCAGGCTGCGCTGCGCCCCGATCAGCGCCTGCCAGTGCACATCGCCCGGCAGGCGCTGGGCCGCGGTACGCAAGCCGCTGGCATAGCGCCATTGCGGCGCAGCGTGCACACGGCCCGGCGTCAGGGTCCAGGCGTCCTGGCTGTCGTAGAAGCGGCGGGCGGCTTGCGTGCTGAAGCGGGCCGCGCCGCGGCCGCCGCTCCAATCGCGCTGCTCGATCTGCGCCAGCCCCGGCTCCCAGGCGCCGAAGCCACTGACCCAGTTGAGCCGCAAGCCGGAAGGCGTCAGCACGCTTTCCTTGATGCCCTGCGCCCCGCCCTCCAGGCGCAAGCCCCAGGTCAGCACGCCATCGCTCAGGCTGAGCTCGTGGCTGGCGGCGCTGGCCCCGGCGTACACGCGCACGCTCACGCCTGCCCCCGCAGGCGCAGCAGGCGGGCCGGGCGCTGCGGCCGCCAGATCGGGAAGCGGCGGCGAGCGGCTTGCAGCTCCTCCACCGCCTCCTGCCACAGCAAGGCCAGCTTTTCGTCACCGCCTTTGCGGGCACACTGCCAGCGCAGAGCGCGCTCGGCCACGGCCGCCACAGCCAGTTCGGGCGCCACCGCCTCGGCGAGTACATCGCCGTGCGCGGCCAGGCGCGGGTGTGCGGCCAGATACCAGACGCGCAGCGGCCGCCCGGCCGGCAGCGGGTCGGCGAACAGCACCGCCCCGGGCGAGCCGGGCGCGGCGGGCACAAAATCCCAGTCGTGCAGCGTGCGCCACGGGTCGCCCGCGCTCACGCCCGGCACTGCCAGATGGTCGATGCGCAGCGGGCGGCGGCGCGCCCAGGCCAGCGTATGGGCGCTGGAGGGCAGCACGTCTTCGTCGACCTGGGGCACATCCCCCAGCCCGCGCAGGGCGCTGTTGGCCAGCTCGATCATGGTGGCGAGCGGGTACTGCGCCGAGGCCAGCCCATAGGCCATGCCGGCCTCCACCGGCTCGCTGAGGCTGCTGCCCAGCGCCAGCGTGCCACTGCTGGCGATGAAGCCAACCACGCGGGCGAACTCGCCGGCGGGCGGCGCGCCGCCCGCCGCCAGGAACACCGCGCCGCCCTTCCAGTCATCCTCGCGGTGCTGGCCGGCCAGTTCGGCGGCATCCGCCAGCGTGCTGGCGCTGCCGCCGCTGGCCAGGCCGCGGCGCAGTTGGCCCAATTCGGTATAGGCGTCTTGAAGCAACTCACTGAACGTGTACGACATACATCCCCCTTGTTCCGCTGCGCCATTTAGCGCGCAGCCTGCCGCATTCATAGCACGCGGGCTGCACTTTGTGCGGATTCGTATCCGCATGTCAAGGAGTTAAAACAAACAGGCCCAGGCTCCCCCTCGCCTAGGCCTGTTCAAGCAAGACAATCAGCAACGAGTTGCGAATAAGGCCAACCGGCCTTGCTCACTGCTCACTGTTCACCTGCCTTTACGTAGTGATGCCGGTGATCTTGCCGTGGGCCTTGTTGTTGGCCACCAGCAGGCTCAACTCACCCACCACTTCGCCCTTCAGGCTGTCGCCCGAGCGGGCAAGCTCCTTGGCCTCAAAGCCGCGCAAGGTGTAGAAGCCTACCTTGCCACTTTCCAGCACATAGGCCGTATGCACCGGGCACCAGCGGTCCATCACCAGTTCCAGCTCGCCGTACTGCGTGACCACGCGCTCGATCGCGTCCAGGCCCAGCTTGTGCTCACCCTGGCCCACGCGCACGAAGGTGCTGTTGTCGAGCAGGCCGCGCAGGTCATTGGCGACGCGAGGGTTCATCACCAGCAGGTCCGGATTGCCGCCATCCATCACGATCTCTTCTATCAGGCTGTCGACATCCGCCTTGGCGATGGCGCCGCCGGCATCCACGACATTGTTGGTGATGAAGGCGCCTAGCCCGCCCATGGAACGCGGCGTGCTGGCGGAGCCAGCCGCCCGCACGCCGTGGAAGGCTGCGCCTTCCATCAGGCGCAGCAGGTGCGGCACGGCCTTGTTGGCTTGATACTGGAACTCATCCTCGATGCCGTACTGGCTGATGGCCTGCTGCGTGCCGCTGACTTGCACGGCTTTCTGGAAGATGCTGGTGTAGTTGAACGGCACGTTCAACGCCACCAGCGGGCCATAGTCGGCGTCGTCGCCCTCCAAACGCGCCATGGCGGTGATGTGGATCGGCGCGTTGGCCGCGTGGGTGGCGTTCGTGCCGCCGTAGGCGCGGCTGTAGACCGTGATGGTGTTGGTGCCCAGGTCAACGCTCTTGACCACCATGTACTCGGCGTCGATCAGGATCACATGCCCATCCTGGAACACCGAGGCGTCCGCCACCACAAAGCTGGTGTCGCCCGCCGCGATGGTCTCGCCGTTGTTGGCGGCGGTCACCAGCGGGTCGAGCTCGTCTTCGAGCAGCTCGACCTTGTGCCCGTTCATGCGGATCTTGAACTTCTCGCGGGCGCTATCCAACCCCAGCCGGGCCAGCAGCGGGGTATCCCGCGGGTCGATCATCTGCACCACATCGCTGATGGCGCGCGCCTGGGCGGCCGTATCCGCGTAAGTAGTCTTCATTCCATCGTAAATTGCCATTCATCCCCCTTGTCATCTAAATACCTAAAGTCGTATCGCCTTCATCCTTCATCCTTGCCCTAGTACACCTCCAGCCCGCGCTTGCGGAACTCGCGCTTTAGCTCAAGCACCGCCGCCAGGTCGCCCGGGCGCACCGCGCCCAGGCGCCGGGCGTACTCCTGGCGCAGGTCAGGCGCCGGCGCTCCCGCGCCGCCGGGTGGGATCACTCGGCTGGCGCGGCCAGGCTCGGCGCCGGGCGGGGCGGCCGGCGGGCTCCATTGCGCCAGGCGCGCCTCGAGCGCCTGCTCCAGCTCCTCCTTTAGCTGGCCGTGCAGTTGCTCCTTCACCAGATCGGCAATGCGCTGTTGCTTCTTGCTGGCGCCCAGGCCAGCCGGCTGTGGCGCGGTGTCCGCGCCGTGATTCATGTTTCCCCCTTGCATAGCTTTCCCCCTTTGCGGCTTGTAATAGCACGCATTTGTCTAAAAACTGCTTTTTGAAGTCCCAGGTCAAGCTGCTGGACATGCTCAGCAGTGCCTATCAGAAATGCAAGGTTATTGGAGCGCCAACGAATTTCAACTATCATGCCTGACAGGACTTGTAGCAATGGGAAAACTGAAAGCTAGAACCACCAAGACTGCCAAACCCCCTAAGCTGAAGCCGGACAAAGCGCGCATCAAAAGCAAGGCGCCAGCGAAGGTCAACCCAGTAAAGGAAACCGGCGACACGCTAGCAGCACGCGCGGCCCGAATGATATGACATCCCCCACCGTTGCCATTCTGGTGCACTTGCTCAGCGGTGCACTGTTTCTTTATATCGGGCTGCGCCTGAGGGCCAAGCAGTATGAGGATGCGAAAGACCAGCGCGCCTGGGCCGCTTTCCTCATCTGGTGGTTCGGTATGGCCGCCAACTCTGCTTTGATGGGCTTTTCGATGGCGCTCAGCGCGTTTGGCGTCAGCAGCCTGTACCTCTTCGTAGCGCTCAGCCTGCTGGGCACCTTTGCGGCTGGGTGGGCCTTGTGGGGCTTGCTCAGCTATCTGCTGTATGTCTATACCGGCAGCTGGCGGCCGTCTCGCTGGGTGGCTGGCTTTTATATCGCCTTTGGCCTTTACCTGGTCTACACAGTCTTCGCGTTCGTGCCCGTGCGCGCCAGCCTCTCGACCTGGCAGGTGCTGATCGAATACCAGCACACGCCCGGCCCGCTGTATCCGGTTGGCTTGCTGCTTTTGCTGGCGCTGCCGCCCATTCTGGCCAGCGCGGCCTTTTTCCGCCTGTTCTTCAGCCTGACCGAACGCAGTTCACGCTATCGTTCCGCACTGGTCACGATCGGCATCTTCTTGTTCTTCGGCGTGCCGTACATCATGCCCATCATTCTGTATCTGTTTGGCATCATCACGACCCAGCTCCCCTGGTGGCCGCTCACCTTCCGTCTGGTGGGCATCCTCGCGCTGCTGCTGATCTACTTCGCCTATTACCCACCGTCATTGGTGCGCCAACGCTTTGGCGTTGCCGCCGTCACCAACTAAGGCCATAGCTGTATGAACATCGCTCCGCTGGTCATCTTCTTTGCAAACAGCATCCTGTATTTTTTTATTGGCCACTCTCTGGGCAAGAAGACCTTCGATAACGCCGATGATGCGAGCGCCTGGCGCGCCTTCCGCGTGTGGTGGTTCGGCATGGCCGCCAACACGGCCATCAACGGCCTGTCCGTTTTATTCCTGAACCTGGGCGTTGATTACCTGCCCCTGTTCGTCATCTTCAGTCTGACCGCTACGCTTTCAGCCGCTCCGGCGCTGTGGGGGCTGCTGACATATCTCATGTACATCTTCAGAGGCAGCCACCGCGCCTCACGCTGGGTGGCGGGCTTCTACATTGCCTTCGGCCTGTTCCTGCTCATTTCCATATACACCTTCCGGCCCATTGGCGTGTCGCTGGGAACCTGGGAAGCCATCATCCAATACCAAAACGTACCCCAGGGACTGTTCGGCCTGGTGTATGGCGTCTTGCTGATCGTGCTACTCAGCCTGCCGCCGATCCTGGCCAGCTTTGGTATGTTCAGTTTGTATTTCAAAGTCAGTGAGCGCAGCGCCAAGTTCCGTGCGCTGTTGGTGCCGCTGGGCTTCTTCTGCCTGTTCGGCGTGGCTTACTTCATCCCACTCCTGCTCATCCTGGTGGGCATCAACCTGAACGCCACCAGTTGGTGGCCGCTCACGGTGCGTACCCTGGGCATCGCCGCGCTGGCGCTCATCTACATCGCCTACTTCCCGCCCCCCTTCGTGCAACGGCGGCTGGGCGTAAAAACCGTCCTCGAATAAAAAAGCCGGCCACATGGCCGGCTTTTTATTTCCCATACTGTATCCTACTTCGCAGCGGCAGGCGCCGCGCCGTTGGCGGGTTCGCCGTTGCCAATATAGGTCTCTTCCGTCGTGCCCAGCTGGGCAGCCGGCAGCAAGCGCGAGTCGGATGCGTCATAGGTGACCACAACCTTGTCGCCCTTCTTGAAATCTTCATCATCCTCCAGGTTGCGCACCAGCACCGTGATCTCAGTGCCGCCCTTGAGGGTGACGTTGACGCGGGTGTCCGTACCCACGAACACCGAATCGAGCACGCGGGCGTTCATGACCGCGTTGACACGCGGCGGCTGCGGCCGGGCCGGGTTCACCGGGGCGGCCGGCGGCGGCGCTTCGGCGCCCGGCGCCAAAGCCGGCGCCAGTTCGCGGGCCACCGCCAGCTTCTCGGGGCGGATGACCATGGTGACCTTCTCGCCCGGCATCAGCGGGAAGTTGGCCCGGGCGGCGGTCACGTCCTCGCGCCCCACTTTGATGACCGTGCGGTCTTCGTGCAGCGAGACCACCTTGCCCTCAAGGAAGTTGGTGTCGCCGATGAAATCCGCCACAAAGTGATTGGCGGGGAAGTTGTAGATCTGCTCCGGCGTGCCGACCTGCTGGACGCGGCCTTCGCTCATCACGGCGATGCGGTCGCTCATCGTCAGCGCTTCTTCCTGGTCATGCGTAACGTAGATGAACGTGATGCCGACCCGTTTCTGCAGGTCCTTCAGCTCATGCTGCATGGTCTCACGCAGCTTGAGGTCCAGCGCACCCAGCGGCTCATCCAGCAGCAGCACCGCCGGCCGGTTGACAAGCGCCCGCGCCAGCGCTACGCGCTGCTGCTGCCCGCCGGAGAGTTGGTTCGGCTTGCGCTCGCCCAGCTGGCCCAGCTTGACCAGCTCCAGCGCCTCACGCACGCGCACCTCGCGCTCGCCCTTGGGCACACGCTTGACCGCCAGGCCGAAGCCCACGTTCTGCGCCACGGTCAGATGCGGAAAGAGCGCATAGCTTTGGAACACGGTGTTGACGGCGCGCTTGTACGGCGGCACCTGGTTGGACAGCTCGCCGTTCAGGAAAATATCACCACTGGTCGGGAACTCAAAGCCGGCGATCATGCGCAAGGTCGTGGTCTTGCCGCAGCCGCTGGGGCCAAGCATGGTGAAGAATTCACCCTGCTTGATCTGCAGATCCACGCCTTTGACGGCATGCATCAAACCTTCCCCGCGTCCCACGCCGGAGAAGACTTTGCTGACGTTCTTGAGTTCAACTGCCAATGGTTTCATAAAGGCCTCGTAAATAGTAATTAGTGATCAGCGATTTGTGCTCAGGCACTAACCGGTTACTAATTACCGATCTCCAATCTCTACTCTCATACCTTAGGGGGTTTCGAAGTTCCAATGCGGCGCAATGGAGAACGGGCAAACCAACCAATTCTGCAACGTGACCCAATGCCCGTTCTCCCACGCGGCGGGTGATGCCCTTGGAGTTGGTTATCGAGCGCATCTGGGTCAGCCACCCTTGCCAGTTCTACTCGTGCCGACCCGCCGCAACCATTCACTAAACAGCAAGATCACCACAGACACCATGATCACCACCGCCGCGGTGGTCACCGCCAGCGGCAGGCGGCTGGGGAAGCGCAACTGCGAATACAAATACACCGGCAGCGTGTTCTGCGTGCCGGCCAGGAAGAAGGCCAGCGAGAATTCATCGAACGACATGGTGAACGAAGAAAGGAACGCCGCCACCAGCGCCGGCATGGAGATCGGCAGGGTCACCCGCATCAGCGTGCCCCAGTAGGTTGCGCCCAGATCCATCGCAGCTTCTTCCAGATTGTTGGCAAAGCCAGACAAGCGCGCCGCCACGATCAGCATGACATACGGCATATTGATGATGGTATGGCCGATCATGATCGTCCACAGGCTCAGCTCGATCTTGAGCGCCTGGAACAGGATCAGCAGCGCCACCGCCAGCACCACATACGGGATCACCAGCGGCAGCGTGGCGATGTTCAAAAAGAATTCACGGCCGGGGAAGTTGTAGCGCGCGATCGCAATCGCGGCCGCCCCGCCCAGCACGGTGGCCACGACGGAGGAGACCAGCCCGATCAGCAGGCTGTTCTTGGCCGCATTGATCAGCTCCGTGGCTTGCAGCAATTCGCGGTACCACTGCAAGGTGAACCCGCGCAGCGGGAACACCAACAGCACCGAATCATTGAACGAGAATACGATCAGCAACAGGATGGGCAGCTGCAAAAAGAGCAGCAACAGCAGGTAGTACCCCAGCCCCAACCACTTGCCTGTCTGTCGCATCACAGTGCCTTCATCTTTCAGCTACCTAGGAAGAAACCGGCACTTCAGTGATCGGGATAAAGCGGTTGAAGACGTAGCTGAACACGCCCACCAGCACCAGCAGCACCATGCTCATCAGCGCGCCCAGCGGCCAGTTGAGGGCGCGCCCGAACTGGTCCTGGATCAGGTTGCCGTACATAATGCCGCTGACGCCGCCCACCAGGTTGGGCGTCACCCACTCGCCCAGCGTGGGGATGAATACAAAGAAGAACGCCGAAGCCACACCCGGCATGGTCAGCGGGAAGGTGACCCGCCAGAACGTGACTCCGGGCGAGGCGCCCAGATCCGCCGCGGCCTCGTGCAGGCGCGGGTCAATGCGCTCCATCGCAGCGAAGATCGGCAGCGCCGCGAACGGGATCCATACGTAGACGAGCGTGATGAGCACCGCCGCCTGGCTGAACAGCAGGATCGGCGCCCCATTCTCGATCAGCCCGGCGCTGATCAGCAACTGGTTCAGCAAGCCCTCTGAGCCGAGGATGACCTTCCAGGCCAGCACACGCAGCAGGTAACTGATCCAGGCCGGCAGAATGAGCAGGGTCAGCAGGATCACACGCCGCGAGCCGGTGTAAAAGACCAGGTAATACGAAACCGGATAGGCCAGCAAGATGGAAAGCAGCGCGGTGAACAGCGCCAACTGGCTGGAACTCAACAGCAGCACAAAGTAAGCCGGGTTGGAGAAGAATGAGCGGAACGCTTCGAACGAAAGCGGGAACAGCGGCCCAAAGCTGCTCTCCTTCATCGTGTACAGCGCCATGATCACCAGCGGCACCATGAAGAAGAACAGCAAGAACACCGAGGGCGGTGTTATCAGGGCGAACAGGCGGCGCTTGTTTTCCACGGGAGTGTCCTGGGCGAGGAGCAGGGTGGGGCTTCGCCCCACCCTGCTCCCGCCAGCATGGCCGGCTTAGCAGCCGGCAATGCTATTGTTGCGCTTTGACCTCGTTCCAGATCGTGGTCATCATCTCGCGCTGCGCTTGCGTCAGCGGGTGCTGGAAGTTGCTCTGCGCCAGCACAGACGGGTCGTCGTACTGGAACACATCCACCAGGTTCGGGTCGAGCAGCGGCACGGAGTTCATGTTGGCCGCGCCGTAGTAGAAGTCGTTGGCCATGTTGGCGTTGGACTGCGCGTCGATCAGCGCATTGATGTAGTCGTAAGCCAGATCCACATTGGTGGAGTTGGCCGAGATGCCGAAGCCACACGCGTAGCTGATGCGGCCCTCGGTCGGGTTGACGTACTCCACCTCGTAGCCTTCGTCGTTCAGCGTGGCCCAGGCATCGTTCCAGGTGTTGGCGCCCACAGCCACATCGCCGGAGGCCAGCAGCTGGTTGATCTCGGTGTAGTCCACCCAGTAGGTCAGCAAGTTAGGCTTCAGAGCGATCAGGTGTTGCTTGATCTCTTCCTGCTGCTCAGGCGTGGTGTTGTACGGGTCATAGCCCAGGGCGTAAGCGGCGGTCAGGAAGGTAGACTCGCCCGAGTCGAAGATGGCGACTTTGCCGGCGTACTGCGGGTCCCACAGGTCAGCCCACGAGTCAGGCACTTCGTCCACCAAGTCGGTGCGCACCGTGATCGACTCGTACGCCCAATCCCACGGGATGAAGTATTGCTGGCCGTCAAAGACGCCATGCTGGGTCAGTTCAGGGAACAGTTGGTCAAAGTTCGACAAGCGCGAGGTGTCCAGCGGCATCACCAGGCCGGCCTCAACGTACAGGCCCCACCAGCTGCCACAAGGGTGCACCACATCGAACTGGAAGCCGCTCTGCGCCTTGGAATAGGCTTCGGCATCCTCACCAAAAAAGCTGTACTCCGGCTCGATCTCCGGGTGTTGCAAGGCAAAAGGCTCCCAGTAGCTGGGCTCCTCATAACCAGACCACTCCAGCACCACCAGTTGGGTGTTGGGGGCCGCAGCCGCGCCGCCGCAGGCAGCCAACATGGCCGCCGCCAGCAGAACCAATACAACATTTTTGATTTTGTTCAATGTCATTCTCTCTCCTTAAACATTGTTAAACAAAAAAACTGTACTGGGGCCGTACTCGCCCGTACAGTTTTGCTACTTAAGCTCCCTTAAAGCAGTTGGGACAGGGACAGTCTCCATCTACCGTCATTTTGAATATTTTATTAGGTTGCCCCCAAAAATCAATGCTCGAAGCTTAAAGAATTGCACCGCCTGGCGAGCCCGGCAGCTCCCCTGCCAGGCTCGCAAAGCAGGATTAGACTTACCGCAATGAATACCAAGCCTGCTTTCTTCCGTTTCCGTTTGCCGCTACTGGCCGTATGCGTGATCTTGCTGGTGCTGGCGGTCCTGGCCGGTCTGGCGCGCATCGGCTGGGCGCTGCCCAGCCTGCCCAGCCAGCTGCCGATCGCCCACGGCCCGCTGATGGTATGCGGCTTCTTCGGCACGCTGATCGCCCTCGAGCGCGCCGTGGCGCTCAGCCGCCGTTGGATGTACATCGGCCCGGCCTGCAGCGCAGCCGCCGGGCTGCTGCTGGCCTTCGGCCAGGCCTGGCCCGCCGCCTGGCTCTTCGTGCTCGCCAGCCTCAGCTTCACGCTGATCGGCGTGCTGATCGTGCGCCAGGCGCCGGCCAACTACACCCGCGTCATGGCGCTGGGCGCCGCCAGCTGGCTGGTGGGCAACCTGCTGTGGATGCTGGGCCAGCCGCTCTCGCTGGTCGTGTACTGGTGGGCAGCCTTCCTGCTGCTCACCATCGCCGGCGAGCGCCTGGAGCTGGGCCGCCTGCTGCGGCCCAGCCGCGGCGCGCAAGCCGGCTTCCTGTTGGCGGTGGCCGCCCTGCTGGCCGGCGCAGTGCTGGTAGCTTTCGATTTCACCAACGGGGCGCGGCTGTTCAACCTGGCGCTGCTGGGCTTATGTGTATGGTTCCTGCGTTACGACGTGGTGCGCGTCACGCTGCGCAGCCACGGCCTGCCGCGCTACATCGCCGTAGCGCTGGGGCTGGGCTACATATGGCTGGGCGCCAGCGCCATCCTGGGTCTGCTGCACGGGCCGCAAGTCGCCGGCCTGATCTATGACGCTTACTGGCACGGCATGTTCGTGGGCTTTGTGCTCTCGATGGTCTTCGCCCACGGGCCGATCATTCTGCCGGCCATCCTGGCGCGCACGGCGGTCTATCACCCCATCCTATACTTGCCGCTCACCCTGCTGCATACCTCGCTGCTGGTGCGCGTGGCCGGCAACCTGCTGCTGGATGCCAACATCCGCCGCTGGGGCGGCATGCTCAACGGCATGGCGATCCTGTTGTTCTTCATCTCAATGGCGATCTCCTTCCGTCGCTCAAAGTAGGAGAACGGGTCAAGCTAGCCAACAAATTAATAGGCTCAGATCCCGTTCTCCAACGCGGCGATATGCCTAATCTGTAGGTTTGTTGCATTCATCGATGCTTTCATCTCCACTCAATCGGCTTATACTCCAGCCGCAAAAAAGGAGCGCAGCTTTCGCTGCGCTCCTTTTGTTACCAGCCTCTCCTCCTTATCAAGGGTTGGCTGGGCCTTCTTTGAAGATGCTGGGGTCCGCTGC
Organism: Anaerolineales bacterium; assembly: GCA_019637675.1. Lineage (GTDB taxonomy): Bacteria > Chloroflexota > Anaerolineae > Anaerolineales > UBA11579 > JAMCZK01. Next base: position 372,140 of record JAHBVE010000001.1, on the reverse strand, counting down.
GCCCTGCACGTGCAGCATGCCCACCAAACCGCGCTCCAGGCGGCTAAGCGCATGATCCACCAGCACATAGTGGCCGGGGTATTCGACATCGAACTCCACCATGACCGCGCCGCCGGGCGGCACACTAATGGTCTGCACATCCGTGAGCGGCGCCGCCGTCAGTGAGCCGAAGGCATAGGCCCTGTCGAAGATCTCGCCGATCACATGGAACGACGAGGTGAAGTTGGGCCCGCCCACGCCGACAAAGATGCGCACAGTATCGCCCACATTGGCCTGTAGCATGTTGGCTTCGCTCGCCAAACCCACCGCGCCGACCGCACCGTTGAACACGAAGTACTCCGGATCTTCATTGGCCATCTTCTCATGGCTGAAGGTCAGCTGGCCCGGCGTGCCAAACGGCTCTTCGGTGTAGATCTCGCCTTGCATCACATAGAACTCGCGGTCCACCGGCGGCAGGCCACCAGCCGGCTCGATCAGGATCAGGCCGTACATACCGCTGGCAATGTGGTGCGGCACACTGGGCGTGGCGCAGTGATAGACGTAGATGCCCGGGTTGAGCGCGGTGAAGGTGAAGGTCTTGGTCTCGCCAGGCTGCACCTGGGTCACCTCGCCGCCGCCGCCGGGGCCGGTGGCGGCATGCAAGTCCACCGAGTGCACGAAGGTGCTGCTGGTCTCGTTGCGCAGCGTGATCTCGACCGTGTCACCTACGCGGGCACGGATGAACGGGCCGGGCACGGTGCCATTGAACGTAAAGTACGGATAGGTGGTGCCGTCCGCCAGTTGGCCCACGACCTCCTCCGCAACCAGCTCGGCCTGCACCAGCTGCGGGCCGCGGGCGCCCACCGCGGCCGGCAGGTCGCTGGGGCTCTTGACCACCGAGGCGGCCGCCGCGCTATCGCCGCTGCCCACCTGCAGGGTGCCCTGCATGCCGGCGGCCTGGTGGCCGGGCACGACGCAGAAATAGGTGAAGCTGCCTTCACGGTCAGCCACGAACTTGATGGTCTGCTGTTCGCCCTGGCCGCTCAGCATGCCAGTATCGACCCCGAAGTCATCGATCTGCAGGTTATGCTGCACCGCCTCGGCGTTCACCAGGGTGATCTCTACGATATCGCCCGGCTGGGCCAGCAGCGTGGGGTTATGCACTCCATCGATCTCGCCGCCTACACCGATGAACACCAGGTTGTGCCCGGCAACACCCGTGGTCAGCGTGTACGACACATCCGCCGGGCCATCCGGCGCTTCGGCCTGGGGCACAGGGGTGCTGGGGGTTTGGCCGGTGCTGTGGCCGCTTTCGCCGTTGAGCTGGTCTTGCATAGCGTTCAGCGTGGCCTTGATCGAGGTCTGCTCGCGCTCGATCGAATAACAGCCGCTGAGCAGCAAGCTGAGCACGGTCAGGATAAGGATGGGAACTGCGAATTTTCGTGGCATAACTCTCCCTTGATAGAGGTATTTCCCCCAAATGTATGCCAATCGCCAAAAAAGCCTTAGGTACGATTATCCTTACTTCACTGGCGATTTGTCCCAGCCAGCCCAGAAAGCGAGCCAACCATGAGCATCACCTACAAAGTGAACGTCCCCCTGGACCTGGAAGCCGCCATCCAGGTGTACCGCACCAGCACCCTGGGCGAGCGCCGCCCCGTGGACGATACCGAGCGCATGCGCCAGATGCTGGCCAACGCAAACCTGATCGTCAGCGCCTGGGAGGGTGAGCAGCTGGTCGGCATCTCCCGCTCCGTGACGGATTGGGTCTACTGCTGCTACCTGTCTGACCTGGCGGTCAGCTCCAGCCACCAGCGCGGCGGCATCGGCAAGCAGCTGATCCGCGAGACCCAGGCCGCCCTGGGGCCAGACGCCAAGATCATCCTGCTGGCCGCCCCGGCCGCAGTGGACTATTACCCCCATATCGGCTTCGAAAAGCACCCCAGCGCCTGGACCCTGGGCGCTGGTCAATCGTTGACCTAGATTTGCCATTCCGAAGAGAAACCACCCCCGTGTCATCCTGAGCGGGTGCTTGAACCCACACCAGACCGCCGACTCACCACCAGCGAAGGATCCTCGCTGGGGTCTTCTAAGTAGCGCGCACCCTCAGTGCAGTTCTCCGCCAGCTGGCATTTACTCAAACACCGGCCGCGTAGGGGCGGGTCTAAGACCCGCCCCTACTGGGTCAATGTTGAACTCTTGTCAACTGGCATGAAGTCAATCTGGTACACCCCCCACCCCGTGTCATCCTGAGCGGGTGCTTGAACCCACACCAGACCGCCGACTCACCACCAGCGAAGGATCCTTGCTGGCAAGTCTTCTGTGCTGTGCTTGAGCTGCTTAAGCGCCAACAAGGATCCCTCGCTGCCCTCGGGATACACAGAACCCCCCTCCCCATACATCGCTCAACGCAGAAGCGTTACTCGGCGGAGCCGAGTAGCTTCTGCCGCGTGCGCAGCACGCACAATTCACAGCCTGCCCTCATCTCGCCGCTGTAGCATGCAAGCATGGACAACGACGACAAACCCATAGGCAATATCCTCTCCCGGCGCGAAGCCCTGACCCTGTTCGGGCTCAGCGGCGCAGCCCTGCTGGCCGCCTGCGCCCAAACCGGCAGCCTGACCGAAGCCGCGGCCACTGCTACCGGGGCGCCGGCCACCGCGGCCAGCGGCACGACCCCGGCCGCCAGCAGCACCGCCGCCCTGCCCAGCTGCATCGCCCGCCCCGCCCTCACCGAAGGGCCGTACTTTGTAGACGAGCGCCTGGAACGCTCAGACGTACGCAGCGATCCGAGCGACGGCAGCCTGCGCCCCGGCCTGCCGCTCACGCTGACCTTCCTGGTATCCAACGTAGCGGACAACATGTGCAGCCCCATGCCCAACGCAATGGTGGAAATCTGGCATTGCGATGCGCAAGGCGTGTACTCCGACGCATCCGACCCGACCTTCGGCAGCACCGCCGGGCAAAAGTTCCTGCGCGGCTACCAGGTCACTGATCAGAACGGCCTGGCCCGCTTCACCACCATCTACCCCGGCTGGTATCAGGGCCGGGCGGTGCACATCCATTTCAAGATCCGCAATTATCCGCCCGCCGATTCTGGTTACGACTTCACCTCGCAGCTCTTCTTTGACGAAGCCATGTCAGACGAGGTCTACCAACTGGCCGATTACCAAAAAAGCGGCGAGTACTTGCGCAACAACCAGGACGGCATTTTCGGCCAGAGCGGCGGGCAGACCTTGCTGGCCCTGACTCCGCAAGCCGATGGCTATTCAGCCACCTTTGACATCGGCCTGGACTTTAGCTAGACCAGCAGGGGTGTACGCTGCTTCGCAGCGTACACCCCTGCAACATTCATGTCATTCCGACCGGGTATCGAAGTCCACACCAGACCGCCGATGCCGCATCAGGGAGGAATCCATCGTTACATATCTTCCAAGCAGCGCACGCGCTGAACGCATCCAATAAACTACTCCCGCGTACTCGCCCCGGCCACCGCCTCCGGGTTCGCAACGACCGGCGGCAGGCCGCCCGCCGCCGGGTCCAAGCCCTGCGTGCTGCCGTGCGCCAGCTCCGGCACACCGCCGGCCAGCAACTGGCGCTTGCGCGCCTCCAGGCGGGCTGCCGCCAGCTGCTCGCGCTCGGCCTCGGCCATCACTTCCTTCGCATCCGTCTCACCGATCTGTTCCAGCGCCCGTTCGCGGCTGTAGCCCAGGTCGCGCACCGCCATGCTGGCCGCGTTGATGCGCGCCATCCGGTCGGTGGCACATCCGCGGTCAGCTCCACATCGATCAGCACCTCGGTCAGGTCACCTTCGTTCGAGTCCAGTCGGATCGGCTGGCTGCGGCCGCGCTGGCTGACATACGCATCCAGCGCCTGGCCGCTGTGCTGCACCCAACTCAGCATCAGCTGGAACACCTCGGCCAGCGCCTCCTCGGCCAGCTCTTTGTAGGGCGTCAGGCTCTTGATGCCGCTCTGGGTCGCCAGGTTGAGCGTGGCGAAGGCAGTGCCATTGGGAAAATCGGCGGTTTGCAGCACCCGCGGCACCGTGCTCTTGCCCATGCGCTCCGCCACGCGCTCGGCGATGCGCGCCAAGCTCTCATCCAGCCCGGGCGCGGCCAGCGGGTTGAGCTGGTGGCCGGGCGGCACATGCACCACGCGGCCCGGCTCACCGTAGTCCACATCCACCTCGGCGGTCGGCCCCTCCACCTTGAGCCGCGGCGCAGCCGCATAGGCGATGACCTCGGAGGCCAGCAAAGTCTCGACGATGTTCTGGGTATCCCACTGGCCTGACTGAAAGACCGAGGCCAGCAGCGGAATGCGCTGGGCGCCCCCGCTATGCAGCGTGGTGCCGCCCACCTTGGCGGCCCAGGGCAGGAAGCCCAGCCCATGCTCCTCGCGCAGAATTTCGATGGCGGCGGCCTGCTCGCTGCCGGACGGCTCGGCCAAGGCCGCGCCGTCCTCCTGCAGCACAGCCCATACGGCGCGCCGCTCGCTATCCATGTAATCGAAGATGGTGCAGTAGCGCAGTTCCTCGGCCCGCTTGGCGGCCCGGCCGCGGCGTGGGCGGGGCAGCTTGTCGGTCAGGGCGTTGCCCCAGAACGCGGCCGCCTCGCTGATTGGCATGACCTGCTTCAGCAGCACCGCCTCCGGCGCCCAGTCAGAGTAACGCACATGCACGTGTTGCGGGTTACGCACGATGATGGCGAACGGCCCAAAGCGCTGCGCAGGCCCGCTGGCCAGGCCGCTGGCAGCCAGCCCCAGTTGGCCGGCGGCTTGCTGCTGGGCGGGCAGGTACACCACCTGCGCGACCACTTCGTCGTACAGCAGAGCGCTCAGCACCACATCCCGCAAAATGCTGGCACGCCGCCGGCGGCTGGCGTTGCGGAAATGCCAGGCCAGGGCACGCTCGATGCGCTCGGCCTGCTGGCGGGCCGCCTGCGCCCCGCCTTGGGCGTAGCCCAGCGGCTGGGCGGTGATGCGCGGCGCCACCGAGCTGAGCACGCGTGTACCGGCCCGCACGGCATCGTGCGGGTCGGTACTCACCACCTTATGTACCCAGCCGACGGCGTGCAGGGCCGGCGGCAGCTGCCAGCGGTTGTGCCACATGGCGTCCATGGCGCGCAGCATCTGGTCACGCTGGCGGTCAACCGCGATCATGTGAGTGGCGATGGATTGAAAGTGCGCTAGTTCTTGCATAGTTCCCCCTTTGCAAACCAACACTGTACGCTGAACTGCTCGATCCAGGGTCAAGCTGGCGAGCTTGTCAAGCAAGCCGCCATGCGCAGAAAAAAAGACGACCATTAGGCCGTCTTTTTGTTATCCGATATAACGCCCGCCACTCGGCGGCGAGATCTGCCGCAGGCGGCTCCTATCCCTGAAGATGAACGAGAGCACGAAGCCGGCAATGAAGCCGCCGATGTGGGCCATGTACGCCACGCCGCCTACATCGGCGGCGCTCGGGTCCAGCGAACCGAGACCGCTGAACAGCTGCAGCACGAACCAGAAGCCGATCACGATCAGGGCGTTCATCTGAGTGATGAAGCGCCCCACCAGCACATTGATGCGCCGCCCGGGGAACATGACCAGGTAGGCGCCCAGCACACCGGCGATCGCGCCCGAGGCGCCCAGGTTGGGAATGTTGGAATCCGGATTGAAGATGAATTGCAAGAAGGTAGCGCCGATCCCGCTGAGGAGATAGAAGATCAAGAACTTGAGGCGGCCAAAGTTGTCTTCCACATTGTCACCAAAGATCCACAGGTACAGCATGTTGCCGCCCAGGTGCACAATGCCGGCATGCATGAACATGGCGCTGAAGATCGTGGTCGATTCCCAGATCGGGTTTTGCACAAAGCGGGCCGGCACGAACGCCCACTCCACAATGAAGGCGTCGCCCAGCATCAGTTCCAGCAGGAACACAAGCACATTCAGCGCAAGCAATGCATAGGTCACCACCGGGGTGCGGTGGCGGCCGCTGTTGTCATCACCGATCGGCATCATGGTCTGGATTCTCCTTGCAGTAGATTATATGTCAGTGTTAATTCTCAGGCTCAAATCGTGCCATAATTCAACCAACCCAACAACCAGGGACGGGAGAGATGGACAAACACAAAGTAACTTTGGAAGACTACGCCTTCTTCAACCGCCTGCTGGAAGGCTGCCAGATCATTAGCCGGGATTTCAAGTATCTGTTCCTCAACGAAGTTATCCTCGAGCAGGGCAAGCAGACCTGGGAAAATCTACTCGGCAAGACCATGATGGAAGCCTACCCGGGCATCGAGAACACCGAAATGTTCACCAAACTCAAAGAAGTCATGGAAAGCGGCCAGCCGCATCGCATGCTTAACCACTTTACCTACCCCGATGGCAGCGAAGGCTGGTTCGATCTCAACATCCTGCCCTGGCCAGACGGGGCCATGATCCTCTCGCTGGACATTACCGCCCGCAAGCGGCTGGAGCAAATGGAAAGCAAATAGAACAAAAAAAGGGCGGCCATATGGCCGCCCTTTTTTGTTTCGTGTTGCGGAGCTAGTTCACGTCTCCGGTAACTTCCAGGCCGTCGGGCTGCACCATGCCGCCCAGGTCCTCGGGGTTGCCGCTGCCAGCAAAGCTCACAGCCGCATCACCGCTCAGGCTCAGCGAGAGCACTTCGCCGGGCGAGTAGCTGTCCGTGCCGCCCTCGTAGTTCAGGGCCACGATCACGCTCTGCTTGCCGCCGTCCAGCAGGTAACTGCAGACGCCGATGGCGGTAGCCACCTGGCCGTCTTCCAGCTCAACGCCTTCGTCGAGCACGGTCACGCTCTCGAGCACACAAGCCAGCTCGTACGCACCGTCCTCTTCGGTCAGCGGGAACTCAGGCTCGGCCACGCCTTCCAGCGCGCTCAGCAGCTCGTCCGCGGTCAGCTCCAGCGTGCCGGTCACGCCGATGCGATCCAGCGAGCTGGCCAGCATGAAGTTGCCGGCATCGAAGGGGTTGCCGCTGTTGGCGAAGCCGGCAAAGTCGCTTTCGGCCAGGTTCACCAGCAGCACATCGCCAGGGGCAAAGCTGCCGCCCTCGCCCAGGTAGGTCAGGGCGAGCGTGATGGTGCGCTCCACGTCATTAGCCATGTAGCTGCACTGGCCAACCGAGGTAACCGTCTTGCCGTCCTGCACGATGTACTGGTCAGGGGTCAGCGTGGTCACGCTCTTCAGCACACAGGAGAAGGAGAAGAAGCCGCCCTCTGCCACCAGGGGGAACTGGTTGGCAGCGATCAGCTGCAGCAAACCGGTGGTGCTCAGAGCATCCAGGTTCAGGCTCTGGGTTTGGCCGCCCGTCACAGGGATGAACAGGCCACCACCGATGGGCACGAGCACTACCACGTCATCATCTTCATCATCAGTCGTGGTGTCGCAGGCGTCGCCTACACCATCACCGTCACTGTCAGCCTGGTCCGCATTGGCAACCAAGGGGCAGTTGTCCAGAGAATCTTGAATGCCATCGCCGTCAGTGTCGACAGACGCCGGGGGCTCGCAAGCATCGCCCACGCCATTGCCGTCGCTGTCAGCCTGGTCCGCATTGGCAACCAAGGGACAGTTGTCCAGGGAATCTTCAACGCCATCGCCATCGGTATCCACAAAGAAGATGGAGTTGGTCAGAGAGGGGTCAGTGTCCACGTTACCACTGGTGGTATCGCAACCAGCCGTGTTGGCGCCGGTAGCACAACCCCAATAGTTGTTGGTGGCGTCTAGAACAGTAACATCATCATTCCACACGCCAACCCCATTGCCAGTGATGTCATTCTGGTTGATGGTCACATTCGTGGCGTATACCGAGTAGATGCCGGTTCCATTGTTGGAGAAGGTGTTGCCGTTCACATCCACGTTGTCAGCGTCGTAGATCACAAGGCCTTCATTATCCGCGTCGCTGATCGTGTTGCCGGTTACCGTTGCACCATCCAAGTTGTACAACAGCACGTTGTAGTACAACGAAGACCCGGAAATCGTGTTGTTCTCCAAGGTCAGATCATCAGAAGCAACCGCATAGATGTTGGTCTGATTGTCATGGATGTGATTGTCACGAATTTCAACGCCATCACCAGCCCCGTTAAGCAAGATGCCGGTAGAGGCCCAACTGGCATTGCCATAGTCATTCCCGGAGATATCGTTGCCCTCGATCAGCGCAACGGCTCCGCCAGACACCTGGATACCATTCTGAGCAATGACAGTGGTCGTGCCCGCGCCGGTGACCGTGTTGTTGGTGATCTCGGCGTTCAGGTTGGTGCCATGCACAGTGATGCCGTTCTTTTGATAGTTATTGACCACATTGCCGTCAATAACCACCGTGCGGGCAACGCCATCATCGCTATAAACGTAGATAGCATTGCCATGCTGAGTGCCTTTGAGCACACTGTCCATGACATTGGTGACCGTATTGTTGGAGATCGTGCCACCGGCGTTGTAAAAGCCAATGCCAACAAAGCGATTCATTAGCGCATTCGCATCGCCCTTGTTGTCACCATCGATAACAAAGCCATCAATGACCACATTGTTGGCATCGTGTACATAGATGATGGGGCGATTGTTACCAGAGGTAACAAAGTGCTCAGGCAGGGTGGTCGGCGCCTTGATGATGGCGCCCGGAGTGCCCTTCAAGGTCAGGTCCTTATTGATCACAACCTGCTCCGTGAAAACACCGGCCAGAACATGCACAGTTTCACCAGCGACGGCAAAGTCAATTGCATCCTGGATCGGAGTTAGAGTCGCAGACTCATAGCAGATGTTCTCTGGGTCGTCCGGGAAAGCCGAACAATCGTTGAGGAAACGATACGTGATCCCACCGCGCTCAATGTAAGGATCAGGGTTGGCCAGCAACTCTGCGGCCTCATTGGTCGCCAAAGCCAGCGGTGCGCCATTGGCATCCACCAACACAGCCTCAGATTCGCTGAGGGCCTGCACCACATCAGCCAGAGTCTCCTGCGGGGCAGGTTCTTCTGCTGATGCTTCTTCCGCTACAGGAGTCTCCTCCGGCGCGGGCTCTTCCGCGGGGGGCGTGCTTTCACCCGTGGTTGGTTCCTCGGGCGTAGCTTCGTTGGCAAATGCCACGATCGGCGTTGCCATCGAAAAGATGAGCACAAACGCCATGGCTGCGCTCATCAGCTTGAAACGAAAACTGAAGTTCATAGTTCTCCCTTTATGTGTGACCCCCGGAAGGCAGCAGCGAAAGTTCCCCAGGCGGCTGGTCACCTAACAGAATTGTTACCTGAAATCTACTAACAGTTTAGAAAGTTGTCAAGGAGTAAATTTTCAAAAATGTAAGGCTATTCGAGCACAAGCAGGCTTTCTACGGGTAAATTGAGCTCGACCAGAGGCAGGAACACCCAACCTTCCTGCTCGTTGACCTGCACTTTGAGCCATTGCCGGCTGGCATCCACCCCCAAAACAGGCAGCTGGCTGCCCGCTCCCACCACAATATAAAAGGTGTAATTGACCCCCGGCCCTTCACGCAAATTCACACCATCCGCGTGCGTCACCAGGGCCAGCGCGGCCTGGGGCGCCCCAGTGACCGGGATGCCTACCCCAGCTTCAGGTGTAGCCGATGCCAACGGAACCGCGGTCGGATACGGCGTGGGGCTGATGCCGGTCAGCAATGTGATCTCAGCAAAGATCTCCTGGCGCAAGTCAGTGGCGCCGAACAACGCATCTGAGATCTGGCTGGGAGCCGCCCCGGCGACAAACGCCACGAGCAGATCAACCACACGGTTCATATATCGCACTACACTGGCCCGGTACGCCTCAAGGCAGGCCGGCACCTGGGCCGCCTCAACCTCGCGGCGCACGCGCTGCAACTGCTCCACCTGGGCGATCACCATGTCACGCGGCACGCTGATGGCCAGATTGAGCGCATCATCAAACTCGCGCAGCGCCGAGCCGAGGGCGTGATACTCCGCCGGCAAGTGCTGCGCAGCACACTCCGCCGTGGGCACAGCCGCGATCACCGTAGGCCGCGGCGATTGTTGCCCGGTCCACAACGCCCATGCGCAAAATGCAATAATGGCCAGAAATGCAGTGATCTTGAGAAACTTCATAAGAAACCCACCTGTGTGGTTAACAGGGAGTATATTACTTATACACGCAGATGACGTCAACTATTGTCTAATGACCAGGCAGAAAGGGGTTGTGCCAACGAACGAAGAGGACACACACGCGAAAAAATGGAAGCTTTGGCTTTTCCAGCTTGGCTGGAACAAAAATATCTGGAATGGCAGGGCCAGCGCGGCAAACGCGCCACACTGGCCCAATTTGCCGAGCATCTTGGCATCTCGGCGCCATTGTTAAGTCATTACTTGAACGGGCTACGCAAGCCAACTGCGGAGAACGTGGGCAAACTTGCCCAACGACTTGGGCCGGAGATCTACGAGATCCTGGGCCTGCAAGACCCTGACCCAAAGCTCCGTTTTATTGCTCGAAACTGGGGACGCCTCACCAGCGAGCAACAGCAGCAACTACTGGCTTCGGCCGAAACTATGCTGAAAGCGGGACATGAAAAACCAAAAGCAAGACGAGCTCGCCAATCTAAACGAACTAAGGAATAACTGGCAACAGCTTACTCTCACCCAGCGCTGGCGCATCCTGCTCCGCACTGCACTGCTGCTGGTAAAGAATGCGCTAAAACTAGGGCAATAACTCGGGCAATCTGAACTTAGAACAAAAAAGGGCGGCCATATGGCCGCCCTTTTACTATTCCAACGCCAGCTTGGCGCGCTTGGCCTCACGGCCGCGCACGTGCATATCCAGGATCTTCTTGCGGATGCGCAAACTCTCCGGCGTCACTTCCAGCAACTCGTCGTCAGCCAGCTGCTCGATGCACTCGTCCAGGCTCATCACGCGCGGCGGGGTCAGGCGCTGCTCGATCTCGCCGCGGCTGTCGGCCCGCACGCTGGTGAGCTTCTTCGTCTTGCACACATTGACTTCCAGGTCGCCTTCACGCGGCTGCTCGCCCACCACCATGCCGGCGTAGACCTCGGTGCCAGGCCCGATGAAGAGGATGCCGCGCTCCTCGGCGGCGCGCAAGCCGTACGTCACGGCCGTGCCGCCCTCGTAGGCGATCAGGGAGCCGCGCGCCCGCGAGGTGATGGCGCCCGCCACCGGGCGGTAGCCGGCAAAGATGGTGTTCATGATGCCGCGGCCGCGCGTAGCCGTCAGGAACTGCTGGCGGAAGCCGAGCAGCCCGCGGGTCGGCACGACGAAGGTCATCAGCGTGCTGCCGCCTGGCCCTTCAACCATCTGCTGCATCTCGCCGCGGCGCTTGCCCATCATCTCCACCACCACACCCGCGCTTTCCGGGCTGGTCTCAATATGCACTTCTTCGAACGGCTCGAGCGTGTTGCCTTCGCCATCCGTCTTGAGGATGACCTCCGGGCGGGCTACATGGAACTCGAAACCCTCGCGACGCATGGTCTCGATCAGGATCGCCAAATGCAGCTCACCGCGGCCTGAGACGATGAAGGTATCGGCGCTGTCAGTATCCTCGACGCGTAGCGAAAGGTTGCTGCGCAGCTCGTTGTACAGGCGCTCACGCAGTTTGCGGCTGGTGCCCCACTTGCCTTCGCGTCCGGCGAACGGTGATGTGTTCACACCGAACGCCATGCGCACGGTCGGTTCCTCGACGGTGATGCCGGGCAACGCCACCGGGTGCTCGCGGTCGGCCAGAGTCTCGCCGATGGCGATGCCTTCCAGCCCCGCCACGGCGACGATGTCGCCGGCGCTGGCCTCTTGCACTTCCACTCGCTGCAAGCCATCCTGCAGATACAGGTAGCGCAGCACTTCGGGCAGGTTCTTGCCGTCCTGGGTCAGGCGCGCCACAGGCTGGTTAACCTTCATGCGGCCCGCAAAAATGCGGCCGATCGCGGTCTGGCCGCGGTAGTTGTCATAGTCCAGAGTAGTGACCAGCATCTGCAGCGGAGCGTCCGCATCCACTATTGGAGGCGGCACTTCCTTCAAGATCGTCTCGAACAGCGGCTGCAGGTCCGGCCCCACGTCAGGGGTCAGGCCAGCGCGCTGCTCAGTGCCGATGGCATACACGACCGGGAACTCGGCTTGCTCATCCGTCGCGCCCAAGTCTACGAACAGGTCAAAGGTCTCGTTGAGGGTGCGGGTCACATCTGCCCCGCGGCGGTCCACCTTGTTGATGACCACGATCGCGCGCAGCCCCATCTCCAGCGCTTTCTTCAGCACGAAGCGGGTTTGCGGGCGCGGGCCTTCGGCCGCGTCCACCAGCAGCAGCACGCCGTCCACCATGTTCATCACGCGCTCCACCTCGCCGCCAAAGTCGGCGTGGCCGGGCGTATCCACAATATTGATCTTGACTGGCTGCCCGTTGGCAGGGTCAATGATCTGGATGGCCGTGTTCTTAGCCAGGATGGTGATGCCGCGCTCGCGCTCCAGGTCATTTGAGTCCATGACCCGTTCGGCTACCTGCTGGTTCTCACGGAACACCCGCGCTTGGCGCAGCAAACCATCCACCAGGGTGGTCTTGCCGTGGTCAACGTGGGCGATGATGGCAATGTTTCTAAGATCAGTACGAGGTGTTTGCATAACTAGTCTTCCCATTAAAAAGACCCCACCGGTGGCAGGGCCTTGAGCAATGGTAAATTATATCAACCAAGAACGCACTCTGCAACCGGGAGGAAATTCGTGAGATTGCACACATCCTTGCTGATCCTGGGCGTCCTGCTGGCAGCCTGCCAGAGCGCTCCAGCCGCCTCGACCCTCACACCTGAAACAACTGCCACCGCCACCTCGGCGCCCACCAACACTCCCACCGCCACCCCCAGCCCCACGCCTACTCCCACCCCGCTGGTGCTGCCGGTGAGCTGGGGCTCGTCCATCCCCAAACTGGCGCAGCCCATCACGGCCGAAAATATTGGCGATGTCGTCGAAGTCGCCCACTTCACCGGCAAGCTCAACTCCGTCGTGCGCACGGCCCAGGACGGCCAGCTGGTGCTGGTGCGTGATTTTGACGGTTTGTTCGTCTTTGAGAACGGCGAAAAACATCCTCAAGACGAGTTCCATTTCTCTCCGGAATACTATTGGCAGACCTACAAGATGGACCTGCAGGTCACATCTGACGGCGTCTGGGCTCTGGTGGATCAAACCTTCCTGGTCAATTTGCAAACCAAAGAGATCCGTGACCTGACCAGAGAATTCAACATGCAAGACGCCACCGCGGCGCTTTCGGCAGACAGCAACCAGCTCGCCTTCTCCACCCAACGCCGCTTCTTTGTATTGGACCTGGACACCAACGAGATCTCATACGAGTGGCTGGGCGGCTACACCGCCATTCACGGCTATGCACCAGAGCTTTCCCGCAATGGAAAGTACATTGCCGCCCAAATCGACAATTTCCTGCGCGTGTGGGACCTGACCACCGAGGAACTGGTGCTGACGATCCGGCCTGAGTTCCGGCCCATGACCTATCAGGCCAGCGGCAACAGCTGGGGCTTCTCCAACAGTGAAGAAAAGTTTGCCTTCATGGAAGTTGAACTCAACATCTGGGACCTGGCAACGGGCGAGGTCGAGCACACCTTGCATCCCGAATGCACTGGTGGAGATGGCGGCGGGCCGCGCAACAAGCCCGTCTTCAGTCCGGATGACCGCTACCTCGCTACCCGCGAGCGGGCGGTTTCGATGTGGCACTGCCCCACCGAAGGCTGGTTCCTGTTCAGCCGCAGCAGCCTCGACAATCGCAGAGTGGAAGCCGCCGGACGCGAGCTGTTCTTTCACCTGGACGGCAGCCCCGAATTCATCACCAACCCGCGCTCCTACGCCACCTGGGATCAAGAGCTGTTCTTCAGGGGATACAGCAACCAGAATTTATTCCTGCAAATAGGCCGCATGGATTCAAAAGAGTGCGTCTTTAGTGAGCTGCAGCGTATGGTGTGCTACGGCACCCGCCTGGCGATCAGTTACCGGTATGAAGACCAACTCTCCGGTATGTTTGCCGCCAACGGTAAATATCATGCCTACAAGCTGACCGGCTCAAAGTTCGTCATCTACAACGGCAATTCTGATCGCTTCCCGGTCATCTACAGTACAGACTATCAGGACACCTCATCCACCGTGCTGTACCCGGTGGCCCTGGATACCGACCACAAGATCCTCTACTACGAGCTGATCGTGGCCGGCGATTCGCGCCTGGTGGAATCATATGTCATCAACTATGAAACCGGCACGCTACTAGCCAAGTACATACGCGGCTATGGCTCTTGGGGGCTCGGCCTTTTCGACAACGCCTTCCTGCCGCCAGATGCGCGTCTGCATACTTATTGCGTTGCAGAAAATGGCAACAGCGCATCCAACGGCAACTTCTACATCCAAAACCCTGACCGCTGGCAGTTGGTGATGGACAAGCTCACCATCTATTGCCCCGGTATTCAACCCGCCTTCGCCCCCGATGGCAGCATCGTGGTTACGCCAGCGCGCTCGGAAACCGGGTTCGCCGGGCCGAAGAACGTATGGATTGTGCGCTTGGGCGAATATGCCGAAGTCGAGCGCATCCCCTACGATTGCGAGATCAGCGGTGTGGGCATCTCTGCCGATAAATCCGTGATCGCCGTGGCTTGCGAGGAAGGCTCAATTCGCTTCCATGCTACTGATGGGTTCGAAGAGATCGGACGCGTAGACGTCGGCCAAACCATCCGCGGCATGAGCATCTCTACAGATGGGATGAATCTTGTGGCGGTCACGCGTTCCTCAATCTCGATCTGGGGCATTCCCGAGTAGCCTAAGCTCACCTGCATCGTCAAGCAGGTTGATACGACCGGCCAATTCCCGTGGGCAAAGCCAGCCTGTGGTACTAGAGAGACCGCGTTCTTTGTAGCCACAGGGGGAAACATGGAAACGGTCAAACTGCCAGACAGCGCAGAGGGCTTTGCGCGCTTCTATTACATGCTCTACCAGCGGGCGCTGCCGACCCACGCCCTGCGGGATTGGATCCGGCCGCTGTATACCGCCCGCGCCGCGGGCAAAGGCCTGGTGGTGATGGCGTTCCGCGGCTCCAGCAAAACCACCACGCTCAGCATCGCCTTCACCGCCTTCCGCATCGGCCAGCAGCCGCACAAGAGCCATCTCATCATCCAGGCCGGGGGCCAGGCGGCCCGCGACACGGCTGCCCAGGTGGCCGAACTGATCCAGCACAATGCGGGCTGGAAGAGCGCCTTCGGCCACCTGAAGCCTGACCGCAAGGTGAGCTGGGGCGCGGCGGGCTACGAGGTCAAAGACACCACAAGCGACTATGCCGCCTGGCGCGCCATCTGCGCCCAGGAGAAAGGCAAAGACCCGACCCTGCTGGGCCTGGGCTACAAGTCACGCGCCATCATCGGCAAGCATCCCACTGGCCTGCTGCTCATTGATGACATTCACGACGAGAGCAACACCCGCTCAGCCCGCGAGCTGCAGACCGTCATCAAGATCCTGACCGGCACCATCCTGCCCACCGTGACGCCGCACACCTGGCAGCTGGTGGTCGGCACGCCCTGGCGCAGCAATGATGCCCTGGCTACGCTGATCGCCACGCGGCGCTTCAAAACCGCCAGCACGCCCATCCTGCGCCGCGGCCGTTCGCAGTGGGCGCACAAGTTCCCGGCTGGCAGCATCCGCAAACTACGCCAGCTGACCGGCGAAGCCGAGTTCGCCCGCATGTACCTGCTCGACCTCAAAGCGGCTGAAGGTTTGCACCTGCGGCCCGAATGGCTGCAACCCTATCCGCACGAGAAGATCGATATGGACTGGCCCGTCGTGATGGGCGTGGACTATGCCAGCACGGCGGATGCACTGCGCGGCCGCACGCGGGATTATTTCGCCGTCGCCATCGGCCGCCTGAAACCCGGCGGCGGCATCATCCTGGTGGATGGCTACCGCGCCCGCATCAGCCAGGGCGAAGCCGAGCACCAGCTGCACGCCCTCGCCGAGCGCTATCCCTCCACCCACATGATTGGGGTCGAAGCAGTAGGCAAAGGCGAGGAGTTCTATCACCTGTTACTGCGCACCTCCCGGCTGCCGCTCATGCGCCTGCACCCGGGCGGCAAGACCAAGGGCCGCCGCTTCGAGGCCGGCATGGCCCCGCTGTTCCAGAGCAGCCGCGCCTGGGTGGCGGATGTCGAGACTCCCTTCCTGCGCGCCTTCCGCGAGGAGTGGCTGCGCTGGCCTGACGGCGAGCATGATGACACGCTCGACGCGGTGGCCTGGATGCTGCACGTCGCCAGCAGTTACATCCCGCCGCGCAGTGAAGCACCCATCCGCCGCCCCAGTCCCTTCATGAGCCTGGGGCGCAGGTAAGCCAGCCTGTTTTCAGGGATTGCCTGCGCATGCCAACATCATCTACAATGCGGGGCATGGATAAACGCAAACTCATCATCGCAATACGTCTTATTTTGGGAGTAGCCACGGTAGCCGCGCTGATCAGGCAGTTCAACCTGGGCAGCGGCGGCAGCCCGGCCAATTTCTTCAGCTACTTCACCAACCTCACCAACATCATTCTGGTGTTCGTGTACTTCAGCGGCGCATGGACACTGATCCAGAACCGCCAGCCCAGCGTCAAGCAAGAGATGCTGCGCGGCGGCTCGGTGGTCTTCATCCTTGTGGTGGGCTTGGTCTACGAGGTCATGCTGCGCAGCAGCATCGAGTCGCTCTACTCGTGGAGCAACCTGGTGGTGCACTACGTCAATCCCATCATGGCCCTGGTGGACTGGCTGGTGTGGCCGCCGCAGCAGAAGCTGCCCAAGAACGTGTGGGCCTACTGGCTGCTGTTCCCGCTGGGTTACCTAGCCTACACCTTGCTGCGCGGCCCGCTGGCCAACTGGTATCCGTATGGCTTCCTCAACCCCATTGAGCAGGGCGGCTATAGCGGCGTGGCACTGTACAGTGTAGGTATCACCGGCCTGTTCCTCTTCTTCAGTTGGATCGTGCTGAAGATCACGCCCAAAACCGCCGTGGCAAAGGCCAAGCCAAGTGCAAGTAAAGTTGCCAAAAAGGCAGCCAAGAAAGTTACCAAGAAAGCAGCCAAGAAGACTGCCAGAACAAAAACCCGCCGCTAGGCGGGTTTTTTTATTGCTATGATTTCACGATGGTCAATGTGACCCTGCGTCCGGTCGAGCCTGCCGATTACCCCACCCTGCTTATCCATCAGGCCGATGAGGTTTCGCGGCACATGGCCGCCTTCGGCACGTCCCACGCGCTCGACGAGGCCGCTCACACCGCCCGCTGGGAGCGCATCCTGGCCCTGCCCGACTCGGTGAACCGCACCATTCTGGCGGATGGTGAAGTCGTGGGCAACATCGCCAAATTCGTCATGTTTGACGAGAACGAGATCTCGTATTGGATCGCACGCCAGCACTGGGGCCGTGGCATCGCCACCCAGGCGCTGCGCCTGTTCCTGCAAGAGTACACTGAGCGCCCGCTTGGGGCACGCGCCGTCAAAGACAACATCGGCTCCATCCGTGTCCTGGAGAAGTGCGGCTTCCGCCTGGTCGGCGAAGAGCGCGCTTTCTCCGACATCCGCAATGCGGATGTCGACGAGCTCATCCTGCGGCTGGACGCATAAGATAAAAAAACCGCTGCGTACGCAGCGGTTTTTTTTGTTTACTGGGTCTCCCCGGCTTGTATCCATTCAAGATACACCGGCACCAACTCGGCGAAGAAGCCATACTGGTCCGCGCCGTTCTCGCTCGGCCCGGTGAGCAGGATGTACAGATTGTGATAGGCGATCTCGACCCCGATGCCGCCCGCCGAGTCCTGCCACACCAGATGCTCTGCCTCTACGCCAGGCAGATCGTCGAGCAGGGTCAGCTCGCCGCTGTCCAGGCGGCTCCATACATCCGCGTGCCACTCACGACTCAGCACCGTCAGCGGGCCATCGGCGGTCTCGTAGATATTGACCACGTTCACCAGATACAGCGGGCCGTCGCCAGACTGCCGGTCGAGCTGGCGCTGCCAGCCAACCAGGCGGCCGGTAGCGGCAATGTACTCCTGCCCGTCGGCACGCAGCTCCAGGATCCGGCTGTTGGGCGACTCGGTGCCGGCGCTCATCGGCGTATACGCGCCGCCGGTCAGCTCCGGCAGGAGCAGGAAATCTTGTGGTGCGTTCAGGAAATAGCCACCCGCCATCAGAAAGGGCACCCGGGTAGGCTCGGCTTTCGCCTCCGCCTGCGGAGCGCAGGCCACGGCAGCAAACAGTACAAATATCAATGAAGCAAGTACACGTGTCTTCAAATCAGTCTCCAGGCTACACAAACAGGCCATACTATAGCACGCCCGCCTGCGCAACTGCCGCGCCGGCCTGGCCGGTATCCTGGGTGGCGCAGGCGGCCTGCTGGGCGCCTTCACCGACAAGAAGTAAGCGAAGTCGTCCTCATTAAAGAAGCCGGGCAATTGCCCGGCTTCTTTGCTTAACAAGCCTCTCCGCTCACGAGTCTCGGTACAACTGGACCTGATTCTTGCCAGACTGCTTGGCCGTATATAGCGCCGCATCCGCCTGGCTAAGCAGGCGGGACAGCTCGATCTCATCCCCGCGCCGGCCGGAATAGCAGGCCACCCCCATGCTGAGCGAAGCATCCTCGCCGGTTTCCAGCACCAGCGGGCTGCTGGTGTACTGGTTGCGGATGCGCTCGGCCACATCGCCCGCTTCGCTCAGCGTCGTGCCGGGCAGCACCAGCAGGAATTCGTCGCCGCCCCAGCGCCCGCTCCAGTCGTAGCGCCGCTTTTGGATCTTGATGCAGCGCGCCAGCTCCAGGATGACCTTGTCCCCTACCGCATGGCCCTGGGTATCGTTGATAACCTTCAGATTGTCGAGGTCGATCAGCACCAGGCACAACGGGCGGGTCTCGCGCTGGGCGCGGAACCATTCCGCCTCGGCGTGCTCGGTGACGGCGCGGCGGTTGAGCAGCCCGGTCAGCGGGTCTTGCATCGCCAACGCCTGCATCTCCTCCAGCGAATAGCGCAGCTGGTCCTCCAGGCGCTTGCGCTCCGTGATGTCGCGCACCACGCTCTGGTGGTACAGCGGTTGGCCCAGCTCATCGCTCACCAGGGTGATACTGATCTCGGTGATGATGCGGCTGCCATCCTTGCGGATCATGGTGCGCTCGAACAGCGGCAGCACGCCCTCGCGCTGCAAGCGTGAGAAGTTGGCCTTCATCGCCGTCAGCTCGGTGGGCGCGATCACCTCTGCCATCGGCTTGCCCACCAGCTCCTCCGGAGAATAGCCCAGCAGTGCCGCGCCCTGCTCGTTCACTTCCAAATAGCGCAAGCGCGGGTCGATCAGGAATACGGCGTCGTTGGTGCGGGTGAACAGCGAGCGGTAGCGGCCTTCGTTGCGGCGCGCCTCGGCCAGGCTGTCGCGTAGCACTAGGTCGCCCAGCAGGAAGATGAAGACCAACGAGATGAAGCTGATCACCAACGGAGTCCACTCGGTGTTTTGCGCCATCTGGGAAAGATACGGAGGCAGATAAAGGTGCAGCGAGAGCGCAAAGATGAGGATATCCAGCACTAGCGTGAGCAGCGCCATGAAGATGGCAACCCGCCCGCTCAACAGCAGGCGGGTCAGCACGATCAGCAGGAATTGCGGCACCAGCCAGATGTTGTTTGTGCTGGCTTCGATCAGCACTACGCCGGTGGCCAGAGCCCAGAAGACCCACACCACCAGATTGGTTGCCAGCGTAATGCGGCCGCGCTGCCACAGCAGCCAGACCAGGATCAGGAATACGAAGCTGAACACCTGCACGGTGCGCACAAAGGGAGTCGCCTCCACAATGCGCCCGCTGAAGGCCCAGCCCAGCGGGATCATGATGACAATGACCCAAAAAACCAGCCCGAAGTAGCGCGAACGCAACTCCTCTGAGATGTCTCCGGCGCGGCTGAGCCGCAAGAGCTTGCTTAAACTTTGAATAACTTGCATGTCAAAGTGGCCGCAGGAAATATAACTGAAAAATCAGGCTTCGCCCTCGGCCACGCTCACCTGGTTGCGCCCAGCCTGCTTGGCGCTGTACAGCGCCCGGTCAGCCTCGGCAAACATGGCATCCAGGGATTGGATCGCGCCATGGTTGGAGACTACCCCCAGGCTCACCCGCAATTCCTCTTCCGCCCCGCTTTCCAGTTGCACCCGGCTGCGGTTGATGCGCTCCCGCAGCCGTTCGGCTACCTGGCGGGCCGTTTTGCTGTCCGCGCCCGGCAGCAGCAGCAGGAACTCATCGCCGCCCCAACGCCCGGCCCAATCATCGCGGCGCATGCTGGTTTTGAGCAGGTTGCCCAGTGTGCGCAAGGCTTCGTCGCCGGCCAGATGGCCGTGCGTATCGTTGATCTGCTTCAAATGGTCCACATCCAGCAGCACCAGGCTGAGCGCCTCCCCGTCTTGCTGGGTGCGCTGCCATTCCTGCTCGGCCCGCTCGGTGATCGCCCGCCGGTTGAGCAGGCCGGTCAGCGCATCCGTCATGGCCTGCGCCTCAGACGCGCGCAGGTTGCGCTCCAGCTCCTCGCGCAAGTGGACTTCATTGTCAACATCCCGGCCGGAGGCTTGCACCTCGACCAGCAGTCCGTTCTCATCAAAAATGCCGCGGTCGGTCCACTCGATCCAGCGCATGACGCCATCCGCACGCCGGTTCTGGTTGCGGCTGGTCATCGAAGGGCGCTCAAGCGTAATGCCGTCGATCTTGTGCTGCAGGTCAGCCACGTCAACTTCGGTTGGCATCTGCTGCCAGATCTGTCGTTTGCCCAGGCTGCTGGGCAGGCCAAAGAAGTGCAGGTAGGCTTCATTGGCAAAGGTGATCTGGCCCTGCGGCGTGTAGCGGCAGATCATGTCGGTCTGGTCCTGCAAAATGGCCAGGTAGTGCTGCTGGCTGCGGTGCAGCGCCCGCTCGGCCCGCTGGCGCTGGATCGCGCCGCCCAGGATCCCGGCCGCGCCGCGCAACGCATCCTCTTCCTCAGAAGACCATTCACGCTCGCCCTTGACCTCATCGAAGCCGATGAAGCCCCACCACTCCTCGCCCACAAAGATCGGCACGATCAGGATGGATTTCAGCCCTTGCGACTGCAACCGCCGCCGCTCCAGATCAGGCAGATCCTGCACCTTGGCGCTGATAACTTGATTATTGGAAAGCACGTCAACCCAGCGCATCAAACCCGCCTCACGGAAGTGCGTACTCTTGAAGCGGCCCAGCTGCAAGTAGCCGCTGACCCCTTCGGCAGTCCAGCCATACACCTCGTGCGACATCAGGTCGCCGCCCGGGTCGTTGGCATTCTCAAAAATGCACACGCGGTCTACGCCGGTCGCCTCGCCCAGCTCCTGCACCACCAGGCTGATGCTGTCAGCGAACGAGCGCCCGCGGAACAGGCGCTCGGCCGCCACCGAGACCGCCGCCAGGATCGCGCCGCGGCGGCGCAGGTTGGCTTCCTCGCGGGCCTGCTCCGCCTGGGCGGAGCGCAGATCGGCCACGCTCTCGGTCAGCGAGTCTTCCTTGGCCTGCGCCTCGCTGAAGGCGGTGCGCAGGCGGCGCACATACACCTGGGTCAAACCCACACTGATGACAAAGAACAGAGATTGCGCCGCCCAGAACGCCAGCGGAGTCAGCACCATCACGCTCACGTCAGGGTTGGTTTCGTGCGTCCTGAGCAGGATGTAGTTGTACAGAATGGTGAGCACGGCCAGGCCAGAGGCGAACGAGCCGCTCACCAGCAAACCGGCCATCAGCACGATCAGCATCTGACCCATGGCCGATACGCTTTGCACGCCGGCCCCAAAGTACATGGAGATGGCCAGCAGCACCCAGAACGAGAGCAGCATGCTCATGCCCGCCGCCGTCAGGCGGCCGCGCTGCAGCTGCCACAACGTGAGCAGCTCGACAATGAAGACGCCGGCCGCGACCGCGATGCCTGTGGTGTTCTTGGGAGTGAGGAGAAGGATGACGAAAAAGAACCCAAGCGTGGTTGGAAGCAGCACCAACAGAATGCCGTGCAGCAGGCCCGCACGCCGGTTGAGTTCTGATGTGCCCAATTCAGGGGATACGAGCCAGCGTTGAAGTCGTTCAATCATCGCTGCTCAGGATTCTAATCTTATTTCCAGTTCTGTAAGGCGTCTTCCAGGGCAGCCGCCACCTCCTCCGGCCGCTCCATCATCAGCATATGACCCGCCCGTGCGATCATCACCTGGCGCGCCGTGGGCAGGCTACGCACCAGGCTGGCCGAGAGCGGCTCGGCCACCATCTGGTCTTCGTCACCGCACAGCACCACGGCCGGCGTGGCGATGCGCGGCGCCAGGGCCGTGAGATCGAAGTCAGCGCAGGCTTTGAGGTCGGCATGCAGCCGGCCCTGCGGATTGCGCAGCAGTTGGCGCGTGTAAGCTGCCCGCAGCGAGGGATGGGTAGCCCGGCCGAACGACCATTGCACGATGTTGCGCACGCCGTCAGCCAGGCGCGCCGGGTTGTGCAATTTCTCCAGCAGTTGGGGGTTCACTTGAAAGCGCGCCGCCGCCCCCAGCAGCAGCAAGCCGCGCACGCGCTGCGGCTCGGCGTGCGCCATGTGCAGCGCGATCGCCGCACCCATCGAATGCCCGCACAACACCGCCGTGCTGATCTCCAGGCTGTCGAGCCAGGCCCATAGGCTCTTGGCATAGTCCGCAATATGGGATTTAGGGTCGGCGTGAGTGCTGCCGTGGCCGGGCAGGTCAGGCGCCAGCACGTTCCAGCCCGGCAGGCGGCGCAACTGGTACGGCCAGTTGGCGTGGCTGCCACCTGCGCCATGGATCAATATCAAGGCAGGCAGGCCGGCGACCGGCTGCGCTTGGGATGCGTAGTACAGCTCCCCGCTTCTCGGCATAGCTGCCTCCCGAGATGCGGTCTGCTGCCCCTTCAGCCCACCCTAGACCATCAACGTTTGCGAATAAAGTATGCGACCGCCCCCAACACCGCGCCCAACGCCGCACATACCGGCGCCGCCAGCAGAACGTAGGCGAACTGGTTGAGCGCAAAATCCGGGAAACCATGCCCGTGCACGCCGCCTTTGAAGATCATGAAACCCAGCGTCAGCACCGGCACCGCCGCCAGCCAAGCCCCCGCGGCCAGCGAAGCGGTCAACACGTCGCCCAGTGTAGACCAAAACGGCCAAAGACGCAGCGCCAACCAAACGCACAGATCCATCGCCAGCAGGATCGGGAACACAATGCTGGTGTCCTCGAACGGCAGCCAGATCAGGAACAACACCAGCCAGCTGG
Organism: Anaerolineales bacterium; assembly: GCA_019637675.1. GTDB lineage: Bacteria > Chloroflexota > Anaerolineae > Anaerolineales > UBA11579 > JAMCZK01. The sequence continues at coordinate 348,931 of JAHBVE010000001.1, read as the reverse complement.
CCCCCAGGGCACGCATCACCAGCGGCGGGAAGGCTGCCGGCAGCTGCGCCTGGTCGTTCACAGCTCACCCCGGCGCAGGCGGTCAGCCGCCTGCTCGGTGAGCGGCACCCATACGCGCAGGTGGGTGCCTTTGTCCTCAGCCGCGTTGAGCCGCATGATGCCGTTGATCAGGTTGGTGCGCTCCTGCAAAATATCCAGCTTGTCCGGCTGGGCCGGGCGCGCCGCCCCATCGTCTTGCACTTCCAATAGCGTGATGTTGCCATCCTGCTTGCTGAGCCGCACCACCACCTGGCTGGCCTGGGCATAGCGGTAAGCATTGTCAAGCGCCTCAGATGCGATCGAGAACACTACGCCCTGCTTGCCGCGGTCCATGCGCGCCTCCGCCTCCGGGTCGGCTTCCAGTTGCACCATGTACCCGTAGGTCTCCTGAGCGTGCTTGGCCAGGTCGTCCAGCGCCACGCACAGCCCGCTGGTCTCCAGGGCTTGCGGGCGCAGCGTGAACAGCATGAAGCGCATTTCTTTCGTGGTGCGCCGCGAGAGATCTTCGACCTTGTACAGCTCCTCGCTGGCGGCGGCCACATCCTTGCTCAGCAGGCGGCGGGCCAGGTTAATGCGCATGGCGATCGCCGCCACGTTCTGGGTTGGCCCGTCGTGCAGGTTGCGCGCCAGTTGCTGGCGGGCCTGCTCCTGAATATGGGCGATGCGCTCTTTCTCTTCGGTCAAGGCTTCATACAGTTGGGCGTTCTGCAGCGCGCCCATCAGTTGGCGCGCGATCACGCCAGCCAGCTCACAGCGATCCGCCGTGAAGAAGTTGGGCTCCGGATGGGCGAAGAGCAACACGCCGAACAGGTCGAGGCCCGACACCAGCGGCAGCGCATACAAGCTCTGCGCAATGTGCAGGCCGGCCAACAGCTTGAGCTCTTCGTCCTTGGCGGGCAGTGGCACTTGCTGCGGTTCGCCGTGCTGCAGCAAGTGCGCCAGCGCCCCTTGCTGCCCAGGCAGCACCCGCCCCAGGTCCTGCACGGTCAACTGGCGGGCCGCCGCCAGACGCAGGCCGCCTTCATCGAACAGCAGCACGCCGCCGATCGTGCGCGTGACGTTATCGTGTGGCTCGACGAACGCGTTCGTGCCGACGTCCAGCGCGCCTTCCAGCACCTGGTCGAACACCAGGCTGGAATTTACCTGCTGGGTGATCGCGAACAAGGTCTGGGCGCGCTCGCGGTCACGCCGTGCCGCTTCCAAACGTTGGTAGTCGCCCAATTCTCGCTTTTCACGCAAACCAAACTGCACCTGGCGGCCCCAGAAACCCAGCACGCTGCCCACCAGCAAAAACGCCAGCGCAGGCAGCGCCATCATCAGCGGAACCTGGCCCAGCGGCACGTCGATCGCCGCCAAAGCCGCGAACGCCGCCGCAGTAAGCACCCCGGCGGCCAAGCCGCCGCCCAGACCCAGCGTCCAGGCGGCGCGGATGACCGGGAACAGGCCCAGCCAGGCCAGCGGGCCAAGCACCGTGCGGCTGAAATAGAACTGCGCCACGGCGAACACGAAATCCACCGCGATCTCAATAAGATCCTGGCGCGGCCAGGTCTGGCCATGCAGCCAGCGCAGCGACAGCCACAAATTCCACACGCCCAACGCCACGACCAACAAGGGGATCGTGATGACGCCCGCGCCAGTGATGGAGAGCTGCACGGCCAGGGCCAGCAGCAAGGCCCAACGGGTCAGAATGGCAAAAGCGGGAATATCCGCACGCATAGAGGCATGATAACAGAGCGCTGCCTGGACGATCAGGCGCGCCAGCTATAATGACCGCATGCCACGCCTGACCAAGATCTACACCAAGACCGGAGATGACGGCAGCACCGCCCTGGGCAGCAAACAGCGCGTGCCAAAGGACCACCCGCGCGTGCGCGCCTACGGCACGGTCGACGAGCTCAACTCCATCATCGGCATGGCGCTGGCTCACGGGCTGTGCGCCAAGCTGGCCGCCGCCCTGCCGCCCATCCAGAACCAGCTCTTCCATTTAGGCAGCGATCTGTCTTTCCCGCCTGAGGAAGCCGAAGAGTTCAAAGTGCCCCGCATCGAGCAGCGCCACATCGATGCGCTCGAAAGCCTGATCGACGAAATGAACGAGGAGCTTGGCCCGCTGGAGAACTTCATCCTGCCCGGCGGCAGCCTGGGCGCCGCCACCTTGCAGGTGGCCCGCGCCGTCTGCCGCCGCGCCGAGCGCCGCCTGGTCACCCTCGCCCGCGAAGACTCCGTGCGCCCCGAGTCGGTCACGTATGTGAACCGCCTCTCCGACGCGCTATTCGTGATGGCCCGCTATGAGAATTTACAACGCGGCGTCAGCGAGCCGCTGTGGGATAGCAGAGAATAAGCTTTCAGCTATTAGCGATCAGCTCCCTCTTCCCTTTCACTGTTCCCCAGGTTTCCTGCTCCCTGCTCACTGCTCCCTATTCACTGTTCCCTGATACACCCGCACATACTCAATTCCATCCGCCACCACAACATGCACCGGCTGCTGGTCTGCCAGCACATCCAGCAAGTCCTGCGGCATGTGGCGCTGCCACTGGTGCACGTAGATCACCAGGTAATCATGCGCCAGTAGGTCTTGCAATTGCGGCTCGCTCAACGCTAAAGCAAGCGGAATGTCGGTCACATCATAAGGAAAGCTCAGCATGAAGGCGTTGCTGTACCAACTGGCCACCCGCGCCTGGCCGATCCCCGGCTGCTGCGCCAGCCAGTTGGCCGCCTGCTCCAACCCCTCGCCCCAGCCCAGCATCATCACGTTGTCCGCCCGCCGGGTTCCGCCAACCAGCGGGTTGTAATAGCTCAAGTAATACGGGAAGACCGACACCGCACTCCCCAACTGCACTGAGAGCAACAGCATTGCCGCCAGCGCGCTCGCGCCCGCCGCCCGCAACACCGGCCAGCGCCCCGCCGCCAACTGCATGCCCAGCGTCAAGCCCCAGCCCGCAACCGTCACCAGGATCGCGTAGCTCGGCAGCATGTAGCGATCGAACTTCTTGTCGCCCAAGCTCATCATCACCACAAAAAGAATGGCGAAACCCAGCAGCGCCACAATTCCATCCAGGCGGCTGCGCTCAAATGCCTTGCGGCGCAGCCCCACCCAGCCGGCCGCGGCCAGCCCCAGCAGTACCACCGGGGTCGCCCGCCACACAAAGCTCACGGGGTAGAAGATCGCCGAGGCGGCGCCCAGCTTGCCGTCCTCATACAGCTGGCCGGCAAAGAATATGGTGCCGCTGTGCACACCGCCCGCCGACTCGCCCGCATAGCTCAGCACTTGCGTGATCGCCTCCACCGGCGCAACCCACATCTTCGGCCACAGCAGCGTGAACACCAGCCCGGCCGCAAGCCCCCAGGCGGCCAGGCTGCCCAGCGCCGCCTTGCCCCTCATCTGGCCGCGCACCACTACCGCCGCGGCCATCACCGCTACCCACGGGCCAAGCAACAGCATGGGCGATTTTGTCGCCCATGCCAGGCCGGCCGCCACGCCAGAGACGAGCAGATGCGTCCAACTGCGCTCACGCAGGTGCGCCACAAAAGCCAGCAGGCTCAGCACGCACAACAGCGCCATCAGCCCATCCTGGTGCAGCAAGCGCTGGTGCGCGATCAGATACGGGTCGAAGGCCAGCAAGCCGCCCACCAGGGCCGCGGCCAATCCGCCCCACAACCGGTAGGCATACATAACAACCCCGGCGAACACCGCCGCGCCTAACACCACCATCACCAGGCGCGCCGTGCTCAGGATCTCGGCCGGGTTGTACCCTTGCTGGCGGAAGTAATGCCGCAGATGAAAATCAGAAACGTGCTCCGGCGGTTCTGTGTTGAGTTCGGGGGTGCGCAATTCCAGCGCCAACGCGCCGGCCCAGGCAGTAGTCATGCCCGGGTGACTCGAGAGGTCGGTTGCATCCCAATCCCTCTCCGCAACCGCCACCGCCAGTTGGGCTGACTTGGTCAGCCAATACACCTCATCGATCGTGACAAAGCGGCCCAGCCCGGGCGCCCGCACCGCCAGGAACAGCAGCACCATCGCGCCAAGCAGCAACCACTTTTTGTATTTATCCAACCATTGCATATCGGCTCGCATTATAGCCGCCCGCTTCTCAGCCACTTTCCTGTCCAGTGGCTTGACATTGCCGGCTTGGCTCTTGAAAAAACTGTGCGGAGTAATTATGATTATAGAACACTAGTTCTATGTCGGGCGCCATACTCAAAACCACCCATCGCAGCAAGACCGCCGTCGCGCTCATCGTGCAGCAGTACCGCATCCTGGCCGGCAACCAGCGCAAGCCCGCCACCCTGCGCGAGTTCGCCCGGGCGCTCAGCCAGGCGCTGCAACCCATCGGCCGCCGGGTCAGCTACCAGAGCATCAAGAACTGGCAAGACCGCCTGTACCTGCCCGATACGCTGATGATGATGCGCCTGGCCCAGGCCGCCCGCCACGATTGGCGCGGCGAGTTCGCGGCTGACATTCTGGCGGCCATGCACCCACAAGACTACGCGCCCCTCACCGAGATCGGCCGGTGGGCGCTTGGCCGCAGCGACGAGATCAGACTTACAGGGGGACATCATGGGGGACAAAAAGAAAGCGTCGAAGTCCAAAGGCCACGTTGAGGTTGAGGTGACCCGCATCGAGCACTACGCCTGCGGCTGCACCACCACCCGCATCGAGACCAGCCAGTTGGAGCGCAAATGGCTGCTGGCCTGCGGCGGCCACCAGGGCCGCCTGGTAAAAGTGGAGACAGTGATGGAATACCAGCTCAGCGCCGCGGCCGAGCCGGTCAAGGCGTAGTCCGCAGCTCCACCCGGTCAAAGTCTGCGCCAGCCAGCACCACCCGTACGGTGATGCCTTCCACCGTCACAGACTCGCCCACGCGCAGCGTGGACTGGGCGAAGTCGTAGTCGTCTTCGATCTGCGGCAGCACCCGCAGCGGGCCGTAGCCGCTGGGCACATTCGCATCCACAACGTACACCAGTGCGCCCTGCTCGGGCATGTACTCGTCGTAGCCCAGCGCCCGGCGTGACTCGACCACCAGCAGGCGGCTGTCATCCAGCGGGGTGATCAGCGCCTTCACGCCGCCGGGCTGCTCGATGGCGCTTAGCTCCAGCTCGATCTCCTCGCCGGCCGGCAGGCAGTACACCTGGCGGTCATCCAGCCAGCCCAGCTGCCAGCGCTCGATCGCGGTCAGCTCCGGCGTATGCCCAAAGATGTTGCCCATCAGGCTGTACCCGCCCGTATACGGAAAAATATCCTCGGCCAAGCCATAGGCGTACAGGTCCGGCAGGCCCAGGCTGTGCCCGGCCTCGTGGTTCAGCCACAGGTAGCCCCAGTGCAGTAGGTCGCGGCCGGAGGTCATGCCGTTGGGAATGATGACCCCATCCGCGGTCAAACCAGACTCCAAAAAGCCGGTGTAAGTCGGCCCATATACGATCTGGTACGCATATGGATTATTGAGCAGCACCACCATATCGGTCTGCGAAAAATCCACCATCGGGTCAGCCAGGTCCACCGCCTCCTGCAAAAAGGCCAGGTGCTGCTCATAGGAAGTGAGGCTGTTGCCGTAATACGCCGAGGGTTGGCTGAGGCGCAGCCAGGTGAAGTACGGCGTCAGCTCCAGCTCAAAGCGGCCATACGACTGCTGGGCGAAGAATTCCTCCGCCATCGGCGAGATGAATGCGAACACCTCCTCCGGGCTCAGCGTGGCCGGCTCGTCGCCAAAATCGGCGAACAGCACCGTCGCATGCACCTTGCCCACCGAGGGCAAGCGGTGCTCGGAGCGCGGGAAGCCGAACCCCAGATGCACGAACGAGGGCCGCTTGCACAGTTCCGCCGAAGGCACGGTGGGGCTGGGCTGCGGCGTGCGCGTTGGCGCAGGCGTGGCGCTCGGCCGCGGCGTTGGGCTGGCGGTCAGCGTAGGCGTAGCAGTTGGTGCGCTGGGCGCCAAGCTGCAGGCCGCCAGCGTCAGCACCGCAACACTTGCCAATGAAGTGCGTAACAGATCCATGAGCAATGATTATATGTGCGCTTAGCTTGCACAGTGTGGTTGAACGTCATAGAATGACGTTACATTCGTCTATGTGGACCCTCACCGTCCGCTCGCCGGACAGCAAACCCACCGAATACCTCCTGAAGCCCGGCCTGAACACCATCGGCCGCCGCCAGGATAACGACATCCTCATCGCTGACGAGGCCGCCTCGCGCCTGCACGCCCAGATCCACCTCGACCAGGACACCAACGCCATCACCATCCGTGATCTAGGCAGTCGTAACGGCACCTACATCAACCGCCGCCGCATCACGGAGAATTTTGACTTCAAGCTCAGCGCCAACGACGTGGTGCGCATCGGCCTGTACGAGATCCTGGTCACCCAGCAAGCCCCCACCCCCGAGGACGAGCTGGCCGTCCGCGGCCTGCAGCCCTTCAGCCGCGAGCTGCTGCTCGAATCCTTCGACAACCATGCCGTGCTGCTCTACGAGGTCATCCAGCAGCTCAACAACATCCTCGATGTCGAGGTGGCCCTCAAAGAGGTTAGCCGCCTGCTCCAGGTCACCCTCGGCGCCGACCAGTGCCAGGTCATCCTCGCCAAAGACTTCCCCCGCCTGGAGGAGCTGGGCTTCCCGCGCACCATCGCCCAGACCGCCATCCAGCAGCGCAGCGCGGTGCTGCTGCCCAGCAAGGAGCCGCAGACCCGCACCCTGCTCGAGAACACCGCCCGCCAGCTCAACATCTACACCGTGCTGTGCGTGCCGGTCATCAGCAACGAGAAGACCATCGCCCTCATCTACATCGTCAAGACCCGCCGGGATACGCGCTACTTCGGCCAGCGTGACATGCAGCTGGCCGTGGCGGTCGGCCACCTGGCGGCGCTGACCATCGAGCGCGTCAGCCTGATGGAGCGCGTGCGCGAGGAGCAGCGCATCCGCCAGCTGCTGCAGCGCTTCGTCGCCCCGGTGGAGGCTGAGCTGCTGCTGCGCAGCTACCTCAGCAGCGGCAACCTGCCCCAGCTCACCGAGCAGCGCCTGACCGTCCTCTTCGTGGATATTGCCGGCTCCAACGGCCTGGCCGAGCAGATGGGCGCCAAAAAGTTCGGCGAATTGCTGGAACGCTACTATCAGGATGTGACCGACATCGTCTTCCAGCACGGCGGCCTGCTCGACAAATATCTCGGCGACGGTGTGATGGCCGTGTTCGGCATGAGCGGCAAGGGCCAGCCGGAAGCGCAGGCCGTAACCGCCGCGCTCGAGGTACAGCACTTGGTCTCCGTGCGCTACCGCAACGCCGAACATCCCATCGAGGTGCGCGCCGGCATCAACACCGGCAACGCCGTAGCCGGCTACGTCAGCACCAAGGAGCGCGTCGAGCTGACCGTGCTGGGCGATGCCGTCAACATCGCCGCCGGCCTGCAAAAGCTGGCCCAGCCCAACGGCATCCTCGTCGGGGCAGAGACCGCCGCGGCCATCCGCGGCCAGTACAAACTGCAAGACCTGGGCGAGATGGCCATCAAAGAGCGCAGCCAGCCCGTGCAGGTCAGCGAAGTCATCTTCCGCTGAACGCGCCCCTCTCCCTCAGGGAGAGGGGCAACGCAACGCAGTTGCGTGGGGTGAGGGCGGAAACTGCCTTTCCTTGCGGTTAAACTTAAGCCATGTCAGCCATTGCCTTCCAAGACCAATACCTGGACGCCCGAGCCGACTGCTGGGGCTGCGGGCGCAACAACCACGCCGGTCTGCACATCAAAAGCTACTGGGACGGCGAGGAAGCCGTAGCCCACTACACCCCCGGCGAGCACTTCAGCGGCCACAAAGGCGTGTTGAACGGCGGCATCATCGCCACCCTGGTGGATTGCCACTCCATCGGCTTGGCCATGGCCCACGCCCACCGCACCGAGGGCCGTGAGATCGGCACCCGGCCGCTCATCACCTATGTCACCGGCTCGCTCAAGGTGGATTACCTCAAACCCACGCCCCTCAACGGCCAGCCGCTCGAACTGCGCGCCAGCGTAGAGCGGGTCGAAGGCCGCAAGACCTATATCCGCTGCCGCCTGCTGGCCGGCGGCGTGGAGACCGCCCGCGGCGAAGTGCTGGGGGTCCGTATCCCTGAGCCCCCGGAGCAGCCATGAAAATAAGCTACCGCCCCACCTTCGAGCAGTTCTCAGACAATTACCTGGCCACCTACTACAGCGGCGGGGTGCAGACCCTGCGCCGGGTGGCTGGCGGCCCGCTGGTCATGCTGATCGGCTCTCTCATTATTGTGCTGGTCTTCGACCGCACCCAGTCCTGGTGGTGGCGGCTGCCGGCCGTGCTGCTGGGCCTGTACGTCTTTTGGCGCGGCCTGGCCTACACCGTAGGGCCGCTCTTCAACGTCTACCTCGTCTCCCTGCGCAAAGAGCGCCTCTTCGGGCCAGACGCCCCGCTCACCAGCCTGCAGCTGCGCGGCGCCAAGCTGCACATCGAGCAGAACGGCGAGAAAGTGGTGATGCCCGTAGAGCACATCCAATCGATCCAGTACCGGGGCGACAGCACCTGGCTGCTCACCTTCAGCGACCAGATGCTGTACATCCCCCGAGAGGGCCTCGAAACCGGCGACCATGACCGCTTTCTCGCCAAGCTGGAAGAGCTGCTCGCCCCTGAAGAGGCTGAGGAGTAAGGCCTAATCCCTGAAAGGCCACCACACTCGCCCCTAAAAGTCAAACATTTGTGCTAGTTTTTAGGGGCGTTTTTCCATTGCACCTGTAGAGCCCGAATGTTAAACTTTATGAGCTTCGGGAAGTACCTGACCGGCAGCAAATTCGAGACCTCATAAAGGAGAGGACTATGGCATATTCGTTCACCAATTCCAAAGGCACCACCTACTACCTGCACTCTCGCTCCAGGCCCAACAAGAGCGGGGGCACCACCACCCTGTACTTCTTCTCGAAGGAAGTCAAAGAGGGTTCCGTGGACAACCTGCCTTCCGGCTACGAAGTAGCCGAGATGAAGACCGGCCTGCCGGTGCTCAAGAAGACCCAGCCGGCCGCCTAAGCGCCCGGCTCCACGCAACAACAAAAAACGGCCTACGGGCCGTTTTTTGTTTGCCTGCTCACAGGCGGGTGAGCACAAACTGGCGGGGCGTACGGCCCTTTCGCTCCCAGATCTGCTGAAAGCGGGATTTCACCTCCGGCTCAAAACCCTCCAGGTAGCGCTCAGGGTGCGCCTTGGCAAAGCGCCCATCGCCCTCGGCCAACTCCAGCATCTGCAGGAAGAAGGCTGGGGCATCGCTCACCACGCTCAGCTCACCGCCCGGCTGCAGTGCCCGCGCCATGGCGTCCAGAAAGCCCTGGTTGAAGATGATGCGCTTCGCATCCGCCGGCTTGTGCTGCGGGTCAGGGAAGTGCAGGTAGGCCCGCCGCCAGCCAGCGGCCGGCAGCAGGGGGCCGACCAGCTTGAAATCCGCCCGCAGCACCTTCAGGTTCGGCAGCCCCGCCTCGGCGGCCAGCCAGGCCGCCCAGTGGGCCGAGCGGTTGGACAGCTCCAGGGCCAGGTAATTGGCCGCCGGGTCCGCCTCCGCCAGGCTCAGGGCAAATTCGCCCGTACCGGCGCCGATCTCGACCTCCAGCGGCAGCTCATTTCCAAAAATGGCCGGCGAGCTCAGCTGCGGGAAGCTGCCCGGCTCCAGCGCCAGGCGGCGCGGGTGCCACTCCAGCAAATAGCGCTCAGCCAGCTCCGGCGGCAGAGTCCGCAGCGGGATGCGCCCCAGGTAGCGCCCGCGCGCCACCTAGCCAATTCTCCAGTTCTGTTCCAGGTTGCGCAGCACCGCCAGCAGCACGGCCGAGACCGCCAGCAGGATCAGCGACAGGGCGATCGCCACGCCGCGGTCGCTCTCCAACCCCACATAGATCGCCAACGGCATGGTCTGCGTACGGCCCATCAGGTTGCCGGCGAACAGCAGCGTGGCGCCAAATTCGCCCAGGGCGCGCGCCAGGCACAGCAGCGCCCCGCTGATCAGGCTGGTGCCTGCCGTGGGCACCATCACATAGCGGAACAACTGCCAGTTGCTGGCGCCTTCAGTAATAGCCGACTCTTCCAGCTGCTTATCTACATTAATGAAACCAAGCCGGGCTGCCCGCACGAACAGCGGCGCGGCCACAAAAAGCTGGGCCAGCACCACCGCCAGCGTGGTGAACGGCAGGCTGATGCCCCATGCCATCAGGCTGCCGCCCAACAGGCCGCGGCGGCCAAAGGCCAGCAGCAGCGCCAAGCCCGCCACCGAAGGCGGCAGCACGATCGGCAGATCGATCAATAGCTCGATCAGCCCCTTGCCGCGGAAGCGCCAGCGCGCCAGGGCGAACGCCAGCGGCGCGCCCAGCACGATCGCCAGCAGCGTGGTCGCCACGCTGGTGCTCAGGCTCAGGCGCAGGGCCGAGACGGCCTGCGCCTGGCTCAGCCGCGCCAGCAGATCGGGCGTCAGCCCCTCCAGCAGCATGGCCAGCACGGGCAGGCCCAGAAAGATGCTCAGCAGCACGCCCGGCAGCACCAGCAGCCAGGTGGTGGACGGCCGCTTCATTGCATACCCCCGATCGGGTCAGGCGGAATATTGCGGATGGTGTCGTTCCAACGCGGCGGCAGCTCGGCCCCTTCCGGCAGCGGCTCCAAAAAGATAGAACGCGCCAGATCCGGGCAATCTGGGCGGCCGTGGTTGTAATAGTCGTCGTTGCCGTAGTCCAGGTACATGAACAGCGGCGAATAGGTGCCGTCATATTGGTGGTACATCAGGTCCTGCGGGTGGTCGCTCACATGGCTGCCGTTGTAGTTTGGGGCGCACTCGCCTACCACGCCCAGCATGTGCAGCAGCTCATGCAGGATGGTGACTTCAAAGAAGCCGGTGTAATCGGCCGAGCGGGTGAAGCTGCGCGGGCAGGTCAGGTCCCGCGTGGGGTTGTAGCCGCGCAGCAACAGCACGGCGGTCTGGCCGATGCCGGCAGGCGGCACCGGCGCCAGCCCGCAGTAGCCCTCGTTGGTCACCACGAAACCGTCGTAATACACGATGTACAGCTTGTTCTCCTTGGCCCGGCTGGTGATCTTGAGCCAGTGCTCCAGCAGGCTGTTGATGCTGCGGTACTCCTGGCTGATGTCCTCTGCCGTGTACGGCAGGCGTAGAAACGTAATATCCAGCCTGCCATCCAGGGTGTCGTAGCGCAGGCGCTGGCCGGTCTTGCTGTGCAGCCAGGTATTCATGGCAGTGGCTGACAGCTCGATCTCTCCCCCAATATCCAGGAACGCATCTGCCCCGTCACTGGGCAGGGCATACACAAAGTGCACCTGGTACCCATCCACATCATCCGGCTGGTCAGAGGTGGAATACGGCTGGTCGGTATCCCGCTCAGCCGGTAGCCCTACCCCTGGCCCCATGCCGCCCGGGTCGGTCGCTGTGGCGGCCGCGCCGGGCGCCTCGGTCGCCTGCGCCGGCGGTATGTAGGCTTCCAGCACAACGGTGCCGGTGGGCAGGCCGTCGGGCGCCAGCGTCACGCTGCGGCAAGCCAGCAGCAGGCCGGCGCCCAGTGCAGTCAGCAATGCAATACGGCCGCGCATGGGTTGAGTATAAACGCCGCCAGCGGGCACTGCTATAATGCCCAGAGCTCTATGAGCAATCTTCGGCGGCGCCTGGCGGGCTTGCTGACGTATCGCAATCCGTTTTTGGGGATCTTCCTCCCTCTTGCCCTGTATATCATCCTCCGTTATCTGGTCCCCCAGCACGATCTGCATTTAAGGCACCCGGCCGGGCACTTCCAGATCGTCAGCGTCACCGCGCTGATCTCGCTGGTCATCGCCGCGGTAGTCGGCATCGTCGGCATTCGCCAGCGTAACCTGCAAGTGCTTTATGTGGCGCTGGCCTTTATTTCGCTGGCCGGCCTGTTCAGCGTGCATGGTCTGGCCACACCCGGCTTCATACTTGGCCCCACCGCGCTGGTCGGCGTGGCGGCCGAGCTCGCCGTGCTCACCACCAGTTTCTGGCTGCTCATTTCTGCTTTGCCCAGCAACCATGCCATCAACCGCTGGCTGGGTCGCCGGCCGCGCTTGCTGCTGAGCGGCTATTCGCTGGCCCTGTTGGCCTTCGGCGTCTGGGGCCTCATCCGCCCGCAGATCGTGGACTGGTTGCCGGTGCACCAGGAGCCGCTGCGTTATGTCGTAACCCTGCTGACCCTGGCGATGGCTGCCATCGCCTACTGGCGTTACTGGCGTTCGTACCGCTATTCCAAGTTTCCCTTCCAGTTGGCCGTCACCTACACCGCCGGCTGGATAGGCGTCTCGCAGATCATTATTGCCACGGGCCAATCCTTCTACCTGAGTTGGTGGATCTATCACTTCCTGCTGCTGGCCTGCGTGCTGGCGTGCATCTTCGGGCTGGTGCGCCAGTATCGCCGCCCCGGCGCGCCCATGCTGGCGTTGCAGGGCCTGTTCAGCACTAACCCGGAAGAGCAGATCCAGGCCGGCATCGGCGAGCCGGTGCGCAACCTGGTGCGCGCGACCGAAGTGCGTGACCCCTACACCGCCGGCCACCAACACCGCGTCGCCCACGGCGCGCTGCACCTGGGCCAGGCGCTGGCGCTGCGCCCCGAGCAGTTGCGCGCCCTGGTGCAGGGCGGCGAGATGCACGACGTCGGCAAGCTCGAGGTCTCCAGCGAGCTGCTCAACAAAGTCGGCCCGCTGACGCCGGCCGAGCGCAAAGCCATCCAGGCCCACACGCTGGCGGGCTACGAGATATGTGCTCGCATGGGCTTCATGGGCGATGAGCTGGGCATCGTCCGCTGGCACCACGAGCGCATTGACGGCCAGGGCTATCCTGATGGGCTGCGCGCGGAGCAGATCCCGCTGCTAGCGCGCATCATGGCGGTCAGCGATGTGTTCGATGCACTCACCTCCAGCCGCGCCTACCGCCACGCCTGGTCGGTGGACGAAGCGCTGAGCTATCTGCAGCAGAACAGCGGCACGCAGTTCGACCCGCCGCTGGTGGCGCTGTGGTCGCAGCTGGTGCACGACGGTAAGATCCGCTCGATGCACACTTGACCTATAAGATAAAAGCGGCGCCTTGCGGCGCCGCTTTGTTTTGCGAAACACAGTGCTAACTAGGAAAGTACAGGAGTAACGTCTTGCGCCTGGGGGCCTTTTTGGCCCTGGACAACAACGAACTCTACTCGCTGGCCTTCCTCCAAGGAGCGATAGCCCTCACCAACAATGGCGCTGAAGTGTACAAACACGTCTTCGCCATCATCACGTTTGATGAAGCCAAAACCCTTGGTCGCATTGAACCACTTGACTTCGCCAGTTACGCGTTCAGCCATGATCCGGAGCCTCCTTTCTCAAAGTTGCTAGAAGGTCCTATCAGTGGTACGCCCAACTGCTTCGACAGCTGCTAGCACTAGCCGGGATTCTAGCATGAGCAGAATTTGCCTGTCAATCATCTGAGGTTTGATTGAAATATAGGGGGTAAACCCGCACACCCGGAGAGACTCTGACAAAATTGTTAGGGTCGCACCAAAACTAGCGTGCTAGGATAAGCAAAAGCATCATTCAGTATGGGTTGTACCTAAGGTCGGATAGCTCAAAATAATATGCCCAAGATCCTAGTCATCGAGGATATGCCAGATAGCGCCGAGCTGGCCGCTCAGATATTGCGCCGTTACGGCCATGAAGTGTATGTCGCGCCTACCGGCGAAGAGGGGCTGAGCCTGGCCATCCAGCACAGGCCAGACCTCATCGTCTATGACTATTGGCTGCCAGACATCGACGCGCGCACCTTCCTCACGCGGCTGCGCGCCGTTGCCAGCCTGCAGCACACGCCCGTGCTGGCCTGCACGGCCACCCCGGCCGCCGCGCTGCAGCCCAGCCTGGGCGAGAACGGCTTCAGCGGCCTGCTCCACAAGCCCTACCGCGTCAGCAGCTTCATGGAAGCAGTCGACGCCCAGCTCAACTACGTTAGCTAGGCGCGCGGCCGGGTCAGGATCGTAACGCCCGCGCCGATGGCGATTGCCAGCACCAGCAAGAACAGCGCCGCTTGCGGGATCTCACTAGCCATGCGTCACCGCCTGCTCAGCGCCACGACCAGCACCAGCACCACGATCAGCAACACCACCGGGCTGCTCAGCAGCTCGCCGGCGTTGCCGCCGCCGTTCTGCCCATCGCCAAACGAAAGGTCCACCCCCAGCTGGCCCTGGCAGCCCACCAGCAGCAGGCCCACCAGCAGCAGTACCAATGTACACAAGCTAAACAAACGCATTGCGGGTATCTTCATACTCGCCTCCTGGGTTACTGCCCGGGACAACGAGCCGCCAAAATTAATATTACGCTGACACTGCGCCGTGACGCGTACGATATACTTTCACGGAGAACGGAAAGGCAGATTGCCAAATACTAAGCAACTTCTTCGCGAAGACCAGATAGTTAGCGAAGCGATCAACGGCGGCGAGCAAGCATTCGCCGTTTTGTATGATACCTATGTTGAAAGTATCTTCCGCTTCATCTACATACGCGTTGAAGACCAGCAAACGGCTGAAGACATCACCTCGGGGGTCTTCTTGCGTGCCTGGGAGAAGCTCGGCAAGTACCAGCAGCGCGGCCTGCCCTTCCGAGCCTGGCTGTTCCGCATTGCCCGCAATGCGGTCATCGACCATTACCGCACCCGCAAAGAGGTGGCCCCGCTTGAAGCGGCCATCAACACCACCGATAACAACACCCACTCCGTTTCAGAGGGAGTGGCCCTCAAGCTGGAAGCTGAGAAGATCCTTAAGCTCATGCACCACCTGACCGAGGACCAGCGTAACGTTTTGACCCTGAAGCTCGTTCATGGTCTTGACACAGAAGAAGTAGCGAAAGTTTTAGGCAAACGTCAGGGGGCCGTACGCGCTTTGCAGATGCGCGGGCTGCAAACGCTGGCCAAACTGATGGAGATATAGTGGCAAACCTGGAAACCGCCCTGGAAGGCGCCATCCAACTGGTGCAGCAGGGCAAAAGTATCGATGAGGCTCTGGCTCAGTACCCTGAGCACCGCCTGCAACTACAGCCCCTGCTGACTGCATCCGTGCACCTCAAACAGGCTGGCATTGCCCTGCCTGCCGCCGCCTTCAAGGCCCGCGGCCGCGCCAACCTGGAAGCCGCCATGGCGGCTTCCCGTCGTCGCGGCGGCCGTAGCCCCCTGTTCAAGCTCGCCGCCGGCCTCGCCGCCGTCGTATTGACCCTGGCTACCACCACCACTGCCATGGCGCAAAGCGCCCTGCCGGGTGAGACCCTCCACCCCCTCAAACTCTATAGCGAGCAGGTCTGGCGCAGCCTGCACTCCAACCCGGTCGAGGCTGACCTGCACATTGCCCAGCGCCGCCTCGAAGAGCTGCTCGCCCTCGACGGCGATGCCGCCCGCGTACCCGCCGCCCTGGGGGCCTATGCCGCCGCGCTCGATGTGCTCCGCACGGACCTCGAAGCCCTGCCAGACCGTGCCCTTTCCGCCCAGGAGATCCTGCACGGCCAGCGTGACCTCGTCCAGGCCGTGCTCGAGGACGCCGGCGCCACAGTAGACGAAGTGTTCGCCATCCTGCCCACGCTGGATGTGCTCATCACTGCCAACCCGGTACAGGTGCCCGTCTCGACCGCCGTGGAGCAGATTCAGCTCGTCGTGCCCACCATCCCCACGGTTGCCATCCCCACGCTCTCCGTCCCAGTCGTCAAACCGGATCAACCGGTGATCTCGGTTGGCGTAGACGAAACCGGCGTCTCGATCGAGGTAGGCAAAGGCACTATTATCGAGCAGCTCGAAGATGTGATCGATAACGCTCGTAATCTCTTCAGCTTAGGCAAATAACTCTCCATGAAACAAATAGAGCTTCGCCTGCGATGGCTGGTTCCTGTCGTTCTGTTTTTCTCCCTATGGGTGAATTTCAGCATCGCCAATGCCAGCAAGTTGGATGTTGACCAGTTCGCGCCGATCATCTTGCGCTCCACCCGCCTCGCCAACTATGGTCAGGACCCGGCCGATATGGTCTTCCCCGCCGTTGACCCGCAACTGCTTGACCAGGTCTTGCAAGACCAGGCCGGCCAGACATTCATAAGCACTGAAACCAGCCAGGCCACGCCTACGCCCTCGGTCACTCCCACCCCCTCACCTACACTGCGGCCCGGCGAGCCTACCTACACGCCACAACCCAACACGCCCACCAGCAACGCCTTGATCCCCACCCTGCCGGGCTTGGTGCCTACGACCATCGTTATCGTCCCCACTCTGGTCAATGTCGTGCCCACCCTGGTCAACGTAGTGCCGACTGTGGTGAACATCGTGCCAACCGTGGTGAATGTAGTCCCCACCGTGGTCAACGTGGTGCCGACCGTAGTGAATGTTGTGCCTACCGTGGTGAACGTGGTGCCGACTGTGGTCAACATTGTGCCCACCACAATTCCTATTGTCCCCACCGCTGTCTGCACGTTGATTTCGATCTTCTGCCGCTAACGACTCATCAACTTGTGGAACGCCGCCACCACCCGCGGATCAAAGTGCTTGCCTGACTGCTCCACAATGTAGGCCATCGCCTCGCCCGGCTCCATCGCTTTGCGATACGGCCGGTCTGAGGTCAACGCATCCCACACGTCAATAACCGCAAAGATACGCGCCTCCAGCGGGATCTGCTCGCCCTTCATCCCCAACGGATAACCCGTGCCATCCCAGCGCTCGTGATGGCTGTACGGGATCGATAACGCCGGCTTGAGGAAGCCGATCTGCTCGATGAAGCCGCGCGCATGCTCCGGATGCTTGCGCATCACGGCGATCTCCTCCGCCGTCAGCGGGCCGGGCTTCAACAATATCGAGTCCGGCAGGGCGATCTTGCCAATATCGTGCAGCAGCGCCCCGCGCCGTATGTCCACCAGGGCATCTTCGCCCATCCCCATCGTACGCGCCAGCGCCACCGTCAGCTCCGCCACCCGCCGGCTGTGGCCCTCGGTCTCGTGGTCACGCAGGTCCGTCGCGCGTGCCCAGCCCTCGATCGTCGCCTCGTACGCGTCCAGCAGCTCCTGTTTCGACTCATTCAGGCTGCCCAGCATATGATTGAACGAGTCAGCCAGCACGCCGATCTCGTCCTGGCTCTGCGCCGGCACACTCACCTGCAGGTTGCCCGCCGCCGCCAGCAGGGCGGCTGACTTCAGCCGGCTGATCGGCAGCGTGATGCGCCCCGCCACCCACAGGCCCACCAGCATCACCAGCGCCGCCGAGGCCGAGGTGAGCAGCAGCGCGTTGGTGCGCGTGAACTGCGTAGCCTGCACCAGAAAGTTGGTCGCCAGTGAGACGCCCAAAATGCCCTCAGCCTGGTTGCCGCGCACGGTCCACACGGTATGGATTTCGTTATAGCTCACGCTGCCGTCCTGCAGCGGCAGGATCAGGCTGCCGGTCTCCTGGCTGCTGAAGATCACACTCGCCTGCACGCTGGTCAGCGGGCGCGGCTGGCTCAATGTGCTGGCCAGCACCTGCCCGTCAGGCCCGTAGAAGCTCACTTGCGCCAGGCTCTCCTCACGCTGCGAGGCCGCCAGGCTCTCCACGCTTTGCCCTACCAGCAGCACCCCGGCCACCTCGCCCCCCTGGCTGATCGGGCCGCTCAGGGTAAGCACCGGCCCGCTGGGATACTCCAACACAGCCGTGAACTTGTCGCCGCGCGCATCCACCACTTCGGCCAGCACGTTGCCCACCAGCGGCTGGCGGGCCAGCTGGGCCGGCGCCTCCACGGCGGCATAGCCGCCCGGCACCAGCCCGGCGCTCAGCAGCACCTGGCCGCGCGGCGAGACCACCGTCAGGTACTCCACCCCATCATTGAGCGCCACCGGCAGCAACAGCAGCTGCAAGGTCTCCACATCGCTTGCCCGCACGGCCTCGGCCACCCCCTGAATATTGCTCAGCAGGCGCAGGTCGATCAGCAGGTCGTCCTCTTTACGCACCAGGCTCTCCTGCACCTGCACCGCGCTGGCGATCAGCTGGTTGGTAAAGCGTTCCTCGACCGATTCCAGGATCAGGTTGGTGATGATGTAGATCGCCCCCGCAGACACGGCCAGCGCCAACAGCAAATACGGCAAAGTGATCTGAACTAAAAGGGGAACATAGAATCTACGCCAGAATGAAGCCATATTTTTGTATCCATCACAGGGGGCGTAAGTCTACCTCACCTAGACATTTTTACCGTCTGTAATGGATGTGTAACCGTGCTTGACACGATGTAGGGCGTAAGTACAATCCAGCCAAACAATTTCGCAAATTGAGATTGTCCTGGGCCTGTACGGCTGGGATAGAGCCTGGCCCCGCTTCAACATCGGAGAGGAGATTTTTTAGCATGGCAGAGAAGGAAAAGGGGACGGTCAAGTGGTTCAATAGCGCGAAAGGATACGGCTTTCTCGAGCGCGACTCGGGCGGGGACATTTTTGTCCATTTCAGCGCCATCATGGCTGATGGCTTCCGCACCCTGAAAGAAGGCCAGCGCGTGGAATTTGTGGTTGGTGACAGCGACAAAGGCCCCCAGGCGCAAGACGTTGTAGTCGTAGACTAGACAACGCAAAAGCCCCGCTCCGGCGGGGCTTTTTTATTCCTCTAAGGCTCAGCCCTCACAGTGAAGTCGTCGAACAGGATCTGCGTTCCGCCCACCTCAAAAGCCCCGGCGATCAGGCCCACCTGCCCGTAGCCGTACTGCTCATCCGTGGTTTCCACCACGAATTCGCCGTTCACGTACAGGGCCAGCCGGCTGCCGGCGCACACCGCCGTCAGCACGTTCGGCTCCCCACCCAGGCGGATAGCCGAATGGCGCAGCATCATCTCCTGGCCGATCAGGGCCAGCGTGTCGCCACTCTTCTTGGTGATGCCAAAATAGCCGTCACTGCTGATCAGGAAGGCGTAAAAATCGCCAGACTGGCCGGTGCCCTGCACGCGGCACAGCAGGCCGAAGAAGTTGTTGTCGTCCCCGCCTAGCTTGGTGGCCGTGGCCTGCACCACCGTATCCGTCACGATCCGCCCGGGCAGCGCCCAAACCACGGAGTTCGGCTCGCTCTGCGCCAGGAGGTAGCCGCCCTCCCAGTAACTGCCCGAGGTGTCCGGCCCGCCGTGGCTGTACCAGCCGCTGGCCGGGTTGGCGAAGTCATCGCTGAACAGCAGGCCGGCTTCGCCCGCCTGCGCCAGCGCCTCTTGCTGCCAGGCGGCGATCTCGGCCTGCAGCGCGCCTGCTTCCGGCGTGTCCGGCAGCAGGCTCAGGTAGACCTGCAGGTCAAAGCTGGCCGCGGTGTAGTCCCCCAGGCTGCGCTGCAGCTCAGCCCGGTTGCGGTAGGCCTGCGCAAAGCTCGGCAGCAGCTCGATCGCCCGCGTCAGGTCAGCCAGCGCCGCGCCGTTGTCGCCGCGCTGCGCCTGCAACAGGCCACGGCTTTGGTAGCTTGAGGCCCGCTCCGGGTCCAAGGCGATCGCCTGGTCAAGATCGGTCAGCGCCGCGTCCAGGTTGCCGGCCGCGTGCTGCGCTAGGCCGCGCTGCCAATACGCCTGCACGCTATCAGGGCGCTCGGCCAGGGCCGCATCCAAATAGCTGATCGCCTCGCCCCACTCGGCCCGGTTGGCGGCGTCCTGCGCCAGTTGCAATAGTTCGTCAAAGCTCGGCGCGGGCGTGGGCGTTGCGTCTTCCGCCGGCAGCGCGGGCAACCCGCCCGGCTGCGCCACCGACTCAGGTGACGTGGGGAAACTGCACGCTGCCAGCAGCACGCCAAGCAGCACAAAGAGCGCAAGAGTACGCATGGGCGTACTCTACTGTAAAAGCAAAACCAGGGCAAGCTGCGGCACAAAAAGAGGGCAGTACGCTTGTACTGCCCTCTTTTGGCTTCTTGTTGGATGTTGTGCGACTTATTGGCCGCGTACGATCACTTCGATCCAGATTGGCAGGTTGAAGTCAGGGCCAACGCCCACCTGCTGGGTTCCGTCGAAGCGCAGCACCCATTCACCGCGGTGCGTGCCAGGGGTCGGCGGCGCCACCAGGTTGATGGTGAAGTTGGCATACGCGCCTGCCGCCACCGGCTGGTACAGGGTCAGCGGAGAGCTGCCGTTCATGCGGTTGCCGCCCACGAAGAACAGCTCGTATTGGCCGGCGCGCCAGTCACAGGTGCCCACATTCTGCAAGCGCCAGGTCTTGGCCATCGCCTGCCCGGGGTCCACCCGCGTGCCGTCCGGATAGGTCTCATCGTAGACGTAGCGGGCTGCATAGCACGGCGGCGTGGTGGTCGCCACCGGGTTGGTGGCGGTCGGCGTCACCGCGCTGGTCTCGGCCACCGTGGGGCTGGGCGTCAGCGCCATCGCCAGGGCAGTCAGTTGCGCCGCTTCCAGCGTGGCGGTAGCCTCAGTAGTGGCGGTTGGCAGCGGGGTCGGCGTCTCGGTCGGCACGTTGTCTACCGTGGCCTGGCCCAGCAGCGCATCCAGCGTCTGCTGGATCTCGGCATCCGCCGTGGCGGCCGCCTTTTCGGTGGCCTGGCCGGCGTCTTCATTGGAGCCTAGCGGCGCCGAGCGCACACAGGCCAGGGCAGCCACCGCCAGAGCGGCGGCCATCAAAAGCAAAGCGTGATTGCGTGAGATTTTCATAGCACGTTCCATTTAGTCCTTAGAGTTGCTGAAAAACTATACAAGAATCGTGCCAGGCCCGCCTTGTTTTACAGGCGCACAAAAACGGACGGCCTTGTCGTGGAAACGACAAAGCCGCCCGTTACACATCTAAGAAATTCTAGTTTACGGAGCGTAGCAGCTGCTCGGCGGCGGGCTGCCGGTACGCCAGCCACACAGCGCCATGATGCCGTTGATATTGCCGGAGAATTGGGTCAGGCTGCTGTTCATCGTAGCCGCCCAGCCGCCGGTCTGGCCGCCCTGTTCAAAGTCGCCGGCCACCTTGGCGTGGCCCGGCATCATCGAGCCGGCCAGCTCATACAAAATGCCGCCCGGGGTCAGCAGCACGCTGCCGGTGATGACCTCGCCTGAGCGCCCGAACGTGATGTTGCCGGTGCGGATCACACCGCTGCCCAGCTCCTCCACCCGCACGTTCCAGTCGCCCACCCAGATATACACCGGGGTGGCCGTGGGGCCAGGCGTGAACACAACCGGCACCGGCGGCTTGGTAGCCTGCGGCAGGTTGTAGCTTTCAAAGCTGGTTGGGCTGGCATACGCCAGCCACAACCAGCACTCGCCTTCACCAGACGGATCAACAACAACAGCATAGTCGCCGCCGCTGTAGACCTTCAGCACTTCGGTCTGCTGCCCGGCCTGGAACATGCCGCGCCAGGTGTACTGCGTGCCCGGGCCGGAGCGGCAGTTGGTGTTTTGCGAAACCGTCACCACCGCCCCGCCGGGCGCGGACGCGCTGGCCGTTGACGTAGCCGTGGGCTCAGCGGTCGGCTCGGGGCTGGGCGCGGCGGTCTCCGGCGCCAAGGTCGGCGTCGGCTGGTTAGCCGCCGCCGCTTCGGTCAGCAGGCCGCTGGCCTGCTGCGTCCCAGCGATGCCGGTCGCCACCAGGCCGGCCACATCGGCCGGCGCGGCGCAGGCTTGCAACGCCAGGGCCGCCAAGAGCACGAACAAGATGCTTAGCTTTCGAGTTGACATTCATCCTCCAGGAGCAAGGTGCAGCACAAAATAAACGCACACTATCTTACCGTCCGCAAAATGAAACCGCAGTCATCGCGAAGTGCAGCGTAGCTGCAACAATCCCAACCTCATCCGTCATTGCGAGCTGCAGCGTAGCTGCAACAATCCCCAACCCAATACGTTATTGCGAGGTGCGCTGAAAGTTGCATGAACATGCAACTTTCAGCCCCGAAGCAATCTTCAACTCCAACCGTCATTGCGAGGAGTAGGCGCTGCGCAGCAGCGGCAACGGACGAAGCAATCCCCAACCCAGTACGCCATTGCGAGCTGCAGCGCAGCTGCAACAATCCCCGCCTAAGATGAAACAAAAAAAGCGGGGTGGTGCATGTATGCACCACCCCGCCAGAGATCCAAAAACGCGTACGGCTTACGGAGCCAGGCAGGGGCCGGGCTCACCTGCCCCACCGCGCCAGCCGCAGAACGACCAGCCACTCCCGATGTTCCCGTTGAACTGGTTGTGGTTCAGCAAGAAGGCAACCCAATTGCCACTTTCCGGGAAGCTGCTGGTCCAGGTGCCCGAGGCCTGCTGTCCGTTACTAGATAGCGTGCCAGTGAAGGTATAGGTCAACCCGGCCCAATTGGTGCTTCCACTGATCGAGTTGCCCGAAACAGTGAACGTGATGGAACTGTTGTACGTGCTCACGCCATCCGAGGTCTTGTTCGTCCACGCGCCCTCGCCAAAGCTCGGCATCGGCGTGGGCGTCAAAGTCGGCGTCGGCGTCGGCGGCTGGGTGGCCGTCGGCAGGTTATACGCCGTGAAGTCGCTCATACTGGCGTAGCGCAGCCACAGCCAGCAGTCACCGCCGCCGTTGGGGTTCTGCACCACCACATACTCCGAGTTGGGGAAGGTCTTCAGCACTTCCGCCTGCTGCCCTGTAGAGATGGTAGTGATCAGCCGATAGGCCAAACTGGGGCCAGAGCGGCAGTTGGTGTCCTGGCTCACCGTGACGAACACGGGGCCGGTCGTGGGCACCAGCGTGCTGGTCGCCTCGCCGCTGCCGCCTGCATCCCCACCGCCGCCACCGCCGCCTTGCGGCACGGCGGTGGCTTGCGCCCCGCTTCCGCCGCCGGCTGCGGCCGTCTCCAACTGGCTGATCTGCATGGTCTGGGCGATGCCGGTGGCGATCGCATCCTCCGTGCTCAGCCCGCCACACGCAGCCAGCAGCAGGGCCAACCCAGCCAGAACTACAAGTGTGCCTTTACGAATGGTCATACTCTCTCCTCAAATTGATAAAAAGCGTGCTCCCATTCTAAGGCCACTTGCACGGGCTGGGGAAGCCCCCAGAACGCGTACCGCAGAACTCCCAGCTGCCCATATCCAAATTGCCGATGAATTGGGCCGAGCCCGGCGCCGTGATGTGCGCCTGCCAGTTGCCGCTGCCCGTGCCCCCAAAAGTGCCGCTGGCATTCTGGTGGCCGGCCGCGATCGTGCCGGTGAACGAATACGCGAACGCGCCCGGGTTGGTCACCGCGCTGCAGGTCAGGTTCATGCCCGTCACCGAGCAGCTCATCGCCCCCGTGCGCTCGACCCCGCCGTGGAATACGCGGATGGTCCAGTTGCCCGACCAGTCGAAGGACGGCGTGGGCGAAGGCGTGATCGTGGGCGTAGGTGTGGGCGGCTGGGTAGCCGTCGGCAGGTTGTAGTCGCTAAAGTCAGACGTGCTGGCATAACGCAGCCACAGCCAGCAGTCGCCAGAGCTGTTGGGGTTCTGCACCACCACATAGTCCGAGCCGTCAAAGGTCTTGAGCACCTCTACCTGCTGGCCAACCCGCACCGTCGTGATGAGGGTGTAGTGCTGGCTGGGGCCGGAGCGGCAGTTGGTGTCAGTGGTCACTGACACCAACGCGATCGACGAGGTCGGCTCGCCGGCCTCGGTCGCCGAAGGCGCCGCCGTCTGCTGCGCAGCCGGCGTGGCCGTAGGCCCGCCGCCCGCCGCGGCCGTCTCCAGCTCGCTGATCTGCTGGGTCTGGGCAATGCCCGTAGCAATGGCGTCTTCCGTGCTCAGGCCGCCACAGGCGGCCAGCAGCACGGCCAGCGCCAACAATGAGGTCAGTACAACTTTATGTGAACGCATCTCTTCCTCCAAAAGACTGTCCGGTATTGGGGAACAGCCTTCATGTATAACGATTAAACACGCAAAACCGTATGAGCCAAATGGTACTTTTTAGGGGCTGCCGGCCCCTTTAAAACCAATGCGCCGAGCTAGCTCGGCGCATTGAAATGTGCGCATTTCGAGGTCAGGCCTTGCGCTGCCACAGCAGCAGGGCCGCCACCATGGCCACAATGCCCACCAGTGACCAGCGCAGGTCGTTGTCCATGAAGCTCGGCGCCATGATATTGGCCGTCAGGCCCAGCCCCTGCAGCAGGAAGATGAAGCCCATCAGGCCCAGACCGATCGCGAACAGTTTGAGCAGCGACATTAGATCTTGCCCTGCGGCGGCGGCGGCGACACCAGGGTGTCTTTGTCCAGGAAGTCGCCGCGGCGGCTCGGGGCCAGCATGGCCAGCTCGCGCGTGCGGCGCTCGTAGCACTCGTTGCATTCCCAGTTGCGGTGGGCGTCGCCGCCCTCGCGGGCGAACTCGGCCTGCGGCTTGAACTGCTTGCAGCTGTAGCACTGGCGCAGGCTGACATCGCTGTAGCCGGCGTTGTGCTCGGCCGCCTCGCCGCCGATGGGCTGGGCGCGGTGCGGCAGACCAACCACCTCGTACCAGCCGTCGGCCGTGCGCCCCACGGCTTTGCCGCTCACCAGCACCGGGCCGAGCGCCCAGTTGCCGTCGCGGGCCACCAGGCTGCGCGCCTGGTACTTGCCATCCTTCAAGCGATACGCATACGCGGTGTTGTCACTCAGACGAAAGGCCCGGATCGCGCCCTCGGCCACTGCTTTTTCCAGCACTTCTTCGTAGGTCATTCAAGGGTCCTTAGCTCAATTTGATTGCTGATTCATCTGATTATAGCCGTTTATAGCTGTAAGCCATAAGCTGTAAGCTGTAAGCTAAAGCAAAGCAACCACAAAGGCACAAAGAACACAAAGAATACTTTTTTGAACTTCCTTTATGCCCTCGTAGTCAGGTTACGGAACTGTTGTTTATGTCCGCTTGTCTTTGCCTTATGAAGATTGATTTTCCTTTGTGCCCTTTGTGTCTTTGTGGTGAGGTTTCCTTGCTTTGCTTATGGCTTACCGCTTACAGCTCTTAGCTGACCGCTCATTCCCTGCACCGCCCGCGCCCGGTGGCTGATCTGGTTCTTGTCCTCGAAGCGCAGCTCCGCCATCGTCAGCCCGGTGCCGGCCACCACGAACAGCGCATCGTAGCCAAAGCCGCCGCTGCCGCGTGCCTGCGCAGTGATCTCGCCAACGCACTCGCCCTCGGCAAAGAAGGTGCGCCCGTCCGGCAGGGCCAGGCACACGCTGGAGACGAAGCGCGCCGGCCACGGCGGCGCATGCGTAGCCAGCTGCGCCAGCAGATAGGCGCGGTTGTCCGCGTCCGTCGCCCCCTGCGGGCTGGCATAGCGCGCCGAGTGCAGCCCGGGCGCCCCCGCCAGGGCGGCCACCTCCAGCCCGCTGTCGTCGGCCAGCGCCGGCAACTGGGCCGCCTGGGCGAATGCCAGCGCCTTGATAGCCGCGTTCTCCATATATGTAGCGCCCGTCTCCGGCGGGTCGAGCGCCAGGCCAAGCTGGGCTGGGGTGCACAGCTCGATCTCTGGCAGCCCAGCCAGCAGGGCCTCAAATTCCTGCACTTTCCCCTGGTTATTGGTGGCGATCAGCAGTTTGGGCATGCCAGCATTCTACGCAAAAAAGCGTTTCGCAAAAAGCCCGATTCAGAACAAAGACTCTACTCAGTAGCCCAAAACCCGTACGTACAGGGCAGCTTCCCTGACTCCGCCTGCATTTTCGGCTGGTGATTGACCGATTCTGCAATTTTTGTTATAATCTGCGAAACTTATTCAGAATCCTTTGCAATCTCGGTCGCAAAGGATTCTTTTTGAATCAGGACGCTAAATTTCGCCCCTACCGGCCCTCCACTTTTCCCTCACCATGGCTAAAAGCAACCCCTTACGCATCAATGTAGGCTTCCTGGTCAAGGCCGATGCCGGTTACAGCCGCACCATCGAGTTTGACGTGGGCGAAATGGTCCTCTCCGAGGACTTCACCGTGCGTGACCTCAAGGGCGCGGTGACCTTCGGCCGCACCCCCCAGGGCCTCGTGGCCCAGGTCACCCTCAGCGGCCGCACCCCGGCCGATTGCGCCCGCTGCCTCGACCCCTTCGAGCTGGCCATCGCCACCGATTTCACCGAGCTCTATGCCTTCGACGAGCGCTCCGTCACCGAATCGCACCTGCTCGTGCCCCCCAGCCACCAGATCGATCTCGCCCCCCTGGCTCGCGAATACCTGCTGCTGGATATGCCCATCACCCCCCTCTGCCAGCCTGACTGCAAAGGCCTGTGCAGCGTGTGCGGCGCCAACCGCAACCATACCGATTGCGGCCATCCCCAAACCGCCGATACCCCGCCCACCCCGGACGACGAGGCCGCCGACCCGCGCTTCGCCGCCCTCAAAGACCTGCTGGACCCGAAAGAGTAGCTCGGTAGCGCACCTGAGCCACCGCAAGGAGGAGTTATGTCTTTTCAGTCCCATCCTGATGACGACGCACCCGAGCAGCCCGTGCTGTTCGAGGACAACCCGCTCGAGGAGCTGTCCAACAACACCAGCCCCGGCGGCTTTATGCCGGATGAGCTGCAAGACTTTCAGCGCCTGCAATGGCACTACGCCAACGACGAGGAGGCCGACGACGACAGCCTGGCCGCCCTCGGCACGGCTGAGCCGGACGCCGACGCCGCCGAAGCCTACGAGCTGCCTCCCGACGAGGTCATCGATACGGTGGGCCTGTACCTGAAAGAAATGTCAGCCGTGCCCCTGCTCAACATGGAGCAGGAGGTCAGCCTGGCTAAGCGCATCGAGGCCGCCAAGAAGGCCCTCAGCCAGATCAAGAAACTGCAGGGCACGAACCCTGCCAAGCGCACTCAGCTCGAAGCCATTGTCGAGGACGGCCGCCAGGCGCGCGATCATCTGATCCGCGCCAACACCCGCCTCGTGGTCAGCATCGCCAAGAAGTACATGGGCCGCGGTGTGCCCTTCCTCGATCTCATTCAGGAGGGCAACCTGGGCCTGATGAAAGCCGTCAGCAAGTTTGACCACCGCCGCGGCTTCCGCTTCTCCACCTATGCCACCTGGTGGATCCGCCAGACCATCACGCGTGCCATTGCCGACCAGGGGCGCACCATCCGCGTGCCGGTCCACATGATCGATCGCATTCGTCTGCTCTACAAGACCGCCCACACGCTCGAGCAGAAGAACGGCCAGCCGCCCTCGCTGGAGGAGTTGGCCAAAGAGATGAAAGAGGATGTCGGCAAGATCGATTGGATGCTGCGGGTCAGTTGGCTGCCGCTCTCGCTCGAAAGCCCCGTCGGCGACGAGGAAGACTCCGAGCTCGGCATGTTCGTCGAAGACGAGAACAGCCCCAGCCCCAGCCAGAGCGCCTACAAGAACATGATGGAGCAAAAGGTCCACGAGGTCCTCGGCACGCTCAGCCCGCGTGAAGCCCGCATCCTGCGCCTGCGCTTCGGCCTCGAGAACGGGCGCTACTACACCCTCGAAGAAGTCGGCGAGAAGTTCGGCCTCACCCGTGAGCGCATCCGCCAGATCGAAGGCAAAGCCCTGCGCCGCCTGCGCCACCCCCTGCGCGCCCGCCAACTGCGTGACTACATCCAGGGCACCTAATCCCCTACTCCAAACAAAAAAGCCGCTCTCCGAGCGGCTTTTTGTGTTTTAGCACCCCTTGTCATTCCGACCGGCTCTATAAATCCACACCTGACCGCCGATGCCACATCAGGGAGGAATCCGTATTCACACATCTTCCAAACACCGCCCCTTCCCCCAACACCCCCGTGTCATCCTGACCGGGTTTCTACATCCACACCAGAATCGCCGAACCCAGACCAGGGAAGGACCCACCATTCACACATCTTCCACGCAGCGCGCATCTCACATACACACCCCACAAGGATCCCTCGCTGCGCTCGGGATGCACGGCGTAGGGGCGGGTCTCAGACCCGCCCGCTAAATCCCCATGTCATCCTGACCGGGTTTCTACATCCACACCAGAATCGCCGAACCCAGACCAGGGAAGGACCCATCATTCACACATCTTCCAAACAACGCCCATGTCACATACACCCCCATCCCCTTGACCTACCAACCACCCTCCACTACAATTAGACAACCATCTAATCAATTAGACCCCTCATATGACCACCCAAACCGACCTCCTCGAATTCTTCAAAGCCCTCGCCGAACCCAAACGCCTCAAGATCGCCGGCATCCTCGCCCAATCCCCCCACGCCGTCGAAGAGCTCGCCAGCCTGCTCCAGCTCTCCGAGCCCACCGTCTCGCACCACCTCAACATCCTCGCTCGCGCCGGTCTCGTACGCGCCCGCGCCGAAGGCCATTACAGCATCTACGAACTACGCACTGACCGCCTCGAATACATGGCCGAGCGCCTGCTCGCCAAAGACACCCTGCCCGCCCTCGCCAACGATGTCGACATGCACGCCTACGACCGCGCCGTCTTGCATAACTTCAGCCGGCCTGACGGCCGCCTCAAGTCCCTGCCCGCCCAGCGCAAAAAGCTCGAAGTCGTCCTGCGCCACGCCGCCAGCCTCTTCAAGCCCAACAAACGCTACTCCGAAAAAGAGCTCAACACCACCCTCAGCCGCCTGCACGACGACACCGCCAGCCTGCGCCGCGGCCTCATCGAATTCAAACTCATGCAGCGCGCCAACGGCCAATACTGGCGAACAGATTAACCACAAGAGCACAAAGGGCACAAAGCTTTACTGATTCTTGCAACCCCCATGCCCGCACATGTAGGGGCGGGGTGACCCCGCCCCTATCCAACACCCCGTGTCATCCTGACCGGGTTTCTACATCCACACCAGAACCGCCGACGCCCGCTCAGGGAAGGACCCATCATTCACACATCTTCCACGCAACGCGCGTTTCACCCACAAACCCCACAAGGATCCCTCGCTACGCTCGGGATTCACGGCGTAGGGGCGGGTCTCAGACCCGCCCGCCACTCACCGCCCCTACCAAACACCTCCCTGTCATCCTGACCGGGTTTATCCATCCACACCAGCAGCGCTGCGTAGCAGCGCACGACACTCGCTCAGGGAAGGACCCACGATTCACACATCTTCCACGCAACGCGCATCTCATCCATACACCCCACAAGGATCCCTCGCTACGCTCGGGATGCACATCGTAGCGGCCCGCCACACCATAGGGACGGCTCTCAGACCCGCCCTCACTCACCCAAACACACAATAAAAAAAGAGCACAAAGTTTCCTTTGTGCTCTTTGTGCCTTTGTGGTTTGCCTTTAGCTTACAACTTACCGCTTACAGCTTACATCTCAAAAATCACGCCAACGGCGACGCCCCACCCATCGCCTGCGCCGCATCCTGCGCGTAATACGGGTTCTCACCCTCGCCGTGCTCGGTGATATCGATTACTTCCTTCACCTCAGGCACCGCTTCCATAATGGCGCGCTCGATGCCCTGGCGCAGCGTCACCGCCGAGAGGCCGCAGCCCTGGCAGCCGCCGCCCATCTCCACATATACCGATGTGTCGCGCACATCCGTCAACAACACCCAGCCGCCGTGTCCGGCCACACCGGGGTTGATGAAATCATTGATGACCTGCTGCACCTGGATCGCCAGTGGGTCGCTCCAGTCCGTGCGCACGCGCTCGGCCGGCGGGCCGAACGGCGTCGGCGGGTATTCAATATTGAAGCCAGCCGCGTAGCGCTGGTCGTCGTAGTCCACCCGGCAGCCCTTCACCTTGTCGGCCACGTCCGGGGCGAACAGGAAATCGAACTCGCCCGCCGGCTGCACAATATCCTCAGGCGTCGCATTGCTGCGCTCCTGGAACTTGAACTCGGTCTGGTAGCCGCCCCCGGGCAGCGTGCCACGGATGCCTACTCGCACTGCCAGCCCCTCTTTGCCGCGCGTCCGGATCAGCTCAGCGATCTTATCGCTGGCTGCCTGGCTAATGTCCAATACTTGGGTGCTCGCCTCAGTCATTTGTTACCTTTCGCACAAGTATACCTTGCATGCTTTCTATCTAGTCGGCCTGCCTCACCGCATTCTTACCAGACCCGACCCCCAGTGCCTTGACGCCTGCCACCAATTTCCCTTCAGCTTCCAAATTCATGGTCATATGCAAATGTAGCTGCGCACCTTAACAACTGAGCCCACACCTCCTTCTGACAAGCATGGCTTGTCAAGTTTTAACTTTTAACAGTGGGGTTCACCCCCCCCCGTGTCAGGCATGATGATTATTAATACTTTTACTCTGATCCTGCCGGGTTACCATATGTGTGCACGCAACCAGCACGCTGTAACGCGGGGAGTAAACCGCCGTTCGAACTACTATGCCCAAACCGCTCAAGGTCAAGCTGATCTACAACTACACGGCCGGCAATCAGAACGAGTCGCCCCAGCAGCTCATCGACATCCTGCTGGCCATGCAGGCCAACGACATCCTGCCCGAGGTGTTCGTGATCGAGCCCGGGGCCGATGTGCGCGCCGTGGTGCGCCGCGCCCTGGCCGAGGGCACCCGCCTGGTCGCCGTGGCCGGCGGCGACGGCACAGTGGATAGCGTCGCCCACCACATGGTGCGCACGCCGCTGCGCCTGGGCATCATCCCCATCGGCACCCGCAACAACCTGGCCCTCAATCTCGGCGTGCCGGCCGATATTCCGGGCGCGGTCGCTCTGCTGCGCAACGGCCAACCCCTGCGCATCGATGTCGGCCGAGCCCGCAGCGGCGGAGTGACCCGCCACTTCCTTGAACTCGTCACCATCGGCCTGGTCTCCGACCTCTACGAGCTGACCGATGACCTGCAGCACGGCGATGTGACCCGCATCGGCGAGTGGATCTCCACCTTCATGGCCGCCGAGCCCAGCCAGGCCCTCCTCACGCTGGATGCTGGCAGCAAGCTCGGCCATCGCAGGGTCAAGGCCAGCGGGCATGTGGTGCTCGTCGCCAACATGCCCTACATCGGCCCCAACATCCAGATCGACCCCAAGGTCTCGTACCGCGACGGCAAGCTGGATGTGTTCGTCTTCTCAGACATGACCAAGTTCCACTTCATCTCCTTTGCCATCCGCTCGCTGGCCGGCACTGTGGACCAGGAAGCGCTGAAGCACTATCAGGTCAAGCAACTTAGGCTACACTCGCTGCCGGCCATGAACATCATGGCCGACGGGCTGGAGCTCGGTCACGGCTCCGCCAGGATCGAGGTGCTGCCCAAGGCGCTCACCGTCATGGCCGCCCACACCGCACGCGGCAAAGCCCGCAGGAAATAGACTTCAACGATGCCGAAAAAGAACACACCGCCCCCCATTGTCGAAACCTTGCAGGAGCAAGTCGAAACCCTGCAAGAGCAGATCAAGCCCACTCCCAGCTCCCATAAACGTCCGCTCCCCTACCGCATCGGCATCTTCGTTGCCTCGCTGAGCGCCCTGGTCTTCCTGCTCAGCTTCGCCCCGCCGGAGCAGCGCGAGGTGCTGTGGCGCGCCCTGACCCTGCAGCGCAACCTGATCGTGCCCATGTTCATCCTGGGCTTGCTGGCCCTCTCGCTGCTGTGGGCCCGCGGGCAAGAGATCGATAACCGCGCCTTCCTGTTCTTCAATCTGCGCGGCCGCCGCCCGCGCTGGCTGGATATTGCCCTGGGCAGCTTCAGCCAACTCGGCAGCGGCATCCTGGCCATCGGCCTCGCCATCTACTTTTGGCGCAGCAACCGCGATCTCTCGCTGCAGTTGGCCCTCGGCACCCTGACCCTCTCGCTGATGGTCGAGGTGCTCAAAGCCCTCACGGATCGTGCCCGCCCCTTCCTCACCAATCCCAACGCCCGCGTCGTCGGCTGGCGTGAGCCCGGGCGCTCCTTCCCCAGCGGGCACACCTCGCAGATCTTCTTTCTGGCCGCTCTACTCAACCATCACCTGCAGCCCGGCTTCCTGCTCGGTGCCTTCATGTACGCCGTGGCCGCCGGCGTGGGCTTCACCCGCATGTACGTGGGCGCCCACTACCCGCGGGATGTGCTGGGCGGTGCGCTGCTCGGCCTCATGTGGGGCACGCTGGCCAACCTGATCGACCCGTATTGGGTGACCTTCTTCATCGTGTCGCTCACGCAGCACTAACAACACGCGCCCCACTGGCGGCAGCGCGGCGCGCCGTTGTATACTGGCTCAACGTATGAGCAAACACATCCTCGTCGCCGTCGCCTGGCCGTACGCCAATGCTGAGATCCATGTCGGCAATATCACCGGCTCCTACCTGCCTGCCGATATCTTCGCCCGCTACCAGCGCCTCAAGGGCAACCAGGTGCTGATGGTCTCCGGCTCGGATGCCCACGGCACGCCCATCACCGTCAAGTCTGACGCCGAGGGCGTCGGCCCTGAGGTGGTCTACCATCGCTACCACGCCGGCTTCATCGAACTCTTCCAGAAGCTGGGCTTGCAGTACGACCTGTTCACCAGCACCCACACCGAGAACCACTTCAAGGTCTCGCAGGCCATGTTCACCGCGCTGAAGCAGCGCGGCTACCTCTACACCGAGGAGCAGCAGCAGTGGTACTCGGCCAGCCTGGGCAAGTTCCTGCCTGACCGCTACGTCGAGGGCACCTGCTACATCTGCGGCTTCGACAGCGCCCGCGGCGACCAGTGCGATAACTGCGGCAACGTGCTCGACTCGACCCAGCTCATCAATCCACGCGCCAAGGAAGACGGCTCCACCCCGGAGCTGCGCAACACCACGCATTACTTCCTCGACCTGGGCAAGATGGAGAGCCAGGTGGTCAGCTTCCTCGAGGAGCGCAAGAGCTATTGGCGCCCCAACGTCGTCAACCGCTCGCTGGGTTGGATCCGCAGCGAAGGTTTGCGCGGCCGCCCCATCACCCGAGATCTGGATTGGGGCATCCCGGTGCCCGAGGCCGGCTGGGACGACAAGCGCCTCTACGTCTGGTTCGAGGCCGTCATCGGCTACCTCTCCGCCGCTATCGAGTGGGCCGCCCTCAGCGGCCAGCCGGAAGCCTGGCACCGCTGGTGGACCGACCCCGCCGCCCGCGCCTACTACTTCATCGGCAAGGACAACATTGATTTCCACGCCATCATGTGGCCGGCTGAACTCATCGGCGTGGCCGATGAGTTCGCCCGCACCTTTGAAGGCGCCGAGGGCAAGCCGCTGACCCTGCCCTACGACGTGCCGGCCAACGAATTCCTTAACATGGAGAACCGCAAGATCTCCGGCAGCCGCAACTGGGGCGTATGGGGGCTGGATTTCCTCAGCCGCTACGACGCTGACCCGCTGCGCTATTACCTGACCGTCAACATGCCCGAGACCAGCGACGCCAACTGGGATTGGGATGATTTTGTGCGCCGCAACAACAACGAGCTCGTCGCCACCTGGGGCAACCTGGCCAACCGCGTGCTCTCCTTCGCCGCCAAACACTGGGACGGCCATGTCCCGAACCCGTCTTTGCGAGCCGTAGGGGCGCAGCATGCTGCGCCCAACGCCTTCCTCCGCCCGCAAGACCGCGAGCTGCTCGCCAGCGTGGAAGCCGGTTTCGACTCCGTGGGCCAGCTGCTCGAGAGCGTCAAGCTGCGCGCCGCCCTCGGCGAAGCCATGCGCCTGGCCGCCGAGGTCAACCGCTACCTCGACGAGCAGGCGCCGTGGACCCAGGTCAAGACCGATAAGGACGCCGCCGCCATCACCATCTACACCGCCCTGCGCGCCATCGACAACCTCAAGCTGCTGCTGGCGCCCTTCCTGCCGCACAGCGCCGAGGCGCTGCACAGCATGCTGGGCTACCACGCCCCGCTCTTCGGCGAGCAGTACACCGAAGGCATAACCGACAGCCTGGGCGAGCACCAGGCGCTGCGCTACCGCGCCGCGGCCATCCCCGGCCGCTGGCGCCCCAGCGCGCTGGAGGGCGGCCGCCAACTGCGCCAACCCGGCCCGCTGTACAAGAAACTGGAACCTGAGATCGCCGAGCAGGAACGTGCCCGCTTGGCCGGAGGCGCCGCATAGCTACGCGTAAACAGGGGGCTCGCAAGACCGCCACACGCAAACGCAGCATTCCACGCGCCCCCAAACCCAGCCCGCCGCCGAAGACGAGCAACGTCGCCCTGATCTTGCTTGGCATCGCCGTGCTAGCCCTGCTCTTCTATCTGAACGCCAACGTCGGCCCCGGCCAGCAGCCAGACAATAACTACCCCATGATGCACATTGCCGGCACCGCCCTGCGCAACGGGCTGGACCTGTACGACCCGGCCCAATGGGACGCGGCCCACCGCCTGTTTGGCGATGGCTATACCGATAACGCCGTATTCATCTACCCGCCGCCGATGGCGCTGCTGTTCGCGCCGTTCTCGCTGCTGCCCGCCACGGCCGGCGAGGTGGCCTGGCTGTTCTTCTGCCAGCTGCTGCTGGCCGTCTCGTGCTATTGGCTGCTGCGCGGCGTAGACCTGCGCCAGCCGCGCCGCCTGGCCCTGGTCGTGGCGTGCGTCGTCCTGTTCCTGCCCACCATCATCGCCTGGTGGCAGCGCCACCCTTCATTTCTCTTGCTGTTCTTCCTGTCAGCCGCCTACATGCTGCTGATGCGCCGCAAAGACTGGGCGGCAGGCGCCATGCTGGCGCTGGCCGCCCTGCGCCCCAGCCCGGTGCTGTTCCTGGCCTGGGCCATCATGGGTTGGGCGCTGGCCCACCGCCGCTGGCGGGTGTGGATCAGCACCGCCGCCAGCGCGCTGGCGCTGTACTTCATCAGCGTGCTGATGCGCCCGGGCTGGCTGCAAGTCTGGCTGGAGCATACGCTGGGCCGCGGCGGCACGCTGCAGGCCAACCTGGCCCAGGTGCCAACCTTGTGGGGCTTGCTGGCCGATCTTGGCGCGCCGGCCTGGTCGCTCCTCGGCGGCGTGGTGGCGGTTGGCCTGGCGATCTTCTCGGTATGGTGGATGCGCCGCTACAAACACACCAACTTCACCTCCGTGGTGCTGCTGTTCGTGCCGCTCTCGCTGTTCCTCTCCCCGTATGCGTGGACCTATGATTTCGTCCTGCTGCTGATCCCGCTGCTGCTGACCCTGCGCCACGCCGAGCACTCGGCGCCCGAGCTGCGCCGGCGCCT
Source organism: Anaerolineales bacterium (assembly GCA_019637675.1). Classification (GTDB taxonomy): domain Bacteria; phylum Chloroflexota; class Anaerolineae; order Anaerolineales; family UBA11579; genus JAMCZK01. The sequence continues at coordinate 314,014 of JAHBVE010000001.1, read as the reverse complement.
GTGGCCCTGGCTGCTGACGGTCATGCTGGCTCTGCCCTACGCGCTGCACCTGGTGGCGCAGCTGCGCGGGCGGGAGACGCTGAGCGCCCTGCTGCCGCTGGCCGTGTGGGCGCTGGGCCTGTGGGTCGTCAGCACGCCGTATGCGCGTGACCCGCGCGGCGCCCTGCCGCCCGGCGGCGTGGAACGCCGGCGCTCACGCAGACCGCGTACAACTCAAACCCGTTAGTTTTTTGGAAGTGTAGGGGCCGGTCTAAGACCGGCCCGCTTTTTTATCTCGTCGCCTTCAGCCAGGCTTTCACCAGCTTGACGAACTTGGCTTTGCTCGCTTCGGCATCCGCCAGGCTGTCGAAGCGCACTGCCCCGCGCTCGTTATTGAGCCACTCCACCAAACCTGACGGGTCTTTGAATGCAAAGGCCGCATCGCCCTCGGCTTTAGCGCCGCGGTGGAAGATGAGCATGACGCCCTTGCGCAGATTGAACGTGATGCGATCTTCATCGCCATAGCCGAAGCTGGGGGCATTCCACTTAATGCGCTCGGCCACCTTGGCGTCCGCCGACAGGATCATGGCCCGCACCGCCGCAACGATCGACCTCTGCGGCTCTTGAAGGCCTGCGATGTACTCTTCTACGCTCTGCTTATCCGCCATAGCCTCTGCACCTCGGCCAGCCAAGTTTGGCTGCGCGGTGTCTCCTCAAAGATGAAGAGCCACACAACCAGCGGGAACAGGTAGCCGACCCAGGTGGCCGCGTAGCCAAAGATGAACGATCCGAACAGGGTCCAGGCCCCCAGCCATACCAGCACCTGGCGCAACCCGCGCCAGCGTCCAAGCACCGGCAGCAGAAGAATAAAGTGATACGGGAACACGTACGGCATCAGGAACGAGCCGGCCGCCATCATGTGCCACGGGCTTTTGCGATCTGTGAACAACATCAGCAGCACGCCCAGCGCCCCGATCGGCCAACCGAGGATGTACCAGCCCATGCTTGACGAGGTGTGGATGTTGCCGCCGGTCACATGCATGCCGATCGCTTGCGCCGGCCACCAACCCCACACGAGCAGCGTGAGCGCCGCAAAAATAAGCCCGGCGATGAACCAGCTGCGCCGGGTCAGCAACACGAACGCGCCGATGGTGGGCTTGATCATCAGCAGCGGCACGCCCCAGGGCAGGGTCAGGTAGCCCAGCAAGGCCCAGCCGTCGACGTTGCCGGCCCACAGCAGCACCAGCACCGGTGGGCTGAGCACCGCCAGCACCGCGCCGAGCGCGCTCCAGCGGTCACGCCGCTGCAAGTACGTGGCGATCGCCACCCCGGCCAGCATCAACCCATTAGAGAACGCCAGACCCCAGCGCCACGGCAAACCGGCCAGCGGACGGGTCAGCAGCTTGGTCCAGCCCGGATACCACACATCAATGTCACCGCCGATGCGGATGGTATGGAACCAGTCCCAGCCCAGCAGCGGCGCATCCCGCAGCAGCCAGCCCAGCACAGCCGCGCCGAGCAGCACCATGAAAGCAGCCCGCCAGTACGGCGGACTGCTAGTTTCAGTGCGGTTCTCACGCAGAATTCCCCTCAGCCAGTCCATGAGTGAACTGGATGATAAACGATGCGCGGGATTGCCGCTACAGAACGATGTTGACCAGCTTGCCCTTGACCACGATGACCTGGCGCGGCGTCTTGCCGTCCAGCGCCTTAGCCACCGCTTCGCTGGCCAGGGCGCGGGCCTTGGCGTCGTCCTCGCTGATGCCAGCCGGCACGCTGATGCGGTCGCGCAGCTTGCCGTTGACCTGCACCACCAGCGTGATCTCATCCTCACGCGCGGCAGCCTCATCGGCGGCCGGCCATGCCTGCAAGTGAACCGAGTACGGCTTGCCCGCCCGCGTCCACAGCTCCTCAGCCACATGCGGGGTGACCGGCGCCATCAGGCGCAGGTACACATCCTTGGCCTCTTCCCACTCCGGGCTGCCTTCCACCTTGGCGCGCAGCTCCACCATGGTGTTGGCCAACTCCATGTAGGCTGAGATGATGGTGTTGAACTCAAAGGTCTCCAGATCCCGCGAGACCTTTTGGATGGTCTGGTGCACCTTGCGGCGCAGGGCCTTGGCGGCCGCCGCGTCCGGTTTGCCGCCGCCCTGCCCACCCTCGGTGAACAGGGTCCATACCTTGTGCATCCAACGCACCACGCCCTGGATGTTCTCGTCGCTCCAGGCGCCGCCTTCGTTCCAGCGGTAGCCGAACATCAAGTACGCCCGCACGGTGTCGGCGCCGTACAGGCGCACCTGTTCGTCCGGGTCAATGACGTTGCCGCGTGACTTGCTCATGCGCTGCCCATCCGGTCCCAATATCTGGCCCTGGTTGCGCAGCTGCATCATCGGCTCGTGGCCTTCCGTGATGCCGAGGTCACGCAGCGCCTTGTGGAAAAAGCGCACGTACAGCAAGTGCATCACGGCGTGCTCGGCGCCGCCGGTGTAGGTGTCCACCGGCATCCAGTAGTCGTACTCCTTCTGGTCGTAGGGCGCCTTGTCGTAATGCGGGCTCAGGTAGCGCAGGAAGTACCACGACGAGCACATGAAGGTGTCCATCGTGTCGGTGTCGCGCTCGGCGGGCTTGCCGCAGTGCGGGCAGATGGTGTGCTTCCAGGTGGGGTGCAGCTTCAGCGGGCTTTCGCCGGTGGGCGTCCACTCCACATCGTCCGGCAGCAGCACAGGCAGCTGATCCTCCGGCACCGGCTGAGCGCCGCAGCCCTTGCAATACACAATGGGGATCGGCGCGCCCCAGTAACGCTGGCGCGAGATCAACCAGTCACGGATGCGGTAGCCCACCGTAGCCTTGCCGGCCTGCTTCTGCTGCAAGAAAGCGATAGTGTCGGCAACCGCCTGCTGGGCGGGAGTACCGGTCAGCGGCCCGCTGTTGACCATCACGCCTTCGTGCGTGGCGGCATGCGCCATCGTCGTCCCGTCCAGCGCTTCACCTTCGGGCTGGATGACCGGGCGCACTTCCAGCCCATACTTGCGGGCGAAACTAAAATCGCGCTCATCATGCGCGGGCACGGCCATGATGGCGCCGGTGCCGTACGTCATCAGCACATAGTCAGCGGTCCAGATCGGCACGCGTTCGCCGTTGACCGGGTTGATGGCGTAGCCGCCGGTGAACACGCCGGTCTTCTCTTTCTCGGTCGACTCGCGCTCGATATCGGTCTGGCGTGTGGCTTCGGCCACATACGCTTCCACCTCGGCCTTCTTGTCGGCGGTGGTGACCTTGCTCACCAGCGGGTGCTCAGGCGCCAGCACCATGAACGTAGCGCCCCACAGCGTATCCGGCCGGGTGGTGAAGATGGTGAATTCATCGCCGGCTTCGGTCTTGAAGACCACATTGGCGCCTTCTGAGCGACCGATCCAGTTGGTCTGCAAGGTCTGGATCTGCTGCGGCCAGTCGATCCCCACAAAGTTCAGCAGCTCATCCGCGTACTTGGTGATGCGGAAGAACCACTGCTCCAAATTCTTCTTGATCACAGGCGTGCCGCAGCGCTCACACACGCGCTTCTCACCCACCACCTGCTCGCGCGCCAGGGTGGTGTTGTCCTTCGGGCACCAGTCCACCGCGGCCATCTTGCGATAGGCCAGGCCGTTCTTGTACAACTGCAGGAAGAACCACTGCGTCCAGCGGTAATACTCCGGGTCGGAGGAGACGGCCTCACGGCGCCAATCGAACATGGCGCCCATGCTGCGCAGCTGTTTGCGCATGTTCTCGATGTTGGCGTAGGTCCATTCTTTGGGATGGATGTTGCGCTGGATGGCGGCGTTCTCGGCCGGCAGGCCGAAGGCGTCGAAGCCCATCGGGAACATGACGTTGTGCCCGCGCATGCGCATGAAGCGCGCCCGCGCGTCAGACGGGGTCATGGCGTACCAGTGGCCGATATGCAAATTGCCTGAGGGGTACGGCAGCATGGTGAGCGCGTAGTGCTTGGGGCGGCTGGGGTCAATGTCGGCATGGTAGATGCCATCCGCCTCCCACTTTTGCTGCCATTTGGCCTCGATCTCGGCCGGGTTGTACTTCTCTGCCATTCGTCTCCTTGTTAGCGGTCAGTTATAAGCTTGATCTCTACTCTCAAATCTCCAATTACAAACTCGCTACTGCTGACTTGCTTAAACAAAAAACTCTCGTCACTCGATGCTTCTTTGCATCGGGACGAGAGTAGAACTCCCGCGGTACCACCCGGGTTGCCGGTCAACTGCTCCGGCCACTTTTCAACGCTGTATCGGGCGCCGCCCGCTGCCGTGCCGGTTAAGGCTGGCAGGCGAGTTCAGTTTGCTTTTGCGCGTGCCGGGCTTACACCACTGCACCCAGCTCTCTGTGAGCGTAAAGCGAACCTACTACTCCTGCTCGGCGCAACCGGTTCACTGCTCACCGGTCACTCTTCACTTGTCTTGCGAGTGGACCCAGAGGGATTCGAACCCTCGACCTCCTCAATGCCATTGAGGCGCGCTCCCAGCTGCGCCATGGGCCCAAAATTCAGGTAACTGGCGCAAAGCGCCAGTTACCTGAATTTTGTTACGAGGCGCTCTAACGAGCGCCGTGGTAACCTGTTTTTATAAACGTGCCAGTGCCTAACATCGCACAGTGGACCTGGAGGGATTCGAACCCTCGACCTCATCAGTGCGATTGATGCGCGCTCCCAACTGCGCTACAGGCCCTAGTTACAGAGGGCAGCATTGTACTTTGCCGTTTCTGCACTGTCAAGAATGCCCAGACTTCAAACAGTATATACTTGAAGCAACACCCCTCCAACTTACCCCGAAAGACCAAAAGACCTATGACCGCTACTGCATCCGCCCCCGCGCCGGGGCAGCCCCAAAGCATGCGCACCTTCTATATCATCTGGCTCGGCCAGCTGGTCTCCCTGCTGGGCTCCGGCCTCACCGGCTTCGCCCTCGGCGTATACGTCTACCAGGAGACCACCTCCATCACCGCCTTCGCCATGAGCATCCTGGCCTTCACCCTGCCCGGCGTGCTGTTCTCGCCGGTCGCCGGCGCCCTGGTGGACCGCTTCCCGCGCCGCTGGATGATGATCCTGAGCGATACCGGCGCCGGCATGACCACCATCGCCATCCTGATCCTGATTCGCACAGGCAATCTGGAGATCTGGCACATCTACGTCGCCAACTTCGTGGCCTCGCTGTTCAACACCTTCCAATGGCCGGCCTACTCCGCCGCCACCACCATGCTGGTGCCGCAGTCCCAGCTGGGCCGCGCCAGCGGCATGGTGCAAATGGCGGATGCCATTTCGCAGCTGGCCGCCCCGGCCATCGCCGGCGCGCTGTTCCTCACCTGGGGCATCCCCAACATCATCATGGTGGATGTGGTCACCTTCCTGTTCGCGGTCGGCACGCTGCTGTACGTCCGCATCCCCGAACCCGTGCGCACCGCCGAGGAAGCCGCCAACAAGCCCTCCATCATGGCCAGCATCCGCACCGGCTTCACTTACATTCGCAATCGCCCCGGCCTGTTCCAGTTGCTGATGTACTTCGCTGGCATCAACCTGTTCTTCACCATGCTGCAGCCGCTATGGACTCCGCTGTTGCTCAACCTGGGCACGCCCGCCCAGGCCGGCTTCGTTGGCTCCATCGTGGGCGCCGGCATGCTGGTCGGCACTTTCATCATGAGCGCCTGGGGCGGCCCCAGGCGCCGCGTCAATGGCGTGCTGCTGACCGGCATCTGGATGGGCGTCATGCTCCTGTTCCTGCTCATGCCGGCCAGCCTGCCCCTGATCGCAACAACCGGCTTCTTCTCGATGCTGGTGCTGCCGATCATGAACGGCAGCAGCCAGGCGCTCTGGCAGAGCAAGACCGAGCCTGACCTGCAGGGCCGCGTGTTCTCGGTGCGGCGCATGCTGGCGCAGTTCACCGCGCCGATCGCCATCCTGCTCTCCGGCCCGCTGGTGGACCGCGTGTTCGGCCCGGCCCTGATGCCGGGCGGCGCGCTGGCGGATACCCTGCTGGGCCAATGGGTGGGCGTTGGCCCCGGCCGCGGCATGGCGCTGTTCTTCGCCGTGATCGGCCTGCTGGTCCTGACCATCTCCATCCTGGCCCTGGGCAGCCCGCGCCTGCGCAACGTGCAAGACGAGATCCCTGACGTGACCATCAAAAGCCAGAGCGAAGAAGACACCCTTAAGGAAGCCCTCAACCAGGCCTGACCTGGTTGCCCATCACACCCTCGCCGCCGGCTCGTTTGCGAATTGACAAGGTTTCGTAATGCAGATATAAGTAGACCAAATCTATCTGGTTTATATACAAAGGGAGCCTTTATGAAGACCAAACACGTTGTGTTTAGCCTGCTCATCATCGCCGGCCTGCTGCTGGCCGCCTGTGGCGGGGGTGCGGATGAGCCAACCGTCACCCTCTCCAGCTCAGGCGCATTTGCCCTCTACCCCATGATGCAGCGCTACGCTGAGGAGTATTCAAGCGAGTACCCGCACGTAGCCTTTGACATCACCGGCGGCGGCGCAGGCAAAGGCATCTCAGATGTCCTGGCCGGGGCAACCGATTTTGGTATGGTGTCACGTGAACTCCGCACTGAAGAGATCGAGCTGGGCGCGGTTGGCTTTGCCGTGGCGCGCGATGCCGTGTTCGTGGTCGTGAACGCCAACAATCCTTACCTTGACCTGATCCTCGAGCGCGGCCTGACCACCGAAGCGCTGAACAAGCTCTACGTCACGCAAGAGTTCAGCACCTGGGGTGACCTGCTGGGCGACCCCAGCATCACCGATGCGGTCAACGTCTACACCCGTTCCGATTCAGCCGGCGCGGCTGAGATGATCGCCCTGTTCTACGGCGCAGACGCACAGGAAGACCTGAAGGGCATTGGCGTGGATGGCGACCCCGGTTTGCTCACCGCAGTCTTGAACGACCCGCTCGGAATCGGTTATAACAACCTCGGTTTCGTGTACGATTTCAGCACGGGTGTGCCGGTGGCCGGCGCAGTCGTTGCCCCGGTTGACCTGAACACCAACGGGCAGATTGAAGAACACGAACTGCTGGAGACCCGCGAAGAGGCAGTCCAGGCCATCCTCGATGGCGACTACCCCTCACCGCCCTCCCGCTTGCTGTATGTGGTCACCAAGGGACAGCCAAGTGGCGATACACTTGACTTCCTGCGCTGGATCTACAGCGATGGTCAGGCGTTTGTCGCCGAGGCAGGCTATGTGCCGCTCTCAGCCGACGAGTTGGCTGGGGAGATCTCAAGACTGCCTTAAACTCGCAAACACGAAGGGAAAACGCGCGCTTGCAGAATACACAAGACTCAAAACTCCATACGCAGGCACGCCGCATCCGCAAAGACGAACTGGCTGCCAGGAATTACCGACTGGCAGCCAGTTTTCCTTTGTTCCTGCTGCTCATCATGGTAGTAGGCTTCTTCCTGCGCACCCAGCCGCTGCTGGAGCACAGCAGCGTATGGGAGATCCTGAGCGGGATGCAGTGGCGCCCCTCCGCCGGCGAGTTCGGCCTGCTGACCTTCATCAGCGGCACGCTCTCGGTCACCCTGCTGGCTCTGCTGCTGGCCGCGCCGCTGTGCATGCTCACTTCGCTATTCCTGGTGGAGTACGCCAAGCGGCGGGCGCTCACCGCCATCCTGCCGGCGATCGACCTGCTGGCCGGCATCCCTTCCGTGGTGTACGGCGTATGGGGGCTGCTGGTGATCGTGCCGCTTGTGCCACAGATCTCCAGCTTTGTGCAACCCTGGCTGGGCAGCATCCCGCTGTTCGCGGCCAACAACCCCACCGGCTACTCCATCCTGAGCGGCGGCATTGTGCTGGCCGTCATGATCTCGCCCATCATCATTTCCGTTTCCATCGAGGTGTTGCGTTCCGTCCCCGACGGCCTGCGCCACGGCTCGCTGGCCCTGGGCGCCACGCGCTGGCAGACCATCAAAAAGGTGGTGCTGCCCCGCGCCATGCCCGGCCTCATCGCCGCCATCGTGATGGGCCTCTCACGCGCCTTTGGCGAAACCCTGGCGGTCATGATGGTGGTCGGCAACACGCCGCTGATCCCGCGCTCCATCTTCGACCCCGGCTATCCGCTGACCGCCCTGATCGCCAACAATTACGGCGAAATGATGTCCATTCCCCTCTATGATTCGGCGCTGATGGGCGCGGCGCTCTTACTGCTGGTCATCGTCATCATCTTCAATCTCGGCGCGGCCCTCGTGCTCATTCGCGCCAACCGGAGAGCACAGGTATGAAAAAACGCTGGACCCTGGCCCACCTGGAAGACCGCGCCATGCGCACCATCATGCAGCTCGCCAGCCTGGTGCTGGTGGGCGTGCTAGCCGCCATTCTGGTCACCATCTTCATACGCGGCCTGCCCTTCCTTGATCTCGACCTGATCACCAAGACGCCGCAGGGCGGTTTCTTCCTCGGCGGTGAGGGTGGCATCCTCAACGCCATCGTAGGCTCGCTGCTGCTGGCTGGCGGCGGCACCCTGCTGGCCCTGTTCATCAGCCTGCCGATCGCCTTTGGCATCAATGTCTATACCGGAGCCAGCCGCCTGGCCTCCTTGCTGCGCATGGCGCTGGATGTCTTGTGGGGCATTCCCTCCCTCGTCTACGGCGCCTTCGGCTTCACCATCATGATCGCCTTCGGCATGCGCGCCTCGCTGGGCGCCGGCATCCTGGTGCTGACCCTGCTGCAGATCCCCATCATGGTGCGCTCGATGGACGAGGTGATGCGCATGGTCCCCTCTGAACTCAGCCAGGCGGCCTACAGCCTGGGCGCCACCCGCCTCGAAGCCGCCTGGAGCGTACTGGTGCGCCAGGCCCTGCCGGGCTTGGTCACCGCCGTGCTGCTGGCCTTCGGCCGCGGCATCGGCGACGCCGCCTCGGTGCTGTTCACCGCTGGCTTCAGTGACCGCATCCCCACTTCGCTGGCCAGCCCTTCGGCCTCGTTGCCGCTGGCCGTCTTCTTCCAGCTCGGCTCGCCCTTCCCCGAAGTGCGCGGCAACGGCTACGCAACGGCGCTGGTGCTCACCGTGCTCATTCTTTTCATCAGCATGCTTTCGCGCTTCCTGGCGCGCCGTCTCAGCCGCAACGTAATTCGCTAACAAGAGGCCACCATTGGAAACTCAGATCAAGATCCGCGACCTCAACGTCTACTACAACAAAGTCCACGCGCTCAAGGACATCAATCTGGACCTGCCGCGCGGCCAGATCACGGTCATCGTCGGCCCCTCGGGGTGCGGCAAGTCGACCCTGCTCAAGACCCTCAACCGCTTTCATGATCTGGCCGACGACACCCAGGTGACCGGCCATGTGGAGCTGGATGGGGTCGATCTGTACGCGCCGGATGTGGAAGTGACCGAGGTGCGCACCAAGGTGGGCCTCATCGCCCAGCGCCCCTTTCCGCTGCCCATGTCGATCTTTGAGAACGTGGCCTATGGCATGCGCATCCACAAGCTTGCCCGCGGCAAAGAGCTGCGCGACAAGGTGAAGCACTATCTTGAAGTCGCCGGTCTGTGGGATGAGGTCAAGGGCCGCCTGAACACCCCCGCCCGCGATCTGTCCATCGGCCAGCAGCAGCGCCTGTGCCTAGCCCGCGGCCTGGCCGTGGAGCCGGAGGTCATCCTGGGCGACGAGCCCACCTCCTCGCTGGACCCGATCTCGGCCAAGTTCATCGAAGAGCGTCTGGAAGAGCTCAAGAAGGATTACACCGTCGTGCTGGTCTCGCACGTGCTGCGCCAGGCACGTCATCTAGCCGACTATCTCGTCTTCATGTACCTGGGCGAAGTGGTGGAAGCTGGCCCAGCCGAGCAGGTGCTCAACGCACCCAAGAACGACCGCACGCGTGCCTATCTACAAGGCGAGTTCTACTAAAAACAAAAAAGGCCCGTTTGCACGGGGCTTTTTTTATCGCTACAGAAAGTTTGCCAGCAACAAACAGATCCCGGCAATCACCATCGCGCCCACGATCTGGCGCGGCAGCAACTTCAGATGCACTTTGGCGTGGAAGCCGTAGTCTTTGTATCCGGCCAACCCTTCGGTGCCGGGGAACACGGCCCACTTCGGCGTCAGCGTGTTGAGAATGAACCAGTCGATGAAGATCAGATCGAACGTAGTGATGATGAGCTGGATAAGCAGGGCGTGCAGGAACAGCGTGCCAAAACCGGCCCCGCTTTGCTGGGCAAAGGTGTAGGTCGAATACAGCGTGCCACCCACCAGGATCACCATCAGCGGGAACATGGCTTTCTGGACCTGCTCCTTCTCCTGCTTGCTCAGCGGCTTGGCCTTGGCCAGAATGTCCGGCGGCACCTCGCCCGGCGTCAGGAACATGCGCGGCTTATTCATGGCAGTGTACAACACCAGCCCGGTGAATACGGCGGTGAAGATGCCGCCATCCATGATCAGTTTGGTCCAATCAAGCATCGAGTAGATCTCCTGCGCTCATTCTAAACTGCAAACAGGATCTGCAACCAAGTCATGCCAACAGAAGCGTCACGATGCCCGCCACCAGCACAGCAAATACAGCCTGGCCTGGTAATGCGCGCAGATGCGCCCGGCCATGGAAGCCGTAGTCTTTGTAGCCCGCAAATCCCTCTGTGCCTGGGTAGACGAACTGGCGCGGCGTGATGGTGTTCAGCAGCAGCCAATCGATCACCACCAGGTCAAAGGTGCTCACAAACAGTATGAGGATGAGCGCATGCAGGAACAGCGTGCCGAAGCCCGCGCCGCTTGCCTCACCAAAGACATAGGTGGAGTAGAAGACGAGGCCAAGCAGCAGGAAGGCCAGCGGGATCGCAGCCCACAAGGACTGGCGTCGTTCGGCTTCCGTGCGCGGCGGCACCGCCGCCAGAATGTCTGGCGGCACATTCTTCTTCTCGAGGAACCAGCGCGGTCGCTTGACGCCGATGACAAGGATGATGCCGCTGATGGCCACAATGCCTATAAGACTGTGAGTTAGGAGTATTTTTAAGTCCAACATGATGCCCTCTATAATTTAGGTATACCTAAATTATAGAGGGGTATTGCAAAGTCGTCAAGCCGCTGCCAGCGGGTAGGCCTGCTCGCCGGCTGGCACGGCCAGCGCCAGCACGTTCTCCGGCGGCGCCTCGTGGCGCGGGGCGGCCGGGTCATAGGCGCTGGCCGGGTTGTAGGCAAAGTTGAAATCGAGCACCAGCTTGCCGTGCTCCTCGCCCAGGTCGGCGCCGTGGGGCGTATCCAGCAGCCAGCGCGCCCCGGCGTAGGTCTTGCCGCTGCGGGCGCTGGCATCCACGAACGGCAACAGCAGGCCGCCGCCGTAGCCCCGCACGCTGAACAGCGACAGGCTTAGCGTGCTGCCCGCGATCGGGAACAGCACTCGCCCCACGCGCTGCACCGGCGCGCCCGCCAGCTCGAAACGCTCCCGCTGCACGTCAATGTCCACATCCACTACGAAGCGCAGCGCCGGGTCGTACGCGTAATAGGCCAGGTTGATGAAGTGCGCCCGCTGCGCCGCCGGCACCGGGGAATGCGGGTGGCCGCCCAGCAGCTCGTTACGCGCCGCCACCCAATACTGCCAGCGCTGCTCCGCCGGAATGCGGCGGTCGCGCACACCCGCATAAATGGCGTGCATCTTGCGGTAATAATCCAGTTGGTCCAACTCTTCCAATCGAAACATAGCTCTCCGAACCAACCTAGCCTAACACCAAACGCGCCAGCAGTGCAGCGGCGTATAATCAGCATTCCTTCACTAATCCAGAGAGCGACTACTCCATGACCAATCCCTTCTCGACTGAAAATCTCATTCGCCGCCAGGCCCAGCTCAGCGACGCCATGAACGCCGGCGGCTTCGACGCCATGGCCCTCAACGCCGGCCCCAGCCAGGTCTACATGAGCGGGCTGCACTTCCATCTGATGGAGCGGCCCACCGTGCTGCTGCTGGCCCCCGGCAAGAGCCCGGTCATCGTGCTACCGGATTTCGAGAAGGGCAAGCTGGCCCAGCTGGATTTTGAGCTGCGCGCCGTGACCTACAGCGAAAACCCGGCCGAATGGCAGGCCGCCTTCAACCAGGCCGCCGCGCTCATCGGCCCGGCCAAGCGCATCGGCGTGGAAGGCCTGCGCATGCGCGTGATGGAGCTACGCTATTTGCAGGCCGCCTTCCCCGGCGCCGAGTTCCCCATCGCCGAAGAGCTGATCGCCGATATGCGCAAGCACAAGGACGCTGGCGAGATCGCCGCCATGCAAAAGGCGGTCGAGATCGCCGAGGGCGGCCTGGAAGCTACCCTGCAGAAGATCAAGATCGGCATGAGCGAGAAGGAGATCGCCGGCATCCTGGTGCAGGAGCTGTATGCGCTCGGCTCCGACCCGGAGCTGCCCTTCGCACCCATCGTGGCCGCCGCCGCCAACAGCGCCAACCCGCACTCCACCGTCAGCGATTACCGCATCCAGGAAGGCGACCTGCTCCTGATCGATTGGGGCGCGTCGTACGACGGCTACCTCTCCGACCTGACCCGCACCTTCGCCGTGGGTGAGATCAGCGAGGAGTTCAAGCGCATCTACGAGGTGGTGAAACTGGCCAACCAGGCCGGCCGCGAGGCAGCCGCCATCGGCGCCCCCTGCGCCGCGGTGGACCAGGCGGCGCGTGACGCCATCGACGACAATGGCTACGGCCAATACTTCACCCACCGCACCGGCCACGGCCTGGGCATGGAGGGCCACGAAGAGCCCTACATGCGCGGCGATAACACGCTGCCGCTGGCCGAGGGCATGAGCTTCACCGTCGAGCCGGGCATCTACCTCGACGGCCGCGGCGGTGTGCGCATCGAGGACAACGTCGTCATGACCGCCGACGGCCCGCGCACCCTCAGCACCTTCCCGCGCGAACTGCGCGTAGTGGGCAAATAGCACTATCCAGCTTCTGTCATTGCGAGGAGTAGCCGCTGCGCAGCAGCGGCAACGCTACTCATATCGTCATTGCGAGGAGTAGACGCTGCGTAGCAGCGGCAACGGACGAAGCAATCTGGGGTAACCCCGTCCCCATCCACACAACACCCGCGTGCATCCTGAGCGGGTACTAACGCCAACACCAGACCGCCGATGCCAGCCCAGCGAAGGATCCTCGCTGGCACATCTTCCAAATAGACGTTACCCTGCAAGACACCCTCACCCCGTTGAACTTACTACCCAGCAGGCATGCATTCCCCCCTCTCCCCTTGGGAGAGGGGAACTCCCGCAGGGAGTGGGGTGAGGGCTCAAACCCTTGACATACGCACTCACTTCGCCCCGTCCCATGCCACCCGTGGTATCCCTGCACCCACCATCGCCAACACCTCCCACACGCGAAGCCAGATATCTTTTGAGTTGCACCCCCCACCCCCGCCTACAAAACGAACAACATCTTTTTTACCCGGAGTTGCCGCGCCGCAGGCGCACAACTCCCGCGCCGCGAAGCGGCGCACCACCCCCACTCCCACCTATAGAACGAACAACATCTCCAGTGGAGTTGTGCGCCGCCGAAGCGGCGCACAAAGCGGCTACAATCCCCGAATGCATTTCCTCTTCCTCTTCATGGACGGCATCGGCTTCGGGGCCAACGACCCCGAAACCAACCCCTTCGCCGCCGCACGCACTCCCAACATAGACACCTTGCTGGGCGGCGCCCGCCTAGTGGCCGGCTCCGCCCCGCTGCAGACTGAGCGCGCCACCCTGCTGGCCCTCGACCCCAACCTGGGCATGCCCGGCCTGCCGCAATCCGCCACCGGCCAGGCCGCCCTCGTCACCGGCAAGAACGTACCCCAGCTGGTCGGCGAGCACTACGGCCCCAAGCCCAACAAGCCCGTGGCCGCCATCGTGAAAGAAGACAATGTATTCATGCAGCTGGCGCAGCGCGGCTACCGCAGCACCCTGCTTAACGCCTACCCGCCGCCCTATTTCCAGGGCATCGAGAGTGGCAAGCGCCTGCTCTCCGCCATCCCGTTGGCGGTCACCAGCGCTGGCATCGCCCTCAAGACCCACGAGGATATGCTGCATGGCGATGGCTTCTCGGCCGATTTCACCGGTGAAGGTTGGCGTACCCACCTCGGTTTCACCGATTCCCCGCTGCACACGCCCCACGAGGCCGGCCGCCGCCTGGCCGAGGTCACTCGCACGTACGATCTGGCCTTCTTCGAATTCTGGCCCAGCGACTACGCCGGCCACCACCAAGACCACGAAGGCGCCGTCAAACTGCTGGAGCATTTTGACGGCGTGATGGGCGGCCTGCTCGAAGCCTGGGTGGATGACGAAGGCCTGATCCTGATCACGTCAGACCACGGCAACATGGAAGATTTGAGCCGCCGCACCCACACCGACAACCCCGTGCCGGCGCTGGTCATCGGCGCGCCGCCGTTGCGCCAGAAGTTTTGCGCCGGCTTGCAAGACCTCAGCCAGGTGACGCCGGCCATCCTTCAGTTCTATCCGCCTAAGGACTAAGCATGCGTACGCCCACCGTTCGCCTGACCGCAACGCCTGCTTGTTGGTCTGGCGCGCTGGGCGCAAGTGGAAGGCCGCATGGCTGACCCTAACGTGTACATACCCACCCTGGGAGATTTCCCGCCCAGCCCGCTGGAGCGCTACCTGCCGCCCGTGCCGCGCGGCGTGGCCGCCAGTTGGCTGCAGCAGCACGCCGCGCCCGGCGGCTGGGTGCTGGAGCCCTTCGGCGCATCGCCGCACTGGGCTGTAGAAGCCGCCCGCGCGGGCTACCGCGTGCTGGTGGCCGCCAACAACCCCATCGCCCGCTTCCTGATCGAAATGCACGCCCAGCCACCCAGCGCCGAGGCGCTGACCGCCGCCCTGGCGGCGCTGGGCGCCGCCCGCCGCGGCGAAGAGCGCCTGGAACCCGCCATCCTGGAGCTGTACCTGACTGAGTGCCCCAACTGCTCGGCGCAAGTGCCGGCCGAAGCCTTCATCTGGGAGCGCGAAGCTGACGCGCCGCACGCCAAACTGCTGCACTGCAAGCAGTGCGGCGTGCAAGGCGAATATCCGTGTGACGAGCACGACGCCGCCCGCGCCGCAGCCTATCCGCTGAGCGGGCCAACCCTCTCGCGCGCCCTGGAGCGCATCGCCTCCAAAGACGACCCTGACCGCGAACACGCCGAAGAGGCGCTGCAGGCCTATCTGCCGCGGGCTGCCTATGCGCTCATCACCATCATCAACCGCCTGGACAGTTTGGATGCCGACGCCGGCGAGCGCCGCCTGCTCTCCGCCCTGCTGCTGAGCGCCTGCGACCGCGCTACCAAGCTGTGGGCGCACCCCAGCGGGCGTTTGCGCCCGCGCCAACTGAATGCGCCGCCGCAATTCCGCGAATACAACATCTGGTTCGAGATGGAGCGCTCGATCGCGCTGTGGGCGCAACCCAACGAAGCGCTACCCGTCACCGAATGGCCAGAATCGCCGCCGGAGAGCGGCGGCATCTGCATCTACGAAGGCCGCATGCGTGACCTGGCGGCCGAGATACACGAGCTGCCGCTCGCCGCAGTATCCGCCGCCGTGCCGCGGCCTGCGCCAGCCTTCTGGACGCTGTGCGCTTTGTGGGCGGGCTGGCTGTGGGGGCGCGAGGCCATCGGCCCGTTCGTGCTGGTGCTGCGTCGCCGCCGCTACGACTGGGCCTGGCACACCGAGGCGCTACACGCCGCCCTCTCGGCCGTGGCCGAGCGCCTGAGCGAGAAGACGCCCGTGTTCGCTCTCTTGGCCGAGGCGGAAGGCGGGCTGCAGGCCGCCACCGCGGTGGCGGCCAATCTGGCCGGGCTGCGCATCCAGGCCATGGCCTACCGCCACGCCGCGGCCGAGATGCAGCTAACCCTGCGCAAAGGCGCAGCCCAGGCCGCCGAACAAGCCCCGGACGAAGCCATCCGCCGAGCGGCGCGCTTCGTACTGAATGGGCGCGGCCAGCCCAGCGCATTCGAATATATGCAAGCCGCCGCTCTGACCCTGCTCAACAAACAGCAGAATATGGGCAGCGGGCAAACCGACCCATCCGAGGTTTACACCCACACCCGCAAGCAGATCGAAGCCGCAGTAACCATGCACGGCGATTTTGTGCAGCACAGCGGCAACCCGGACACACCCGAAAGCGGCCTGTGGTGGCCTACCAATCCGCAGGAGGCGCGTGCGCCCCTGGCCGACCGGGTCGAGATCGCTGTGGTGCGCGGCCTGCTGCGCAGCCAGCCGCAAAGCACCCTGGCGCACGACCGGGCGCTGTGCGCCATCTTCCCCGGGCTGCTGACCCCGCAGCCGGCCTTGCTGGAAGCCGTGCTGAATTCGTACGCCCAGCAGGACGGCGAGCTGTGGCAGCTGGCCGCTGAAGACCAGCCGCGCCAGCGCCGGGCTGACCTGGTGGAGATGCGCGCCGGCTTATTGATCCTGGGTCAGCATTTGGGCTACGAAGTGGAAGAAGGCAACGCCCAGGGCGAGCCGCTGCGCTGGCTGCAAGACGGCCAGGCCGTATTCAACTTCTACGTCATCGCTTCAGCCTTATTGGGGGAGGTGCTATTGGGCGCCAATACGCCGGCCCACAACAGCCTGATCGTGCTGCCCGGCCGCCGCGCCCCATTGGCGCTCTTCAAGCTGGAGCGCGACCCGCGCCTGGCGCAAGCCGCCGAAGACGGCTGGCGCTTCCTCAAGTTCCGCGCCGTGCGCCGCCTGCTGGCAACTCAAACACTGACGCCTGAGAGCATCGCCGATGCGGTGCGGCTGGACCCGCTGACCGCTGAGGCGCTGCAGGCGCCGCTGCTGTAGGCAGCCCTCACCCTTGCGATACTATGGCGTGGGTGAGGGCGTTTCCGTAGGCGTAGGGGTATTCGTGATCGTGGGAGTTGCCGTTGGGGTGGGCGTCACAGTCGCAGTGGGTGTGCTGGTCGCCGTCGCCGAAGGGATGGCGGTCGGCTCGGGCATATCGTTGTGGATCACGATCGCATATTCGGCAAAGGTGTTCTGCGTGCTGTACATGGTGATGCGCAGCGAGAGCGCCCCGCGTGGCATCTCGTCCATGCGCAGGGTGTAGACCCGCTCCTGCTGCGGGATGGGCGAGTTGCTGGCGGCCAGTTCCTGCCAGTCACCATCGTCCGGGTTGGCGCCACGCGCCCACTCCACAACATAGCGCCGGAAGTTCTGCGTGGCGTCGGCGAGCACCACAACCTGCACTTCGTGCTGGTTGAAGTGCTCGCCGTTATTGGGCAAGATGATGTCGAGCAGCGGGCGCGGGTCGGTATCACGGCATTCGCGCAGCGGCGAGAAATAGATGGGGTCATCGAAGCCATGCGCCTGCGCCCAGTTGCGGCCCTGGTTGGTCTGGGTCAGCCACTTGATCGCCCACGGGTCTTTGACGTTGAGGCCCAGGTGCTCCTCGGTGAAGCGGCTGCCGCACGCGCCCGAGGCTGACAAGCCGGTCCAGGTGTCGGCCAGCACGTCCTGCCACAGATCATTGTCCGGGTCGGCCGGCGGCTGGCCGACGACGAAGAATTCGCGGCGCTGGTCATCGCAGTACTGGGATGGCTCGGCGCCCGAGAGGGTGCAGATGACCTTCTCCTCAATGCCGGCCGGGCGCACGAAGCCGCTGGAATTGCCGCCAGTGAGGTAGTTGACCGCCTCTTGCATGAACTCGGCCCAGATCGGCGCCGCGCCGCTCAGGCCGCTGGTGCCTTGCATCTCGGTGTTATCCGGGTTGCCGACCCACACACCCACGGCCACATCCGGGGTGTAGCCCATGGTCCAGTTGTCGCGGAAGTCAGTGGTGGTGCCGGTCTTGGCCGCCACGGGGAAAGGCAAATTGAGCAGCGAGTTGCTGCCGAACATCGGCGTGCGCGCCTGGTTGTCCGACATGATGGAGCTGATCAGGAAAGCGTGCTCTTCACGGATTACCTGCTCCGTGCTGGGCTGCGGAGCTTCGTAGATGACGTTGCCCTGGAAGTCGGTGATACGCGTAATAGCGACCGGGGTCACGGCGCGGCCCTGGTTGGCGAAGATGGCATACGCATTGGTGAGATCGAGCAGCTTGACCTCACCGCCGCCGAGGGTCAGCGCCAGACCGTATTGGTCGCTATGCAGGTCGGTGATGCCCATGCGGTGGGCGAAGGCCACCAGGCCCTCTTCCTCCGGCGTGTCAGGGTTGTCGTAGATGCCGACGAAGTCGAGCGCCTTGACCGCGGGCACGTTGTATGAATTCGCCAGGGCCGAGCGCACAGTGACGGGGCCGTGGAAGCGTTCGTCATAGTTCTGCGGTATATACGGCGGGCGCGTGTCCGTGGCCAGGCCGGATGGCGGGAACTCAGACTCCACGTCCCAGATCAGCGTGGACGCTGTCCAGCCCTTCTCAAAGGCGGCCACATAGGTAAGCGGCTTGATAGAGGAGCCGGGCTGGCGCGGCATAACGGCCATGTTGATCTGGCCGTCGATCGCCTCGTTGTAAAAATCGGCCGAGCCGACCATGGCCAGGATGTGGCCGTCGCTGGGGCGTATGGCCACCAACGCCCCGCTGCCCACGTTGCGGTCCTGCAGCCCGGCGATGTGCTCGCTGAGCGTGTCCTGCGCCATGTCCTGCAATTCAGGATCGAGCGTGGTGTGCACGGTGAAGCCGGAACGATAGATGGTTTGCGGATCGAACTGCTCTTCCAGCAGGGCGCGGATGTAGTGCACCCAATGCGGATAGCGGATCTCGACTCCCGGTTGGTTGAAACGATAGTCCAGCATTTCCAAACCGGCCGCGGCCGCCTGGTCAAGCGAGACGCATACGCGTTCATTGCTGTTACTGACGTAGATGCAACCGGTCTCTGCACTCAGGCTATAGATGAGGCGCAGCACGTATTGCTGGCGGCCCAGGGCGGCTTCGCGGTTGGTGTAGACATCGTATACCGATGGGGACTGCGGCAAACCGGCCAGGAATGACGCCTGCGCCAGGGTCAGCTCGCTGGCTGAAGTACCGAAGTAAGTTTCGGCCGCAGCTTCCACGCCATAGGCCAGGTTGCCGAAGTAGATCTCGTTGAGGTACAGCTCCAGGATCTCGTCCTTGGAGTAGCGGCGCGTAATTTCCGCGGCCAGGATGGCTTCGCGCACTTTGCGTATATAGGTGCGCTGGGAAGCTTCCTCCGGAGAGAAGAGCAGCATGCGCGCCAACTGCTGCGTGATGGTGGACGCGCCGGAGACGATCTCACCATCGGCGCGGTTCTGGAAATACGCCCGCGCGATCGACATGACGTTGAAGCCAGGGTGGTTGTAGAACTCCTTGTCCTCGGCGGCGATGGTGGAGGCCACCATGTACGGCGAGATCTCGGCCAGGGGCACATAGGTGCGGCGGCCGGCATTCGGGTCAAGGATCTCGTACAGCAGGTTGCCGTTGGCATCCAGAATGCGGGTGGTCTCGAACTGCGAGCCGCGATCATGCAGGTCAGCCACCGAAGGCAGGCTGGAGGCGATGACATAGTATTCGTAGAAGGCGAAGGCTAGGCCAGCCATCGCCAGCAAGATGGTGGCGATGGCGCCATACACCAGCACGCGCGGCAGGCAGCCCATGCGGCCAACCCGCGCCCACCACTGCTTGAAACGCGAGCCGCCGCCGTTGCCGCTGCCAGCCGCACGGCCGGTGTTGCTGTAGGCGGCCCGGCTGACCCGCGTCGCTTCCGGGTCCACCTCGGCTACGCGGCGCGGCAGGGGCATGCCGAACTCATCCATGGCCGGGCGCGGCCCGGAGGGCGTGTGCCCCAGCGGCGGCGGGGCGGGCGTGAAATCGCCCACAGGTTCAAAGATGGTGGGGGCTTCGTCAGGCGGCACCAGGCCGGGGTCGACCGGCATCGGCCGGCTGGGCTGGGTGTCGCTCAGGTCAGGAGCTTCGTCTCCGGGCAGGGCCGGATGTGCGCCGGAGGCGGACAAACGCCGGAAGCGGTCCGAGGCGCCCTCGCCGGGGTGCTGCTTCTCCGGCTGGGTGGGGTCTTCGGGCAGGCTGCCGGTCATGACGGATTAGCTTGGGCGGCTGAGGAACAGCGCCGTCCACACGCCTTTCATCAGGGTTTCGCCAGTTTGGTTCTTGAGTTCCACTTGCAGATTGATGGAGCCGCCGCCAATGCGCGGCAGCGCCTTGGTGGCCAGCACATCCGTCTCCACATGCACGGTATCGCCAATGAAGATCGGCTTGATGAACTTCCATTCTGTGATCTCACGGAAGGCCATGATGGTGCCGGACATGATGCCGGTCTGCACGATGAGGCCAGAGGCGAACGACAGGCCCAGCAGGCCATGTGCCACACGCGCGCCGAACGGGGTGGTCCTGCTGTACTCGGCGTCTACGTGAATTTGGTTAAAGTCGCCCGTCAGGCCGGCAAACATCACGATGTCGGTTTCGGTGACGGTGCGGCCTGCGGTAGCCAGCTTCTGGCCCACCTCAAAATCTTCGAAGTACATGCCGCGTACGGCGGTTTCTGCGCTCATTAAGATCCTCCAGCTGGCTGTGATGTAAGCTCTGGAGCGATTCTAGCATATGGCGCTTGCCAGCATGTGGGGCACGCTTTTGTTAAACTAGGCATGCTATCTTGAACGAAATCACCCGACGGCTTGTTCCCCTCATGCGCACATTCGCCCTTCTACTAACAGCGCTGGTTCTGACGGCTTGCAACTACCCCGGCAGCCTGGCCGTGGTGACCCCGCCCACGCCGCTGCCCAGCGCCACGCCCGCGCCCACGGAGGCGCCGCGGGTACTGCCGCACGCGCTGTATTTCCTGAGCCAGCGCGAGGGCAGCGCCGCCATCTGGCGGCTGGCTGCCGATGGCGTGAGCCTGCAGCAGCTGACCGACGAGAGCGAGCCGGTGGATGAATACGACGTGGCCGCCGACGGCACGCTGGTATACCGCATCCAGAACCGCATCTACCGCTACGACCCCAGTGGCGCGCCACAGACGCTGGTGGACAATGCCAGCGCGGATGCGCAGGATGCCAGCTTCGCCTACACGGATGCAGTGCGCGCTCCGCGGCTGGCGCCCAACGGCGCCACGCTGGCCTATGCGCAGGGCGGCGTGTGGCTGTTCGATCTGGCCAGCGGCAACTCGCTACTGATCCTCGAGAACATTGTTGATTATGAAGACGAGGCCATCACCCCGGTGGAGCTGTACGCGCCGGTGGCCTGGTCGCCTTCGGGCATGCAGCTGCTAATATCCATCGCCACGCCCGAAGGCAGCAGCCTGGGCGTGTGGGATGTGCGCAGCGAGGCGTTCGTACGCTTGCAGGGCGGCGCGGTGCTGTGCTGCCAGGCCGCCTGGGCGGCCGACAGCCAGAGCCTGCTGCTGGCCAGCGCCGCGCTGGGCCTGGTGGAGCCGGGGCTATGGCGCTACGACGCGGCCAGCGGCGAAGCCACTACCCTGATCGAAACCCAGGCCGAGGATGCGTATCACTTTGTGGGCTGGCCGCTGCAGCTGCCCAATGGCGACCTGCAATATTTCTACGCCAGCGCAGGTGAGATCCATGATGCGGATCTGCCGCTGTACATGGTGCGTTCGGCCGCCGATGGCGCCGGCGGCCGCAGCCAGATGCGTGACGACGCCTTCAGCATCCGTGAGGCGCTGTGGGCGCCGGACGGCAGCCTGGCGCTGGTGGCGCAAAGCGCCCCCAGCGGCGCAGGGCCGATCGTGCTGGCCTATGCCGACGGCCGCCCGCTGCAGGTGTTGGTGGATTTTGGCTATGAGCTGAAGTGGGGCGAATAAGCTCGGGGTCAGCCGCTGAGCTTACGATACGCCCGGTTGAAATACACCAGCGGCTGGCCGCCCTGCTGGTTGGCAGGAGCGCCTGCGGCCAGCACCTCGCTGATGAAGATCGTATGCGTGCCGGCGTCGTGAGTGACCGAGACCCGGCAATCAAAATAGGCGATCGCCTCTTGCAAGAGCGGGCTGCCCGTCTCCAGCGTAAATACATTCACACCTTCAAAACGATCGCTCTGTTCGCTTTCGCGGCCTGCAAAACGGTCAGACAGCTCCTGCTGATTGGCCGAGAGAATGCTGACGCCAAAGCGCCCGGCTTGCAGCACCAACTGGTGCGTGCGGGTGCTCTTCTCCAGCGAGATCGAGACCAGCGGCGGCTCCAGCGAGAGCGAAGTGAACGAGTTGACCGTCATGCCGTGCTGGCTGCCCTGGTGGCTGGCCGAGACCACGGTGACGCCCGTGGTCCAAAAGCGCAGCACATCCTTGAGTTGGTCAGGCGTTGGGCGCAAAATAGCGCCGGGTTGGGCTTGCTGCTGCATGCGGTCATTGTAACCCTGTGATTTGGAGCGCTGCGGGTGCAAATCACATGCCAGCGCAAAAAAGCTATTGGAGCCGCGCCTGATTCGGGGTAGCATGGTTTTCCTATGCTGCAGGACGAGATTCCGTCTGAGATGTCTGAGCCGGGCTTCAGCGAGCCGCGCCGCCCGCGGCCGCGGCGGGCCAGCATGAACATCTTCGGCCAGCTCACCACCATTGTGGCGGTCAGCGCCGTGCTGGCCACGCTGTTCACCGCCTTCACCCCGCTGGGCCTGCTGCCTGGCGGGCTGACCGAATGGGTGGCCCTGCAACTCAGCGGCAGCAACGCCGGCGGCGGCAGCTTCCCCACCCCCACGCCGCGGCCGCGCCCGGTGATCGGCATTGTGGCCGGCCACTGGGGCAACGACTCGGGCGCGGTGTGCAGCGATGGCCTGACCGAAGTCGAAGTGAATCTGGATGTGGCCACGCGTGTACAGCAGAAGTTGACCGACGCCGGCTTTGATGTGGACCTCTTGCAGGAATACGATGACCGCATGCCGGGCTACAACGCCCTGGTGCTGGTCTCCATTCATGCTGATACCTGTGAATACATTGACGACAACGCCACCGGCTTCAAAGTGGCTTCTTCATTGGCTAGCAGCGCGCCGGAGAAAGCCCAGCGTCTGGTCGCTTGCCTCAGCAATCGCTACCAGACCGCCACCGGCATGCGCTACCACCCGGCCAGCATCACGGCCCACATGAGCAATTACCACACCTTCAATGAGATCCACCACGACACCACCGCGGCCATCATCGAAACCGGCTTCCTCAACCTCGACCGGCAGATGCTGACCCAGAACTCCAATGCGGTGGCGGATGGCATTGCCAGCGGCGTGCTGTGCTACATCTATAACGAGAGCGCCACCACACCGGAGGGCAACTAGATGGCCGCCGCGGCCTGGCACGCCCTGTGCGTAGAATCGCGCGCCGCGCTGGCGGCGGGCCGCAAGCCGGAGGCGCGCCGCCTGGCGCGCCAAGCGGCCAAGCTGGCCCCAAACCAGGAGGAGCCTTGGCTGCTGCTGGCCGCCATGGCCGCGCCGGCGGCCAGCCTGGCTTATCTGAAAGAAGCTCTGCGCATCAACCCGCGCTCCACGCGGGCGCGCAAAGCGCTGAAGTGGGCGCAGCAACGCCCGGACACAAAGAAGCAACGCACCCACGTGGCAGCCGCGGACAAACCCGTGCTGACGCTGCCGCGCCCCAGCGGCCTGGCGCTGATGGCGCTGGCGGCGGGCGTCGTGGCGTTCGCGCTGTTCGCCTGGCTGCGCCCGCCCGGGCTGGACGATGGCCTGCGCTTCGTCAGCGCCGCCGCGGCCCAAAGCATCGATGGCTTGCTGGCCACCAGCACGCCGACGGAAACGGCTACGCCCACCGCCAGCAGCACGCCAACGGCCACCTATACACCCACCCACACCGCCACGGCCAGCGCCACGCCCTCCCCCACGCCCACGCTGACTCCCAGCCCAACCGCCACCGCCACCACCGGCGCAGATGTGAGCGGGCTCGAAAAGCACTTCGTCGAAGTGCCGCGCAGCGTTGGCCCCAACGAACGCTGGATCGACGTCAACCTGAGCACCCAAACACTGGAAGCCTACGAAGGCAGCACCTTGATCCGCAGCTTCGTGATCTCCAGTGGGCGGGCCGGCTCACCCACGGTGACCGGCACCTTCAAGGTCTGGATCAAGGTGCGCATTCAGGATATGTCCGGGCCGGGCTATTACATTCGGGATGTGCCCTGGGTCATGTATTTCTATGGCGATTACGGCATCCACGGCACCTGGTGGCACAACAACTTTGGCACGCCCATGAGCGCCGGCTGCGTCAACATGACCATCGAGGATGCCCATTGGATGTACAACTGGGCCAGCGTGGGCACCACCGTGCAGGTGCACTACTAGCGATTTTTATAAATCGCTAACGCCGCAGTTCTCACGCTTGAGTAAGATAAGGCATGGCAAAACATGCATTGTTCAGCGGGCTGGTGGTGGACGAGTTTGACCAGCCGGTGAACACCACCCAGGTTGGCGAAGAAGCCTTCTATGTGGTCAATGACCAGGGCTTCATGCGCCATGTCCCCTCAGAAGATGTGGACCGCCAGGTATTGAAGCAAATGGGCGAGATGCTCTCAGGCCACGAAGAAGAGCTGAGCAAACAGGCCGCACAAATGATGGGCCAGGACGACATCTTCACCCAGGCCGCCATTCAAAACCAGCTCAAGAACGTAGATGAGCAGTTCGACCAGGTGCTGGCCCAGGGTCTGCCCGAGGCCAGCCGGGCCTACCTCGGCATGAGCGGCTTCAAGGTGCGCATCAACCTGCACGGCGAGCTGCTGGAGCTGATCCAGCCCGGGCAGATCGCCCCGGAAGATGGCGAGGAATAGCCAGGTTCAAACAAAAAAGCTCGGGCAATGCCCGAGCTTTTGTCTTTTAAGCGAGCCAGCCTTACGGCAGGCGGATAATGAACTGGTAGCCGAACCAGGCGGCCGGGATGGCGGCCAGCCAGGGCAGCACCTGGGAGGCAACATGCAGGCCATCGGCGGCCAGTTGCGGCAGCTGCACCTGGAAGTACTCCAGGCCAAAGGCGGTGCCTGCGAACAGGCCAAACACTACAGACCACACGACGCCGGCAATCGTGCCCGCGCCCAGCAGGCCTACAAAAATATCCGTGGCCTCCAGGCCGCTACCGTGCTCTGTTGTGTGTTCAGCCATGCTTCCTCCAAAGGTCAGTACGGGCATTATAGTTGAAATTGTGCAATTTGCAACTTTTGCCCAAACTACGGGTATAATCCTGCCTCGTTACTTTAGAATTTAGCAAAAGCAAGGAAAGAAGATGCCCAAAAGAACTTATCAGCCCAAGAAGCGCCGCCGCGTGCGCGTGCATGGCTTCCGCAAGCGCATGTCCAGCTCCTCGGGTCAGGATGTGCTGAAGCGCCGCCGCCTGCGTGGCCGCAAGCGCCTCACGGTGAAAGCCAACAACCACGTCAAGAAGGTGGACTGGAACGCGTAAGCGCGTCCAACGCCTACGCGGCGAGCAGGCCTGTGATCATCGGTGAAGCGAGGATTTCGCCTCAGCAGACCAGCCGATTTCAAACGGGTGCGGCGACTGGGAAAGTCATACCCGCACCCGTTTGTTGTGCTTGTAGTCCAAGCCAATGACATTGCCCGGGTGCGGGTCGGCGTGGCCGCCGGCCACAGCGTAGGGGGCGCAGTGCAGCGCAACCGGGCCAAACGGGTGTTACGAGCGGCCATGCAGCCGCTGTTGGAACGGATCGCCCCCGGGCACGACCTTGTGCTGATCGCTCGGGCTGGTATTCTTGCAAGCAGCAGCCAGCAGGCCCAGGCCGCGCTGGAGCGGCTGCTGCGGCGAGCCAAACTACTATGAACGCACACCTCACCCACGAGCACGCAGAGATCCACGAGCAGCCGGACCCGTCGCTGCGTGAGTTGCCGCGCACCCTGGCCAACCTGCCGCGCTTTCTGCTGCTGATCCCCATCCGCATTTATCAGCTCACCTGGGCGCGCACCCTGCCGCCGGATACCTGCCGCTTTTACCCCACCTGCTCTCATTACACCTACCAGGCCATCTACAAATACGGCGCGTTGAAAGGCGGCAGCATGGGTTTCTACCGCCTGCTGCGCTGCAACCCCTTCAATAAATCCGCCGGGTATGACCCGGTGCCATAAATTAGGAAGATGCATGAAGAAAAACACCTTGCTTAACCTTGCTGTGCTGAGCCTGCTCAGCCTTGCCCTGAGCGCCTGCGGCACGGTCGCGCCGCTCTCCTGGCCCGGCATCCATGTGGACGAGGCCAATAGCCGAGTCTACGTGGCCTACCAGAACAATGTCACCGCGCTGAACAGCCAGAGCGGCGCATCCGTCTGGGCATTCCCAACCGAGCGTGACAACGGCTTCACAGCCTTTGCCGAACCCGCCCTGGGTGACGGCCAGTTGTTCTTCGGCGGCTACAACCACAACTTCTATGCGGTCACTCCAGCCAACGGCGCGCTGGAATGGAGCTTCGACGGCGCCGAGGGCCAGTTCATCGCCAGCCCACTGGTGGATGGCGAGCGCATCTACGCCTCGAATGCAGATCACAACCTCTACACCTTCGATCATGCCGGCGTGCTGCTATGGACCTTCACCACCACCCACCCGCAATGGGGCAAGCCTGCCCTGGGCGACGGCGTGGTCTACATAAGCTCGCTCAACCATTTCCTGTATGCGCTTGACGCCGAGAGCGGCCAGGTGCTGTGGACCCTGGACACTGGCGGCACGCTGGCCGCCGGCCCGCTGCTGCACGAAGGCGTGCTGTACATCGGCAGCTTCAACAGCGAAGTGTTGGCGGTGGATGCCGCCGGCGGCGAAGTGCTATGGCGCGTGCCGACCGACGGCTGGGTGTGGGGCACGCCGGCCATGTACGAAGGCCAGCTGCTGTTGGGTGACCTGAGCGGCTTCCTGTACTCGCTTGACCCGGCCAGCGGCGCCCAGAACTGGATGCTGGAGACCGGCGGCTCGATCACCGGCACCCCGCTGGGTCTGAACGACAGCATCTACGTCATCAACGAAGCCGGCCGCGTCATCTCCGCCAGCCTAGATGGCGCCATCCAGTGGAATCAGGACTTCGGCACCGAGCTGTACGGCTCGGCCGTCGCCGCCGGCGACCTGATCCTGGTTGGCCAGCACAACAACACCACCACCGTGATAGCCGTCAACGAAAGCGGCTCGCGCGTTTGGGCCTTCCCCAGCAACAACTAAAGGACAGCCATGTTAGACATCATCATTGTCCCCTTCACCAACGTTCTTGTCTTTTTGTATGACATTCTGGGTCAGAACTTCGGCCTGGCGATCATTGTGTTCACGGTGCTGATCAAGCTGCTCACCTACCCACTCTCGGTATCGCAGCTCAAGAGCGCCCGCATGACCCAGGAGCTGCAGAACGACCCGCGTTGGAAGCAGATCCAGACCAAGTACAAAGACAACCGCGAGAAGCTGGCCCAGGAGCAGATGAAGTTCTATCAGGAGAAGGGCATCAGCCCGTTCAGCTCCTGCCTGCCCATGCTGATCCAGTTCCCGCTGCTGATCGCCATGTACTGGTCGATCCAGCGCTCGCTGGCCGCCACGCCGATCGCCCTGCTTGATTTCGCCCGCGGCATCGCCCTGCCCAACGCAGCCGAGCTGCTGCCGCTGAATAGCAGCTTCCTGTGGATGGACCTGTCCCAGCCGGAGCGTTTGCACCTGGCTTGGCTGCCGTTCGCCATCCCCGTGCTGACCATCATCGTGGTGGTGACCACCTGGCTGCAGAGCAAGATGATGACCCCGGCCTCCACCAACCCAAATGACCAGAGCGCCCAGATGGCCCGCTCGATGAGCCTGACCATGCCCCTGATGATGGGTTACATCTCGATGGTGTTCCCTTCGGGCCTCTCGATCTACTATGTGATCAGCAACGTGTTCGGCATCGCCCAGGCCTGGTTGATGCGCCGCCAGCCGCTCAGCACCACTCCGGCGGCTCCGGCCAACAAGTAAGTTAGAATTCCGGCAGGTATCGCATGGAACATCGCACAAGTTTGGAAGTCATCGCCCCCACCGTGCACGAAGCCATTGAAAAGGGCTTGGTCGAGCTGGGGCTGGAAGACACGCAGGTAGACGTTGAGGTGCTGGATGAAGGCGGCACAGGCTTTCTGGGCCTGGGCGGCCGCCAGGCCCGCGTGCGCCTGATCGTGAAGGAAGGGCTGGCCAAGCCCGGCGCAGCCGCCCCGGCTGCGCCGCGCCGCAGCCGCCCGGCCGCCGAGCCCAGCGCCCCGCTGACCGAAGCCGAGGCCGAGAACCTGCTGGCCATCACCAAGGCCACGGTGCTGACCTTGCTGGAGCACATGAGCGTACGCGCCGATGTGAGCGTGAGCCTGGGCGAGCCGGACGAGCCAGACATGGCCGCGCCGGTGCTGGTGGATATCCAGGGCGGCGATCTTGGCTTCCTGATCGGGCGCCAGGCCGAGACCATGGGCGCCCTGCAGCTGATCACCCGCCTCATCGTCGGTAAGGAAGTTGGCCGCGCCGCCCACATCATCATTGACATAGCCGGCTACCGCCAGCGCCGCGATGAGAACCTGCGCAAGCTGGCTCACAAAATGGCCAAGCAAGCCGTTTCCACCGGCCGCCGCCAGACCCTGGAGCCGATGTCGCCCTCCGAGCGCCGCATCATTCACCTTGAACTGCGTGACAGCGCCGAAGTGACCACCGAGAGCACGGGCGAAGAGCCGCGTCGCAAGGTCGTCATCATTCCCAAGTAGTCCTCCATTTTCGAATAAAAAAAAAGCCCCGCATCCGCGGGGCTTTTTTTATTGACATAGATTCGAAGACAGGTGACAGATACTTTGATACTCAGCTGGTCTATCGTGGGGGCACACCCAGGCAGTACAAACGCCTGCCCCACGTTAACAATTGAATAGGCTTAGTGTTTATGCCATTCCAGATGCACCTGGGTGCCCACGCCGGGTGTTGAGTGGATGCTGAGGTACGCGCCGATCAGAGCTGCGCGCTCGTTCATGCTCGCCAGGCCAAAATGGCTGGCGTGCAGCAGGTCTGGCAGGCTGGTACCGGCCAAATCGAAACCGATGCCGTCATCCTCGATCAGCAGGTCGATCACATCAGCGGTCAGTTGGCCGCTGATGATGATGGTCTTAGCCAACCCGCGGCTGGCGGCGTTCTCAGCCGCCTGCTGCACGATGCGATAGGCATGCTCCGCCACTTGCCCCTCGTACATCTCGGCGCTCTCCGGCAGCATCAGGGACACCTGCACATCCTCGCCTAAGCGCAGGCTCAGGTTATCCACCAGCTCCGTCAGCGCACGGTACAGGCCGAAATCGAGCATGGCCGGGCGCAGTTGGTAGATGAGCTGGCGCACGCGGTCGCTCACTTGTTCATGGCGTGCCTGCAGCGCATCCGGGTTGCCGCGGTCCGCCAGCGCAACCAGATCGGCAATGCCGGCCAGCACATCGTCGTGTAGCTCGCGGGCCAGGTAGGCGCGGCGCTCCTCCTGCTGGTCAATGTCACGCTGGTGCAAGACGCGCAATCTATCGGCCTGCTCGATGTTGACCAAGGCGATCGCCATCTGGTCAGCCAGCGAGTTCAGCAAATTCGTTTCCGAATACGAGTAATAGTCATCCGGGTCTTTACGGCCCAGCAGCCACAAGCCCACCACCTGCTCTCCGGCCCTTACAGGGATAGCCAACTGGACCCAGGCCGGCGTCTGAACGCCAGGCGAGTTCGCCGGCCGCACCAGCTGCTGTGATACCTCGCCATCCGGCATTTGCTCCGCCGTTACGTTTTGCGCATAGATCAGCTTGCGCTCCGGTGTCCGGCCATCAAAATGCATCAAGGCCGACTGGCGAATAAGCAGCGCGGGCAGCACTTGCTCCATCAGGGTCTGCCCCAGGTGCTGGCGCGTGAAGCTGGTCGAGATCAGGTTGGCAAAGCGCTGCTGCAAACCCTCGGGCGGCATGGGGATATTGAGAAATCTGCGCTCGACGAAGCGCTGAAAACGCTCGAACGCAAAGATGTTGAACAAGGATACGAACAAGCCCGTGCCCAGAATGGCGATGGCGATCTCTTGCGGGTTTTCCAAGCCGGGTGCGAAGAACGACACCAGGATCAGCGTGCCGGTGAAGAGCAGTACAAGGAACAGGTACACCGAGATGAGGCGGTTGGCGCGCAACTCCATGCCGCCAAGCTGGCGGCGGTACACCACATACAGATAAGCGCCCGGGCAGGCAACCAGCGAGAACACGCTGCCGTTGCCAAGCAGCGGCAAAGCTTCGCGGGCAGTCGCCAGGCCCAGCATGAGCGCAGGCAGCAAAGCGACTGCAAATGCGCCTAGCAGGAAACCGACCTCACGCCGTTCACCCGAGCTGGTAAAAAAGCGCACGAGCAGCATAAGCAAGCTACCCACCACGGCCACAAACAATGCGTACCCGAACCAGTCAGGGTCAATCAGACTCATCGCCTGCAAGGCGGCAAACCCGATCCCTACGGCATACAACGCCCCCCACACCAGGTTGGGCAGGCGCGGGAAAGGCCGAGGAAAGTTCCAGTGCAAATGCAGATACACAGGCAGCGACAGCCAGATGCCTATGCGGAAGACGTATGGACCAAAAAAGACGCCGTAGCGTGAAAGTGAGCCTGCGATCAGCCATATGGCCGTGACGTAGCAGAACATTACCAGCAGCCGCCAACGCACATCCTGCGGGCGGACATGGAAACAGATAATGGTGCCGGCAAACCAGAACACATAGCTCAGCCACCAGGTGTTGATCAGCCGCCCGAGGAACTCTGGCAGGTTGAACCCCGGCACAGCGAGTTGAAGCGAACGCTCCACCCCCTCACTGCTGACCCGCAACTCCATCACATCCCCTGGATGCAAATGATCGAACCAGGGCCTGGCCAGGCTGTCTCGATACTCACTGTGCTTGATGCCGTTCGCCTCGAGCAGCATATCGCCCAGCGCCAGCGCGCCGGTTGCCTCAGGGGTGAATACGTCCACGATCTCGCCGCTGGTGTCGTATTGGAAACCGATATAGGGAATAGAAAAGAAGCGCGCATAGGTAAACAGCAGCAAAACAAACAGCACCAAGGCCGGCAGGACGAATTGCTTAAGGGGGTGAGCCGATTGATTACTGTGCATAGCTTCACGGCGCTTACGCCAGGGAGGTGATGCCTATCGAGCACTAGCCAGGAACGCCAGCAGCAAAAACCACCATTTTGTTCAACTAGAAAAGGAAAACTACGATGTCTATGCAAGCATTTTACACAAACATTGCCGCCAATACAGTGGCGGAACAACTGCAAACCCTGCTGCGCATCACCAAGGCCAGCCTGGAGCAGGTGCAGGCTGTGCGCAGTGAGCTGGCCTGGGACTCTTGGGGCGAGGCCAAGTAAGTAAATTCAGGGCCGGCCACAAAGTGGCCGGCCCTGACACTAGAGGAGGAGAGATGACCGTTTATCAATCAGCCGTTGAGCTGCTCCTGCAGCAGCCGCAGGCCGCCGAATGGCCGCTGCTGCAAAGCGCACTACGCCAGGCAACGGGCAAGCCGCCCGTGGCGTGGGACTTCCCGATCGCGGGCTGCGTGGCCGCCGGTGCCGAGGAGCAAGAGGCCATCCCACCAGTGGCGGCCATCACCTGCGCCCACATGGCCATTCTGCTGATCGACGATATTTTGGACGAAGATCCGCGCGGCAAGCACAACGAAGTGGGCGCCGGCCGCGCCGCCAACCTGGCCGCCGGGCTGTACAGCCTGGGCCAGCATATGCTCGACGCGTACCCCTGCGCCCACCCCGGCCTGGCGGCTGCGGCCCTGAGCCAGATGATGGGCAACACGGCCTACGGGCAGGACCTGGATGTGCAGAACGATCATAGCGAGGAAGGCTACTGGGCTGTGGCCCGCGCCAAAAGCTCGCCCTATTTTGCTGCTGCCCTGACCCTGGGCGGGCTGTATGGCGGCGCCAGCCAGCTGCTGGCCGAGCAGCTGCGCCGGTTTGGCGCGCTGTTCGGCGAGGTGATGCAAATTCACGATGATCTGAATGATTGCCTGGCCGTGCCGGCCAATGTGGACTGGCTGCAAGGCCGCGCCCCGCTGCCGCTGCTATTCGCCGAGCTAGTGCCGCACCCGCAGCGTGAGCGCTTCGTGGAACTGCGCAGCCAGGTGCAGCAGCCAGATGCGCTGCGCGAAGCGCAACGCATCCTGGTGAGCAGCGGGGCGATCAGCTACTGCGTGAACGAGCTGGTGCTGCGCCACCAGCACTTGCAAAGCATGCTGGATGAGATGCAGTTGGTGGAGCCGGGCCTGCTACAGCAAATTTTGGATCATGCCATCGCGCCCATAGAGCAGCTATTTGCTTCCGTGCAGGGCGATCCTTAGCCCGGGTACACATCACCCATGGGGGTGATCAAGCCCAGGTCACGCGCCTTCAGCACCGCGGCCGTCATGTTGTTGACACGCAAACGCTTGTAAGAATCTGAGAGCGTATTGCGCACCGTGGTTGGGGCGATACTCAGCAATCCGGCCAGATCATTGGTGGTCATCCCCGGGTTGGCTGCACACAACGAAAGCACTTCGCGCTGGCGGTCAGTCAGCATTTCAATGTCTTCGCTGCCGCCCGGGTAGGCAAGCGCAGCCGCGGTTTGCTCCGAGAGGAAAATGCCGCCGTCAGCCAACAAGAGGATGATCTCACCCAGGCGCTCGGAGGCAGCCGCCTCAGTTTTGATGATGTAACCGCTTGCGCCGGCTTCCATCACCGAGCGGATCAGGGTGGGTTGCTTGTGGCCCGAGATGATCAGGATCGCCATTTCAGGGTGATCCTTGCGGAAGCGAGGGATCACGTTGAACAGCGGATACGGCGCTTCGGTGCCCTCCCGCGCCGGCGCAAGAACATCCAGGATGAGCACATCGATCGTGTGCAGTTTAAGCAATTCGTCCAGCTGCTCCCCGTTGCGGGCCGAGGCCACCAACTCTATATTGGGATATTTGGACAGGCGGTACGTGTAGCCGTCCACCACCGGAGGATGATCTTCCAGAACAGCGACACGAAGTTTCTTTTTGGCCTGCAATTGACTATTCATTCCTATGCCCTCCTCCACAGATGCCCAGTACAAATGTCTATTTTCTAAACACTATCGCCTATTCAAATATAGGACATTCCCTCGTATAACCTAACCAGGTTTTTCGTTCTTACATAGTTCATGCCATCAGCTCGAGGGGAACGGCTGATGGCATCGCTTTTTTAAATCACCTGCCATTCGTGGAACACATAACGCAGCCAGGCGCGCTTCCATTATAAAACCCCGAGACGCTCCAGCAATAGGGCAAAAGCCGGCGTGATAAAATGCGCTTTGCTGCTTACAGCCAGCCCCTATAGCTCAGTGGATAGAGCGCTGCCCTCCGGAGGCAGAAGCCTGCGTTCGAATCGCAGTAGGGGCATTGCTACAAAGACAGGCAGCCCCAGGGGCTGCCTGTCTCTTTGTAGCTTTAGGCAGTTTCTAAACTGAGTTTATAGCCATGCTGGGCTTGCAACAATAATCTATGCAAATTCAAGAAGCCACTATCCAGCCGCGAGACCCATCAGGGTTTCTCAAACGCCTGTGCCACCACTACCAGATGAAGATCCCGGCGGAATATAACGCGCAGCACGGTTGGGTGCAGTTTAAGCGCGGCCGGCTGGAAGCGGATGTTACGGGCCAAGAACTACGCCTGCGCATCACTGCGCCGAACTGGCTGGGCATGCTGGTCATCCAACGTTCGATAAACCGGCACGTGGAACTGTTCGGGCAGCGCGAGCAACTGAAGCTGAAGTGGTCAAGGGTGAAGGCTTAGACAACAAAAAAAGAGCTGGCAAATTGCCAGCTCTTTTTTTATTTATTGACACAACGCTACGGCTTCGGCCCGAAGCCCCACTTGGCCAGGATCGCCTGACCCTCGGCGCTCAGCACAAAGTCTACAAAGGCCTGGGCCACGCTGCCCGCCGGGGCGCCTTCCACCACCGCGATCGGGTAGCTGGCGATCACATTCAGCTCGTCGGGGATCGGGATCTGCAGCACGCTGCCGGCAATATCCGGTGTCACGTCAGATGTGTACACGATGCCGGCATCCGCCTCGCCCAGCGAGATCTTGGTCGCCACCTGGCGCACATTCGGCTCCTCCGACACCAGATTGGCGTACACCGCCGCCTGGAACGCCGCGTCACCCATCAAGGCGATGCTCTGGTCGCTGTAATCGCGCACGGGCACTTCGGGCGCGGCCAGCACCAGCGCCAAGCCGGGGTTGGCCAGGTCAAGGTAGCTCTCGATACCTGCCGGGTTGTCAGCCGGCACGATGATGGTCAGGCGGTTGGTCAGGAACGCGGTGGGCTCGCCCTCAATGCGGCCCGCATCCGCGGCTACCGTCATCTGCGCAAAATTGGCCGAGGCGAAAACATCCGCCGGGGCGCCTTCCACCAGCTGGGTCGCCAAAGAGGACGAGCTGGCGTAATTGGGCAGCACATCCACGCCGCGGTTGGCGGCTTCAAAGGTCTCGGCGATCTCGTTGAACGCATCCGTCAGCGAGGAGGCGGCCATCACCACAAGCTCCGTCGTGACTGCAGGAACATCGGCGGTCGGCGCCGCTGCAGGCGCGCCGCAGGCCGCCAGCAACATAGCGAACAGCAAAACGAAAGGTAACAGTAGCTTCTTCATCGTTCTCCTAGTTTGATATTTACGCAGGCGTGATATGCGCCACGCGCTCTTCACAACGGTCCAGCCAAGCCAGCACCGCATCCAACTGGCCGAGCACGAAATCAAGCACCAGCTCTTCCATCTCCTCGGAAGCGTCGCGGGCGGCCAGCAGCTGGCGGCGCTGTTTCTGGCACACGGCGCGCTGCATATCCACCAGCGCCTGCGTGGGCTGGCCCAGCAGGCGCGCCACATACAGCCGACTCATGAACTGCACCCGCACCTGGCGCACGCTGGCCGAGAGCGCCGGCGTCTGCAGCCAGGCATCCAGCCGACGGCGGCCGGCGGCTGTGGTGCTGTACTCGCGCCTCGGCGGGGCATCGCCGCTTTGCACGGTCTTGCCGCGGATCAGACCTTCGGCCTCCAACCGCTTGAGCACGGCATACAGCTGGCTGGTGCTCAGAGTCCAGACACGCCCCAGGTCAGCTTTCGACTGAAAGCGCGCCAGCAACTGATAACCGTGCTGCGGCTCCGCCGCCAGGATGCCAAGGATGGTTTCATCAGGCACTGGAATGGACATACGCGCAGTATAGCACGACTCTATTCCATGATGGAATAGAGGGCAGGGGATCAGTGAGCAGCAAACAGTACAAACGACACCCCGCGCACCGGTCACTGCTCACTGAGCGTTCGTTCCAAAGCGCACTATAATTGCCTCAAATCACACAGCATTCATTGAAATTTCGGAGGAACAAATGGCACGTGTAGCTATTAATGGTCTGGGGCGCATTGGGCGCGCTGCGTTGCGCCTGGCCCTCGAGGATGACAATCTGGAAGTGGTGGCGGTCAACGACATCGCCTCGCCTGAGAATATCGCCTATCTCATCAAGTACGACACTGTGTACGGCCGCTTTGGCGAGGATGTGCGCGCCGAGGGCAATACCCTGCACGTTGACAAGCACAGCTTCCAGTTCCTCAGCGAGAAGGACCCCGCCGCCTTGCCCTGGAAGGACCTGGGCGTGGACATTGTGATTGAGAGCACCGGCCGCTTCACCGAAAAAGCCGACGCCATCAAGCACATCGAAGCCGGCGCCAAGTACGTCATCATCTCCGCCCCCACCAAGAGCGCCGATGTGCCCACAGTGGTGTTCGGCGTCAACACCTCTGACGAGGATGCCAACATCATCTCGTGCGCCAGCTGCACCACCAACTCGCTGACCCCGGTGGTGGAAGTCATCGGCCGCCATCTGGGCATCCAGAAAGCCATCATGACCACCGTGCATGGCTACACCGCCGGCCAGGGCCTGGTGGACGGCCCCGGCGGCAAAGGCGGCGACTTCCGCCGCGGCCGGGCCGCCGCAGCCAACATCGTGCCCGCCACCACCGGCGCGGCCAAGGCCACCACGCTGGCCCTGCCCCAGTACAAGGGCAAGTTTGACGGCGTGGCGCTGCGCGTGCCCGTGCCGGTCGGCTCAGTCTCAGACATCGTGATGCTGACCGAGAAGAACACCAGCGCTGAAGAGGTCAACAAGATCCTCACCGAGGAGTCCCAGGGCCGCTACAAGGACATCATCCGTGTGACCAACGATGAGATTGTGTCGTCTGACATCGTGGGCGACCCGCATGCCTGCATCATCGACATGGAGATGACCAAGGTGGTAGACGGCAACCTGGTCAAGATCTTCGCCTGGTACGACAATGAGTGGGGCTACACCAACCAGATGATCCGCAAAGCGCGGGAGATCGCCGGCACGCTGAAGTAAGCCGTATCTGATATGCAAACAAAAAAAAGAGCGCCGCAAAAATGCGGCGCTCTTTTTTGTTTGCACACATGGCGCTATGGAATGGCCCAGGTCACCAGCTGGCCATCCGCCGAGACCGAGTGCAGCATGGCTCCATCAGCGCTGAACGCCAGGTCAAGCACCGGGAAGCTGGTCTGCTGGCGGTACACGGTAAATCGATTCAGCGTCTGGTCAGGCAAGAGCACCTCGGTCGTATCCAGCGTATGTAACCGCACGCTATGCAACAGGCTGCGTGCCTGCCAATCCCAGAAATGCAGGCTGCCCTCTTCGCCGCCCAGGGCCATCAGTTCGCCGCTCGGCGACCAGGCGATGCTGCTGATGGCGGCCGGGTTGACGAAGCTGTTGAGCTGCTGGCCATTGCTCAACTGCCAGATACGCAGCCGGTCACCTTCGGCGACGGCCACATGCTGCGCATCTGGCGAGACGCTCACCAGTCTCCCCTCGGCGGCCATGCCGCCCAGCGTCGCCAGCCGCCGCACCGGCTCTTCCAGCGTCCACACGAACAGCTCAGCGCCGGCCCAGTAGTTGCCATCCATACCAAAGCTTGGGGTGAACGCCTGAGCGAATGAGATCAACTTACGCCCCTCCTCGATAAATATCAGGTCAGACACGTCATATTCGTGAGCGCGCAGTTCGCCCAGCAAGGCGCCCGTGGCGGTCAGGTACACGGCGATGGTCTGGTTGCCGACCGCCAGCCGCGTGCCGTCAGGTGATACAGCCAGGGCGCTGCTGGGGTTGCATTGCCCAATCGAGACAGAGCTGCCGGTGCTGAGCGCATACACCACAACCTTGGAGTCCACGCAGCTGAGCGCAAGATCGCGCCCCGGGTAGACTTGCAGCCCATCGCCCACCGCCGGCGTGAACGGCGCCAGCTGGCCGGCGCCCGGCTGCCAGCGCGCCACGCCCATCTCCTCGCCGGCCGGGCCGGGCATGATGGCGCCGCTGCGTTGGCCGAACTGCAACCAGGCTTCGCCCGTGTAGCTGGCCGTCAGCGCCGCCGCCTGCGGGATGCCGGTGTAGCCCAGCGCGCTCAGCTGCACCAGGTGCTCGGCATAGGCTGGGTCGTGCAAGGCCGAGCCAATGAAGGCCGGCGGATACAGATAGCGAGCCGCCTGGAAGCGGGTCGCCACATACCCGTCAAAATAGGTGCGCACCTGCTCACCCTTGTTGAAGCTCAGATACTCGTAGTCTTCTGACCAATCGATCGAGCGAATATCCAAAAAGTCAGTCCCATACTCGCGGATCGGCCGCCCCTCGATCGGATCCCAAATGAACACGAACGAATCGCGCTCAGAAATGAACTGGTTGGTCTCCGGGTGAAAAGGCTGTTCAGGGAAGAAGCTGCGCGGCTGCATGCGGTGCAGCACCTGGCCGGTCTCAAAATCCCACAGGGCGATCATGCCGATGCCGCCTGTGATCACATATGTATTGTCTGGGGAAAAATACACCGCGGCCGGCACCAACTGGTAGTCGCCCTGCTCCAACGTGCGCACAAGCTCGCCCGTCTCAACGCTAAAAACCAGCAGGTTACTGTCGTCTGGCTGGCGCGTCTGATACGTGCCATAGTTGGAGACAGCCAGCAATGATCCGTCAGGTGAGAACTTGAGTCTAGTGAAAGCCCGGCGCTCGATATGGGTCAGCGTGCGCACGATCTGCATATCCGGCAATGAGCGCAAGTTCACATTGCCGTCGGCGTCCACTTCTGCCAGCAGGGTATGGTCCGGCGAGAGCGCAAAGGCCGCCGGCAGCGGGATCTCGGTCAGCAGCTGCATCTCCGAGGAGAACAGGCTCAGCGTCCGTGTGGTATGCACCAACACCGCCTCGGCGGAGGGCACCGGGAACAGGTCCAACACCGCGCCCTTGCCCTGGCGATCGAACTCGGCCAGTTGAGCCACGTTCTCGCGCGTGATCGGCTCAGCGGGCAGAACCGGCGTGGGCGTTGGTGTGGGCGGCGCAGCCACGGTGGCGGTAGCCGCCGGAGCGATCGCAGTAGCTGTGGGCTGTGATGGCGCTGTTTCCGCTATGCCAGCGGGCGACGGGGCGCAACCGGCCAGGCACAACGCCATGACCAGGAATCCGAAGAGCATCCGTGACATGTATCCTCCCTATGCGGTTGTTCAGGTTGATAGTGCAGAGTCAGTTTGCCGGAGCTACTACCCACCCTGCATGAGACGCAAAAGCTCAACGATGGTCCAGCCACCACCCGCGATCAAAATTGTAAAGTAAATGATAGTGGCAACATTCATCAGGTGGCCAAACAAAATACTTAGCCCGTCCTTTTGAATGGCGCCGATCGCGAAGAAGATCAAAGCAATGGCCGGCAGGGTATTGCTGAACGGCACGAAGCCGAACGGGATCATCAGCAGACCCGCCGCCAAGATATAGCCCAGCTTGTTGAACAAACGCGCGCCGGTCGCCAGCCAGGGGATGCGCCCAGGCTTGCTGATCTTCTCCAGCCGGCGCAGCCAGGTCAGCGCGCCGTTCATGCCCTTCACTAGCTTCTCGCTGGCGATGGGGCGCTCCTTGATGCGCTTGGGCAGGTACACCGTGTCGCTGAACAGCAGCGACACGCCGATCAGCATGATGGCGCTGCCAAAGATGGTGCTGACCCCCGGGATGGAGACCGGAATGAGAAAGACCAGCGACAGAAAGATGGTGATCAACATCAGGCTGTCGTTACCGATGATGTCCATGATCTTGGCCAAAGTCACATGGCCGGCGGGAATGGTCTTGATGATGCCTTCCAGCTTCTCCACCAGCGATTCGCTGGCAGCCGTCTCGGTCATCGGGGCAGCCTTGGTTGTCATGCGCGCATATACCTTTCTGCGGTACGTCTGTATTCTTAGCTCAAGCGTGGGGATCTGCCAGGTTAAGCCGCCCCATTGTACCTATGGATGCTGGCGCTTGCCGTTCGCTATTCGTTTGTGATATTGTTAACAAACGCTATGAGCGCACCCCACTCGCTGCTTCGTATCCACAACCTCTCCAAGAGCTACCAGGAGGCCGGCCAACGCCGCTCCATCCTGCGCCAGGTCGATCTCGAGATCCAGCCCGGCGAATTCGTGGCCCTGCTGGGTTCCTCCGGCAGCGGCAAGAGTACCTTCCTCAACCTGATCAGCGGGATCGACCTGGCCGATGAAGGCGAGATCTGGCTGCAAGGCCAGAACCTTGTCGCCATGAGCGAGGCCGAGCGCACCCTGTTCCGGCGCAATCACATTGGCTTCGTCTTCCAATTCTTCAACTTGCTGCCCACCCTGACCGTACTTGAGAACGTCACCCTGCCGGCCGAGCTGCGCGGCACGCCGCTGAAGCTGGCCCAGGCGCGCGCGCGGGAGCTGCTGGGCCAGGTCGGCCTGGCCGGGCGCGAGGGCGCCTTCCCTGACCGCCTGTCCGGCGGCGAGCAGCAGCGCGTCGCCATCGCCCGCGCCCTCTCGCACGACCCGCTGCTGGTGCTGGCCGATGAGCCCACCGGCAACCTCGACGAGGAGACCGGCTCGCACATCATGGCCCTGCTGGAGCAGCTCACCCGCCAGGCCGGCAAGAACCTGGTGATGGCCACCCACAACCTCGACAACGCTCGCCTGGCCGACCGGATCTTGCGCATGCACGACGGCAAGCTGGTCAGCGAGCCAGCCCGCCCATGAGCGCCCGCAGCCGAGGGCTGCTGGCGCCGAGTCTGTTCAAGGTTGCCGGGCGCTACCTGCTGACCCACCCGCTGCAAAGCCTGCTGATGCTGATCGGCATCGCTATGGGCGTGGGCGTGGCGGTCAGTGTGGATATTGCCAACGCCAGCGCCGCCCAGGCCTTCGAGCTCAGCACCGAAGCCGTGGCCGGCAAAGCCACCCATTACATTTCGGCCGGCCCCCTTGGCCTGGATGAGCAAGTCTATGTAGACCTGCGCACCGCCGGGCTGGAGCTGCCGATGGCGCCCGTGCTCAGCCAGCTGGTCACCTCCCCGCAGTTGGGCGATGCTCCCCTACAGCTCATGGGCATTGACCCGTTCGCCGAGCGCCCGTTCCGCAATTATATCGCCGGCGATGCGGGCGAAGATAGCCCCAGCACGGCCATGGGCGCCTTCTACGCCATCCCCGGCGCGGTGCTGCTCTCCACCCAAATGGCGAGTGAATTCAACCTAAGCCAAGGCGACCCGCTGGAGCTGCAAATCAATGGCATCTCGCTGCCTGCGGTGGTGGCCGGCCTGCTGCAGCCACGTGACAACCTGAGCGCGCAAGCCCTGCAGGGCTTGCTGCTGGCCGACCTGGCCACGGTCCAAGAATTCAGCGGCCGCCTGGGCCGCCTGGAACGCATCGACCTGATCCTGCCTAGCCAGAACCGCGCCGCCATCATCGCCGACCTGGAGAGCCGCCTGCCGGAAGGCGCGGTGGTGCTGCAGTCTGAAAGCCGCAACCAATCCGTCGAGCAGATGACCGCCGCCTTCCGCACCAACATCACCGCCCTCAGTTTGCTGGGTCTGGTGGTCGGCGTCTTCCTCATCTACAACACGGTCACCTTCTCGGTCGTGCAGCGCCGCCAATCCTTCGGCACGCTGCGCGCCCTGGGCGTCAGCAGCCGTGAGATCTTTGTCCTCGTGCTGGGCGAGGCGCTGCTGGTGGGCGTGATCGGCTCGCTGGCCGGCCTGGCCCTCGGCATCCTGATGGGCCGCGGCTCGGTGGCCATGGTCTCGCAGACCATCAATGATGTCTTCTACACCATGACCGTGCGCGAGGTCAGCTTGCCGGCCCAGAGCCTGGTCAAAGGCGCGCTGCTCGGCATGCTGGCCACGCTGGTCGCCGCCATCATCCCGGCCTGGGAGGCGGCCAAGTCGCCGCCGCGCCGCACCCTCTCCCGCTCGCAGCTCGAGAGCATCTCACGCCGCACACTGGCGCAGGCCAGCATTGCCGGCGCGCTGCTATCGCTCGCCTCAGCGTTTGCATTAGCCCGCCTCGATCTGCAGCTCATCCCCAGCTTCGGCGCCATGTTCGGCGTGGTCATCGGCGCCGCGTTGGTGGCCCCGTTCATCATGCAGGTCGGCATGCCGCTGCTGGCCCGCGTCCTGGCCCCGCTCATCGGCCCGCTGGGGCGCCTGGCCCCGCGTGAGGTCTCGGCCTCGGCCAGCCGCACGTCGCCCGCCATGGCCGCCCTCATGGTGGCGGTGGCCGTCACCATCGGCGGCAGCCTGATGGTCAGCAGCTTCCGCGCCAGCGTGGTCAACTGGATGGAGATCATCCTGCAAAATGATGTCTACGGCTCGGTGGCCGGCGCCAACCTCTCCGAGCCGCAAGAAGCCATCGACCTTGACGCTTTGCGCCGCCTCGAAACCTGGCCCGGCATCGAAGCCACCTACTATTTGCGCAACGTCATGGTCGATTCGCCCTACGGCCCGCTCATGATCGCCGCCAACAACAACCCCAACGATGGCGACGAGCAGGTCTACTACGAAGCCGAGGGCAGCGGCCAGGAAGTCTGGCAGGCCGTGCAGAATGGGGCGGTCATGATCTCTGAGCCGCTTGCCAACCGCCTGGAGCTTGGCCTGGGTGACGAGATCACCCTATACACACCTAACGGCCCGCGCGGTTTCCACATCGCTGCCGTCTTTAGTGATTACACCTCCAGCCGCGGCAACATCACCATGTGGCTGGAGAACTATCGCCAGATCTGGAACGATGAAAGCGTCACGGCCTTCTCCGCCGTCGTCACAGCCGGCACGGATGTGGACGGCATGGTGGCCGAGCTGCAGCGCGGGCTCAGCCCACAGCAGCTGCTGCACATTCGTTCCAACAGCACCCTGCGCGCCGAGAGCCTCAGCGTGTTCGACCGCACCTTCCTCATCAGCAGCGCGCTGCAACTCATCACCACCAACGTGGCCTTCGTGGGCGTGCTCTCGGCCATGCTCTCGCTCCAGCTCGAGAAGCAGCGCCAGATGGGCATCCTCAAAGCCATCGGCCTGACCGTGCGCCAGATCTGGTCGCTGACCCTGCTCGAAACCGGGCTGATCGGCGCGCTGGCGGGGCTGCTGGCCCTGCCGATGGGCCTGGTCATCGCCCAGGTGCTGCTCACCCTGATCAACCGCCGCTCGTTCGGCTGGACCCTGCAATTGCACTTCGAAAGCCAGCCGTTCATCGAGGCGCTGCTGCTGGCCATCGCTGCCGCGCTGCTGGCCGGCCTGTACCCGGCCTGGCGCGCCAGCCGCCGCAGCGCCGCAGACGCCATGAGGTTTGACTGATGCGCCGTTTCGCGCCGATCCTGCTGCTCATTGCCGGCCTGGCTGCCGCGGCCTATTTCGCCTTCCGCCCGCCGGCCAAACCGGAAGACCTCAACGCTTCGGTGCAGAGCACGCCCCAGGTGATCGAAGGCTTCGCCCGCGCCGAAGGCCCCCGTGAGTTCAGCTTCCCGCAAGATTTCGGCCCCCACCCTGACTTCCAAACCGAGTGGTGGTACTACACCGGCAACCTGCAAACCGCAGACGGCCGCCATTTTGGCTACCAGCTCACCTTCTTCCGCCGCGGCCTGCTGCCGCCGGCCCAGCTGCCGCCGCGCAGCAGCCAGTGGGCAACCGGCCAGGTCTACATGGCTCACTTCACCATCACAGACGTGCAAAATGGCGATTTTTATGCCCAGGAGCGCTTCTCACGCGGCGCAGCCGGGCTGGCCGGCGCCCAGGGCGCCCCGTATGCGGTCTGGCTGGAGGATTGGCGCGTCGAAGCCGCTGGCCCAGACCGCTTCACCCTCTACGCCGCCCACGAGGGGCTGCGCCTCGAGCTCAGCCTGCAAGACGCCAAAGGCCCTATCCTGCAGGGCGAGCGTGGCTACAGCCGCAAGGGCGAGGAACCTGGCAACGCCTCGTACTACTACAGCCAAACCCGCCTGGTGAGCCAGGGCAGCTTGACCATCGGCGCCGAAATCTTCGAGGTCAGCGGCTTGAGCTGGAAGGACCACGAGTTCAGCACCTCAGTGCTGACCAGCGAGATCATCGGCTGGGATTGGTTCTCGCTCCAACTGGATAGCGGCTACGAGCTGATGCTATACCAGCTGCGCCGCGCCGACGGCAGTATTGCGCCGCGCTCCAGCGGCACGCTGGTGGCGCCGGATGGCAGCACCACCCAGCTCTTCGCCGAAGATTTTGTGCTCACCCCGCTCAGCCAGTGGCGCAGCCCGCGCTCCGGCGCCGAGTACCCGGCCAGCTGGCACATTAGCCTGCCCGCCCACGACCTGGAGCTCGAGGTCACGCCCTACCTCAGCGACCAGGAGCTCAACCACACCTTCACCTACTGGGAAGGCGCGGTACAACTGCACGGCACGCAAGCCGGGCAGCCTGTGACCGGCTCCGGCTATGTGGAGCTGACCGGCTACGCCGAGCCGTTCAATGGTGACTTCTAAGATGAAAAAGACCCTCAAAACCCTGACCCTGCTGGCGCTACTCAGCCTGATGCTGGCCGCCTGCATGCCCGAACCCCAGCACATCAGCCTGACCGCCCACGATATCCACTGGGACGTGCAAGAGCTCCATGTGCAGGCCAACCGCCCGGTGGAGTTGACCCTCTACAACCACGGCGCGCTCGACCACGCCCTGCGGATCCCGGCCCTTGACGTGGATGTGCTGCTCTCCCCCGGGGATGTCGAGATCGTCACCTTCACCATTGACCACGCCACCACGATCGAGTTCATTTGCAGCATCCCCGGCCATGATGAGGCCGGCATGGTCGGCCACATCATCGTCAGCCCCTAGCCCGGTGGGCTATCCGATCTCTAGTTCAGCACTCATTCTTTTCTTATGCCTTCGGGTAGAATCTAGTTACACCCATAGCCGCCAGACAACATAGCATTGCTACACCGCACTTCTGGCGCGGCGAACGGGTATTTGTTTTGGGAGACGTATGACCATAAAAGGACCTTACAGGCTACTCACTCGTGGAAGGGGGCGCGGCGGGCGCAAGAACGTTTTTGCCTACGGCCTGGGCCTGCTGGCCTTATTGTTGCTGGCGAGCGGCTGCTATACCACCTACAGTTGGTACTCCGGCGGCGGCATTGGCGGCATCTTCCCCAGCGATACGCCAACCCCCACCATCACCCCCACCCCCAGCATCACGCCCACGGTGACCGAGATCCCCACCGAGACGCCCATCGCCAACACACCTACCGCCTCGGCGCCCTTCCTCTATACCGTGGCTTCGGGCGACACCATCTCCAGCATTGCGGAGCAATTCGGGGTCGACTACATCGTCATCATGATCCTCAACGGCCTCAACAACAGCAGCGTGCTGCTCGTCGGCCAGGAGATCGTCATCCCCAACCCGGATATGCCCTTCCCCGAGCCCACCCCCCTGCCGGAGAACCTGCGCTTCGGTGACGAGATCC
This sequence comes from Anaerolineales bacterium, assembly GCA_019637675.1. Lineage (GTDB taxonomy): Bacteria > Chloroflexota > Anaerolineae > Anaerolineales > UBA11579 > JAMCZK01. The sequence goes on along the minus strand of JAHBVE010000001.1, from coordinate 269,408 downwards.
AATACCTGGTGCTGCCGGGCGACTCGCTGGCCTTGATCGCTGAGCGCTTCCTGAGCACGGTGGCCGACATCCTGCGTGAGAACAACCTGGATAACGCCAACAACATCTTCGTGGGCCAGCTGCTCACTATCCGCGTGCGCCTGATCACCGCCACCCCCGGCCCCTCGCCCACGCCCGTAGGCACCAGCGGCCCCATCCCCACCGTAACCCCTTCGCCTTCGGCTACGCCGTAGGCTCTGGCCAAACAACAAAAAAAGCCCGCTGCTTTCGCAGCGGGCTTTTTTTATTAGTTGGAGTTGACCATTACGAAGATCATCGGCTTGCGCTTGGTCATATCAAAGAAATGATCGCGCAGCTTGTTCTCCAGCTGGCGCTGCAGGTCGCCGTTGGCTTCGGCCAGGGTCTTCTCGATCTGGCGGCGGGTCTCCGCCAGCAGCTCGTCCGACTCGCGCTGGTATACGAAACCACGCGTGATGATCTCCGGCTCGCGGGTCAGCTTGCGGGTCTGCGGGTTGATGCGCAGGTTGACCAGCACAAAGCCCTCGCGGGCCAGGGCGTCACGCTCACGCATGACCGCCGGGCCAATGTCGCCCACGCTCGAGCCATCCACGAACACATGCCCACCGGGGATCCGCTCACCCATGAACATCTTGCCCGCGCTGAACTCGATCACCTGGCCGTTCTCCACGATCGCCACGTTGTCCTTGGCGTAGCCCAGGCTCTGGGCGATGGCGGCATGCTGGTGCAGGTGGCGCAGTTCGCCGTGCACCGGGATCAGGTACTTGGGCTTGACCAGGTTCAACATGAACTTCATCTCTTCCTGGCTGGCGTGGCCCGAGACATGCACGGCTTCCACCGGGTCGTAGACCACATGCGCGCCGCGCTGGAATAGCTTGTTGATCGTGCGCGAAACGCTCTCCTCGTTGCCCGGGATGGGATGCGAGGACAGCACCACCGTGTCGGTGGGCAGCAGATCGAACTGGCGATTGGTGCCAGACGCCAGGCGGCCGACGATGCTCGACGGCTCGCCCTGCGAGCCGGTGCACATCAGCACCACCTCGTGCGGCGGCAGACGCAACGCCTCGTCGATCGGCACCAGCAGCTCATCCGGCAGGTCCAGGTAGCCGAGCTGCTTGGCCATCTTGGCATTCTCGCGCATGCTGGTGCCGACGAAGGCCATCTTGCGCCCATGGCGCAAGGCGGCCTCGCCCACCTGCTGGATGCGCGAGATCAGCGAGGCGAACGTGGCCACCAGAATGCGGCCCTTGGCCTCACGGAACACCTTGTCGAATGCCGGCTCGATGACGCGCTCAGACGGCGTCCAGCCGGCCCGGTCGGCATTGGTGGAGTCGCCCAGCATGGCCAGCACACCCCGGCCAGCAAACTCGGCCAGCTTGGTGTAGTCGGTCGGCCAGTTATCCACCGGCGTATGGTCCAGCTTGTAGTCGCCGGTGTGCACCACCAGGCCAGCCGGCGTAGTGATGCCCAGGGCGACACAATCGGGAATGGAGTGGCACACATGGCAGAACTCGACCTTGAACACGCCGATCTGTACGGTATCGCCGGCCTTGATCTCGTTGACCTTGGCCTTGCCAGATTGCCCGCCGCGGGCCAGCTTGACCTCAAGCAGGCCCTTGGTCAGCGGAGTGGCATAGATGGGCGCGTTGATCTGCTCCACCACATGGTGAATCGCGCCGGTATGGTCCTCATGCCCGTGGGTGATGACGATGCCCTTGACCTTGTCCCGCTTGTCCAGCAGGTACTTGAAGTCAGGGATGATGTAATCGATCCCCAGCATGTCGCTCTCCGGGAACATGATGCCGGTATCGACGACCAAAATTTCGTCTCCGTATTCGAAGACGGTCATATTCTTGCCGATCTCTCCCAGGCCCCCCAACGGGATGATGCGCAATTTTTGAGCTTTCTTACTCATAAACGTTAAATACACCTTGCAGGGCGCGCGATAACGCTGCCCTGCCCTTTCTATTTTTGTGTTACTTGATCTACTGCAACAAAAAACCCCGACACGTGAACCACGGCCGGGGTAATGATCTCATCAGGTACTGCTAGTTGTAGTTAGCAAATCCAGAAAAGGCCAAATGCGAGGCCGTTATTTCAAATAACGTTGCAATTATAGCACGCCCGCCGCTTGCAACACAAGCGGCGGGGATGAGCCGCAGATGAGTGCAAAACACATCCAACCAGATGCAAAGTCAAAAGCAGCCCCGCACTTTCGTGCGGGGCTGCTAGCGAAACTGCGTTTCGCTTTAGCCAACGGCAAAGCCGTTGGCTAGTACTCAGGCATGTGGCCGCCGCCAGGGGCGGGGGCCGGATGCTCCTCAGGCTTGTCGGTGATGAGCGCCTCGGTGGTCAGGATCATGGCGGCGATCGAAGCGGCATTCTCGAGCGCGCCGCGGGTCACCTTGGCGGGGTCGATCCAGCCCTTCTCTACCATGTCCACAAAGTCCTCAGCTAGCACATCGTAGCCGATGCTCTTGCTCTTCAGCTCCTCGTGCTTGCGCAGCACACCGTCCACGATCACCGAGCCATCCTGGCCGGCGTTCTGGGCGATGCGGCGCAGCGGCTGCTCGAGGGCGCGGCGCACGATCTGCACGCCCACCTTCTCATCCTCGCCGGCGATCTTCAGCTTGTCGAGCACGGCACGCGCGTTCAGCAGGGCCACACCACCGCCAGGCACGATGCCTTCTTCAATGGCGGCGCGGGTGGCGGAGACGGCGTCTTCGACGCGGTGCTTCTTTTCCTTCAGCTCGGTCTCGGTGGCGGCGCCAACACGGATGATGGCCACACCGCCGGAGAGCTTGGCCAGACGCTCGTCCAGCTTCTCTTTGTCGTAGTCGCTGGTGCTGTTTTCCTTCTCGACGCGGATCTCTTCGATGCGGCCCTTGATGGTCTTCTCATCACCCTTGCCGCCAATGACGGTGGTGTTGTCCTTGTCAGAGATGACCTTCTCGGCCTGGCCCAGGTCTTCCAGGGTGGCCGATTCCAGCTTGCGGCCGACTTCCTCCGAGATGACGGTGGCGCCGGTCAGCACAGCAATGTCCTGCAGCATGGCCTTGCGGCGGTCGCCAAAGCCGGGGGCTTTGACGGCCAGCACGTTCAGCATGCCGCGCAGCTTGTTCAGCACCAGAGTGGCCAGCGCTTCGCCGTCCACATCTTCAGCGATGATGACCAGGTTGCGCTTGCCGGTCTGCACCAGCTTCTCCAGCAGGGGCACCATGTCCTGGGCGGCGCTGATCTTCTTGTCGTGGATCAGAACCTGGGCGTCGTCGATGACGGCTTCCATGCTCTCAGGGTTGGTGACGAAGTAGGCGGAGAGATAGCCACGGTCGAACTGCATACCTTCCACGTACTCGGTCTCGAACTGCAGACCCTGGGAGTCTTCCACGGTGATGACGCCGTCGTTGCCGACCTTGTCGAACACTTCGGAGATGAGCTCACCGATGGTGCGGTCCTGGGCGGAGACAGATGCCACGTTGGCAATGTCTTCCTTGGTCTTGATCTCGATCGCCTGCTTCTTGATCTCGTCAGAGACGGCCTTGGTGGCGGCCTCGATGCCACGCTTCAGCAGCATGGGGTTGGCGCCCGCGGCCAGGTTCTTCATGCCATCGGTCACGATGGCGTGTGCCAGCAGGGTGCTGGTGGTGGTGCCGTCACCGGCGATGTCATTGGTCTTGGAAGCGGCTTCCTTGAGCAGCTGGGCGCCCATGTTCTCGAACGGGTTCTCCAGCTCAATTTCCTTGGCAACCGTCACACCATCGTGCGTGATGGTGGGGGCCCCGAACTTGCGGTCGAGGGCCACGTTGCGGCCCTTGGGGCCGAGCGTGGTGACCACGGCCTCAGCCACGGCGTCCACACCGCGCAGCAGGTGGCGGCGTGCTTCTTCAGAAAAAACGAGTTGCTTTGCCATAGATCTGAATTCTCCTGGTTGATCTTTTGAAAATTAAGGCAGTGTGTTTACTTGCCTACGATTGCCAGCAGGTCAGACTGGCGCAAGATCATCAGCTTCTTGCCTTCTACCTTGATCTCCGTGCCGGCGTACTTGGCAAACAGCACCGTGTCACCAACGGAAACTTCCATGGCGATCACTTTGCCGTCCTCATCGCGCCCACCCGGGCCGGTGGCGAGGATCTTGCCGCGCTGGGGTTTTTCCTTGGCGGTCTCGGGCAGCACAATGCCGCCTGGAGTGATCTCCTCGTCCTCAATGGGCTCCACCAAGACGCGGTCGGCGAGCGGTTTGAGATTCTGAGCCATACAATGCCTCCTAAAGCAGAAAAAAGATGTTGTTCGATTTGTGGGTGGGGGTCAAAACAGATATCTGCCCACCCTTAGCACTCTAGTGATATGAGTGCTAAAGCGGCCAGATAATAACCAGTTTGGGGAGGCCAGTCAAGAGGTATCAAGGTGCTGGACAAGATTTCTGACACTTTTCTGACGTTGGGAGGTACGTGAGAGGCAAACCACAAAGGCACAAAGAGCACAAAGGAGTACTTTTAGGAGTAGCGCGCCCCTCAGTGCAGTCCTCCGCCAGCTGGCATAAACTCAAACACCAGCCGCGTAGGGGCGGGTCTAAGACCCGCCCCTACTGGGTCAATGCTGAACTCTGGTCAGTAGGCGTGAAGTCAATCAGGCGCCCGCCTGTGTCATCCTGAGCGGGTAGGCACATCCACACCAGACCGCCGATGCACCACCAGCGAAGGATCCCCCGCTGGCAGGTCTTCTTTGCAGCGCCAGAGTATCCATACGTTCAGCAAGGATCCCTCGCTGCGCTCGGGATGCACAAGGCACGCGCACAAGCCAATCTTGTCCAACAGCTTGACCTGCCCTTGTTCACAACATTGTTCTGCGTTATAGAAGGTGGCGAGCACAAGGCTGCGGAAGCTCCACGTGCACAGTGGGTCAAAGTTGTTAGTAATAAGTTTTAACCCCCACCTACTCCGCGCAATAATAACTTTTACGGAGTCGGGGTGGCGCTATCCGGCGTGGGGGTAGGCGTACCCTGGGACGAGGCGCGGGCGGCCAGGTTGGCGCACACCTGCAAGCTCTCGTTCACGATACCCATCACCACCGGGTCAGTCGGGTACGAAGCCCGCAGCGCCTCGAGGACCGGGAAGGCTTGCGGACACTGGTCGAGCGCGGCCAGCACCGAGCCCAGGGTGTAGTAGTACGGCAGGGTGGCATCGTTGAGGGTCATACCGGTGACGGCAACGTCTTCCTCGGTGTTCTCCTCGGCGGAGCAGCCCTGCACGGCGCACAACAACACCGGGATCGAGCCTTCGTAGTTGCGCGAGCGGAAGCGCACGATGCCGAGCTGGCCGTACCAGTCCGGGTTGGTGGGGTCGATCTCGATGGCGCGCTCAGCGTTCAACGCGGCGGCGTAGAACTCGCCGTCACGCGAATAGGTGCGGGCGATGGCGATGTACGGCAGCGGGTCTTTGATGCCGAGTACGTTGTTGATCGTGGCGGCCTGGTCGAAGTATTCCAGCGCCTGGTCGTGCAGGCCAAGCTGGCGATAGTTCTGGCCGATGGAGATATACAGGAAGGTGAGGTTGGGGGCCAACTCGGCGGCCAACTGGTACTGCTCGATAGCGGCGGAATAGGCGGCACTCGCCTCCAGCACATAGGCGTAGACGCGGCGGGTATCCATCGAATTCGGGTCGAGCGAGATGGCCAGCTGGGCGCGCTGCAGCGCCTGGTCATACTGCTGCTGGTCCACCAGGATCTCGGCCTGGTAGGCCTGGGCCAGCACGTTGCGGTTGTCGAGCTGCACGGCCAAGATGGCGGCGGTGCTGGCCTCGGATACGAAGGCCTGGCGTTCGGCCGCATTGGCGGCGGAGCTGCCGCTCCAGTTGTATACGAAGGCTTTGACCGCATTGGCCATGCTGTCCTGCGGCGCCAGGGCAACCGCAGTGTCGATGCTCTGGCGCGCCTCGGCCATACGCGTGCGGCGGCGGTCTTGGGTGAGCAAGCTGGCCGAGTAGGTTTGGATGCGGGCCAGCTCGGTCCAGCCGACGTAGTCGCTGGGGTTGACCGCCAGCGCATCCTGGTAGGCGCCGATGGCGGCATCCAGGTTGCCGGCGTTGAAGAAGGCGGTGCCCTCTTCACGGTACGAGGTTGCGCTGCGGGTGGCGGTGGCGGTGGGCAGGAAGAGCGGCTCGATCTCACCCGCGCTGATGCCGCGCAGGGTGCTGATGCCGACCAGGATCAAGGTGCCCCACAGCAGCAGGCGCCAGGGGTTGGATTGCCGGCCGGGATCGTGGAACAGAAAGCGCCGGTTGTGGACGCGCATGGCTAGCCGCCGCCCCCGGAGCAGATGGAGATCATCTCGTTGGCGTTGGAGACCGCGATCAGGTCTTCCGGCACCGCCGCGATCAAACCTTGGGCGATGGGCAATGCCTCGGGGCAACGGCCTTCACGCGCCAGCGAGAGGCCGTACATGTAATAGAAGGCCGCCACCTGGCCGTACTCCAGCGGCAGGCCTTGCACGGCTACGCCGTTCTCGGTCATGCCGCCGCGGATGGCCAGCGTGAAGGCGTCGATCGCCTCCACCAGTTGGCGGTTGCGGTAGTAGGCCACGCCCAGGTTGCCGTGGCGGATGGGGTTGCCGGGGTCTTCGCTCACCGCCTGCAGCATGGCCTGCACGGCGCGGCCGAATTCACCGGTGGTGATGTAGATGAGGCCGATCTGGGTATTCGGGATCGGGTCGGCCGGGTTGAGCGAATCAGCGATGACGAACTGCTCGATGGCGTCGTCGTAGCGCTCCAGGGCGCGGTAGGTGCGGCCCAGGGCCAGGTGCAGGCCGGCAATGCGGTCATTGATGGCCATGGCCTGCTGGTACTCGAAGGCCGCCTCTTCGTAATTGGCGGTGGTCTCGAGAACGTAGCCACGGGCGCGGCGCACCTCGAGCAGCGTGTTGTCCAACTGCAACGCAATGCGCGATTCTTCGCCGGCCTGCTCATACTCCTGCATGTCGGCCAGATGCTCGGCATAGAAGGCGTGGGCCAGCGCGCTGTTAGGGTCAAGCTGCAGGGCGCGTTGCAGCGCGGCGGCGGCTCCGCCGCGGTCACCGAGGTAGTTCAGCGTCCAGCCCAGGATGGCATGCCCGGTGGGGTTATCCGGGCTCAACAGCAGCGCATTGGAAGCGGAGGTCTGGGCGGCCTCGTAGCGCCCGGAGAGCACCTGCACGCGGGCAAGCTCCAGATAGATGGAGGGATTGCCAGGGGAAAGCAGGATGGCCTGCTGGTAGGCCTCGATGGAGTTGAGCAGGTTGCCTTCGTCAAAGGCGGTCTTGGCCGCAGAGATGTAGGACTCGGGGTCACGCGTGGGTGTAGGCGTAGCGGCCGTCGGCAGCGGGATGGTGGGGACGACGTAGTTGTTAAAGTAAATACCCGCTGCAATGAGCATTACCAACAAGCCAATGAACGCCGGGTTGGAGCGGCGCTTTTTGCGCTGGCGTTGCATATGCCAGCGAGAACCACGCAGATACATGGAAAGGATTTTACCTGTAGGCGCTTAAGGGATTAGTGAGAAGGTGGGGGCAAGTGAACAGTGATAAGTGAGCAGGAAGGCGTCAGTTTTGAGACCTGCTCACTGACCCCTGCTCACTCGTCACTGTTTTCTTCCAGCAGTTTGCGATCCGCGTCGGAGAGCTGGGCGCGCTCCAGCAGGTCGGGGCGGCGCTCTGCGGTGCGCCGTAGAGCCTGCTGGCGACGCCAGCGGGCAATGCGGGCATGGTCGCCTGAGAGCAGGGCCTCGGGCACGCCCCAGCCGCGGAACTCGGCCGGGCGGGTGTAGTGCGGGCCTTCGAGCAGGCCGGTGGCGTGCGAGTCGGTCAGGGCGCCGTCGGCCTGGCCGAGCACGCCAGCCAGGTTGCGCGCCACCGCGTCGATGAGCATCAGGGCGGGCAGCTCGCCGCCGGTGAGCACAAAATCCCCGATCGAGATCTCGTCGGTGGCCAGGTGCTGGCGTACGCGCTCGTCCACGCCCTCGTAGCGGCCGCAGATCAGGGCCAGGCGCGGGTGCTGGGCCAGCTCCTGCGCCACGGCCTGGGTGAAGACGCGGCCCTGCGGGCTGAGCAGGATGACAGGCGTGCTGGGTGTGCCGCCCGAAGGCGGCACACCCAGTACGGCCTCGACCGCGGCGAAGATCGGCTCCGGTTTCATGACCATGCCCCCGCCCCCGCCGAAGGGCGTGTCATCGGTGACCTGGTGCTTGTCCGTGGCGTAGTCGCGAATATTGTGCACGCCGACGCGCAGCAGGCCGGCATGCTGCGCGCGGCCGAGGATGCTGGCTTCGAGGTAGGCGGGGAAGAGGTCAGGGAAGAGGGTGAAGACGTCTATTTGCATTAAGAGGATTCTAGCCGTGTTTCGGGTACAGAACCATCGCCACAAAGCCACAAAGAGCACAAAGTTTTAGAAAAATGAAGTTTCTTTGTGTACTTTGTGTCTTTGTGGTTAGTTTTATGAGACTTGCGCCGCAAGGGCCAGCCAGTCGCCGCTGCGCTGCTCGGCGAGGATGGCGAAGCCAGCCGCTTCGAGGGCGGCGCGCAGCTCAGGTTCCTGCTCGTTGAGGATGCCGGAGAGCACGAGCGTGCCGCCCGGTTCCACCAGGCGGCCGAGGCCGGCGGCCAGCAGGCGCACCAGCACCGGGGCCAGGATGTTGGCCAAAACAAGCTGCGCAGAGCGCAGGCTGTATTGGCCGGCCAGCACTTCGTCTACGGAGCCGGGGCCGATCTCAACCTCGACTTCGTTCAGTTCGGCGTTCAGGCGGGCATTGTCGAGCGCCTGGATGTCGATATCCACGGCCACGGCCTGGGCAGCGCCCAGCTTCATGGCGGCGATAGCCAGGATGGCCGAGCCGCAGCCAATGTCCAGCACGGTCTGGCCGGGCTGCAGGTACTGCTCGACCAATAGCAGGCAAAGCTGCGTTGTGGGATGCACCCCGGTGCCGAAGGCCATGCCGGGCTCTATACGTACGACGATGCGGTCGCCGCTGGCGGCCGCATCACTGTGCGCGTACCACGCCGGCACGATGTGCAGCCGCTCACCGATGGTGAGCGGCTTGTAGTGCTGCTTCCAGGCTTCCATCCAGTTCTGCTCCTGCACCACCTCGTACTGCGGCTGCGGGATGGGCTGGATGAGCGCCAGGTAGCGCAGGTCCTGCTCGATCTGGGTACGGCGCTGCTCCAGCTGCTCGTCGTGCGGGATGTAACCGAGCACGCGCAGGTTGCCGATCACGCTGCCCTCGTCCTCGGCGTTGGCCTGGATGGCGGTGCTCTCGATCGCGACGCCGCCGGGGATGTGGCGCGCCAAAACTTCGGAGACAGCTTCGGCCAGCTCAGGGTCAACCTCAAGGGCAATACGCAACCAGGAGGCGGGCATCAGCTGCGCACCGCTTCCCACCAGTGCAGGAAGATGGAATAGGTTTCGCGGAGGGTGAAGACGACACGGGAGACCGTAGAACGATAGCGGCTGGTAGGCGTGGGCGACGAGTAGAGCGACAGCCCATGCTCGTTGGCCAGTTGCTGGGCGCGGTACATGTGCAGCGGGTCGCTGATCAGCAGGCCGCTGGTGAAACCGAGGGCCTGCATCAGCTTGCCGGCTTCGGCGAGGTTCTCTTCGGTATTGGTGGAAATGGTCTCGACATAGATCACCGAGGCGGGAATGCCGCGCTGGATTGCATAGTCACGGGCGATCTCAGAATCGGCGATCTGCGGGTTGCGCCCATAGCCGCCGGTGAAAATGATGGCGCGCACCAGGCCGCGGTTGTAGAGCTCGATGGCGTGGTTGATGCGCTCGGCGAACACGGGCGAAGGCCGGTTGCGCCAGGCGGCGGCGCCCAGCACGACGGCTACATCGGCGGGCTGGGTTTCATCTACATGGGCATATTGGCGAATGCGCAGGGCGGTCATGCCGACGGAATGGATGCCGAGCACCAGCGCGACGATGAGCAGGATACGAAGCAGCCGACGGAACATCCGGCGATTCTATCGCTGTGCGACAGATTCCGCTTGTGCTAACTTTCGGCTTCTGGCGAGAAGATGTCTTCGATCTTGAGATCGAACAAGGCGGCCAGGGCAAAGGCCAGGTCGAGGCTGGGGTTGTACTTGCCGGTCTCGATCGCATTGATGGTCTGGCGCGAGACATTGGCGTGGTCGGCAAGCTCCGCCTGCGACCAATTCCGCTCGGCGCGCAGCACTTTCAGGCGATTCTTCATTCGTATTTCCGGCGGGCGAGGCCCAGCCCGATCAGCCACATGGCAGCCATGAAGGCAATGTAGGTGCCGGGGTGCGAGGGCGGCGTGCCGCCGATGCTGAGCAGGGTTTCGGTGACCAGCAGCAGGAAGATGCCAACATAGGCCATCTGGAATGCTTCAAGCTGGATGCGGCGCTGCAGCTCATCCATGGCGGCCGTATTGCGCTGCAAGGTGCGGAAGAGCAGCAGACCTGGCGCCAGCAGCAGGAAGCTGAGCACCAGCTCCCAGCCGGGCAGCCAACCCTGGCGCACGACCAGCGCCACGACCGCAACCAAGGCGGCATACAGCGCCAGGGCGGCGGTGAAGTTCTCCAGAGGATTGATGGTCTTCATGATGGCTAGGCGTACTTTCTGCGGGCAACCAGCAGGCCGACCGCCCACATCATCGCCATGTAGAAGAGGTAGGCGGCTGGACCCTGCGCCTGTTGCGGTCCCATGACGCCAGCCAGCAGTGCCTCGGTGACCAGCAGCATGAACATGCCGGCGAAGGCGAAGCCCAGCGCCTCGAGCTGGATGCGGCGCTGCATCTCATCCATGCTGCGGATGGCCGCCAGCATGGACAGCACAATGAGGAAGCCGGGGATGAGCGGCACCAGGATGATGGGCAGGCGGAACTGGGGGAACAGGTTGGCGGCGATGAGGCTGAGCACCAAGAGGGCCGCGTATGTGGCGAGGGAAGCGAAAAGCTGTTTGCTGGGGCTGAGAGTTTTCATAGTTTTGACCTCCACAGCCAATATACAGACAACTTGACATTATGTCAAGTTAATTTGACATTCGGGCATCGGTTAGGAAAGACGCAACAGCAGAATTCTTGCCGCTCTGGGCTATTTAGCGCTGTTTGGAAGATTTGTCAGCAGGGATCCTTCGCTGGTGGTGCATCGGCGGTCTGGTGTGTGTGTGCCTACCCGCTCAGGATGACACGGGGAGCGGTGCGGTCTAGTGTGGATGCTTGCGCAAACCCCCTGTTGTCATTCCGAACGAGGCCTGCGCCATAGGCGCAGCCGAGGAGGAATCCGTTATGAGCCGGGTTGAGGTGCCTCAGATATGTTGGAGTATTAACTGGCTGAGTACGGATTCCTCCCGCGCTTCGCTCGGTTCGGAATGACAAGAAAAAGACAGGGCGCAGCATGCTGCGCCCTACGGTGCAGCCCTTCTTGCGGGCATAGGCTACCCGCCCAGGGCGTCCTTGAGCTTGTCGAGGAAGCCGCTTTCACGCGGCTGCACCTCGGTGCCCATGGTGGCGGCCAGCTGCTCGAACAGCTGGCGCTGCTCGGCGTTGAGCTTGGTGGGGATGGCTACGTTGACCATCACCATCTGGTCGCCGCGGCCGCCACCGCGCAGGTGCGGCACGCCTTTGCCACGCATGCGCAGCACCTTGCCAGGCTGGATGCCCGACGGCACATTCAGCATGGCCGGGCCGTCCACCGTGGGCACTTCAACCTCGGCGCCCAGGGTGGCCTGGGCGATGTTGATGTCCAGATCCAGAAGGATGTCGTTGTCCTGGCGGTGGAAGAATTTGTGGTTGCGCACGTTGAGCGCCACGTACAGGTCGCCCTGCGGGCCGCCGTTAACACCCGGCTGGCCCTCGCCGTTCAGGCGCACCTGATTGCCGCTGTCGACCCCGGCCGGGATCTTGACTTCACGCCGCACCTGCTTGCGCTCCTGGCCGCGGCCGCTGCACACCTTGCAAGCCTGGTCATACAGCTCACCTGTGCCGCGGCAGTCAGGGCAGGTGGTGACCTGGATCATGTTGCCCAGCAGGGTGGCACGCGCCCGGCGCACCTCACCTGCCCCACCGCAGGTGGAGCAGGTGTGCTTCTTGCTGCCGGGCTCGGCGCCGTCTCCACTGCAGTGGTGGCAGATCTCGTCCCGCGTGAATTCGATGGTCTTGTCGACGCCAAAGACGGCTTCTTCAAAATCGAGGGTCAGGTTGTACTGCAGATCGGCGCCGCGCTGGGGCGCATTGCGGTCACGCGTGCGGCGGCCGCCGAAGGGGAAGCCGAACATCTCACCGAACAGATCGCTCAGGTCAATGTTGGTGAAGTCCGGCATGCCGCCGAAGCCGTCCATGCCAGCATGGCCGTAGCGGTCATAAGCGGCGCGCTTCTGGTCATCCGAGAGCACGGCGTAGGCTTCGTTGAGCTCTTTGAACTTCTCTTCGGCTCCGGGATCTTTGTTGACATCCGGGTGATATTGGCGCGCCAAACGGCGGAAGGCGCTTTTCAGCTCTTCCGCCGTGGCGTTGCGGGGAACGCCTAGCGTTTCGTAATAATCACGCTTTGCAGCCATAGTAGTGAGCAGTGACGAGTGACCAGTGAACAGGCTGGGAGAACAGGGGCTTCCTGCTCACCCAACACTGCTCACTCCTCACTTGTCCTAGGCTTCTTTAAACTCGCCGTCCACGACGTCTTCGCCGTCGGCGGGGCCGCTGCTGCCAGCGTCACCGCCGGGGGCACCGGCAGCCGGGCCTGCGCCGCCCTGGTAGGCTTCAGCGCCCAGCTTCTGCAAGCGCTCCATCAGGGCTTCGGTGGCCGACTTCATGGCGGCGGCGTCCTCGCCGCCCAGGGTGGCACGCGTCTTGGCGATCAGGTCTTCGATCTCCTGCTTGCTGGCGGCGGGCACCTTGTCGCCGAGGTCCTTCAGGGTCTTCTCGGCAGTGTAGACGGCGCTATCGGCCGTGTTGTGGGCCTCGACCAGCTCCTTGCGCTTGTCGTCCTCGGCCTTGTGGGACTCGGCGTCCTTGCGCATGCGCTCGACCTCGTCATCCGAGAGGCCGGAGGAAGCGGTGATGGTGATGTGCTGGCTGCGGCTGGTGGCCTTGTCAGCAGCGGTGACGTTGATGATGCCGTTGGCATCGATATCAAAGGTCACCTCGATCTGCGGCACGCCGCGCGGGGCGGGCGGAATGCCATCGAGCACGAACTTGCCGAGCGATTTGTTGTCTACGGCCATGGGGCGTTCGCCCTGCAGCACGTTGATCTCGACCTGGTTCTGGTTATCAGCCGCGGTGGAGAACACCTGGCTCTTGCGGGTGGGGATGGTGGTGTTGCGCTCGATCAGCGGGGTGGCAACGCCGCCCAGGGTCTCGATCGACAGGGTCAGAGGAGTCACGTCGAGCAGCAGGATGTCTTTGACATCGCCGCCCAGCACGCCGGCCTGGATGGCGGCGCCCACGGCGACGACCTCGTCAGGATTGACGCCCTTGTGGGGGTCCTTGCCGAACAGCTTCTTGACGGCTTCCTGCACGGCCGGCATGCGGGTCATGCCGCCCACCAGCACGACTTCGTTGATGTCCGCCGGCTTGAGGTCAGCATCTTTCAGCGCCTGGCGCACCGGGCCGAGCGTGCGCTCCACGAGGTCTTCGGTGAGCTGCTCGAGCTTGGCGCGAGTCAGCTTGGTGACCAGATGCTTGGGGCCAGCCGCATCGGCGGTGATGTAGGGTAGGTTGATCTCGGTCTGCTGCAGCGAGGAAAGCTCGATCTTGGCTTTCTCGGCGGCCTCCTTGAGGCGCTGGAGGGACTGGCGGTCCTGGCGCAGGTCAATGCCGTTCTGGGACTTGAAGTCATCCGCCAGCCAGTCAATGATGCGCTGGTCAAAGTCGTCACCGCCCAGGAAGGTGTCACCACTGGTGGAACGCACCTGGAAGACGCCATCGCCCACATCGAGGATGGAGATATCGAAGGTACCACCGCCGAGGTCATACACGGCGATGATCTCGTTCTTCTGCTTGTCGAGGCCATAGGCCAGCGAGGACGCGGTCGGTTCGTTGATGATGCGCAGCACTTCCAGGCCGGCGATCTTGCCGGCGTCCTTGGTGGCGTTGCGCTGGGCATCGTTGAAGTAGGCCGGCACGGTGATGACAGCCTGGGTCACGGGCTCGCCCAGGTAGGCTTCGGCATCGGCCTTGATCTTGGCCAGGATCATGGCCGAGACCTCGGGCGGGGTGTAGCGCTTGTCAGCCATCTCAACTTCGATGCCGCCGTTGCTGGCCTGGTGGATCTTGTAGGGCACAACCTCGAGCGCTTTGGAAGTCTCGGCGTCATCGAACTTGCGGCCCATGAAGCGCTTGATGGAGTAGATGGTGTTCTCAGGGTTCACCACGGCCTGGTTGCGGGCCGGGCGGCCGACGAGACGCTCGCCATTCTTGTTGATGGCGACGACGGAGGGAACGATGCGCTCGCCTTCGGCGGTGGGGATGACCACCGGCTCGCCGCCTTCCATGACAGCGCCGACGGAGTTGGTGGTGCCCAGGTCAATACCAATGATCTTTGCCATATCTGTATCTCCTCAAATAATGCTATTTTGCAACTTTGACGGCGGCCGGGCGCAGCACACGCTCGCCCAGGCTGTAGCCGGTACGCAGCACCTCGGTTACGGTGCCGCTCTCGTGTTCATCACTGTCTTCCTGCACAACCGCTTCGTGCAGGTTGGCATCGAAGGGCTGGCCCAGCGGCTCCAGCCGCGTGACGCCTTCGGCCTCCAGGAAGCTGAGCAGCTTGCGATAGATCAGCTCGATGCCCTGGCCCCACTCGTCGCCGGCGGGCATGTTCTTGAGCGCCAGCTCCAGGTCATCCACAATTTCCAGGTAGCGTTTGATGACGCGGCCGCGCACCTCGGCCTCTTGCAGTTCCTGGTCACGCGCCATGCGCTTTTTGTAGTTGGCGAACTCGGCCTGGGCGCGCTGCCAGCCTTCGAGGTTCTCGGCGGCTTTGGCGTGCGCGGCGGCCAGTTCCTGCTGCAGGCCCAGGTCAGCAGCGGTTTCGCTATGCGGGGTGTCTTCGGGGGTATGTGTTGTTTCGTCCATCATTCTCTTATCAGTCCTGCGTACTCATGGTTTCGGCCATCATGCCGCTCAGCAGGCCAGCGACGTAATCCACTGTGGAGACGGCGCGGCCATACGACATGCGGATGGGGCCAAGTACGCCCAGGTATCCGCTGGCGGCGTTCGGCGTGCCATAGCGCGCCAGCACCAGCGAGAAATCATTCAATTCTTCCCAGCGGCCTTCGCCGCCGATGAGCACCTGCACGCCGCCGATCTCGCTGTTCATGAGAGTCTGCGCCAGCAGGTCAGCCAGCATGGGGCGCTCCTCAAAAACGCGCAAGGCGCGCTGGGCCGCGTCGGCATCGCTGAACTCCGGCTGGGTCAGCACGTTGGTCAGGCCATCTTGCAGCACTTCGCCGGTGAGCGGGCTCTGCGTGTTCTGCAGCTCGGCGCGCACCAGCTTGTAGAGCTCGCCGGCCAGCTCGCCCATTTCGGGCGCAGGCGGCTGCATGCTCTCGAGCGTGGCGCCGCGCAGGTGCTGGTTGAGCTTGGCGGCCATGCTGCTGAGGCGCTCCTGGTCCACGGCGTCCTTGAGCGCCAGCATCTGCTGGCGCACCAGGCCGTTCTCGAGCACCAGCACCATTAGCACCTGGCGGCCGGTGGTGAGGATGAGCTCCAGATGCTTGAAGCGGGCGGATTGGGTTTGCGGGGCGGTGATGAGCGAGGCGGCGCGGGACTGGGTGGCCAGCACAGAGGCGGCCAGCTTCATCCACTGCTGCGTCTCGTGACGGGCCTGGTAGAACTGGTGGCTGATGGTGTGGCGCAGCGAAGCCGGCAGCTCCTGGCGGGCCATCAGCTCGCCGACGAAGAAGCGGAAGCCTTCCTCCGTGGGCACGCGGCCGGCGGAGGTATGCGGCTGGCGCAGGTAGCCGGCTTCGGTCAGCTCGGCCATTTCGTTGCGGATGGTGGCCGAGCTGAAATCCAGCGCGTACTGATCCAGCAGGCGTTTGGAGCCAACCGGCTGGGTGCTTTCGACGTAATCCTGAACGATCAGGCCCAGGATGAGCTTTTGGCGCTCGCTAAGTGATTGCGTGGTCATCGTTTGCAATTTTTAGCACTCTCGCATCGAGAGTGCTAAAGCTGCCTATCCCTCATTTTAACAAGGGCAAACTAGGCAGTCAAGAATACACAAGGCACATACCAGCCTTTCTTACAAAGGGTTAATAGCGGAAGGCCAACTTTCTCATCGTTGACGCCGAAAGGAAACCCCTATACTAAGCTTCATGTTCAGGGGCGTCATGCACAAGCTGCTTACAGTTTTCATCCTGTCTGCTCTCTTCGCTTCCATGTTGCCCACGCCGGCTGCGGCCGCGCCGGCCACGGCCGCAGCGGCCCGCGCGCCCCTGGCCGCCGGCAGCGGCTCGTGGACCTCGCTCGGCACCCCGCCGCTTAACGGCGATGTGCATGACATCGAGATCATCAATGGCGATCTATACATCGCCGGCGACTTTACCGATGCGGGCGGCGACGCCAACGCGGATGGAATTGCCAAGTTGGAGAACGGCAACTGGGTGGCGCTGGGCAGCGGCCTGGGCGTGGGCGCGCTGGTGCGCACGATCGCTTACGACGGCACATACATCTATATAGGCGGCAGCTTCAGCAATGTGGGCGGCGACCCGAATGCCAATTCGATCGCCAAGTTCGATGGCTCAGTGTGGTCTTCGCTCAACGGCGCCAACACCGGCCTCAACAACCACGTACACGACATTGAGATCAACAGCGGCACCCTGTACGCTGGCGGCGATTTCATCAACGCCGGCGGCATCGCGGCGGCCAGCTACATCGCCATGTTCAACGGCAGCACCTGGAGCGCGCTGGGCATAGGCACGGGCGCTACGGTGCGGGATATTGAGTTCGCCGGCGGCTCTGTGTATGCGGCGGGAGATTTCCCCGCGGCCGGCGGGGATGTGAACGCCAACTACATCAGCCGGTTCGACGGCTCAAGCTGGCTGCCGTTGAATTCAGCCGCCACGGCGTTGTCGCTCACCGTGTACGACATGGAGTTCAACAGCGGCGCGCTCTACATCGGCGGCGAGTTCACCGACGCAGGCACATTGAGCCCCGGGCCCGACTATGTGGCCAAGTTGCAGAGCGGCACATGGGGTTGGCTCGGCGCCGGCCTGAATGGCGATGTATACAAAGTAGCCATGATCAACGGCGTGCTGTACGCTGCGGGCATCTTCAGCAACGCGGGCGGCGACCCTGACGGCGATCATGTTGCCAAGTTCGAGAATGGCGTGTGGTCTTCGCTGGGCGGCCCGGGCAGCGGGCTCAACAACCCGGCCCTGGACTTCGCGTTCTACGACGGTGTGCTGTATGCCGCAGGCTACTTCAGCAATGCCGGCGGCGACCCGGATGCAGATGGCATCGCCATGTTCATCCCGTCTTCGCCGCCGCACACCCCCACGACTCCCACGCAATTTGTCAGCACGCCGATCGCCGCCACCGGCATCACCTCGCTGACTCTGGGGCGCATCCTCGTTTCTGTGCCCGCGGTAGCCATTCCGGCGGGGCAGACCGACTGCCTGCTGTAGATCGAGGAGCTGAACGACGGCTCCAGGATGTTCGGGTTCACGCTGGACGATGTGGTGTTCGACGTCACGATCCGCTGCGACAGCGGCGAGCTCAGCGCGTTCGTTGCCCCGCTCACGGTGTGCATCCGGCCGCTCGATGGTGTGACCAACAACAAGCGGGTCTACCACCGCCACAACGGCGCGGACTTTGCCGCCCTGGGTTCCGAGGTCAGCCTGGCTGGCTATGTGTGCGGGCAGACCCGGCTGCTGTCCTTGTTCACCCTGGGCCAGCTGGCCTTGCCGGCTACCGGCTTTGCGCCTGGCGCAGTGACCCGGCTGGCTGAGCAGCCGGCCGCGCTGGCCTATGCTGCCTCAGACCTGGTGCTGAGCATTCCCAAACTGGGTGTGGAGCTCAACATTGTAGGTGTGCCGCAGGGCGTCAATGGCTGGGATGTATCCTGGCTGTCGTCTTCGCAGGCCGGCTATCTGTATGGCACCAGCTTCCCCACCTGGGAAGGCAACAGTGTGCTCACTGCGCATGTGTGGAATGCAGACAATCGCCCGGGGCCGTTCCATGATCTCAAAGACCTGCAGCACGGCGACCGCTTCACCATCAGCGCCTATGGCTACACCTATGTGTACGAAGTGCGCAGCAACCAGCTGGTGCTGCCCAGCAGCCTGACCGCCCTGGGTGACAGCCCGTATAACCTGATCACGCTCATCACCTGCGAAAGTTTTGACGCGGCCAGCGGCAACTACCGCTACCGCCGCGCAGTGCAGGCCGTTCTGCTGGAAATCAACTGATCGCGATAAGCGAATGAACGCCCGATAGCGCGCGGCTGCGCCTGTTTTCTATGGCTGCACGCCGAGCGAGGTCAGCGCCTGCTCAACGTAGAAGGATTTGGGGTTGGCTTGCTGTGCAATACGGAACTGCTGGATGGCCCCGTTCACATCCCCCTGCTTGTGGAACAGCCAGCCGCGCCAGATCAGCACATCCTCTGAGTTGGGGGTAATGACCAAGGCGTAGTCGACCAGCTGCTCCAGATCCTCCAGCCGGTTGGTGTGATAGTAGGCGAAGAAGGGGCCGAACTGGTAGCGCAGCATGCGCATGGGCAGGCCGATCACACGAGCCTGATCGAACGAAACGACGGCATTGTTGTAATCAGCAAAATAGGTCTGGTTCATGCCCAGGTTAAACCAGGCAAAGGCATTGTCTGGCTGCTGCTGCACCTCCAGCTCAGAAGCTGCCAGCGCATTCTGGCGGTTGGTGGTCGCATCCCAATCGGAGCCCAGGATGCCCTCCACAACAGCGGCCTGGTCAGGCCGGTAGACCAGGTTGTAGACCCGGTTGAAGTGCAGCCACCACATATCGAACTCGGCATAGTCCATGCGCTGGTCTGGCCCGTTGTAGCTGTCCTGGAAGATGAACTCACCGGTGGCGTCGTCGTAACCGGTCACCAGGGCATAGTGGCCGTTCCAGTAGTCGTCGTTGAACAAATAATCGATCTCGATGGTGTGGCCTTTTTCCACCATCACCGGGATGCCGGCGGCGAGCAGCTGCTTGATCAGCTCCAGGCTGCCGTTGACGCGAAACAACGTATTGAGCCAGCCCGCCCGCGTGCGCACGTAGTAGTCGAGCTCGTCTACATTCACGTTGCGGTCAGCCGAAACAGGTTTGATCTCATCTGAAATGGTGTACTGGTCGCCATCCCAGCCGTAGAAGCGCAGGTACATGGCCAGCGTGGCCGGGCCGCAGTTGTTGGGGCCCTGGGTGATGTGGGCCGGCGGCGGCAGCAGCACGCTGGCCGGCAACGGCGTGGGGCTGGCTTCGGGCGTGGCGGTGGGCGGCGGCGGGGTATGCGTGGGCGCGGGCTGCGTGCTGCTCTGGGCGATCTGGGGCGGCGGCAGCTCGCCCACTGGGTTGAGGCGGCTGCGAACGAAGATCTGGGCCAGATCCAGCCGCCACTCCAAACGCTCTTTCACCGAAGGAATTTGATATACCAGCACGGCCAATACTGCGAGGCCGAGCAATCCAAGGCCGATGGTACGAATGCGCATTGAGTGATTGTATCCAGCTATCTTGAGTACAAACTAAGTGTTGGCCGAACGAATTCGGAACCTTTGGTGCGCGCACAACGTTTTCATAATAGATAATGAATGAGGAGTCATCTATGAAACGAAGCATTGTTTTGCTAAGCGCATTGCTGTTGCTGGCAGCCGCCTGCAGCCCAGCCGCCCCCAACCGCGTATTCGAAGCCGGCCAGGTGGAGATGCGCGTGGGCGAGAGCCTGGACGACGTGCAGTCCGGCTCGGTCTTGACCTTTGTGGAGATCGTGCAAGACAGCCGCTGCCCGGCGGATGCGATCTGCGTGAGTTCCGGCTTCGTGCAGGCTCAATTCGCGATCCAGGAGGGCAACAACACCCGCGTGGTGGTGCTGACCCTGGGCGACATGAGCAGCGGCGATACCAACGTGACCAACGTTGGCGAATTCACCGTCACCCTGCTGGAGGTCAACCCGTACCCGCTGGCCTCCGCACCGGTGGACTATGCCGACTACACCGTGACGCTCGACCTGTACGCTGAGTAGCTTGGGGATTGCTTCGTGCGCAGGCAAGCTGCGCACTCGCAAAGACGCCTCGGGAATCCGAGGCGTCTTTTTGATGGGCTAGTTTGGCTATAATCAGCTTCCATGAAATACCACATCTGGACCGAAGGCTGCCAAATGAACGTGGCCGACTCGCAGCGGGTGGCTTCTGCGCTGGAGCGGCTCGGCTACCTGGCCACGCCGGTCATCGAAGATGCGCAGGTGATCGTGCTCAACACCTGCGTGGTACGCCAAAGCGCTGAGGACAAGGCCATGGGCCGGGTCACCTCGCTCAAGCCGCTCAAGCAAGCCCGGCCAGATGTCACCATCAACCTGATGGGCTGCATGGTGGGCGTCAAAGGCCAGGAGAAACTGCGCGCCGCCCTGCCCTTCGTGGATGTGTTCTCGCCGCCCTCCGACCCCGGCCCGCTGGTGGCGCACCTGACCCAGGATGACAGCCGCTACATTGAACTGCAAGACACCCAGCAACGCTTCGAGCTGATGGACGGAAATCTCGTGTTGCCAGCCGAGGAGCGCGGCAACCTGGTGAGCGCGCATGTGCCCGTGGTATACGGCTGCTCGCACGCCTGCACCTTCTGCATCATCCCCTACCGCCGCGGCGTCGAGCGCAGCCGACCGCTGGGCGAGATCGTGGCCGAGATCCGCTCGCTGGCTGCGCAGGGCGTCAAGGAAGTGACCCTGCTGGGCCAGATCGTCGACCGCTACGGCAAGGATGTGCCGGACGGCCCGAACCTGCCTGCCCTGCTGCGCCATGTCAGCGAGGTAGATGGCATCGAGCGCATCCGCTTCCTGACCTCGCACCCCAACTGGATGAGCGACGAGCTGCTCGAAACAGTGGCCGCCCTGCCCAAAGTGATGCCGCATATCGAAGTGCCGGTGCAAGCCGGCGACGACGAAGTGCTGGCCAACATGAAACGCGGCTACACGGTGGCCGAGTACCGCGCCCTAGTGACCCGCATCCGCCGCATCATTCCGCAAGTCTCGATCGCCACCGACATCATCGTCGGCTTCCCGGGCGAAACCGAAGCCCAGTTCGAGGGCACGCGCCAGCTGCTGGCCGAGCTCAAGCTGGACGTGGCCCACCTGGCGCGCTATTCCACGCGTGAGGGCACGGTGGCCGCCCGCCGCATGGTGGACGATGTGCCCGAGGACGAGAAGATGCGCCGCCTGAAGGTGCTCGACCGCCAGCAGGAAGAGATATTGACCGAGATCAACGCCCGCTACATGGGCGAGATGGTGAATGTGCTGTTCGAGGAAGAAGTGCGCGGGCGCTGGAAGGGCCGCACGGAGACCAACAAGCTGGTCTTCGTGCAGAGCGATGCCAGCCTGCGCGGGCAGGTGCTGCCGGTGCAGATCACCTGGACCGGCCCGTGGTCGATGCAGGGCCGGCTGCTGCCCAGCCCGGCCGCGCTGCCGATCAGTATTGAGCAAATTTCAGTTTCATAAGCATCCACAGATAAACACAGATGCAAAATCTGATGAACCAGATGTGCTTTCATCTGTGTTCATCAGTGGATCGATTTTTAACGCGCAAACGGGCGCCTCGCCGCGCCCGTTTGCAATCTCAAGGGAGGAGAGAAGTGCAGAGATCACTTGCTCCTAATCAACTGACGCAAGCGTATCCGCATTCCTTACCTGCCTAACCAAACGAATTTGTTAACCAGCCGTTGCGGCTTCGGGGGCAGCCGCCTGCTGGCTGGGGTGGCCTTTCTCCACGCTCATCAGCGGGCGCATGAAGAAGCCCGCCACGCCGATGAGGGCGCACACCAGGCCGCCGGCCATGTACCAGGCCTGCACGCCAAAGCGGTCAGACAAGGGGCCGGAGAGCACGAGGCTGATCGGCGAGGCGGCCGTAGCCACGCTGCCGATCAGGGTGAAGACGCGGCCCTGCATGCCAGGGTCTACCGCGGTCTGGAAGATGGCGCCCAACGAGCCATTGGTGACCGGCACGGCAATGCCGACGCCGAACATGCTGGCCACCGCCCACAGGAACGCATTGGGCGGCACCACCCCCACCACGAACGAGAACAGGCCGATGCCGATGATGCCGACCAGCACGGTGGCCACCTGGCGCTTGAAGCCGCCCCAGGCGCCCAACACCAGGCCGCCCACGATCACCCCAACACTGAACACCGCATCGAACAGCGCCAGATCCTTTACCCCGCCATTGAAGTACTTCGTGATGAGTAAAGGAGTGAGCGCGCCGGCTGGAGTGAGCATGAAGTTGATGGCGGTCGCCATCAGCAGAATGATGAGCAATCCCTTCCACTGGAAAACGTAGCGGAAACCGGCCTGGAAATCCTGCCAGAAGCTGGTCGGCTCGGCGCCGGCCGCCAGCTTCTCCGGCTGCGGCACCTGGAAGAAGAACAGCGGCAGCACCGCCAGCATGGCGGTCACCACGTCCACCGCCAGCACGCCCTGCATCGGCAGCAGCTCCAGCAGCAACGCGCCCAGCGGAGCGGCGATGATGTTGAGACCGCCGCCCAGCATCTGGTTGATGCCCTGGATGCGCGCCAAGTGGCGCTTGGGCACCATCAGCGAGGTCGAGGCCGCCATGGCCGGGCCGTGGAAGCTGCCGCCCAGCGAGCGCAGGAACATGAGTACATAGATATGCCAGATCTCGACCACATCCAGCGCGAACAGGATCGCCAGGGTCAGGGTCAGCAGGGCGATGCTGGTGTCGGCGATCATCATGATGCGGCGACGGTTGCCGCGATCCACGAAGGAACCGGCCAGCGGGCCGATGAAGATGCTCGGCAGCAGCGCGACCAAGGTGGCCGTGGTCAGCACGACCGCCGAGCCGGTTTCACGGGTCAGGTACCACACCAGCGCGAACTGCACCAGCTGGCTGCCGAGAATGGAAAAGGCCTGGCCCGTCCAGATGGTGAAGAAACGGCGCTGCCAGTTTTGTTGCTCTATCGGATCTGCTTGTTCGGTCATCTCTCTCCTCAATGCTTACATATACGTGTACTACGAGGCCGGGTTCCTGGCTTGTGCGCCAGCCGGCTCGGGGCGGCCATCTTCCAGATCGCGCACTGCCGGGATCAGGAAACCGAACACGCCCATCACAACACAGATAGCGCCGGCCACCAGATACCACAGCGGCACGCCGTAGGTATCCACCAGCGGGCCGGCCAGCAGCAAGCCCACCGGGGCCATGGCGCTGGCCAGACTGATGACCAGCGAGAACACGCGGCCCTGGCGGGCCGGGTCTACCGTGGCTTGCATCACAGCCCAGAACGCGCCGTTGGACAGCGGCAGCATCAGCCCGGCCAGCAGGGTGCAGGCCAGCGCGAACATGAAGCCGCTCGGCGGCAGCAAGCCCATCAGGCCGAAGGCCAGACCGAGACCGAGCAGCCCCATCTGCGAAGTGTAGATGCGGCGTTTGAAGCCGCCCCACGCGCCCAGCAGCGCGCCGCCCAACACAATGCCCAGCCCCCACAGGCCTTGCAACCAGCCCAGCTGGATCACACCCTGCTCAAAATGCTGGGTGACCAATAATGGCAACAATGAAATGGCGGGGCTGAAGAGCACATTGATGAGCATGGACATGCCCAGCAAGAGCATCAGACCCGGCCAGGTAATGACATAGGAAAAGCCGTCGCGGAAATCAGCCCAGAAGCCGGGCTTGGCCTCGGCCTGCGTCGGGGCCGGTTGGGGAATACGCACCGGCAGCACAGCCAGAATGGCGATCGTGGCCGTAACCACGTCGATGGCCATCACGCCCTGGGTGGGAAGGAACTCCAGCAGGAAGGCGCCTAGCGGCGCGGCCACCACGCTGAGCCCGCCGTTGAGCATTTGATTGACGCCCTGAATGCGCGGCAGGTGCTCTTTGGGCACCATCAGCGAAGTCGAGGCGCTGAAGGCCGGGCTGTGGAAGCTCTGCCCCAGCGAGCGTAGGCCGAGCAGCACATAGATGTGCCAGATCTGCACGACATCGAAGGCGAACAGGGCCGCCAGCACCAGCGTGGCGATGGCGATGCCCGCATCCGAGAGGATCATGATGCGCTTGCGCACACCACGGTCCACCAGCGAGCCGGCCAGCGGGCCAAGCACGATGTTGGGCAGCATGGCCACCAGCGTAGCGGTGGCCAGCACGGTAGCCGAACCCGTTTCACGGGTGAGGTACCACACTAGGGCGAACTGGACCAGCTGGCTGCCCAACAGCGACAGCGCCTGCCCTATCCACACCTGGAAGAAGGGGCGCTGCCAGCCCTTTTGGGCCTGCGTTTCTGAGTGGATCATGAAGCGTAGTGCCTTTAGAAGAAGAATTTGAAACGAGAAAGAAAAGAAATAAACATTTTTAGCTCCTTAATTGCAGGAATAATAAACTTGACTTTAGATTTTGTCAATACCCAATTTATAAATTCTTATATTTTCAGTACGATTTTTGATTTTTTGGCAAAATAGCTTACACTTTCGGCATGGCTGACACAAAAATCCCCCTTTTGCACGTACAAAGCAGCGGTACCGGCACCCCGGTGCTGCTCATCCACGGCTTCCCCTTCACCAGCCGCATGTGGCAGCCCCAGCTGCACGGGCTGGCCGATGCAGGCCAGATCCTGGCGCCTGACCTGCCGGGCTTCGGCAGCAGCCCAGCCGCACCCCCGCCCCACTCCGTAGACGAGCTGGCCCATGCCTGCATGGCCGTGCTGGATGCCCACGGTATCAGCGGCCCGGCGGTGGTAGGCGGGCTCTCCATGGGCGGCTACATCGCCCTGGCAATCGCCCGCCTGTACCCGCAGCGCCTGCGCGGCCTGATGCTGCTTTCCACCCGGGCCGGGGCGGATGGCGCTGAGGCCAAAGCCAACCGCGACAAAGCGATCGCCACGGCCCAGGAACAAGGCCCGGCCCCGGCCGGCGAGGGCATGTTTCCCAAGTTGCTGGCACCCGGCAACTACGATGCCCAGCCGCAGACGGCCGAGGAGCTCAAAGCCATCATGGCCGGGGCCACGACCGAAGGTGTGGTGATGGCGCTGACCGCCATGCGTGACCGCCCGGACTCGACGCCCTTGCTGAGCCAAATCAGCGTGCCAACGCTGGTTGTGCACGGCGAGGAAGACCAGGTGATCCCCAAGAGCGAGGCCGAGGCGATGGCAGCCGCCATCCCCAACAGCCAACTGCAAATCATTCCGCAGGCCGGGCATGTGCCCAATCTGGAACAGGCGGCTGAGTTCAACAAGATCATTGCCAGCTTTGTGGCAAGTGTTTGACTAATTGACTAGTCGACTAATCAATTAGTCGGTTGGTCAACGATATAATCCCGCCATGCTCTTCAACAAGCGCATGGAGCCGGTGGATTATCTGGCCATCGGGCACATCACCATCGACGATACGCCGTCAGGGCCGCGTATCGGCGGCTCGGCCGCCTATGCGGCCCTGACGGCGCGTGCGTTCGGCCTGCGGGCCGGCATCCTCACCGCCTGGGGCGAAGAGCTGCCCGCCGACGCACTGGACGGAATCGCCATCCTCAACATCGGCGCCGAGTACAGCACCCGTTTCGAGAACACCTACAGTGACGGCGCACGCACCCAGCGCATTCTGCACCAAGCACCCGAGATCGACTTTCATCATGTGCCCGAAGCCTGGCGCAGCGCCGGCATTGTGCATCTGGCGCCGGTGGCGCAGGAAGTTTCTCCGCGCATCCTGAGCTACTATCCGGATGCGCTGCGCGGCGCCACCCCGCAGGGCTGGCTGCGCGAATGGGACGCCGACGGCCGCGTCCAGCCCGCCGACTGGCTCGAGGCCGAGCTAGTGCTCAGCCGGCTGGACGCTTGTATTCTAGGACTAGAAGATATAGGCGGCGACCAGGCCCGGATTGACAGCATGGCGGCCCTGTGCCCGATCCTGCTGGTGACCGAAGGCAGGGCCGGCGCTACGCTGTACACCCAGGGCGAAGCGACCCGCATCGAGACGCCCACCGTCGAAGAAGTTGACCCCACTGGGGCGGGCGATGTGTTCGCCGCCACCTTCCTGCTGCAACTGCAGCGCAGCGGCGAACCGCTGCAGGCAGCGGCCCTGGCCGCCCAGGTGGCCGCCCACTCCGTGACGCGGCCCGGCCTGGCCGGCATCCCCACCCAGGACAAACTCTACGATCTGCTGGCGGAGGCGGCGGCCTAATGGCGCGCATCTACACCCTCGTGAACCAGAAGGGCGGTGTGGGCAAGACCACGACCACCATCAACCTGGGCGCCTATCTGGCCCACTTTGGCCAGCGCGTGCTGCTGGTGGATCTTGACCCGCAGGCCAACGCCACCTCGTGCCTGGGGATCGACAAGGCCGAGGTCAAGAGCGGAACTTACGAAGCCATCATGGGCCTGCGCTCAGCAGCCGAGAGCATATTGATCAGCCCCGAGCTCAAACTCTCGCTGCTGCCGGCCAGCCCGGCGCTGGCTGGGGCCGAGGTGGAGCTGGTGAACGAGCTGGCCCGCGAGAACAAGCTGCGCGAGGCGCTGGCCCCGCTCAAAGACAAATATGACTACATATTGATCGACTGCCCGCCTTCGCTGGGCCTGCTGACCCTCAACGGGATGGTGGCGGCGCAAGACGGCATCATCATCCCCGTGCAGTGCGAGTACCTGGCGCTCGAGGGGCTGAGCATGCTGCTCAGCACCATCGAGCGCGTGCGCAAGGCGCTGTTCCCGCGGCTGCGCGTGCGCGGCGTGCTGCTGACGATGTACGACAACCGCACGCGCCTCTCGGACGAAGTGGTGAGCCAGGTGCGCAGCCACTTCAAGGATGAGACCTTCAAAGCGGTGATACCGCGCAACATCCGCCTGGCCGAAGCGCCATCCCACGGCCTGCCGATCATTGCCTATTTCCCCAACTCGCCGGGCGCTGAAGCGCACCGCGAGCTGGCGCAGGAACTGCTGGAAGGAGACGGCGTGCAGGTTGCCGTGAGCGCGTGACATGAAGAAATCTCGTCTGGGCCGCGGGCTTGACTCGCTCATTCCGTCTGAGAGCGCCATCAAACCCAGCGATGTGCAGCAGGTGGCTGTCTCGGCCATCCGCCCCAACCCGCACCAGCCCCGCACGCATTTTGCCAAGGAGCAGTTGGCCGAGCTGGCCGATTCGATCCGCACCTATGGCGTCATCCAGCCGCTGATCGTCAAGGACGAGGGCGGCGGGAAGTTTACGTTGATCGCCGGCGAACGCCGCTTGCAGGCCGCCAAGCTGGCCGGTCTGGCCACGGTGCCGGTGGTGCCCCGCGAGGCCGACGACCAGGATCTGGTGGAGCTGGCGCTGGTCGAGAACGTGCAGCGCGAGGACCTGAACCCGCTTGAGTCGGCCGAGGCGTACTTGCAGCTGCATAACGAGTTCAACATGTCGCACGAGGAGATCGCCCGCCGAGTGGGTAAGAGCCGCGTGGCGATCACCAATACCCTGGGGCTGCTGGAGCTGAGCGAGGCGGTGAAGAAAGCCCTGCTGAACGAAGACATTAGCGAGGGCCACGCCCGCGCCCTCAAGAGCCTGGACGCCGCGCAGGCCCAGAACGCGGCGTTGCGCACGGTGGTGGGCCAGAGCCTGAACGTGCGCCAGACCGAAGAGCTGGTGCGCAAGCTGCGCGGTGTGAAGCCCAAGAAGACCAGCAAGGCTGGTCAGAGCGCCGAGATCCGCAACCTGCAAGACGAGCTGCGCGATGCGTTGGGCACCAAGGTGAATTTGCAGCACAGCCGCAAGGGCGGACGTATCACTGTTTTTTATTATTCCGATGAAGAGCTCGACAGCCTGGTGACACGGCTGATGCGCAAGCGCTAGGAGCAGCGACTTCTTTCATCGTGTCATCCTGAGCGGGTAGATACAGCGACACCAGACCGCCGACACACCACCAGCGAAGGATCCTTATTGGCAAGTATTCTATGCTGCGCTTGAGTAACAAGGGCGCAGCATACTGCGCATGAAAATCCACGCGCTGCTTGGAAGATTAGCCAGCAGGGATTCTTCCCTGGTCTGGGTTCGTCAGTCTGGTGTGGACTGACAAACTGGTCAGAATGACACGGGCTTGGGGTATGGCACGAGGGGCAAGAACTTCATTCGTGTCATCCTGAGCGGGTAAATACAGTGACACCAGGCTGCCGACCCACCACCAGCGAAGGATCCTTATTGGCACGTCTTCTATATTGCGCTTGAGTTAGAGACCGGCACTCCTACATTGCGCGCAGGAAGCACATGCACCCGTTTGGAAGATGCGCCAGCAGGGGATTCTTCCCTGGTCTGGGTTCGGCAGTCTGGTGTGGACTGACAAACCCGGTCAGAATGACACGGGGTTAAGCGATCGGGCGGGGATTGATAAACCCGGTCAGATGACACGGGTTTGTGTAGGGGCGGGTCTTAGACCCGCCCCTACTGATTCAATACTGAATTCATCCCAACGGGAATGGATCAACCAACTATGCGCAGCCACACTAGGTTTACCGCTGGTTGCTAATGAAGCGCTCGTTCTCGGCCAGCGCATCGCGCGCCATCTCGAGGATGGTTTGCAAATTGCGCTCTGACTGGTCGGTGAGGTGCTGCAGCGTATCCTGCACTTCGCGCAGGTTGTCTTCCAGCGCAGTGATCTGGTCCACCAGCTTCTCACGCTGGCGCGTCTCTTCGCGTAGCTGCTCCTCGTTCGTCAGGGTGAAGTTGGCCCAGCGCTTCTGCGAATCGGCCTGGAAGGTAGACCATTCTTGGCGGAAGCGCTGCTCGCCCAGGCGCTGGATCTCGCTCAGCTCATTGACGCGGCGGTTGATCTTCTCGACCAGCTCATCAAAGGAACGCTGAGCGCGCTTGACGGCCAGGTCGGTAGTTTCCAGTTCTTTCAGGTGACGCATGAGCGAGTTGGACTGCTCTTCCACGAGCTCAAAGCGCTTGCCCCACTCTTTCATGGTGCGCTTGCGTTCTTCCTCTTGCACGCCGGCCTGCTCCAGGAAAATTACCTGAGTCTGCTTGCGTTGCTCCTCGGCCTCGAAGACCTCGTCCACGCGCTTGTCTACCTTGCGCTGTCCATCCAAGATCAGTTCGGTGCGCTTGGCGGCCGTATCCAGGCGGGTGATGAGGGCGGCCACCTCGGCATGCATTTCGGTCAGGCGCTTGATGTCCTGCTGGCTGTTCTTTTCAATATTCTTGGCGATCTTGGCGCGCTGCTCTTCACCGCGCTCGACCTCGGTCACGGCCTCTTCGAGGCGCTCCACGGTGCCGCTGAGCTTCAGCACGGTTTGGGATTGCTCGTTCAGGCCCTTGCGCAGCGCCTGCAGATCGCTGATCTCCTTGCGGAAATCATCCAGCACCTTGGCGATGCCTTTTTGCTCCTGCGCCAAGGTCTTGTCCTGCGCTTTGCGCTGGGTACTGATCTCGAGGATCTGCTCTTTGAACTGGCTTCCCTGGCTTTTGAGTTCGGTCTCAAGCTCAGCAACCTGGTCAGCCAGGGACTTTACCTTGGCCTTGCTTTCGGAGCGGTTGGCGCTGGTCTTCTGGGAGCGCAAAAGGCTGCGCTCCAGCACCTCGAGGCGCTTTTTTAGCTCTGCATTTTCGGTAATGGCTTTGCGGCGTTCTTCATCCAGCCACTGCACCTTCTTTTCAAGCTGCTCTTTTTCCATGGCCGTGATTATAGCTTCGGACAATTATTGGAGTAATTGGGGAAACATGAGAACCAGGCGCTGCACCGGGGCCAAAAATGAGGGCAAAAGCCCGTAGCCCAGCAGAGTCACGCCCCAGATGATGAAGAAAGCCCAGATGTAAGGGTTGGGAAAGTCGCCTCGGGGCTGGGATTCGCCCCTCTGCGGAGCCGGGGCCGGCGCGCTGAGCCAGGCGTAGAGCAAGCGCAAGCCCGCCGCCAGCAAACCCAGGCTGCCCAGCAGAGAGAGCACCAGCAGCGCTACGGACTGCAAGCCCAGCCCGCTCCAAATCGCCAGGTGAGCCGCAAACGGGCCGAGCAACGGCAGCCCGGCCAGGGCGAACAGGCCGGCCACGCTGGTGAAGGCCAGCAAGGGATGCTGGCGCAACGCCGGACCGAGCTCCTCCAGTTGCAGGCTGGGCGTGTGGCGGGCCAGCACGGCCAGGCAGGCCGAGAGCGCCCACAGCACCCAGGCCTGCGGCAACAGCAGGGCGAAGAAGGTATGCAAACCGGTGGCATCACCCAGGCCAATGGCCTGCAGCAGGCCGCCGGTGGCAACCATGCAGGCAAAGGCCAGCAGGCGGCCGAGATGGCGCTGCTGCGAAGCCCATGCACCCCCCAGCAGCACGCCCAGGCTGCCGGCGGCCAACAGGATCTGGAAGACCGCCGGGTTCTCTCGCAGCCAGACGTAACGCTCGATGAGACTCAGCAGGAACAGCGAAGACACCGCGGGCAGGAAGAACATCAGGAAACCCAGCGCATACGGATGGGTCTCCTGCGCCAGCATCGGCATCCAGCTGTGGAAGGGGAACACGGCCAGCAGGAAGCTGAAACCCAGCGCCAGCAGCAAGCCGGCGCGTAACACCAGACCGAAGTTACCGGGCGTGGCTTCCACGCCGGTGAGCAGCCAGCCGGTGAAAAGGATGAATGGCACGGCGAACAGATTGAATACGATAGCGCGCTGCACGCCGCGGCCCGGCTGGCGGCCGGCCGGCACCAGCAGCGGCACCCACACCAGCACGGCCGCCGCCAACAACAGGGCGGCATACAAGAACGGCTGCACGGCCAGCGCCGCCATGAACAACCCCACCGCGATCAATGACAGGCCGGGGAACAGCCGCCCGGGGCGCGTGATAAAGGCGCCCAGCAGCCAGAAGGTTTGGGCCGCATACATGAACGTGAGCAGCAAACGTTGCGTCTCGCCCAGGGTGAAATTGCGCCCCAGCAAGACCAGCGTAGGCGTGATCTCGAACGAAACCGAGCCAAGCTGAAGCACCGCATCGATCGGGAATTGCCATGCGATCCAGGTCAACACGGCGCTCAACCCGAGCGCAAGATACAACGGCGTGTCATCCTTGCGACGATACAGCAGCATGGCCGCGCCGGCGGCGATAGGCAGCACCGCCCACAGGAATGCGGAACTCATTCCTCAGCCTCCAGCGTGGGTGCGATCAGCAAATACGAAGCCACCAGGGCGATGCCCAGATTGACAGCCGTCAACAGGCCCGTTACCAGGGTCGAGGCCTCCACCGCGGCATACAGGATCTCAAAACCGGCAAACAAGGTAAGCAGGCCCAGCGCGCTGCGAAAGAAGCCGGAGCGCAGAGCGATCTGCATAAGCCCGATGCCGATCAGCAGCAGGCCTCCCCAGGCCTGGTAAATGTCAAAGGCACGCGACCATTCGGCCAGGCGCGGCGCCGCGCCCAGCACCAGCAGCACCACCAGGCCCGCCGCCAGCAAGCGGAAGGCGATGCCGGAGGGCACGCTGCCGCTTGCTGGCGGCGTCTCCGGCAGGTTGAGGCGCGTCAGGCCGAGCACAGAAGCGGCGATCCAGCCCGTGACCAGTTTGACCACGGCCAACTCCGCCGGCCACGACGGGATCACAAGCAAGAATGCCCAGATATATTGAATGCCCAGCGCGGCGATCGCCCAGCGCCAATTCTGGTTCACCAGCATATACAAGGCAGTGATGAGCAACAGCAGGACCACCAGGGTTCCGGTAAAGTCGCTCATCCGCCCGCCAACCCACTTTGCGATGCGATCGAGATCAGCAAAGCGATCACCAGCAGAGCCCACAGCAGGCCAGCTTCGCCCTCGAGCAAACTGCTGAAGAGGCGCAACCCGCCGCCCAGCGCAGCCGAGAGGGCCGCCGCCACGCGGCGAGCGGGGGGTAACTGCACCTGCGGCAAACGCAGGTGCGGCGGCAGCAGGCTGCGCCCGCTGCGCTGTAGCTGGCGGCGTACGACCCAGAACACGGCCAGCAAACCCAGCACGACGGGGCCAGCCCACAGCGGGCCTTGCCCTGCTGTGGGCAGCAGCAGGCCTACGATCAGCAACATGGCTGCGGGCAGGGCTGTGCCGATGCTTTCCACGGCCAGCGTCCAGGGTTCATCCGGTTCGGGGGGCTGCACCGGCTCGCTAGAGCGTTGCAGCAAAGCCAGCAGCGCAATGGCGTGCAGCGACAAGAACGCAAACATCAATGGGCTTACTGGCGCGCTATACAACCCACCTACGCCTTGAGTAGCGGTGAACCATAAACCACACAACAGCAAGGCGGCCACTGCAAGCAAGGGCAGGCGCGCTCGTGAATAACGGGCAGCCAAGCGCACAATGCCGTTGGCGAATAAGAGCATGAGACCAAAAGCCAGAACGGCTGATGGTGCACCAGCGATTGCAGCCGCCAGCGCCAACGCAGCCAGGCACTGATACAAGTGGTGCACCGGGGCATCTGCCGAAAGGCTGCGCAGCCCCGCCCGCAACGCCACCAGCAAGGTGACGAACAATCCAATATGCAACATGACCCCGCTAAGAGGCTGGCCACGCTGCAAGAAGGCCAGGGTCGCCGCAAGGGGCACGGCCCGCAACATGCCGACGAAGGCCGGCATGGGCTGGCTGGTGCCCTCGTGCGGGCCAGAGGCCACCGCCAGGCGCATGGCGCCAGCCGCGATCAGGAAGATGGCCGCCAGGCCAGCGTACGAAGGCGGTGTGGCCCAGGCGGCCAGCACCAGCAGCACGCTGCCCACATTGAAGGCAAACTGCTCCAGCAGCGCGGCCTCCCGCCCTTCCGGGGCAACCGAACTGTGCAAGGCGTACAGCAGGATATCGAGCAGGAACAGAGTGAGCGCGGCGGCCAGCAGATCGCCGGCGGTGATCGCCAGCAAACCCGCGCCGGCCGCAGCCAAGGCGGGCATCCAAATGGGCCAGCTCACGCCCGAAGCGCGGCGCACGCTGCCCAGCAGATGCGCCAACAACAGAACCAGCAAGGTCAAGGCCAGCGGCCAGGAGTGCTGGTCGAGCACGAGGGTGAAGGGGAACTCCAAGCCTTCCGCGAGGCGCCAGCCGGGGAAGCTGGCCTCCTGCGGCAAACTGAAGCGTAGGCCCAGCACCACCAGGGCGGCGGCCAGGGCGCCGCCCATGGCCACAAACCAGTACGACTTGAAGGCAGGCCGCCAGCGCTGCAGGCCCACCAGGGCCAGCAGCGTAACGATCAGCAGGACGACCGGCAACAGCACCAGCATCAGGCAGCCTCGTCCGTGCCGAAATACATCTCGCCGCTCTCGCGGATGGCGAAGAGCGCCAGCAGGTCCAGATCCACCGGCAGGTCCGGCGTGGTGCGGGTGTCGTAACCCTGTTCGGCGATGGCTTTTTCGCGGATCGAGCGGTACAGCACGCCGCGCTGCTCGGAGGGTACCTGCAAGTCAGCGATGGTGTCGGCGGCCTGCAGCAGCTCGCCGGTGGTGTAGAAGAAGGTAATGCGTTTCCACTCGCCAGCCGGGATGGGGCGCGGCAGCGCCTGCAGGCTGCCGAGCTGCATTTTGTAGTACTCGTTCATGGCGCGCGGGTGCTCAGGCTCATCTTTGAACAGGTCACGGCGCAGCACAAGCTCATAGCCGGCCAGGGGCGCGGTGTATTCGATGCACCATTTGCGGCTGCCGAAGCTGGCGGGCTGGTAGAAGGCTAAATGGTCAGCGGCGATGATGTGCGGGCCGCTGACCAGCGGGATGCGATACCAGCCCAACGTGCGGGCGATCTCCATGTCACGCGGGCTGGGCAGGATGCAGACGAGGACGAGGTCAGTGGGCAATGGGAGCTGAAGCATAAGCAGGGATGCTTGCTATTGTAGCCGTGGAGGGAAAACATGTAGGGGGGCGCAGCATGCTGCGCCCCCCTACACAGTCCCATGTCATCCTGAGCGGGTAGATACAGTCACACCAGACCGCCGAGGCACTATCAGCGAAGGATCTTTGCTGGCAGGTCTTCTATGTAGCGCGTGAGCTAGTTAGGCGACAGCGAGGATCCCTCGCTTCGCTCGGGATGCACACATAGGGCGCACACGCTACGCATCAAAGCAACATACGCCCCTACACACCGTGTCATCCTGAGCGGGTAGATACAGTCACACACCAGACCGCCGAGGCACTATCAGCGAAGGATCCTTGCTGGCAGGTCTTCTATGTAGCGCGCGAGTTAGTTAGGCGGCAGCGTGAAACCCAGATTGCTTCGTCAACCCAACATTGCATGACATGCAATGTTGGGCAGTCCTCGCAATGACGGGGGCTTACAGCTGACAGCTAATCGCTGACAGCTAACTATCGCTTCTTGACCGGTTCGTCTGGATTGTTGCGCAAGATATACAGCGGGCGGCCACGCACTTCATCGTACAGGCGGCCGATGTACTCGCCCACGATGCCGAGCGAGATCAGTTGCACGCCGCCGAAGAACAGCACCGCGATGAGCGCGGTGGCCTGGCCGGTGAAGGCCTGACTGCCCATGACGCGCAGGACGATAACGAGCGGGATGGCAAGCAGAGCCAACGCAGCCGAGACGAAGCCCACGTATGTGGACACTTGCAGCGGGAAGAACGAGAAACCCGTGATGGCGGTCAGCGCCAGTTTGACCATGCGGCCAAACGTGTAGTTGGTCTCGCCGGCGAAGCGCGCCGCCCGATCATACGGCACGCCGATCTGGCGGAAGCCGACCCAGGCCGACATGCCGCGCAGGAAGCGATGGTGCTCACGCATGCGGTTGAGCACATCCACCACCTTGCGGTCCATCAAGCGAAAGTCGCCGGTGTCGAGCGGGATCTCAATATCGGTGATGCGGTTGATCAGGCGATAGAAGGCGGACGCGGTGAACTTCTTGAAGAAGCTCTCGCCCTCACGCTGGCGGCGCACGGCGTATACGACCTCGAAGCCTTCACGCCACTTGGCGATCAGCTCAGGGATGACCTCAGGCGGGTCTTGCAGATCCGCATCGATCAGGATGATGGCCGCTCCGCGCGCGTAATCCATGCCGGCGGTGACGGCGATCTGGTGGCCGAAGTTGCGGGCGAACAGCACCGGCCGGATATTGTCGGCGGCCGTGGCGTGCTGCAGCAGGATCTCGGCGGTGTTGTCACGCGAGCCATCATCCACCATGATGAGCTCCCACGGCTCGCCGGTCTTTTCCATCACCGCGGTGGTGCGGGCAATGAACTCCGGCAAGCTGGCGGACTCGTTGAACAACGGAACCACGATCGAATAGGTGGGGGCCATCATAGCTTTCGTGAGTGAATTATGCGATTAAACCCGCAAACCTGCATCCTGCGCGGGGCTAGTGGCGCAGCCAGGTGCCGGTTTCGCCGCGCAGGGCACGGGCGATATTAGGCGGGTCTGTGATCAGCGCCTGCGCCCCGCCCGCCTCCAGGAAGCGCACGGCGGCCTGGATCTTGGGCAGCATGCTGCCGGCGGCGAAGTGGCCCTCTTCTATATATTGCTTGGCCTCGGCCACCATCATGCGGTCCAGCCAGCGCTGCTGGGGTGTGTTGTAGTGCAGGGCCACCTGCTCCACTCCGGTGGAGATGAGCAGCAATTCAGCGCCAATTTCGCCCGCCAGTAAGCTGGAGGCAAAGTCTTTGTCGATCACGGCCGGCACGCCTTTGAGTTCGCCGCCCTCTTTGACGACTGGGATGCCGCCGCCGCCGCAAGCCACCACCATGAAGCCGCTCTCGATCAGCTGCTTGATGGCGGGCGCCTCGACGATCTCTTTCGGCTGCGGGGAAGCGACGACCTCGCGCCAGCCGCGGCCGGCATCTTCGATCACGTGCTTGCCCTGGGCGCGTAATGCCTGCGCGGCGGCCTCGTCCACAAACGAGCCAATGGGCTTGGTCGGCTGGCCGAAGGCGGGATCAGCCGCATCCACCAGGCACTGGGTCACCACTGTGGCGGCATGTTTGGCGATGCCGCGCTGGGCAAAAACATTATTGAGCGCCTTTTGAAACATGTAGCCGATCCAACCCTGCGTCTCGGCGCCGCAATAATCCAGCGGCACGGGCGGCAGTTCCGCCGCGGCCAGCTCGGAGCGGCGCAGAGCGAAGCCGACCTGCGGGCCGTTGCCGTGGGTCACGACAACATCCCAGCCGTCCTGGATCATTTCGGCCACGTAGCCCATGGTCTGGCTGGCCGCGGCGTACTGGTCAGCAATACTTTCTTTACCCTTTTGCTGGATGAGGGCGTTGCCGCCCACGGCCACTACGGCGATCTTGCGCGCCATACTAACCATTGACCAGGCGCATGGCGGCCTGGTTGTGCTGCTCTACCAACACGGGCAGGTCGGCGGTTTGCAGCTCACCGTCTTTAACAATGAAGCGGCCACCGACCACGGTGTAGTCAGCCTGCACCGGGGCACAGAAGACGAGGGCGGCCAGCGGGTCATGCAGTGCGCCGGCATAGCCGAGCTGGTGGAGATCGACGGCGAAGAAATCGGC
This sequence comes from Anaerolineales bacterium, assembly GCA_019637675.1. Lineage (GTDB taxonomy): Bacteria > Chloroflexota > Anaerolineae > Anaerolineales > UBA11579 > JAMCZK01. Next base: position 232,856 of record JAHBVE010000001.1, on the reverse strand, counting down.
GCACTTGCCAACTTCCAGCGAGCCGATGTCGGTGCGGCCGAGCACGGCCGCACCGCCGCGGGTGGCCAGCTCCAGCGCGGTGCGGGCGGTCATCAGCGGCGGGGTATCCTCGCCGGAGAGCGAGGCGCCGCGCAGCCCGGCATCCAGGCGGGCCAGCAGCATGGCCTGGCGCACCTCGGCCAGCAGGTGCGAGCTGTCGTTGCTGGCCGAGCCATCCACACCCAGGCCGACGCGCACGCCGGCGTTGAGCATCTTGAGCACGGGCGGGATACCGGAGGCCAGGCGCATGTTCGACGAGGGGCAGTGGGCCACGCCGCAGTTGTGCTGGGCGTACTGGGCGATCTCGGCATCGTTGACATGCACCGAGTGGGCATACCAAACGTCCGGCCCGAGCCAGTCCATCGTCTCCATCCAGGCCACCGGACGCATGCCGTAGTGCTGCTGCGTATATTGCTCTTCATCCTGCGTCTCGGCCAGGTGGGTATGCATATGCACGCCGTAGTGGCGGGCCAGCTTGGCCGTCTCGCGCATCAGGTCAGGCGAAACATTGAAGGGCGAGCACGGCGCCAGCACCACCTGGATGAGCGCGCCGGGCTTGGGGTCGTGATAGGTTTCGACCAGGCGGCGGCTCTCGGCCAGCACCTGGGCGTCGGTTTCCACGACGCTGTCGGGCGGCAGCCCGCCCTGGCTCTCGCCGAGGGTCATGGAGCCGCGCGAGGCTTGCAGGCGCAGGCCCATTTGCAAAGCGGCCTCGATCTGGTCGTCCAGCCTGGCGCCATTCGGATAGATATACAAGTGGTCTGAGGCAGTGGTGCAGCCGGAGAGCGCCAGCTCGGCCAGCGCAGTGCGGGTGGCAACTTTGACGTCGTCCGGCGTAAGGCGAGCCCAGATGGGGTACAGGGTGGTGAGCCAGTTGAACAAATTCACATTCTGGGCGGCGGGCACGGCACGGGTCAGGATCTGGACGAAGTGATGGTGCGTATTGACCAGGCCGGGCAGCAAGATATGCCCGCGCAGATCGAGCACCTCGTCTGCCTGGGTGGGCAGCTCATCTGTGGGGCCAACTTGTTCAATGAAGCCATCTCGGATGAACAAGCCGGCGTCTTTGAGCTCGCGGCGTTGCTCATCCATCGTGGCCATCAACGTGGCATTGCGTACCAAAAGTGTGCTCATAGGAAGGCAATCATAAGGCACGGGCCGCATTGCGGCAAATACAGCTCTGCTTGACAAAGCGGTAGTGGGTTTGTTAGCATAGCAACAAGTGATTGATTTCACTTATTAGCTCGTTACCCAACCAATCGTCACCGTTGGCAAAGGCCGCCACGACGTTTTACTGACGTACTGTGCCCCAGAGGGACACTTTCCGCCGAGTATCGCCGGGCGGCCTTGTTGTTTGATGGACGTCCGCACTTTGGGGCGCAGCCAATCTCATACAGAAAAGGCAGGGACTACATTCGTTGTGAAGCCGCCCACTTCCGGGGGCGGCGTCACCTGCGAGCTACCCTACAATGGAAGCATGCTGACAAACCTACTCGCCCTCCTGGCCGTTAGTGGCCCCATCCTGTGGCTGCTGCGGCCGCACCGCTGGCGCCATGCCGGCTGGCTGGCCGCTGTGGCGCCGGCCGCCGTCACCGCCTGGCTGCTGGGTCAGCTTGGCCCGGTGAGCCAGGGTATCACGCTGAACGAGCACTACAGCTGGTCGCAGGCCTTGGGGCTTGCGCTGGACTTGCGGCTGGATGGGCTGGGCCTGTTCTTCGGGCTCATCATTGCCGGCATGGGCACAGCCATCGCCGTGTACGCCGGCTACTACTTCGAGAAGGCCAGCACGCTGGGCCGCTTCTACGCGCTGCTGTTTCTTTTTATGGCCAGCATGCTGGGGCTGGTGTGGGCCGACAACCTGCTGGCGCTGTTCGTCTTCTGGGAAGGCACCAGCATTACCAGCTATCTGCTGATCTCTTTCAAACTGACCGACTCCAACGCGCTCGAAGGCGCCCGCCGCGCCCTGGTGGTGACCGGCATCGGCGCGTTGGCCATGCTGGGCGGCTTCGTGCTGCTGGGCCAGATGGCCGGCACCTACTCCATCAGCGGCTTGCTGGCGCTGCCGCCCAACACCTTCACCGGGCATGCACTGTTCGTACCCATGCTGGGGTTGGTGCTGCTAGGCGCGTTCACCAAGTCAGCCCAGTTCCCGTTCCACTTCTGGCTGCCCGGCGCCATGGCGGCGCCCACGCCGGCCAGCGCCTATTTGCACTCGGCCACGATGGTGAAAGCGGGCGTGTACCTGCTGGCGCGGCTGCACCCGGCTCTGGCTGAAAGCCCACTGTGGTTCTGGGCGCTGTTCAGCGTGGGCGGCATCACCATGCTGCTGGGCGCAGTGATCGCGCTGCGCCACTATGACCTGAAAGCCATCCTGGCTTACGCTACGGTGAGCCAACTGGGTGTGCTGGTGATGTTGCTCGCCTTCGACGTCAAGCTGGCGACAGTTGCGGCCGTGGTCGGCATCCTGGCGCATGCGCTCTACAAGGGTCCGCTGTTCATGGTGGCCGGCATCGTGGACCATGCCACCGGCACGCGTGACATTCGCAAGTTGGCCGGGCTGGCGCGCAGCCTGCCGCTCGTGGGCGCGGCCGCCATCCTGGCAGCCATCTCGATGGCCGGCTTGATCCCCACCTTTGGCTTCCTGGCCAAAGAGTTGCTGCTGGAAAATTTCTTTGCACTCATTGAATCCGGCCAAACCCAGCTCGGCTGGGCTGGCCTGGCGGCGACGGTGATCGCTGGTGCGCTGTTCGTGGCCTACAGCCTGATCATCCTCTGGGAAGCCTTCCTGCGGCGCAAACCTGCGCTCAAGGCGGCCAAGATCGAGCACGCGCCCTCGGCCTTGTTCGTGCTGCCGGTGCTGGCGCTCACATTGGTGGGCGCGGCGATCCCGTTCTTCCTGACCGCCATCGAGAACACGCTATTCGCCGTCCCGGTGGCGGCCATCACGGCCGCGCCGGCGGAGCTGCACCTGGCGCTGTGGCACGGCTGGACGCCGATCTTCCTGACCAGCCTGCTGGCGATTGCCCTGGGCGCGCTGATCTTCACGCAGCGCGAGCGGGTGCGCAAGCTGTTCGCGTCCGGCATCCAGGTCAGCGGCGCCCGCGCCTTCGACGGGCTGGTGGACGGACTGTACGCGCTGGCCGGCTGGAGCACGCGTACTTTGCAGGGCTCATCCTTCCCCACCCAGATCAGCATTCCCCTGCTGGCCGCGGCTGGCGTCGTGATCTACGCCGTCAGCCTCAACCTTGTCGCTGACCTGCGCATTGACTGGAATGCAGTCCCCACCTTCTACGAAGTGGTGCTGCCAACCCTGGCCATCGTGGCCACGCTGGCGATCGCCCGGGCGCAAAGCCGCCTGAGCGCCATCATCAGCCTGGGCCTGGTGGGTGTGGTGGTGCTGCTGATCTATGTCTTCTTCTCAGCGCCCGATCTGGCCCTGACCCAATTCCTGGTCGAGGTGCTGACCCTGGTGCTGCTCGTGCTTGTGTTCTACCGTATCCCGCATCACGCCTACCCCAAACAACCCAAACATCGCTCCATGAAGTATCTGCTCATCAGCCTTGCGGTGGGCGTTTGGGGTTTCGGCATGGCGCTGGTGGCGGCCGGTGAGCCGCTGTTCCCGCTGATCAGCGATTTCTTCTCGCTCAACGCCACCGCAGCGCACGGCGGCAACATCGTCAACGTCATCCTGGTGGATTTCCGCGGCTTCGATACGCTGGGCGAGATCACCGTGATGGTGGTGGCGGCCCTGGGCGGCTATGCCCTGCTGCGGGCCTCACGCATGCGCCCGATCAAGGCCGAAGAAGACTTCGAGGAGCCCTACGATGCCTGAGCTCTATCTCGCACTACTTGACCGCATCCTGACCCCGATCTTGCTGCTGCTGGCGGTGGTGTTTCTGCTGGCCGGCCACAATGCGCCCGGCGGCGGTTTCATCGCCGGCCTGGTGGTGGCTACCGCCTTCCTGATGCAGATCCTGGCGCGCGGCGACAGCTTTGTGCGCAAGCTGATCGGCATCTACCTGCAACCGGCCATGGGCGTGGGTTTGCTGATCGCCCTGCTCTCAGCCTTGACCGGCATCGGCAACAACGGCGTCTTCTTCCAGGGCGTTTGGTGGAAGCTGAGCCTGGGCAGCTTTGAGCTGGAATTCGGCTCACCGACCACATTCGACATCGGCGTCTTCCTCGTCGTGAGCGCCTTCGTTACCTCGTATTTGCTGGAACTGAGCCGCCCGGCAGAAGGAGCCGCCAGATGATCGCCCTGGTCTTCGCGACCCTGGTGGCCGTACTGATGGCCAGCGCCACCTACCTGCTCTTGCAACGCAACCCGGTGCGCATGGTGATCGGCCTGGGCTTGTTCACCCATGCGGTCAACCTGCTGGTGTTCGGCACCAGCGTCAGCCACCGCGGCCAGCCGCCCATCATTGTAGACAAAGCCGCCTTCAACGGCGACATCAGCCAATTCGTAGACCCGCTGCCGCAGGCGCTGATCCTGACCGCGATCGTGATCAGCTTCGGCATTGTGGCCTTCCTGATCGCACTCCTGCATCGCCGCAATTCGCTGGAGGCGGTGGAAAGCTGCACCGACCGCGTCGATGACCCGTTCGCCATGGAGCCGGCCGCCGCGCTCGAAGCGGTAGACGAAGACTATGAGTGGCTTGAGGACGTTGTGCTGAAGCGCGAGCTACGCAAGCCAAAAAGGACCCGCCGATGAACATCAATGCAAACTGGCTGGCCGCCCCGGTCATCATCCCGCTGCTGTTCGCGGCCAGCTCGCTGCTGGCGGCCACGCGGGTGAACCTGCGCCAAATGCGCATTCAGCGCAATCTGGCATTGATCGCCAGCGTGCTCAACCTGGGCGTGGCCTTGCTGCTGCTGTACACCACGGTGATCCAGGACCAGCGCATGGTGCTGTACGCCGGCCTGTGGCAAGCGCCGTTCGGCATCACCCTGGTGGCCGACGCGCTGAGCGCCATCATGCTCACGCTGACCGCCGTGCTGATGGTGACGATCGTACTGTACGCCATCGGTACGCTTGACCAGCGCGAGGGGCTCAACTTTCACCCGCTGCTGCTGTTCCTGCTGATGGGCGTCAATGGCGCCTTCCTGGCCGGCGATCTGTTCAATCTTTACGTCTTCTTTGAAGTCTTGCTGATGGCGAGCTTCGTGCTGCTCAGTCTGGGCGGCCGCCCAGGCCAGGTGAACGGCGGCCTGCGCTATGTGGTGCTCAACCTGCTGGCCTCGACCGTGTTCCTGACCACTGCGGGCGTGGTGTACGGCACGCTGGGCACGCTCAACCTGGCGCACCTGGCCGTGCGCATGGAAGCGGCCCCGCTGACCCTGCGCATCATCGTGGCCGGCATGCTGCTGATCGCCTACGGCAGCAAGGCAGGCTTGTTCCCGCTGTTCTTCTGGCTTCCGGCCAGTTACCACACGCCCCACCCGGCCGTCACGGCCATCTTCGGCGGCTTGCTGACCAAGGTGGGCATTTATGCGCTGTTCCGCGTGTTTACGCTGCTGTTTCCCGATCTGCTGCAGGCGTGGCAGCCGCTGCTGCTTGGCATCGCCGGGCTCACCATGCTGGCCGGCGTGTTCGGGGCAATGGCGGTCAACACCATCCGGCGGGTGCTCAGCTTCCATATCATCAGCCAGGTGGGCTACATGGTGATGGGCTTAGGCCTGGCCAGCAGCGGCAATCAGCTGGCGATCGGCTTCGGCCTGGCAGCCGGCATCTTTTACATCATGCATCACATGATCGTGAAGACCGCCCTGCTGATGGCCGGCGGCGCGGCCGAGCTGACCATGGGCACTGGCCAACTGAAGGAAGGCTATCTGGGCGGGCTGGTCAAGCGCTTTCCGCTGCTGGCAGGCGTTTTCTTCGTGGCGGCTTTCTCGCTGGCCGGCATCCCACCTTCCAGCGGCTTTGTGAGCAAGCTGGGCTTGCTGCAAGCTGCCCTGGACTCGCAGCACTGGATGATCGCCGGGGTGAGCCTGCTGGTGAGCGCGCTGACGCTGATGAGCATGGTGCGCCTGTGGCAGAAGGGCTTTGCCGGCAAGCAGCACGAGGATGTGCTGCCCCCGCCGCGCCGCCCGATCTACGGCTTTACCCTGGCGCCCATCATCATCCTGGTCGTGATCAGTCTCGGCATGGGCATCTTTAGCGATACCTTCATCCGCTGGTCACAAACCGCAGCGGACCAACTGATCGACCGCGCCGGTTACATCGAAGCGGTGGCGCCAACCGACATCATAGCGCCCGTCAGCATGGATCATTAGCAGGAGGAACGATGCCGAAGAAATACGAAAATCAAGAAGTCATCGGCCTGCTGCTGGTCAACATCAGTCTGGCTATCTTCTGGTACATCTTCTTCCCGGTCTACGGCACGGCCGATCTGTTCATCGGCTTTGTGCTGGGCCTGGTGGCTTTGTCCATTTACTATCGCACCTACCGGCAGCGCGCCTGGTGGTTGATCTCTTTCCTGCTGTTCGTGGCGTGGGAGATCGTGCTCAGCAATGCCAAGCTGACCTGGTGGATCCTGCATCCCAAGCTGGAGTTCAAGCCGGGCATCGTAGCCGTGCCGCTGACCCTGGATACGGATTTCGAGATCACCGTGCTGGTGACGATGATCACGCTCACCCCGGGCACAGTGAGCATTGACCTGCGCCCTGACAAGAGCGGGCGCAACGTGGTCTACATCCATAGCTTTTTTGTGGAAGATGCCGATGCGTTCCGCTACGAGATCAAGGATATGTTCGAGCGCCGGCTGTCGTTAGTTACCCGTGGAGGCTGGGAACATGAACTGGTTTGACCTGGGCCTGGAAATCCTGCTGATCGTGCTGACGGTCTCTTTTGTGCTCGGCACGATCCGCCTCATCAAAGGGCCGGATGTGCCCAACCGCGCCCTGGCCTTCGATCTGATCGCGCTGCACGCGGTAGGCATGGTGGCCCTGATCGCCATACGCCACGCTGCACCCATGCTGCTGGATATTGCCATGGTGGCGGCCGTACTGGGCTTCCTGGGCACCGTGCTGGTGGCCCGCTATCTGGAGCAGGCTCGCGACGGCGAGTAAAGAGGAACGATGGAACTACGCGAGATCATCACTTTGATAGCGGCAGGCATCGGCGTGCTGATCATGCTGATAAGTAGCGCCGGCGTGCTCAACCTGCCGGATGTATTCATGCGCATGCATGGTTTTGGCAAAGCCAGCACCTTGGGCATCAGCGGCCTGATGCTCGCCGCCGGTGTGTATTACCCGGATTACTTTGCGCGCATGATGGTTCTGGTGGTGCTGTTCTTCATCACCGGGCCGATCGCCACCACGGCGCTGACGCGGGCGGCCTACAAAGTAGCCTCGCCCTCGGCCAAGTTGAGCCTTAGGTTCAATGAGATGGAAAGCGGGCCGCGCAGAGCGCGCAAGCCCGCCAAGCGAAAGAAAAAGAGCCGCTAGCGCGGCTCTTTTGTTTCTGCTTCGGCTGCCCGCAAGGTATTGCTGAGCAGCATGGCGATCGTCATCGGCCCCACCCCGCCCGGCACGGGCGTGATGGCGCCAGCCCGCTCAGCCACCTCGGCGTAGGCCACATCGCCTACCAGGCGGCTGCCGCTTTTGGCAGCCGGGTCGGCAATGCGGTTGATGCCCACGTCGATGACCGTAGCGCCGGGCTTGACCCAGTCGGAGCGCACCATCTCGGGCACGCCCACCGCGGCCACCAGCACATCCGCCGCGCGGCACACCGCGGCTAGGTCACGCGTGCGTGAGTGGGCGATGGTCACGGTGGCATCCGCCCGCACCAGCAGCAGCGAGAGCGGCATCCCCACAATATTGGAGCGGCCCAGCACTACGGCATTGGCTCCGGCCAGCGGGATGCTGGCAACCTGCAGAATATGCATTACCCCCGCCGGTGTGCAGGGAGCAAAGCGCGGCTGGCGGCCTTTTTGGGCCAGCAAGCCCACATTCTCAGGGTGCAGGCAATCTACATCTTTATGCACATCAATGGCGGAGATGACTGCCAGCGCATCAATGTGGGCGGGCAGCGGCAGCTGCACCAGGATGCCGTGCACATCCGCCCGGGCGTTCAGTTCCGCTACCACCCCCAGCAGCTCGGCCTGGCTCGTGGCCACCGGCAGCTGGATGCCGATCGAATGCATGCCGACCTCGGCGCAGGCTTTGTGCTTGTTGCGCACGTACACGGCCGAAGCCGGGTCGTCGCCAACCAGCACCGTGGCCAGCCCGGGCGCGGCGGCGCCCGCCGCGCCCCGGGCGGCCACTTGCGTGGCGATCTCGGCGCGCAGGCGGGCGGCGATGGCTTTGCCGTCAAGGATGGTTGCGGTCATGGGGCTGATTATATGCGGCGATGGCCTGGCAAAAAAAAGAGCGCCGCACTTGCGGCGCTCTTTGCTAGCTAACCTTGGTGCTCACCGACCACATGTTGCCGAACGGGTCAGTGAAGGTGCCGCGGCGGTCAGATTCGCCGGGGTTTTGCTGCGGCGGGTGGAACTCTACGCCGCCGGCCTCAATGCAACGGGCGAAGCTGGCATCCACATCTGGCACATACAAGTGCAGCACGCTTTTGACCGCCGGGAACTGCTCGTTGGCGCCGGACAGCATGACGATCGAGTCGCCCAGCTGCACTTCGGCATGCACCACGCGGCCTTCGTTCTCGAAGACCTGTTTGGTCGTGCCGCTCAGGGCTTTCTCCATGAACGCGATCAGACCCTTGGGGTCATCCACGATCAGATAAGGCGACAGGTCCGTGTAGTTCTCAGGTTTGTAGGCCATGTTTCCTCCAGGTTATACGTCGAGGTTCTGAACTTCTTTGGCGTGGGTTTGGATGAAGCGTTTGCGCGGCGCAACCTCATCGCCCATCAGCATCGAGAAGACCCGGTCAGCCTCGGCGGCATCTTCGATCTTGACCCGCAGCAGGCTGCGGTTCTCCGGGTCCATTGTGGTGGTCCACAGCTGCTCAGGGTTCATTTCACCCAGACCCTTATAGCGCTGCACGCTGGCTTTCTCGGCCTTGGGGCCAAGCTCTTTCAGGATGCTGTTGCGCTCGCGGTCTGAGAAGGCCCACTGCACTTCCTTGCCGCTGGCGACTGAGTACAGCGGCGGTTGGGCGATGTAGAGATAACCGCCGGTGATGAGCGGCTCCATGTAGCGGAAGAAGAAGGTCAGCAACAGCGTGCGGATGTGGCTGCCGTCCACGTCAGCATCGGTCATGATGATGACGCTGTGGTAACGCAACCCGTCCAGGCTGAAGTTCTCGCCGATGCCTGTGCCCAGCGCCGAGATGAGCGCCTTGACCTCGTTGTTGCCGAGGATCTTGTCGAGGCGGGCGCGCTCGGTGTTGAGGATCTTGCCGCGCAGCGGCAAGATGGCCTGGAAGTGGCGGTCTCGGCCCTGCTTGGCCGAGCCGCCGGCCGAGTCACCCTCTACGATGTACAGCTCGCTCTTCTCCGGCTCGCGCTCGGAGCAATCGGCCAGCTTGCCGGGCAGGGTCAGGCTCTCCAGCGCCGACTTGCGGATCACGAGGTCGCGCGCTTTGCGGGCCGCATCACGCGCCCGGGCCGAGGTCAGACACTTGGCGACGATGGCACGCGCCCCGGAGGGGTTCTGCTCCAAAAATTCGGCGAAGTGCTCATTGACCACCTGGGCCACGTACGTTTGCACTTCGGGGTTCATCAGCTTGACCTTGGTCTGGCTCTCGAACTGCGGGTCAGGCACTTTGACGCTCACGATACCGGTCAGGCCCTCGCGGGTGTCGTCACCGCTAAAGTTCGGGTCGCTGTCCTTCAGCAAGCCGTTCTTGCGGGCATAGTCGTTGATGGTGCGCGTGATGGCCGAACGCAGGCCGGTCATGTGCGTGCCGCCGTCGATGGTGTTGATGGTATTGGCGAAGGCCAGCACAGATTCGGTGAAGGCGTCGGTGTATTGCACCGCCACGTCGACGATGACGCCATCCACCTCCTGCTCACGGTGGAACACCGGGTGCAGGGCCTCGCGCTCACGGTTCAGGTAGCGCACGAAGGAAGTGACGCCGCCTTCGAAGTAGAAGGTCATCTCGCGCTTGTCACGCTCGTCTTCCAGCTTGATGGTGATGCCCTTGGTGACGAAGGCCATCTCGCGGAAGCGCTGCATCAGGGTCTCGAAGCGATAGTCCAGATCACCCTTGAACAAAATGGGGTCGAACTTGAAGGTGATACGCGTGCCGGTGCCCTCGCCCGGCTTCATCTTGCGCAGCACCTTGACCGGGCCGGTGGGCACGCCGCGCTCGTAGCGCTGCTTGTGCACCGCCCCGTCACGGCTGACCTCGGCCTCGCACCACTCGGAGACGGCATTGACCGCCGAGACGCCCACGCCGTGCAGACCGCCGGAGACCTTATAGGCGCCTCCGCCGAACTTGCCGCCGGCGTGCAGCATGGTCATGACCACCTCAAGGGCCGATTTCTTGGCCGTCTTGTGCTGGTCTACCGGGATGCCGCGGCCGTTGTCGGCCACGGTGACGCTGCGATCCTTGTGGATGGTGACCTCAATGCGGTCACACACCCCGGCCATGGCTTCATCTATAGAGTTATCCACCACCTCGTAGACGATGTGATGGAGCGCTTTAATGTCCGTACCGCCGATATACATACCGGGGCGACGGCGAACAGCCTCCAGGCCCTCTAAGACCTGGATATTCTCAGCTTGATAGGATTTGGCCTGCTGTGCCACGAAGTACCTCCAACAATGAAAACAGGTCCTTAGATTAAAAGTGCCTTGCCGCTTCCACGCTATTCAATTCTTCCCCCAGTTGGCAGGCGATGGATTTGTATCTATTGGACTCTATGTTCTATTTTACCACGCGCGTCTATATGAGCCGGGCTGACAGAATGCGCACTTTGCGGTCTCAGCGGTTAGTTTTCTATTGGCATGCACAGTATTGCAGCTTGACCCGTAAATAAGGGATATGTACAATGAATGTTCACGATCAGCATTTGATCGTTACCCAAATTGGCTATGAACATAGAGGTGCGCAGGTTGTTAGACCTATGTGCGCACCTCTATCCATAGAAAAAGGAAAAACGGAGGTGCCATCGATCACCGCAATATGAAAACCACACTGTTTTGCTTTCCTAGGAAAACAAAAGAACTTTCGAAAAACTCTATTGGAGGAGTAAGAATGTCGAAGCGTTTCTTGGCTTTGATCGCCGTTCTGGTAGCCGGCTTGGTGCTGGCCGCTTGTGGCGGTGGCGGAGCTTCTTCTGCTGCTTTTGAATGTACGGACGAGATCGGTTGTGTGGAAGTTGCCGCGGGTGCCCCCATCCGCATTGCTTCCGCCCTGGTTATCTCCGGCCCCAACGCTGACCTGGGTCTGGACTCCCAGCACGGTGTCGAGATCGCCATTGAGTTCAAGGGCGATGTGCTCGGCCACCCCGTCGAGCTGCAGGCTGAGGATGACGGCTGCTCCGCTGAAGGCGGTCAGACCGCTGGTCAGAAGATCGTTTCTGACCCCAGCATCGTCGCCATCATCGGTACCAGCTGCTCCGGCGCTGGTGTACCTCTGGCCCAGATTGCCTCTGACGCCGGCTACGCTGTGGTTTCCCCGTCCAACACCGCTCCGTCCCTGACGGACCCGGCTCAGGCCTGGAAGCCCGGTTACCTGCGCACCGCCCACAACGACAAGGTTCAGGGCGCTGCCATGGCTGACTTTGCCTACAACACCCTGGGTCTGACCACGGCCGCCGCCATCCACGATGGTGACCCCTACACCGAGGGTCTGGCCAATGCGTTCCGCGAGGCCTTCGAGGCTGAGGGCGGTACGGTTGTCGCTTTCACCGCTGTGAACGTGGGTGACACGGACATGCGCCCGGTGCTGACCTCCATCGCTGCTAGCGCTGGTGGTGCTCCTGAGTTCCTGTTCTTCCCCGTCTTCACCGCTGAGTGCGCCCACCTGGCCACCCAGTCCCTGGAAGTTGCCGGCCTGGAAGACACCGTCCGCGGTGCCGCTGACGGCTGCTTCTCGGCTGCTGCTGCTGAGGCCATCGGCTCCGCTTCCGCCGGTATGTACTTCTCCGGCCCGGACCTGGCTTTCTCCGGCGACACCTACACCAACTTCGCCGCCGCCTACCAGAGCAACTTCGGTAGCGCTCCGCTGTCCGTCTTCCACGCCCATGCGTTCGACGCCACCAACATGGTGTTCGCCTGCATCGAGGAAGTCGCCAAGCAGAGCGATGGCGCCCTGTTGATCGGTCGCCAGGATCTGCGTGACTGTCTGTATGCCACCAGCGGTTTTGCTGGCATCACCGGCAGCCTCACCTGCAATGAGTACGGTGACTGCGCTGATCCCAAGATCGCTGTGTACGAGATCCAGAGCGGCGACTACGTCGCCATCTGGCCGTAAGTCTCGCACGGCTTTCGAGCGAAGCTTTTCGTTGTAACAAAAGGCCCAGGGCGCAAGCCCTGGGCCTCTAGTACCTACGCCGGAGCAAGACGCATGAGAGACCGCCTTCGTAAACTTGATTTTATTGATCTGTTCCTTTGGATCGTGCGCGCCGCAATTGTGGCGGTGATCTTGATCGGCACGGTCAAAACCATTTTGAGCAACCCTTACACGTTGCGCAATTGGGAAGACTTCATCATCTTTGGCATTGCCCAGGGCAGTATGTATGCCCTGATCGCCATTGGTTACACCCTGGTATACGGCGTGCTGCAAATGATCAACTTTGCACACGGCGAATTTTTTATGTCAGGTATTTTTGCTTCAACCTCGGCGGTGGCCATTCCGTTGGCGCGGGCAGGCTATCTGGCTTCCCATCCCATCCCAAGCCTGCTGCTGATCGCACTGTGTTCCATCCTGATCTCCATCGCGATCTCACTGCTGACCGAGCGCATCGCCTACCGGCCACTGCGCCACGCACCCCGCCTGATGCCGCTGATCACCGCCATCGGCGCCTCATTCTTCTGGCAGTATTACTTCCGCGGCCTGTTTGGCTCGCAAGTGATCCCCTTCCCTGACATTCCGCAGCTGGAGGGCACGGTGCCCTTCCTGCATACTTTTGTGCTGAAATCCCACGTTCTGGTGATCTTTGTGACCCTGGTCGTGCTGGTGGGCTTGAACTTCTTCATCAGCAGCACCCGCCCAGGCAAAGCCATCCGCGCCGTGGCCGAGAACAAAGACGTGGCCGCCCTGATGGGCATCAACGTCAACCGCACCATCAGCCTCACCTTTGCCACTGGCGCGGCCATGGCCGGCGTGGCCGGCATGCTGTATGCGCTGGTGTTCCACCAGGTGCACTTTTTCATGGGCTTCATCCCGGGCATCAAAGCCTTCACGGCTGCGGTGCTGGGCGGCATCGGCAGCATTCCAGGCGCCGCCGTGGGTGGCCTGTTCCTCGGCTTGTTCGAATCCCTCGGCCCCAGCCTGTTCCTGCAGAGCCTTGGCATTCCGGCCTTCAACCAGCTCAAGGATGTGATCGCCTTCACCATGTTGGTGCTGGTGCTCATCTTCCGCCCACAGGGTATCGTGGGCGAGCGTCTCAAAGAAAAGAAAGCGTAGAGGTTGAACATGAGCTTCCTCAAAAACCTCGACCTGCGTAAACTCCCCATGCAGTTGCTGGTTGCCAGCATCATCACCCTTAGCGTGAGCGCCATCGGCATGGTGGAGCTGTTCGGCGGCCGTTTTGTCATCACCGGCCTGTTCACCATGGCCCAGATCTTGTTCCTTGGCCCCACCGCATTCTTTGCCTACCGGGCCGCACAAGAGGCGCCTGCGGGCAAAAAATGGCAGGGGATGATCAAGGCCCTGCTGCTGGGTGTGGGTGTTGGCCTGGTGATGGTAGTGTTCGTCTGGCTGGCACAGAACCTGGATGTCCGCAGCATTTTCATCAACATTTCGCCCCGCCTGATCAATATTCTGACCTTTGAGCATGCGGGCGGCGCGACCACGCTGTTCATCGCCCTGGTGCTTTCGGCTCTCGCCGGTGGCGCCTTGGCTCTGGTGCCCGACAAGCTGCGCAATGCGCTGCTGGTCGGCGCCGGCGTCACCCTGCTGGTCGGCCTGCTGTCAGAGATCCTCGCAGAACGTCTGCGCAGTCTGTTCGGCAGCCAGTTGAGCAGCGCCATCATCGCTTCCAAAGCGCTGCAAGTGGTGCCGGCGGCGGTGCTGTTCCTGCTGGTGGCAGGCATCTCCTACATGCGCCAATCCGGCCGGATCGGCAAGGTTGGCCCAACCCTCAAACCCAGCCAGACCAAGATCGTGCGCACGGCGCTGATCAGCCTGTTGCTGCTGGTACTGCCAATGCTGTTGGGCAGCTACCTGACCGAAGTGACCAACAATATTGGCTTGTTCTTCCTGATGGGCCTTGGCCTCAACATCGTGGTGGGTTTGGCCGGCTTGCTTGACCTGGGCTATGTGGCCTTCTTTGCCATCGGCGCCTACACCATGGCCGCCCTGACCTCAACCGGTCACCTGGGCCTGGCAGGCATATCCTTTTGGGTGGCGCTGCCCATCTGTGTAGCAGTCGCTGCCATGGCCGGCTTCATTCTGGGCATGCCGGTGCTGCGTATGCGCGGCGACTATCTGGCCATCGTGACCCTTGGCTTTGGCGAGATCATCCGCATTCTGGCGCTGTCTGACCTGATGAAGCCTTACATCGGCGGCGCGCAGGGTATCCTCAACATTCCCAAGCCCATGGTGGGCGAGCTGGCCCTTATCCGGCCGGAGCAGATGTACTATGTGATCCTCATTGGTGTGGCGATCGCCATGTTCATGTCCACCCGTGTGCGCGACTCGCAGATCGGCCGTCGCTGGATGGCCATGCGCGAAGATGAAGACGTAGCCGAGGCTATGGGCATCAACCTGGTCAACACCAAGCTGCTGGCCTTCACCATCGGTGCGGGTTTCTCCGGTCTGGCGGGCGCTATCTTTGCCTCCAAGCTGGGTTCCATCTTCCCGCACAGTTTCAACCTGCTCATCTCCATCAACGTGCTGAGCCTCATCATCGTGGGCGGCCTGGGCAGCATCCCCGGCACGCTGGTTGGCGCCATCATTCTGGTGGGCCTGCCGGAACTGCTGCGCGAGTTCGCTGAGTTCCGCTGGCTGGCCTACGGTGTGCTGCTGGTGACGATGATGCTCAACCGGCCGGAAGGTTTCATCCCCTCCGAAGTCATCAAGCGTGAGCTGCACGCCGGCGACGAAGCCGAGCAGGCTGGCTAGCGCCGGAACGGAAACGACCATGACAAACATCCTGTCTGCAAAGAACGTATCCAAGATCTTCGGCGGCCTGGTGGCCGTAAATGACCTGAGCCTGGACATCAAGGAGAACAGCATCAGCTCCGTGATCGGCCCCAACGGCGCGGGCAAGACCACCTTCTTCAACTGCGTCACCGGCTTTTACAAGATCGATAAGGGGGAGATCCTCTTCGAGGGCAACCCCACCCACAACCTGCGCCCTGACCTGATCACCCGCGCCGGCATGGCGCGCACGTACCAGAACATTCGCCTGTTCTCCAACATGACCTCGATCGAGAACATTTTGGTGGGCGAGCATGTGCACCTGCACACCAACCTGGTGGATGCAGTCGTGCGCACCAAGCGCTTCAAGGAAGAGGAAGCCGCCGCGGCTGAGGAAGCCCGCCGCCTGCTCAACTTCGTGGGCCTGCGCGGCCTGGGCGACTCGCTGGCCCGCAACCTGCCCTACGGCGCTCAACGCCGTTTGGAGATCGCCCGCGCCCTGGCCACCAAGCCCAAGATGCTGCTGCTGGACGAGCCGACCGCGGGCATGAACCCCAACGAAACCGCCGATCTGACCAAGTTCATCCGAGACCTGCGTGACACGCTGGGCATCACCATCATGCTGATCGAGCACGACATGCGCGTGGTGATGGGCATCAGCGAGCAGATCACGGTGCTGGACTACGGCGCCAAGATCGCCGAAGGCTTGCCCAAGGACATTCAAAGCAACCCGCAGGTGATCGAGGCCTACCTGGGCAGCGGCGCCGCATCTGGCCTTAAGACGGCCAAGGCAAAGTAAGGAGCAGCCCCTATGGCCATGCTTGAAGTCAACAACATTCACACCTACTACGACAAGATCCACGCCCTCAAGGGCGTCTCCCTGCATGTGGACCAGGGCGAGATCGTGACCCTGATCGGCGGCAACGGCGCCGGCAAGACCACCACCCTGCGCACCATCAGCGGTCTGCTTAAGCCGCGCGAGGGCTCGGTGAAGCTGAACGGCGAAGACCTGGCCAAGTACCCTGCGCATGAGCTGGTGTACAAAGGCGTCTCGATGGTGCCGGAAGGCCGCGGCGTGTTCGCCAAGCTGACGGTGGAAGAGAACATCGAAATGGGCGCTTACATCGATAACGACAAGGCCCGCATCGAGCGCAACAAGGAATCAGCCTTCACGCGCTTCCCGCGCTTGAAGGAGCGCCGTAAGCAGGTCGCCGGCACGCTCTCCGGCGGCGAGCAGCAAATGCTAGCCATCGCCCGGGCGCTGATGGCGCAGCCCAAGCTGCTGCTGCTGGACGAGCCCTCGATGGGCCTGGCGCCGATCCTGGTGGATGGCATCTTCGACACCATCAAGGAGATCAACCAGGACGGCACCACCGTGCTGCTGGTGGAGCAGAACGCCAGCATGGCGCTGGCGATCGCCCACCGCGGCTACGTGCTGCAGACCGGCGAGATCGTGCTGAGCGACAAGGCCGACAAGCTGGCCAAGAACGAGACAGTGCAAAAGGCCTACCTGGGCATCGACTAGGCCACTCTTGGAGATTGCTTCGGAGCCTCGCTTCTCGCAATGACGTATAACAAAAGAGCGCCGCAATTGCGGCGCTCTTTTTTTTGTTTGCATAGCAGGCTACGCGGCGATCTTGACGTATTCGCGCGGCTCGGCGCCTTCAGTCGAGACGCCCAGCAGCTTGGCCAGCTCCAGGATCAGTTTGGCCTTGCTCTCGGCATCCCGCTGGCTCCAGGTGCGGCTCTTGATCTCCACAAAGCTGCCCAGGTCTGGCTTGTCCACCCGGTCTACGTTGACATAAAAATCCGTATCGCGGAAGCGCACCAGCCAGCGGCGGCGGTTCTTCTCCACCTCGACCTCACGCGGCGGTTGGAAATACTCCCGGTAGAAGCGCAGGCTTTGGTCCGCCGGCGCCAAGTAGCGGCTGCGGGAGAGCACCACCTCACTGGGGAACTCACGCTCGTGGCTGTCACCCATCAGGGTCAGGCGATAACGCGAGTGGTCAGGCTGGCCATTCTCTTTCAGGAACACATCCTCGCGATAGCGCAGGGTGAAGTTCTCCTCTGGGAACATGAAGTAGGTGTCGTACTCATGATAGTGGCGTTTGTAGACCACCTTGATCTCGGGGTGTTCCAACGCAGCGATGACCGGCTCAGGGTCATCCACCGCCACCTTGAGCTGCGCTTCGAAGCTCTCTTCCTGGGTAGCGCCACCGATGGCAATCAGCTTGGTCAGTACTGACTTCTCACGGGCGATCAGGAACTTATCGATCTTCTTGGCCAGCTCAGCCGCCTGGGCGAGCAGAGCCTGCTCATCCAGCGTGCTGAGCTGCCTGGCGCGCATCAGCCACTTGCCGTTGACCATCACATCGGTCACATCCGTGGATTTGCCAGCGTACACGATCTGGGCGTAGGTGCTGTTGGGGTCACGGCTGAAGTGCGGCGAGGCATGCAGGGTGTCAATATCCACCAGGATCAGGTCAGCCCGCTTGCCGGGCTCCAGCGAACCGGTGATGTCGCCGATGTGCATGGCCTGCGCGCCCAGGCGGGTGGCCATCAGCAGCGCGGTCTGGGCCGGCAGCGTGGTGGGGTCGTTCTCACGCAGCTTGGCCAGGAAGGCGGCCAGGCGCACCTCCTCGAACATGTCGAGGTCGTTGTTGGAGGCTGGGCCATCCGTGCCGATGCCAACGTTGAGCCCGGCGCGCAGCATCTCGCTCACCGGCGCCGCGCCGGAGGCCAGCTTCATGTTGGAGGACGGGTTGTGCGAGACGCCCACATGGTGGTGCTTCAGGGTATTGATCTCGCCCTTGTCAATGTGCACGCAGTGGGCGGCCAGCACCTTGGCGTCGAACAGGTTTTGCTTCTTGACGTACGGAACCACCGGCATGCCCCAATCCCGGCGGGCATTTTCGACCTCAAACGAGCTCTCCGAGATGTGGGTATGCAGGGGCACATCGAACTCGACCGCCAGGGCGGCCGTGGCGCGCAAGATCTCCTCGGTGCAGCTGTACGGCGCATGCGGGGAGACGGCCGGCACGATCAGCGGGTGGCCCTTCCACTTCTGGATGAACTCGCGCGTGTAGGCCATCGACTCTTCGTAGAACTTGGCGTCTGGCGTGGGGAACTTCATCACCGTTTGCCCGCACACGGCGCGCATACCGGCCGCGGCGGCCGCCTCAGCCACGGTGGACTCGTAGTAGTACATATCCGCGAAGCTGGTGATGCCGGAGCGGATGTACTCGGCGCAGCCGATCGAGGTGCCCAGATGCACAAAGTCCGGCGTGACGAATTCACGCTCGACCGGGATCATGTAGCCCATCAGCCACACATCCAGGCGCAGGTCATCGGCCAGGCCGCGCAGCAGGGTCATGGGCACATGCGTGTGCGCATTCACCAGGCCGGGCATCAGCACTTTGCCGCGGCAATCCAGCTTATCTGTGGCTTCGTATTGTTTCAGGATCTCGTCTTCCGGCCCGGCGGCCAGAATGCTGTCGCCGAGGATGGCGACCGCGCCCTTGGGGAATTGTTGCATGTCCTCATTCATGGTGAGGACGTGGGCGTTGGTTAGGATAAGGTCTGCTTTAGTAGCCAATCATGTCCCTTTCGGTATTCTTGCATATGCAAGCTAATGAGTGCTTGAAATTAAATTGGCCTAGTTTACCTCATCCAACAGTTTGCGCCGCAGGAAAGATAGCGCCAGGCTGGTGGCCCAGCCCGCCGCCTGGGCAGTGTGCCCGCCGTACGGGAAAGCAATATGATGCGGAGCCTTGAGCCCGCTGATGAAGATCTCCAGCTCGTGGGCGTGCTGGGCTTCGCCCTTGGTGCGCAGCTCCACCGCCAGCACGATATCGGCGCGCACTTTGCCGGCATATTCGGTGGCGGCCACCTTGAGCGGCTCCGTGCGCAGGCTGGCATGCAGCACCTCGCCGCCCACGAAGGCGTTGCCCTCACCCGTGAAGGCTTTGACGATCGCGCCATCCAGCCCCTTCTCGAGCACCGCCAGGGTCTGCTTGCGCTTGGCCATCTCGCGCAGCACGGCGCGGGCCAGGGTTTCCTCGTCTACGCCGTGGATCCAATCGCCGAGGCGCTGGCGCACCTCGGCTTCCAGCGTATCGAGCATCTCGTTGGCCTGCTCCACGCTCTCGGCTTTGGCGGTCAGGCGCACATCCACGCTGCCGGCGTGCGCCGCCAGCCCAACCGTTGGGTTGGTCTGGCGCTCCAGGTCAGCCAGGTGCTCGTCAATTTGCGATTCGGGCACGCCGGCCACATGCAGCACGCGGGCACGGATGACGCCGGTGATGCCAAAGCGCTCCTGGAAATACGGCAGGATGCCGTGCTCATAGATGTACTTCATCTCGCTGGGCACACCCGGCACAGCGATGACCACCTTGCCATTCGCCTCCACCAGAATGCCGGGGGCGCTGCCCACGGCATTCTCCAGGCTGCGGCCGCCCTGCGGCAGCTCAGCCTGGCGCTTGTTGTTCTCGCTGGGCGTGCGCCGCATGCGCGCAAAGCGCGCCTCGATCTGCTCCCACAACTCCGGACGGAACTCCAGCCCTACCCCCAGCGCACGCGCGATCCCTTCGCGGGTCACGTCGTCCACCGTCGGCCCCAGGCCGCCGGTGCACAGCACGATGTCCGAACGGCTGAGCCCCAGCGTCACGGCATCTGCTATGCGCTGCTCGTTGTCACCCACGGTTGAGGTATAGAACAGGTCAATGCCGGCATCGCGCAGTTGGCGCGCCAGGTATTGCGTATTGGTATCGGTGATCTCACCAAGCAACAGCTCGGTGCCGATGGTGAGGATCTCTGCGCTGGGCATCAGATTACGTTGTACTCCTTGATCGAATCACCACTGAAACGGTCCAGCGACAGCATCGAAACATCCACCGTGCTGGCCGCCCCATCCAGCATGATCTCGGCCATCAGCTTGCCAGACACCGGGCCGTGCATGAAGCCGTGGCCAGAGAAGCCGCCCACCAGGTACAGCCCATCCACCGGGGTCTTGCCGAAGATGGGGTGCGCATCCGGCGTCACCTCATACAGGCCGGCCCAGTGGCTGGCCAGGCCAGCCTTCTCCAACAGCGGGAGGCGCTCGGCAGCCCGCTCCAGGATGGTCAGCTCCCAGTCCGAGTCGACGTTCTGGTCATAGCCCGGCTTCTCGTCTGGGTTGGACATGCCTGTCAGCAGCCCCTCACCTTCACGATGGAAATACAGCGACTGGGCGAAATCGATCACGAAAGGATAATCGGCCGGGATCTCCGGCAGCGCGGTCGTGGTGAGCATTTGGCGGCGCACCGGCCGGATGGGCAATTCCAGGCCAGCCATGGCGCCCACTTGGCCGGCCCACGGGCCGGCCGCGTTGAGCACCAGCGGGGCCGAGATGCTGCCCTGGTTGGTATGCACGCCGGTCACCGCGCCGCTCTCGACTTGCAGGCCGGTCACCGCGATGCTGCCGATGCACTGCGCGCCCAGCCGCGTGGCGGCGTTGATGTAGCCCATCACCACGCTGTTCGGGTCGCACAGGCCGTCCTTGGCGTTGAAAGTGCCGCGCAGCACATCATCCAAGCGCATCTGCGGCAGGCGGGCGCGCACCTCATCGCCGCTCAGCCATTCCGTACCCACGCCCAGGCTGTGCTGCAGGGCCACGTTCTTCTCGAACTCAGCAATGTCGGTTTCATTGTTCAGCAGGAACAGATAGCCGCACTGGCGGTAATCGACTTCCTGCCCGATCTCTTCGGGAAAGCGCTCCAGCATGGGCAAACTGGCCAGGCTGAGGCGAATATTGACTTCGGTGCCAAACTGGTAGCGCACCCCGCCGGCGCAGCGGCCGGTGGCGCCCAGGCCAAAGAACTCTTCCTTCTCCAGCAGCACCACATCCTTGATGCCGCGCTGCGCCAGGTGATAGGCCGCCGAGGCGCCCATCACCCCGCCGCCGATGATGACCACGGATGCTGTCTTGGGAATTACCACGCTACCTCCGTGCCAATGCCCAGCTTGCGCGCATTGGCGACTGCCACGCGGGCGGCCAGTGCATCCTGCACGGCCACGCCCACGGATTTGAAGAATGTGATCTGCTCAGGAGCGCTGCGCCCGGCCGCCTGGCCGTTGAGCACTTCGCCGAGTTCAGCAATATCCGCTTCCTTGATGAGCCCTTGGCTCAACGGAATGGCGATCTCGCCGCTCTCCACTTGCGTGGCCGAGCGGCTGTCCACCGTGACCCGCGCCCCCGCCACCAGCTCGGCCGGCACCTCGATCCCTTCGGCGGTGTGGGTGCCTGCGGCGTTGATGTGCGCCCCGGGGCGCACATCCGCCGCGGCGAACACCGGTGCGTGGCTCGTAGTGGCCGTGCTGATAATGTCGGCCTGCGCTACGGCTTCCTGCGCGCTGGCCGCGGCGCGCAGATCCTTGGGGATACGCCCCACCCCGGCCATCTCGCCAATAAAACGCGTCACCTGCTCCGGGTTGGGCGAGTACACCCAGGCCGTCTCGATCGGGCGCACGGCGCACGCCGCTTCCAGCTGCGTGCGGGCCTGCACGCCGGCGCCGAAGACCGCCAGCGTCTTGGCGTCCGGCCGCGCCAGCACATCCGTGGCCGCGCCGCAGCCAGCGCCGGTGCGGATGGCGGTCACCGCCGCGCCTTCCAGCACAGCCTGCAACATGCCGGTCTCTGGGTCAAAGGCCAGCACCACCGCGTTGATCAGCGGCAGGCCACGCTGCGGGTTCTTGCCGAACAGCGAGACCAGCTTGACCGCTAGCGCCTGCTCCCCAACCGACGCGCCGTCTACGAAAGCCGGCATGAGGATGCTCATGCCCTCGTGCGGCGCAACGTTGAGGCGGGTGCGCAGCGGCACCTCGGCCGTCCCGGCCGAAAGCGCCGCATAGGCCTGCTTCATAGCAGCGATGCATTCGTCCATCGGCAGCGCCTGGCGTACTTCGTTTGCATTCAGTATCAGCATGTGTGGAATTCTAATCCCTCACCCGCCCTCACCCGTTGAGTTAACTCATGGCGTACCCTCACCTCCCCTCTCCCAATGGGAGAGGGGAAACGATTTAAGTCCCAACAAACTTCTATCGGGTGAGGGACAGGTCAGCAAACCTATATCGGGGTGAGGGAACAAGCGCAGATCTCACCTGAAGGCTATAATCGCTCACCAGGCCTTTGGGCCGAGGAGTGACGCTGAGCGAGGACCAACCCACCCGCAATCTGGATATCTCCGAGAACGCCACGCGCCATAGCCAGCTGCGCCAGGGTGAGGTGCTGCAGGAGCGCTATGAGATCCAAGAGATCGTGGGCATCGGCGGCATGGGCTCGGTCTACCGCGCCCGCGACAAGAACTTCAAAGCCATCCGCCTGGTAGCCATCAAGGAGATGATCAGCCAGGTGACCGATCCCCTGGTGCGCAAGAACATCTTCCAGATCTTCGAGCGCGAGGCCAACATCCTCGCCACCCTGCGCCACCCATCCATCCCGCGCATTTACGATTATTTCACCATTGGCGAGCGCGCCTACCTGGTGCTGGAGTTCATTCACGGCAAGAACCTGGAGCAATTACTGGCCGAGACCAGCGGTTTCTTCCCCGAGGAGCAGGTGCTGGCCTGGGCGGTGGAGCTGTGTGATGTGCTCGACTACCTGCACAGCCACAAGCCGGAACCGATCATCTTCCGTGACATCAAGCCCTCCAACATCATGAACACCCTGCAGAACCACATCGCCCTGGTGGATTTTGGCATCGCCAAGGTCTTCGAATCCAAGCAGAAGAACACCATGGTGGGCACGCAGGGCTACTCCCCGCCAGACCAGTACCGCGGCGAGGCCACCCCCAAGGTGGACATCTACGCCCTGGGCGCTACCCTGCACCACCTGCTGACCCTGCGTGACCCGCAGCTGGAGGCGCCGTTCTCCTTCGGCGAGCGCATGATCGGTGAGATCAACCCGAATGTCAGCCGCGAGTTCGCCGCGGTGGTCGAGCGCGCCCTGGAATACAAGCCTGAAGACCGCTACGACAGCGCAATGGAAATGAAGGACGCCCTCATCAACGTGGCGCGCAAGACCGGCACCCTGCTCAACCTCAGCATCCCCACCACGGTCAGCAGCGGCGCGCCCAGCCGCGGCGTGGGCGTGAAGCCGCTGTGGACCTTTGAAGCCGAGGACGAGCTGCGCAGCTCGCCCACCTACCACGACGGCACGCTCTACATCGGCTGCTACGACAACAACTTGTACGCGGTGGATGCCGCCAACGGCGACTTCAAATGGAAGTACGCCACGGACGGCGGCATTGCCAGCAAGCCGGCCATCTACGAAAGCAATCTCTACTTCGGCTCAGAAGATAAGCGCCTGCACGTCATCTCGACCCGCTCCGGCAAGGTGGTGTGGACGCACTACACCAACGGCCCGGTGCGCTCCTCGCCGCGCATCGCTGAGGGGCACGTGTTTATCGGCTCGGATGACGGCAGCCTGCACGCCGTCAGCCTCGGCAGCGGCCGCCTGGCCTGGCGCTCAGAGGTCGGCTCGCCGGTGCGCTCCACGCCCTGGGTCGGCAACGAGCACATCTACTTCGGCTCAGAGGCGGGTGACTTCACCGCCACTGACTTCCGCGGCGATGCCCGCTGGCGTTTCAAGGCCAAGCGCGCCATCACCTCCTCGCCGGTGCTGCAAGACGGCGTGGTCTACTTCAATTCGATGGACGGCACGCTGTACGCGCTGGACGCCAACACCGGCTGGGCCGTGTGGCGCTTCCGCCTCGGCAAGGGCAGCATCTGTACGCCGGCCATCGCAGGCAACATGCTCTACACCGGCGCAGCCGACCACATCATCTATGCCATCGACACCCGCTCCGCCAAGGAGATGTGGCGCTACACCACCGAGCACCAGGTCAACGGCTCGCCCATCGTGCATCGCGACGCGGTCTATTGCGGCTCGGTGGACGGCAGCCTGTACTGCCTGGATGCCGCCAGCGGGCGTATGCGCTGGCGCTACCAGACCGAGGCCCCCATCACCGGCACGCCGGTGGCCCACGACGACATGATCTTCATCGGCTCCACGGACAAGAAGCTCTACGCCTTCCTGGCGTAAGACCGCTCACGAAAGAACAAGACTCCCATGACCAACTTCTTCAAGAAGCTCTTTCGTAAAAAGAAACCTGCCACCGCATCGCTGCCCAGCAACGCCGCCACCGCGCCGCTCAGCGAAGCCCAGCTGTGGGATCTGGGCAATGGGGAGCGCCCGGGCAAATACATCCACCTGATCGCCGGCAGCGCCCTGGACCAGGGCCAGCGCCGCGAGAACAACGAAGACAGCCTGCTGTGCTTCAACGGCACGCTGGGCGCCGGCGATCTGGCCACGCCCTTCGGCATGTACATCGTGGCTGACGGCATGGGCGGCCACCGCAGCGGCGAGATCGCCAGCGAGACCGCCGTGCGCGCCGTGGGCCAGTACCTGATCCAGCACCTGTACAAGCCGCTCTTCGGGCCTGACCCGCAGCCCGCCGACGAGTCGCTGCGCGAGATCATGGAAGCCGCCGTCAACGAAGCCCACCGCGCCGTCAAGCGCAGCGCGCCCGGCGGCGGCTGCACGCTCACCGCCGCCCTGGTGGTGGGCACCCAGCTGGTCATCGCCCACCTGGGCGACAGCCGCGCTTACATGGTGCACCGCGACGGCCGCATGGAGCAGCTCACCAAAGACCACACCCTGGTCAAGCGCCTACAGGAGATGGGCCAGCTCAGCGAGGAAGAGGCGGCCGACCACCCGCAGAAGTCTGTGCTGTATCGCGCCCTGGGCCAGGGGGATGTGGTCCAGGCTGATTTCTTCACCGGCAGCCTCTCGCCCAACAGCTTCCTGCTGCTGTGCTCAGATGGCCTGTGGGGTTTTGTGGAAGAAGACGACATCCAGACCATCATCAACGCCACCACCAGCCCCTACCTGGCCTGCCTGCATCTGGTCGAGGCGGCCAACGCGGCCGGCGGCGCAGACAACATCGCCGTTATCCTCGCCCGCCTGGTGCACTAAACCAGTACCCATGGGGGTTCCTGCTCAGCAGGATTCAGCTACACTGTTGTTTGCTCATGGCTACCAGCTATCTGGATAACTTTTACGCCCGCCTGGGCATCCCGCGCGATGCCAGCCAGGACGAGGTGCAGCGCGCCTACCGCCGCGCCGCACGCCAGTTCCACCCGGATACCAACAAGCACACCGGCGCCAACGAGCTTTTCCTGCTGGTACAGGAAGCTTTTGATACTCTGCAAGACCCCCCGCGCCGCCGCGAGTACGACGCCACGCTGCCCGAAGACATCGAGGCCCCGCCGGCGCTCATGGTCAACGCGCTCTACAGCCGGCCGCAGATCACGCCGGATGAGCCCGGCCAGGTGATCTACGTCCTGCTCGACCTCAAGCCCAGCGCCAGCGAGGAAGAGCGGCGACGCAAGCCGCCGCTCAATGTGGCGCTGGTGCTGGACACCTCCACCTCCATGGCGGGGGCGCGGCTGGGCCAGGTGGTCAAAGCGGCCAGCCAGTTCGTCTCGACCCTCAGCGAGCACGATGTGCTCTCGGTCATCACCTTCAACGACCGCGCCCAGGTGGTAGTGCCGGCCCAGCCCGGGCTCGACATCCAGCGCCTCATCTCACGCCTCAGCACGCTGCAAACCGGCGGCGGCACCGAGATCTACCACGGCCTCAAAGCCGGCCTGGTGGAGGTGCAGCGCCACCTGCGCGCCACCGCCATCAGCCACATCGTGCTGATCACCGACGGCCGCACCTATGGCGACGAGGAGGCCTGCCTGGAGCTGGCCGGCCAGGCCGCCCAGCAGGGCATCCCCATCAGCGCCATCGGCATTGGCGATGAATGGAACGAAGAGTTCATTGACCAGCTGGTCGCCAAGGCCGGCGGCAGCAGCCTGTACGCCCACAAAAGCGCTGAGATCCACACCCTGCTGGAGAATCGCCTGCATACGCTCAGCCTCAGCTATGCCAACAACGTCAAGCTGAGCTATGAGAACGGCGCCATGAGCAAGCTCAATTACGTCTTCCGCCTCTCGCCAGACCTTGGCCCCGTCTCGCTCCAGCAGCCGATCTTCCTCGGCAATGTGCCGCAGAACGACAGCCTGAGCGTCTTGCTGGAATTCGAACTCGACAGCCGCGGCGCGCACGAAGGCCTGCTGACCCTGGCCGAGGGCCGTCTGAGCCTGGACGTGCCCACCCGCCCCGTGCCGTCCAACTCGGCCCGCTTCCAGCTCACCCGCCAGATCTCAGAGATCGTGCAGCCGGAGGCGCCGCCCAACACGCTCATCACCGCCATCGGCAAGCTCTCGCTGTACCGCATGCAGGAGCGCGCCCGCCACGACCTGGAGAATGGCGACCCGGAAGCCGCCGCCAAGCGCATGCGCATGCTCGCCACGCGGCTGCTCTCGCAAGGCGAGCGCAGCCTGGCGCGCACCGTGCTGCTGGCCGCCGATGACCTAAAGGAGAGCGAGGCGCTGGGTGCGAAAGAGGGAAAGCAGATAAAATACGGAACACGCGCCCTGATCGATGAAACAGATGGGCGCGGGAAACGAGGCTCACGTTGATCGTCGTTTGCAGTGGCTGCGGCAAGAATCAGCAACAGGAAGACCTGTTCTGCCCGGATTGCGGCGCCAAACTGATCCAGGACGAAGGCTTGCGCACCATGCCGGTGGATAGCTCCCCCGGCGGGCTCACCACCACTCGCCTGCAGACCAGCGGCACGCTGATGCGCCCCGCCGGCGCAGCCCGCCTGAACCTGCACATCATTCGCAGCGGCCAGATCCTGCCGCTCGAAGGGCCGGGCGAATTCATCGTCGGCCGGGTCAGCAGCGGCCAATCGATCCTGCCGGATGTGGACCTCGAGCCCTACGCCGCCTACGAATCCGGTGTCTCCCGCCTGCATGCCCGCATCCACATCGGCGAAGGCGAGATCTCGATCATGGACCTGGGTTCTGCCAACGGCACCCGCCTGAACAACGAGAAGCTCTCCCCGCATCAAACCTACAACGTCAGCAACAAAGATGTGCTGCGCTTCGGGCGCCTCAGCATCCAGGCGCTGACCGGCGAATAGAGGCAGCATGCCGCACACCGTACTCATCCATCTGCACAACGAAGACCCCGTAGTGGGCGAGATCGAAGAGCTGCCCAACCCCACCGACACCATGCTGCGCGTGCAAAACCCGCGCAAGCGGGATGGCAAAGACCTGCACTACCTGCAAAACGATGTGACCACCGTGTACTGGCCGTGGACGCGTATCAGCTTCGTGGAAATTCTGCCCAGCGGCGGCGAAGATGAGATCATCGGCTTTGTGAGGGAGTGATCCACAGATAAACACAGATCTCAAAGGCGGATACATCCAATTCATCTTTTTAAGCATCCGTGTTCATCTGTGTGAATTTGACCAACTTGAGCTTATGACCTATGACTGAATCTCTACTGACCAACAAACGCATCCTGGTGGTGGATGATGAAGAGCGGATTGTGCGCTTCATCCGCCTCAACCTGGAGCAGGACGGCTTTCAGGTCGAAGAAGCCTTCTCCGGCAAGAAGGCGATGGATAAGCTGCGCCAGAGCCTGCCCGACCTGATCGTGCTGGATGTGATGCTGCCGGATATTGACGGCTTCGAAGTGCTGCGCCTGATCCGCGAGAACAATGACGTCCCCGTCATCATGCTCACCGCCAAGTCAGAGGAAGATGACCGCGTGCGCGGCCTGGAGCTGGGCGCGGACGACTATGTGACCAAGCCGTTCAGCCCGCGCGAGCTGGTGAGCCGCGTGCGGGCCGTGCTGCGCCGCACCGAGACCCAGCGCGGCAGCGAGGGCATCATCCAGGTGGATGACCGCCTCAAGCTCGATTTTGACCGCCGCGAAGTATGGGTGGACGGCAAGCTGGTGAAGCTGCGCCCCACCGAATATCGCCTGCTCTACCACCTGGTGCAGAACGCCGGCTGGGTGGTCACGCATGACCAGATCCTGGCCAAGGTATGGGGCTACGAGTACCGTGACGAGCCGCACTACGTGCGCTTATACGTCAATTACCTGCGTGAGAAGCTGGAGAAAGACCCAGCCCACCCCAAATACATCCTCACCGAGCGCGGCGTGGGCTATCGCTTTGTAGATTTCAAACGGGAGAACGAACCAAAAGAGGCCAAGGAGCCTAAGAAGAGCAGGAAGTGAATCTCAGCTATTGAGTTGAATGACTTGCGCGGAGTTTCGTTACTCGGCAGCGCCGAGTAGAAACTCCTAAAAGCAACGGCACCAGCCGTTGCGAAGCCGGCTTATTTTTGCTCTAGTTGCCCTTGGCGTGCTTTTCCATCTCGTCGGCCAGCGCCAACAGGTAATACCAGTTGTAGATGCCGTACTTGTGGCCGTCTTCCCACTCCACATTGATGGCATAGTTGCCCACGGCCTCAATGCCCACCAGGCGGGTCGCATTGGCGCTCATCAGCGGGATGACGAAGACGCCCGGGTCAGGCTCGGGCTTCATGTTCTCATGGCCGCCGCGGCACTGGGCGCACGGGCAGGCATTCCGCAGCAGCTCGAACGGGTAGCTGACCACGCGGCCATTACTCCACTCGATGGTCAGGCGCGCCTCGGCCCGGTTGGCGGTGATGGATTTGGGAGTGATCTCTGTCATAAACAACCAGTGAGCAGCGATCCGTGCCCGGTGATCAGGAAGTCCCTACTCACAGTCACGGTTCACTTCCTTTCTATTCGACTACAACTTCCAGGTAGGTTCCTGCGGCCCAGCCGGCGCGGGCGGAATCCACCGGGGTCACGAGATACCACCAGGTCAGCCCGTCCACCTCGCGCGGGCCATCCCGCACCACGAAGACTTCGGCATCATAGGCCAGGAACTGAATATTGGTGGAAAGCCCGGGCGCATTGCGGATGTTGAGGCCGCGCCCCTCGGTGCCGACGATCTGCACATACGCGCCCACGCCCATCTCGCCGCTGGCTGGCGGCTCGAAGGCCGGCGTGGGCGTGGAGGTGGGCACCGGGGTTGCGGTGGGCGCCGGGGTATTGGTAGGCCCGGGGATCCAGGTCAGCGCGGCAGAGCGCTCCTCTACCGTGCTGGCGGGCAGGTAGACGAACATGGCATACACGCCCGCCACGCCGAGCACGATCGCCAGCGCCAGCGCAGCCAGCAGCACCTTGGCCGAAATATAGCGGCGCAGCCAGGCGATCAGATCCTGATTTTCCACGGGCACAAGGATACTACGCGGCGGGGCGGAATGGCGCGCGGGGCGCTACTCATCCCAGACGCAGCGGAAGCCGCGGGCGCCGCCAGCCGAATCCGGCTCGTGGGAGAGGCGCGCATACGTCAGCGCGTAAAAATACGGGTCGTACCAGGCTGCGCCGCGCAGCACCTTGCTGTCGGCGTCGAACCAATCGTCCACCCATTCGCGTACATTGCCGCCCATGTCCCAGATGCCGTAGGGGCTGGCGCCCATGAAATAGGAGCCCACCGGTCGAGTGGTGCGCGTGTCAGGGTTGCGCTCTACGCGGGCGAGCCGCAGAACCCGCTCGGTCTGCTCGCCCCACGGGAAGCTGCGCCCATCTGTGCCGCGGGCAGCTTTCTCCCATTCGGCTTCGGTGGGCAGCCGCCCGCCGGCCCAGGCGCAATAGGCCTGGGCGTCATACCAGGTGACATACACCACCGGGTGGGTGGCATACGCAACCACGTAATAGTGCGGATTGTATTGATGGCCCACCGGCATCTGGCAAGCGCCTACGGCCACACAGCGCGCGTATTGGCGGTTGGTGACCTGCGTGCGCGAGATCCAATACTCTTCCAGGTAGACGCTGCGTTCGGGCAGGGTATCTACCCCGCGGCCCCAGGCCTGCGCCAGGTCACTGCCCATGATGAACTCACCAGCCGGGATGCGCACTTGCACATTGCCGGTCAGTACGTCGCGGCGCAGGGTTTGGCGCCCCTCGGCGAACAACAGGGAGAGCGGCGCCAAGCTTGCGAAAAGGGCCATGGCCAGCAGGATATGCAGCCGGGCACGCTTGGGGTCAACCGTGAGCGGGGGGTGGGCAGTGGGTGGGGCGGCAGCGCTCCTCGGCCGCGAGCGCAGTGCGAAGTGCTGCTTTAGCCTGGCGAGCCACGAACGAGGGAAAAATGGGCGTTTTTTTAGTTGCATGCAAGGTCACCGGCGCCCGATCAGCGCAGTCTACGAGGATTGCCCAAACTTGTCAATCGCCTCATCGCAAGCGGGTTGGCTACGATAAAATCAAAGCCATGTCTGAGAAACTGTTGCTCAACAAGCGTTACCAGCTGCAAGACTTCCTTGAAAAAGGCGGCATGGCCAGCGTCTACCGCGGCCGTGACCTGATGCTGGAGCGTGATGTGGCCATCAAGGTACTGCGCGAGGATTACTCCAAGGACGCCGCCTTCCGTGAGCGCTTCCGGCAGGAGGCCAAGGCGGCCGCCAACCTGAGCCACAGCAACATCGTCACCGTGTATGACTTTGGCTATGACGAGGAGCACTTGTTCATCGTCATGGAGTATGTGCCCGGCACTGACCTGAACACGCTCATCAAGCAAAAGCGGGTCTATTCGCTCGAAGAAGGCATCCCCCTCGTGATCCAGGCCTGCAAGGGGCTGGGCTACGCCCACCGCGCCGGCCTGGTGCACTGCGACATCAAGCCGCACAACTTCCTGGTCACGCCGGACGGGCGGGTCAAGGTGACCGACTTCGGTATCGCCCGCGCCCTGGCCTCGATCAACCCGCGTGAGGAGCAGGAGATCGTGTGGGGCTCGCCGCAGTACTTCTCGCCTGAGCAGGCCGCCGGCGGCGCCCCCTCCCCCGCCTCAGACGTGTACAGCATGGGCGTGATCATGTACCTGATGTTCACCGGCCAGCTGCCCTTCACCAGCAAGACCCCGGCTGAGCTGAGCCAGCAGCACCGCCATGAGCAGCCCGTTCCGCCCAACCAGCTCAACCCCAACATCCCGCCGGCGCTCAACGAGATCATGCTCAAGGTGCTCTCGAAGGAGCCTTCGGCCCGCTACCGGGCCGCTGACCAGCTGGGCCGCGTGCTGCTGACCTTTGCGGCGCCCCAGGCAGCCGCCGCCGAACGAGCGCCGGATGCGCCCACCCTCGGCCCGCTGGCGGCCAGCGACCTGCAGCCGGAGCCAAAAACCCAGACCAAGACCGACTGGGTGGCGGTGGGGCTGGCTCTGCTGGCTGCCCTGGCGGTTGGCGGGCTGCTGCCGTTCTGGATGTGGGTGTATCTGGTCTATAACCCGCCGATCCAGTAATAAGAGCGTTTGGGTAGCCGCGCTAAGCAACGCGCCCCACTTATGAACCCCTCAAAGGGCAAGATCGCCAAACACCTAGCGCTGATCCTCGGTATCGCTACGATCGCCATTTTTGGCATGGCCTATCCATTCCTGCCGGGTGGATATGACCGCCTGGCGTTCCCGCTCTCGACGATGGTGCAGGTATTCGGGGTCGTCGGGCTGGCGCTTGTGCCAGGCGGCCTGCTGTGGCTGGCAATGCCGCGGTTCGGGTTCGCACTTTCAGTGTTGAGCACGGCCGTAGGCACGTTTGTCGCCCTCGTTCTGGCTTTGTTCGCAACGCTCAGCATCGGCAACGCGTTTGGCATACTGACGCTCGCCGTTTGGGTCTACATCCTCGTTCAGTTGATACCGGGGTTGAAACGCCTGCGACGCGCCGAGAACAGCGAGTTTCATCCCGCGCCGGTGTACCTCGTGTGCCTGCCCGTACTCATTCTCGCCGCTCAGTTGGTTCTTGCCAGGCCGATGACGCAGGCGAGTAGAGACCGCGCCATTGCAAACGCCAACGTGTTCATCGAAGACATTGAGCAGTATCACACCAGTCATGGTCAATACCCCATCTCGCTCCAAGCCCAGAACAGGGACTACTATCCGGATGTCGTGGGGGTCGAACGCTATATCTATGTCCCCCAGGGCGATACGTACAATCTCTCGTTCGAGCAGCCAAGATTCCTGCTCGACCGTTTCGGCACGCGCGAATGGGTCGTCTACAATCCGCTCGACGAGCATCGGGTTTTTAGCCATACGGCGTGGCTGCTTGCGCCGCCCGAAGTGACGGAGCCAAGCCAGGGCTGGTATGCCGTCCATGACAGCCCCCATCCACACTGGAGGTATTTTTGGTTTGATTGACGGTTAAAGAAGTTATTGCGCGAAAGTGGGAGGGGGTCAAAACTTATTACTAACAACTTTTTGCTGGCAGCCGACATGCCCTGGTTGTACTCCAGCCTGTGCGCTGGGTGGTCAGTTTGAGGGTTAAATCAAGGGTTTGAGGCAGCATTTTCATCTGACAAATGGCGGCTGAGGCCTCAGTTATAATTTTCCAATGGCGTCCAAGCCAATCATTGCCCCATCCATCCTCAGTGCAGATTTTGGCTATTTAGCCGAGCAGATCGCCGAAGCCGAGCAGGCCGGGGCGGACTGGCTGCATATTGACGTGATGGACGGGCACTTCGTGCCGCCCATCACCATGGGCCAGCAAGTTACCCGGGTCTGCCGCCAGCACAGCCAGCTGCCGCTGGATGTGCACCTGATGGTGCAGTCCCCGGATGGCATGCTGGCCTCCTTTGCTGAGGCGGGCGCCAACCACATCCACATCCATGTCGAAGCCAGCCCAGACCCGGCCGCCAGCCTGGCCGCCATCCGCGCCCTGGGCTGCAAGGCCGGCCTGGCGCTCAACCCGCCCACGCCGGTTGAGCGCGTGCTGCCCTATCTTGACCAGGCCGACATCATCCTGGTGATGAGCGTGAACCCCGGCCGCTCCGGCCAGGCCTTCATGCCAGACAGCCTGGAGAAAGTGCGCCAGCTGCAGGCGGCCATCGCCGAGCGCGGGCTGGACACCCTCATCCAACTGGACGGCGGCATAGACGCCAGCACCCTGCCGGCCGCCCACGCCGCCGGCGGCCAGGCCTTCGTGGCCGGCAACGCCATCTTCGCCCATCCGCAAGGGATCGCCGCCGGGGTGCATGCCCTGCGCAACGCCGCCCTTGTAGCCCAACACTAGGACAACATAATGACCGCAGACAACGCTCCCCACGGCAGCATCCAGGTTTCGCCCCGCGCCATCGCCACCATCGCCTACCAGGCCGCCGTGCAATCCTACGGCGTGGTGGGCCTGGCCGCCAAGAACTTTCTGGATGGCGTCAGCAATTTCATCGTCAAGGACCCGACTCACGGCATCGAGGTCAGCTACGACGAGGGCGCCATCAATATTGATATCTACATCGTGGTGGAATACGGCACCAACATCAAGACCATCGCCGCCAGTGTGGCGCAGACCGTGCGCTACAGCGTAGAGAAGGCGCTGGGCCTACCGATCCAGCATGTCAATGTGCATGTGCAGGGCCTGCGCGTCAGCGCAGACTAAAATTCAGCAGAGAGAAGCAGGAATCATCCATGTCAGAACTTACACAAGAACGCGCCCACCGAGCCACCATCTTGCAGCACCGCCCTGTTGACGGCAACGGCGTACGCAGCCTGGCGCTGGCCGCCTTTGGCTGGCTGGAAGCCAACAAACAGTCTGTCAACGCCCTCAACGTCTTCCCGGTGCCGGATGGCGACACCGGCACCAACATGGTGCTGACCATGAAATCAGCCATCGAAGAGATGCACAAGACGGCTGAGCAGAGCGCCGGCAAAGTGCTGGAGGCGGTCGCCCGCGGCGCGCTGATGGGGGCGCGCGGCAACTCCGGCGTCATCCTCTCGCAGCTGTGGCGCGGCTTTGCCCGCGCCGCGGATGGCAAAGACCTGCTGACCGCCGAAGACCTGGCGCGCGGCTTCAGCGAATCACGCGATACGGCCTACAAGGGTGTGGTACGCCCGGTGGAAGGCACGATCCTGACCGTGTCCAAGGACATGGCCACCGCAGCCGAAGAAGCCATTGCCAGCGGCGTGAAAGACCCGATCCAACTGCTCGAATCGGTGCTGAAGGCGGCTGACGCCTCGGTGCGGCACACGCCGGAGCTGCTGCCGATCCTCAAGGAAGCCGGCGTGGTCGACTCGGGCGGCAAGGGCTTGTATTTCCTCATCGAAGGCATGCTGCGCTGGGTGCGCGGCCAGCAGGTGCGCCAGGCCGAGAGCATCATCGCTCCCATCGCCTCGCTCAACCTCGAGAATTCGCTCGAGGCTGTGGAGGAAGGCCAGGACTACGAAGTGGTCGTGGACTTCCGCCCCAACGGCGAGCTGACCCTGCCGGCGTTCTACGCCGAGCTGGAGAAGATGGGCACGTCCATCCAGGTGGGCGAAGGCGAAGGCATGTTCCGCATGCATATTCACGTGCCGACCGAGAAGCGCTACGAGCCGATCGACTACATCATGACCCTCGGCACGGTGACCAATGTGGCCATCGAGAACCTGATGGCCCAGATGGATGACATCACCGCCCAGGCCAAGGGCCGCGGCGAATACACCGTGCGCCCGATCGCCCCCGGCCAGATCGCCGTGGTGGCGGTGGCCCCCGGCGCGGGGATTGCGCGCCATTTTGCCGATCTGGGCGTGGCGGCCATCATTGAAGGCGGCCAGACCATGAACCCCAGCACGGCCGATATTCTGAAATCGTTCGAGAACCTGCCCACCGACAAGGTCGTGATCCTGCCCAACAACAAGAATATCGCCCTGGCGGCCCAATCGGCCGCCGAGCTGACGGTGAAGGACGCCGTGGTGCTGCCCACCACCAGCGTGCCGCAAGGCCTCGCGGCCATGCTGGTGTGGGACCCCACCGGCGAGCTGGAGCCGGTGAGCGAAGCCATGCGCAAGGCGGCTGCCGCCGTGCAAACCGGCGAGGTGACCACCGCCACGCGCAGCGTAGAGCTGGACGGCGTGAAGGTGAAAGACGGTCAGATCATCGGCCTACACAATGGCAAGCTCAAGGTGGCCGCTGAGGATGTGGAGAAGGCCAGCCTGTCCCTGCTCAAAGAGATGAAGTTTGAAGACATGGAAGTGCTTTCGATCTTCTACGGCGAAGAGGTAGATGCCCAGGTGGCCGAATCGGTGGCTAACACCATCCGCCAGGCGTACCCTGACCAGGAGATCGAAGTGCAGCACGGCGGGCAACCGCACTACCAGTTCATCTTCGCTGCGGAATAAGCGCCCTGCCCTGGCATGCCCGTCGCCATCGTCACTGACAGCACCGTCTCGTTTCCCAGCCCGGTCTTCCCCGGGCGGGAGCTGGTGCATATCCTCTCGCCGGGCTGGCAGCCCAAGCTGCCAGCCGGCGTGGAGCGCCTGAAAGCCAGCCACTTCCCGCCCAGTTTGCGCGGCGCCGAGCCGGTGCCGCGCCTGGTGCCGCCCCGCGCCGCTGAGCTGGAAACGCTATACCGCCAGCTGGGCCAGCAGCACGAGGGCGTGCTGGTGCTCCTGCATTCCAACCACTTCAGCCCAAGCGAAGAAGAAGCCCAGGCCGCCGCCGGCGCAGTGCACGGCAAAGTGCCGGTGCGCGTGCTGGACAGCCTCAACATCTCGCTGGGGCTTGGCCTGCTGGTGCAGGCGGCGGCTGCCGCCAGCGCCAGCGGCATGCCCCTGGCCGAGCTCGACCTGCATGTGCGCGGCCTGCTGCCGCGCGTGTTCGGCATGCTGTGCGTGCCCGGGCTCAGCTATCTGGAGCGCAGCGGCCAGGTCAACCACAGCCAGGCCGTGGTCGGTGAGTATCTCGAGATCCTGCAGGTCTTCACGCTCGACAACGGCCAGCTGGTGCCTACCCAGAAGGCGCGCAACCCGCGCCAGCTGGTGGATGTGATGCACGAGTTCCTCTCAGAGTTCACCGACCTGAGCCACATTGCCCTGCTGCAGGGCTCGCCGGCCTTTGAGGCCGAGACGCGAGCCCTGCGGGAGCGCCTGGCCGAAGAAGGCCACACCACGCCCATCAGCGAGCAGATCATCAATGCCCCGCTGGCCAGCTTCATCGGGCCGCGCTCGCTGGGCTTGTTCGCGATCCGAGCTTCGTAGCCTCCCCGACTGTTAGAATAGGGTAATGCAACCTTCCCTCAGCAAACTGAGGAAGATCTTTTCCCTGGAAGCCAAGCGCCAATACGACAACCGTGCCGTCATCGGCGGCTTGGAGCAAATGCTGCCCGGCTGGGCTGCCGAAGCCCGCGCCGAAGACGTGAACGAACCGCTCGTACACACGATCGTGGCCCAGCTGCGCAATTACGACACCCTTGAACCCGAATACCGCGCCGTAGCCATCAACAATGTGTGGGCGCGCATTGAGCGCGAAACTGGAACGAACACTGCCCCAGGCAGTGGACGCGCCAACACGCAGAGCTTTCAAGTCCGGCGGGCGCCGGTAGCCAAACGCGAGACGCCGACCCCGGCCAAAAAAGCCGCCCGGGGCAAGAAGACTGCTCCGGCGGCACCCAAGAAGCGGGCGGCAAAAGCGCCCAAGAGCGAAGACCCCCCTGCCCCCAAACCCGCCGCCAAGGGCGCAGCCCAGCGCAGCAAGCCGGCGGCGCGGCGCGCCAAGATCGAAGGCGAGCCGGCCGCGCTGGACGCCAGCACCACGGTGCTGACCGGAGTCGGCCCGGTCAACGCCGAGCGGCTGGAGAAGCTAGGCATCTACACCCTGGGCGACATGCTGTATCACTTCCCGCGCCGCTACGACGACTACAGTCAGCTGCTGCCCATCCGGCAGCTCAAGTATGGCCAGGTGGTCACGGTCATCGGCACGGTCAAGAGCAAGAGCCGCCACGGGCCGCCGCGCGGCAAGCAGGTCTTCGAGATCGTGGTGGATGACGGCACGGCGGCCCTGCGCGCCATCTGGTTCAACCAGCCGTGGATGTACAAGAACTTCCGCGAGGGCGACGAGGTCGTCCTCTCCGGCAAGATCGACCAGTACCTCGGCCGCCTGACCCTCAGCAGCCCCGAATGGGAGTTGGTGGAGGATGAGGAGGCCGCCGCGGATACCCAGCACACCAACCGCATCGTGCCGGTCTATCCGCTCACCGCCGACATCCGCCAGCGCTGGCTGCGCGGTTTGATGAAGAAGGTGGTCAGCTACTGGGCCCCGCGCCTGCCCGACATGCTGCCCGCCAGGCTGCTGACCAGCGCCGGCCTGCTGCCGTACGCGGATGCGCTGCAGCAAGTGCACTTCCCCGACTCGCAAGAGCAGCTCGAGGCGGCCAAGCTGCGCCTGGCCTTCAACGAGCTGTTCCTGCTGCAGCTGGCCGTGCTCATCCAGAAACGCATCTGGCAGGGCGAGACCGCCCGCCAGTTCACCCCCGCGGCCAGCTGGCTGGAAGCCCAGACGGCGCGGCTGCCCTACACGCTCACCGCGGCCCAGCAGACCGCCCTGGCGGACCTGCTGGGCGATATGGCTTCCGGCCGCCCGATGAACCGCTTGCTGCAAGGCGATGTCGGCTCGGGCAAGACCGTGGTGGCAGCGCTGTGCATGGCGCTGGTGGCCGCCGGCGGCGCCCAGGCGGCGCTGATGGCGCCCACCAGCATCCTGGCCGAGCAGCACTACGCCAGCCTGAGCAAGCTGCTCGCCGGCGAAGGCGGCCCGCTGGCGCCGGGCGAGATCCGCCTGATGATCGGCGCCACCAGTAAGCCCGAGAAGGACGAGATCAAAGCCGGCCTGGCCGATGGGCGCATCAAGCTCATCATCGGCACGCACACGCTCATCGAAGACCCGGTGGTCTTCGATGCGCTGGAGCTGATCGTGATTGACGAGCAGCACCGCTTCGGCGTGGGCCAGCGCGCCGCCCTGCGCAGCAAGGGCAACAATCCGCACCTGCTGGTGATGAGCGCCACGCCGATCCCGCGCTCGCTGGCCCTCACGCTATACGGCGACCTTGACGTCAGTGTGATCGGCGAGCTGCCGCCGGGCCGCCAGCAGGTCAGCACGCATGTAATGGCGCCGCGCCAGGTAGAGCGCGCCTACAACTACATCCGTCAGGAAGCCGCGGCCGGGCGGCAGGCCTTCGTCATCTACCCACTCATCGAAGAGGGCGAAAGCTCGCTAACCAAGGCTGCGGTGGCCGAGCATGCCCGGCTGAGCAAGGATGTCTTTCCGCAACTAAAATTAGGCTTGCTGCACGGCCGCATGAACGCCGAGGACAAGGACAAGGTGATGAGCGCCTTCCGGGATGGCAAGACGGATGTGCTGGTCTCCACCACCGTGATCGAGGTGGGCGTGGACGTGCCCAACGCCACGGTCATGCTGATCGAGGGCGCCAACCGCTTCGGCCTGGCGCAGCTGCACCAACTGCGCGGCCGGGTAGGCCGCGGCAGCGACCAGGCCTACTGCATCCTGGTGCCGGACAGCGAAGACGCGATGGAAAACGAGCGCCTGACCGCGCTGGCGCGCACGCATGATGGCTTCTTGCTGGCCGAGATCGACTTGCAGCAGCGCGGGCCGGGCCAGTTCATGGGGATGGCGCAGGCCGGCTTCGGCGACCTGCAGCTGGCCATGCTGACGGATACGCGCCTGATCGACAAAGCCCGCCGGCAGGCCGAGAGCCTGCTGGCGGCGGACCCGGATCTGAGCCAGCCGGAACACACTGCCATTGCGGCAGCCTTGATACACTACACGCGAGACGGTAAGGGAGACCTGAGCTAATGATCCGTGCATTGTTCCCCGCTACGTTTGACCCGATCCACAACGGGCATATTGACATTGCCCTGCGCGCCACCAAGCTGTTCGACGAGATCGTAGTGGCGGTGTATGAGCTGCCGCAGAAGAACCTGATGCTCTCCACCGACACGCGGGTGGCACTGGTGAAGGAAACCTTCAAGGACGAGAAGAAGATCATCGTCACCACCTACTCGGGCCTGACGGTGGACTATTGCCGCCAGATCGAGGCTCAGGTGATCGTGCGCGGGCTGCGCGTCTTCTCGGACTTTGAGTACGAGTTCCGCATGGCGCTGGCCAACCGCCAACTGGCGCCCGACCTGGAGACGGTCTCGCTCATCACCAGCAAGGAGCACAGCTTCCTGTCCTCGACCACCGTGCGCGAGGTGGCCTCGCTGGGCGGCGATGTGGGCAGCATGGTGCCGCCGCATGTGAAGCAGGCGCTGGCCGACCGCATCGCCGAGATGGCCGCCAACGGCGAGCCGAAGTACCCGGCCAACCAGCTGCGTGACTGATCGATCTCCCCGTGTCATCCTGAGCGGGTTGTAC
Organism: Anaerolineales bacterium; assembly: GCA_019637675.1. Lineage (GTDB taxonomy): Bacteria > Chloroflexota > Anaerolineae > Anaerolineales > UBA11579 > JAMCZK01. The sequence goes on along the minus strand of JAHBVE010000001.1, from coordinate 193,470 downwards.
AGCTACACCAGACCGCCGAAGCCGGCTCAGCGAAGGATCCCTGCTGGCGCTTCTTCCAAACTGGGCTCGTTTGAAACACGCCCAACGAGGATTTGACCATCCCAGCAAGTTGCCTAAACGGCAGTTTGCAGATAAGCTAGGCTCAAATCTTGCATCTTAAGGCAAGACAAACCTATGGATATTCTTCAACTCGTAGACAAGCTGGAAGAGCTTTTTAACGAAAGCCGCCCCCTGCCCCTGACCAATAACGTCATTGTGGATGAAGACCGCATGCTGGACCTGATCGACCAGATGCGGGTGGCGATCCCCGATGAGGTCAAGAAGGCCCAGAAGCTGATCGCCGAGCGCGACCGCACGATGGCCCAGGCGCAGGAGGAGGCCCAGCGCACCTTGCAGCTGGCCCGCGAGAAGAGCGACGGCCTGGTGGAGCGGGACGCCGTGGTCGCCGCGGCCGAGAGCCGGGCTGACCAGATCGTCCAGCAGGCCAACCTGGACGCCGAGGCGACCCGCCAGGAAGCCGACGACTACGTGGTGGAGACGCTGACCAGCCTGGAGATGGAGCTGGAGCGCGTACTCAACCAGGTGCGCAACGGCATCCGCGCCGTGATGCAGCAGCAGGAAGAGAAGCGGGCGGAGATGCAGGCCCGCCAGGGTGGCGGGAATAGCCAGGTTTAGTTAGTCAGTTGTATTTTGAAGGCTTACGACGCCCGCGGAGACCGCGGGCGTTTTTTGTTAGGCCAGCCCGTTGTGGCTCTGTCATTGCGAGCACAGCGAAGCAATCTGGTTTTTAGGCTGAGCGTGAGCGAAAAAAGCCAGATTGCTTTGAGCTGAAAGTAACCATACGTAGAAGTTAGGGCAGCAAGGATTCTTCCCTGAGCTGGGTTCGGCGATTCTGGTGTTGATGCAAAAACCCGGTCAGAATGACAGGGAGTCGTAGGGGCGGGTCTTAGACCCGCCCCTACTGAGTCCATGCTGAACTCTTGCCAGCAGGCGTGAAGTCAATACAGGATAGGGCGCAGCATGCTGCGCCGTGTCTGACGGAACGCTAACTCTCCGCTAGCACGATCACCTTATCCCCTTCGCCGAAGATGACCGAGTCGGACTTCTTGGGATTGGTGTATACGCCGTAAGCCTTGGCCGGGTCGTTCGACTCGGCGACGAGGCGGAAGCCGATGGCGGTTTCGCCACGGCGGCGAGCCGCCTCCACCACAGTATAGAAGTTGACCGGGCGTCCGGTTTCCACATAGTAGTCGGCCGGCTTGAGGTACACCTCGGCGCCTTCAGGGTCGAAGATGTCGGCGAAGACCGCGTACAGGTCGGCGTTCTCGGCGAACTGGGCCATCATCAGGCTGACGAGCTGCTCGCTGACGATGAAGTCATCCACGCGGGTCACCTTGGCCAGCTCGCGGTTGCGCAGGTCAAGCACCTCGCTGACGATGGAAAAGGGCGTCTGGTCCTGATGGAAAATGTCACGCAGATGCAGCAGCGTGACCAGGGTCAGGGCATCCGCCTGCTGCACGCCGCGCTCGGTGTAGGCCAGCACGATGACGTGATGGTAATCCTCCACCCGCAGCGCATCCAGCAGGCCGCGGTCCGTCGCATCCCCCTGCAGCACATGCAGGTTCAGGTTCTGCAGCCCGTTGGATTGGCTGCGGATGCTGTCGGCGGCCGCATCGGTGATATCGGCCACCACGCGCACCTCGGAGCCCTTGGTGACATAGTGGTCCAGCTCGCGCAGAATGGTGAAGCCGTTCTGGTTCCAGCCCAGCACCAGGGTACGCACCGGCTCGGGCTTCGGCAGCGCCGCGCCGGTGCGGATTAGCGCATCCTGGATCTCGACATCCTCCGCCTTGGCGAGCCGGATGGTGTCGTCATCAGACGAGAGGGCGAAGATGCAGTCGCCGGGCTTGATCTCGGTGTCCATCGGCGGGTTGAGCCAGATCTTGCCTTCGGCGGAGCGCATGCCCATCACGGCCGACTCCTCGTAGGCCAGCAGCGCTTCGCCATAGGTCTTGCCCACCAGGCCAGGCTCCTCTTTGAAATAGATCTCGTCGCCCTCAAAGTTCATCAGCTCGGTGTAGACCACCGACAGGCCGGACTGGTGATTGGCCTGCGCCACAAGGCGCGAGATCAGATCGCCGATCAGCACGACCTGCAGTTTGTCCTGCTCGCTGACCAGCTTGAGCACGTTGAGGTTGCGGGCATTGCGCACCTGGGTATTGATTGAATACGGCTCAGGGCGGCGGTTGGCGGCGTTGGTGATGGCCAGCACGGATTTGATCACCTCGGCATCCGGGTCGGCCGTATCCGGCGGCAGGATGATGATGGATTTGCTGGTCTGCGGATTGGCGATCTCGATATCGGCCGGGTCGTTAGGCTGGCCGCTGCGGCAGACGATGCGGGTCTTGTTGCCGCGCAGGTCTACCCGTTCGCGGATCTCGTCTTCCATCTCAACTTTGTCACGGTCAGCCAGGATGACAATGCAGGCGCCCTTTTGATTCTCGTTGGCCAGCACCAACTCGTTGAGGATGGTGAAGATCTGTGGCGACCAGCCGAGGATCAGGGTATGGCCGAACTCCAGCACGCGCGAGCGGCCCTTGCGCAGCTCGTCTATCTTGCTTTCGATGCCGTTGTTGAGTACGCCGATCAGGGCGCTGACGATGAAGATGCCGCCCAATGTGACCAGCAGCATCACGGCGCGGTAACCGGCCCCGGTGTCGCCGCCCATGGTGCCCGAATCGAGGGTGCGCATCAGGCTCTGCCAGGCGGCCTCGGTGAAACTGAGGCGGTCCATTTCGCCGTCTTGCACGAAGCCGGCGATGGTGAGGATGGCGGCAGCCAGCAGGACTACCAGGAGAGAAACCACGAACAGCATCCCGATGAGCGCGGGAGCGCCGCGCGACATCAGGTTGTCAAAGCGGTAACGCAGACGGTCGCCAAATGACGGTTTCATAGAGCCTCAATTAGGGCGAATTTTGGGGGTCATTATATATGCTGGCGTGCGCACCAACAAAATAGCACTATGTGGAAAACAAGTGAATAGGGATTCTTCCCTGGTCAGGCATCGGCGATCCGGGTGTGGGTTCATAAACCCGGTCAGAATGACAAAGTGGGGGTCAAAACCCGCGCTCGGGGCGGGTGAAGATGCGCTCCTGCACCCAATCCGCCAACCAGGGGAAGAGGCTGGCCAGCAGCACGCTCAGCCCGGTAATGGCCGGGATGATGAGGGCGCGGCGCGGGCGGCGCGCCAGGCTGAGCACAGCCTTGGCCACTTGCTCCGGCGTGAGCACCAGCGCCTTGGGGGTGCTGAGGGCCGTCTTGCGGCTGGCCCCGCTGTGGGTGGAGAAGTCTGTGGTCACCGCGCCCGGGTAGATGACCGAAACGCGAATGTTGTACACCCCCACCTCGCGGCGCAGCGCATCACTGAAGCCGCGCAGGCCAAACTTGGTGGCGGCATACACGCTGTAGGTAGGCGTTGCCAGCCAACCGGATACCGAGCTCATGTTGATGATGTGGCCGCCGCGGCGGTGCATCATGCTGGGCAGCACGGCGCGGGCGGCCAGGATGGCGCCGGTGAGATTGGTGTTGACCTGGGCGGCAATATCGTCCTGAGGGTCAAGCTCCTCGAGCCACTTGGTGCGCCCGAAGCCGGCGTTGTTGAAGAGCAGGTCTATGTGGCCGTAGGCCTCCAGCGTGCGCTGCACCATGGCCTGGATCGAGGCCGCATCGCTAACATCGGCCTGGATGGCGAGGGCTTCGCCGCCGGCCGCCTCAAGCTCGGCCTGAAGCTCCTGCAGGCGCTTCAGGCGGCGGGCGGCCAGGGCGACGCGGTAGCCATTGGCGGCAAACAGGCGCGCCGTGGCCGCGCCGATGCCGGAGGACGCGCCCGTGATCAGGATGACCGGCTTGTGCGGCTCGACGCTCACGGCTGGATGAGCACAGGGATGCTGCTGAGGTGGGTGATGCCACCGTCGCGCATCGATTCGGCGTAGACCACGATGCGGCCAGGCACCGCGGCCGAGACTGACCAGGTCACCGTGCCACTGAAAGGGCCGGCGATGCCGATGTCCGGCGAATCGATCATGGCGAAGGTATGGGCGAGCACATTGTTGCTGTCGCCGCACACAGGGTCGGGCACGCCGCTGCCGTCGCCCGGGCCGCACAGCTTCAAGCCCAGCGTGGCTTCGAAGTAGTACTCCGAGAAACCGCTGACAGTAAAGCTGCCGCCGCTGATGACGCTGTTGGGCAGCGGGAATTGGATGTCGATGTTCTCGCCAGCCACAGGCTGCAGCAGAATGCTGGCCTCGCCGCTGGGGCGCAGGGTCACTTCGACGCTGGTGAGGTGGACGATGCCGCCATCCATGGCGCTGTGCTCCATCACGGCGATCCGGCCAGCCTGTTCATACGGCACGCTGAAGCTCAGCTCAGCCGAGAAGGGGCCGGGATTGCCGGTATCGGCGGCGATGGTGGTGGGAGTCAGGGCCAGCTGGTTGCCGGCCTCATCGTAGATGGCGATCACAAGATTCTGTTCGAACGTGGGGCGCGATTGGCCGCTGACAGTGACCGGAGAGGTGATGGTGGAGCCAAAGCCCGGGCTGCCGATCAGGATGGCTTCGAGGGCCACCTCGCCTGGCTCGGCAGTCGGCGCGCCGGGCTCATCCGTGGGGGCAGCAGGCGCGCTGGTCTCAGTGGCCGGCGGGAGCTCAATGCTGGTGGCGGTGGGCAGTACAGGCGGTATGCCCGGCAGGTTACAGGCCGCCAGGGCCAGCACGACGAAAGCGGAGAGCAACATGTGGATGCGCTTCATTTGATGATTATCACATCGATTGTGCGCTGGCGGAGCCGAAAAATCAGAACACAGCTATCTTCTCATGATAAATTTTTGAGACTTACAATCATTATCTACCTACTTGATATGTCCGGGGAATTGCAATGACCGAGGAATCTAAACAACAACCCAGCCGCCAGCTAATCAATGCTCATGTGTTATCTAGGATTCCTCTATTTATTCAGATATTTTCTAGGGAGAACCAACTAGGAATTGCTACTGGCTTCACATACACAAAAGGAGGCCAGAACTTTTTAATAACCAATTGGCATAACGTGACGGGAAGGAATCCAGCATCGGACAAGCTTATAAACAGTGAGCTAATGGAACCCACGTCTTTGGCTATTTGGTTTCACACCAAAATCAATGAAGAGGAACTTACCTGGAAGCCTATACAGTACCAATTGCATAATAAAGCAGGGAAGCCACAGTGGCTTGAACACCCCACTTATGGATCGAGCGTAGATGTTGTTGCGATACCATTAACACTTCCGGAAGAGATAGAGCTCTTTCCAATCAATGAAACAAACTTCTCCGACTTTCGAATTCAGGTTTCTCAAGATGTATTTGTATTAGGGTTCCCGAGGGGGATTACTGGCTCCGGAAAACTCCCCATTTGGAAAAGAGGTAGCATAGCTTCAGAGCCCACCGCAAATCTTGATGGCCTCCCTAAATGCCTAATTGACACCGCTACAAGGGAGGGCATGTCGGGGGCGCCTGTGTTTGTTCGCTTTACCGGCATCTATATGAAGGATCCGAAGAAACTTGCTGCCGATGATTGGCTTGGTCAGGGTGATCAGTTTTTAGGTATTTATTCTGGCAGAATCATTGAAAGGACAGATGAGCTTGCGGCACAACTTGGAATAGTATGGAAAGCCCAAGTCATTGATGAGATATTGTCTACTGTAGTTAAAGATAGTTAGAAATATATCTATCACTTGCCTGCTCACACTGAATCTCTACTGGTACGATTTCGATTCTCCTTATTTTTACAAGCGAACACGTATTTTCAAACAGAGTTTTCCCGCCCCTTACGGGGCATTTTTGGTTCCTGCTGTAAATCTGCATCTTAGATTAAGAGCCCTTTATCAAAGCCTCATCCACCAAAAACACCGACCCCGCGACCAGCACCAGCCCGCCCGGCGGGCAGGCTGCTTGCGCCGCGGCCACGGCGGCCGCCGGCTGCGGCTCGGCCGCGGCCGGCAGGCCGAGTGCGGCCAGCTCCCCGGCCAGTTGAGCCACCGGCATGGCGCGCGGCTGGGCCGATTGGGTGGCGATGGCCCGGCGGATGCGCGGCAAGAGCGGCTCGAGCAGACCCGCCAAGTCTTTGTCGGCGGAGACGCCCAGCACGAGCACTACCGGTGCGTCGGGGAAATATGCGTCCAGCGCGGCGCGCAGAGCGCGGGCCGCGGCCGGGCTGTGCGCACCGTCGAGAATGGTCGTAGGCGGGCCGGCGAATACTTCGAAGCGGCCGGGCCAGCGGGCGGCGGCGAAGCCGGCCGCGATCGCCTCGGCGCTGACGGGCAAGCCGCCTTCGTTCAGCGCGTGCAGGGCGGCGTATGCGGTGGCGGCGTTGTCAATCTGGTGCGCGCCCAGCAGGCGAATCTCTAACTCAACCCATTCGCCGCCCGTGCGGCGCACGCGCAGGCGCTGGCCGCTGAGGTCAGCTTGCAGCAGCTCAGCTTCCCACTCCTGCCCCACCCGCGTGAGCGGCGCACCCAGAGTGGCGGCCTGCGCCGCGATCACGGCGGCCGCCTCTGCATTCTGCGGCGCGCTCACCACTGGCACGCCGGGCTTGATGATGCCGGCCTTGTGCGCGGCGATCTCGGCCAGGGTTGGGCCGAGGATGGCGACATGGTCAAAGTCGATCGGAGTGATCACGCTGACCCGCGGCAGCAGAACGTTGGTGGCATCGTCGCCGCCGCCCAGGCCAACCTCGATCACGGCCACATCCACCGCGGCGCGGGCGAAGTGCGTGAACATCACCGCCGCAACAACCTCAAAATGGGTCCAGCCCTCCTGCTCTTGCAGCAAAGGATACAGCTGCTCGAACACGGCTTGCAGCTGGGCCGCGGGCGCGGGCTGGCCATCCACCACGATGCTGTACAGATCTCCCCGGATGTGCGGCGAGGTGAAGCGCCCGACGCGGTAGCCCGCGGCCTGCAGGGCCGCCGCGCACAGCGCACACACCGAGCCTTTGCCGTTGGTGCCGGCCACGTGCAGGCTGGGGTACGCCTGCTGCGGGTCGCCGGCGGCGGCCAGCAGGCGCCGCAGGCGGGCCAGCTGGAAGTCAGCCGCGGTCATGCGGTTCTGGTCGCGAGCCGCCAGGTTGGGCAGGCTGGCCAGGTAATCAGGCAGGCTGGGGGTGGGCATACGGCCCATTCTACTGGGCCGAAAAGATTAACAAATTTGACAACCCCACCTGTAGAAAGAAATTTTAAGGTGCTGCCATATACAGGTGTTATGATTCGTCCGACACGGCCTAGGTGCCGTGAAACCCCACAAGGAGAAGAGCCATGAAGAATCGTTTCTTTCCCGTGCTCGCCCTGGTAGTGATCTTGTCACTGCTCTTGGCGGCATGTGGTGGCGGCGCTGCTCCGGAGCCCACTTCGGCCCCGGCCCCAACCGCAGCCCCCACCGACGTCCCTGAGCCCACTGCGGAGCCTTATCCGTACGGCACTGCGGACAACCCGATCGTTTGGGTGCTGGTCCCCTCGCAGGACACTGACGCCGTGTTGAGCGGTGCGGGTGGCATTGCAGCCGCGGTCGAAGAGGCCACTGGCTACGTGATCGAGCCTGTGATCTCCACCGACTTCACTGCAGCCGTTGAGGCCATGTGCAGCGGTGAGGCCCAGATGGGCGCTCTGAACACCTTCAACTACATCGTAGCCAAGCAGCGCGGCTGCGCCGAGGTTGGTCTGGTGTCCATGCGCTTCGGCAGCACCTTCTACACCGGCCAGATCGTGACCCGCCCGGAAACCGGCATCACCAGCCTGGCTGACCTGGTCGGCACCACCTTCTGCCGCCCCGACCCCACCTCCACCTCCGGCTGGGTTCTGCCTTCCATCGCCATCAAGGCTGAGGGCATTGACCCCGAGGCTGAGATGACGATCGTGGATGCTGGCGGTCACGATGGTGTGATCATCAGCGTGTACAACGGCGACTGCGATGCCGGCTCCAGCTTCACGGACGCCCGCACCAACGTAGCTGAGGCTTACCCTGACGTGAACGAAGTGGTCACCGTGCTCACCGAGAGCGCCCCGATCCCCAACGACACGATCAGCTTTGACGTGAACATGCCCGCCGAGGTGATGGACGCCATCATCGACGCTTTGCTGGCTCTGAACGACAGCGATGAGGGCTTGGCTCAGCTGAACCAGCTGTACAGCTGGAGCGGCCTGGCCACCACGGAAGACAGCTTCTACGATGGCTTCCGCCAGCAGCTCGAAGCTGCCGGCATGTGCATCAGCGACGCTGGCCGCATCAGCGAGGACTGCTAGTCAGTCTTTCGCTGCGCAGCTTTAGCTAGCACACAAAAAAGCGGGAAGTGCTGGCGCCGTCAGGCGCCACCTTCCCGCTTTTTTTCTTATTCTGAGGGGCGCAGAATCCATTTACAATAATCGCTATGCTTACTGTCGAACACCTTACCATGGTCTACCCGGATGGCACCGTAGCGCTGCGGGACGTGAGTTTTGAAGTCAAAGACGGCGAGTTCCTGGGCGTTATCGGCCTGAGCGGGTCTGGCAAGTCCACCTTGCTGCGATGTATCAACCGTCTCCTGGAACCCACCTCAGGACGCATCATATGGAACGGCAAAGACATCACCCACCTGCCCCAGGGTGAGTTGCGCACCGTGCGCCGCGAGATCGGCATGGTGTTCCAACAATTCAACCTGGTCAAGCGCTCCAGCGTGCTCACGAATGTGCTCTCGGGCCGGCTCGGCTACACGCCGCCGAGCTGGGCGCTGGCCAACCGCTTCAGCCGCCAGGACCGCCAGATGGCGGTGCGGGCGCTCGAACGGGTCGGCATCCCTGAAAAGGCGCACAACCGGGCCGACGAGCTTTCCGGCGGCCAGCAGCAGCGCGTGGGCATTGCCCGAGCGCTGATGCAAGAACCCAAAATGATCCTGGCCGACGAGCCGGTGGCCAGCCTTGACCCCGTATTGGCTCACTCCATTCTTGGCTACCTTGAAAAACTGAATACGGAAGACAACATCACCGTGCTGTGCAGCCTGCACTACCTCGACCTGGTGCAGCGCTACTGTGAGCGCGTGATCGGCCTGCGGGATGGCAAAGTGGTCTTCGAAGGCTCCAAAGATGACATCGCCAAGATGAGCGATGAACGCTTCCGCGAGATCTACGGCGAAGATGCCGTGCGCATGGGTGGCCAATAATGGCTGAGACCAAGAACACCCAACTGACGGAGAACCCGCGCGGCAGCCTGCTGCACGCGGTGCTCTCGCTGATCGTGCCCGGTCTGGGCCAGTTCGTAGCCGGGGCACGCAGCCGCGGCATCAGCCTGCTGCTGACCGTGCTGACCCTCTTCGGGCTCAGCATGTGGACGGTGGCACAGCGCGCCCGCTTCCCTGAATATGCGATGGCCACCAGCGTGTACTTCCGCATCGTGCTGGCCTGCGCGGCGTTGCTCTTGTTCCTGCTGGCGATGCGCCACCTGCTGACCCGCTTTGTGCTCAAAGACCCGCTGGCTGAAACCTTCACCATGTATGGCGTGGTGATCGTCTTCTTTGTGCTGATGGTCTGGGTTGGCGATGACATTCTGGCCACGGTGGTCAGCGCAGAGCAGCTGAGCCAGATCCACGCCGGCACGGCGTTGTATTCTGGCGGGGCGCTGGCGGCGCTGTGGCTGTGGCAAGTGGGCGACGCCGCCCGGGTTGGCAATACCAAGCAGCTCCCCCTCAATCGAGACGGCAGCAAGCGCTTCCCCACCATGGCCGGCGCCATCGTGATCGCCTGTCTGCTCGTGTTCGCCCTGGGCTACAACCTGACCGGCGTGGACATGCCGAAGGCCATCCGTGAATATCAGGATGTGGGCATTTTGCTGCCGCGCATCCTGTGGCCGTGGCGGGCAGCTTTCGCCTACGATCAGGAAGTCTTCGAAGTTGTGCAACGCATCCAGGCGCCGTGTACGGATGAAGCCGCCGCGCCGCCATCCAACCCCGTGCTGGATGATGATCCCTGGGTGAGCGCCACGCCCACCTGTGGCGAGCTCAGCTCTCGCCCGGTGACGGGGGGCCTGATCCTGGGCACCGAATTGACCATCACGGGCGGCAACTTTGTGCCCGGGCAGGAAGTGCTGATCCGCTGGGCCAACCCCATCGGCAACCCGTTCACGCCGCGCGGCATGGGCGAGACCACCATCATCATTGACGAGAACGGTGAGTTCGAGACCAAGCTCAATATTCCGGATGCGGTCATCTCCCCCGAGACGGCCACCGGCGCGCAGGTGCACTCGCTGATCATCCGCCAGGAGAGCGTGCAAGTCTTCGGCGGCCGGCTGAGCAATGAAATGCAGCTGGCCCTGATCGGCCTGCTGGAAACCATCATGATCGGTCTGATGGCGACCTTCTTCGGCATTGTGGCCGCCTTCCCACTCTCCTTCTTGGCGGCAAAGAACCTGATGGCGCCGATCATGAGCGCCCCGGAGCGCATCGTAGGCAACGTGCTCGGTTTGCTGGCAGGCGGCTGGGCCGGCCTGCGGGTGACCGATTTTGTGTCTGACCGCCTGGGCGGCCTGGAACAAGCGCCCGTGCAGATCTTCCTGGTGGGCATGATCGCCGTGCTGGGCCTGGGCTATCTGGGCCTGCAGCTGGGCGGCCGCCTGAGCGAAGCCCTGCTCAGCCGCATGGGCAAGGACGGCGGCTACTGGGCCGCCGCCGGGCTGCTGGCGCTGCTGGCGGGCTTCCCCGGTTACCAGATGGGCCTGGGCTTCAGCCGTGGCGTGCGAGCGATCGTGCTGGGCGCTGAAGTAGCCGCCATCAATGAAGAGCTCTACGGCTGGATCGGCGCAGTATTGGCCGCCGCGATCACGCTGCTGTACCTGTACCGCAAACGCAGCACGCGGCGCGTGCCGATCGGCCTGATGCTGTATGCCGTCATCCGCACGATCCTCAACGTGGTGCGCTCGGTGGAGGCACTCATCTACGCCATCATCGCCGCCATCTGGGTGGGCCTGGGGCCGTTCGCCGGCACGCTGGCGCTGACCCTGCACACCATCGCCTCGCTGGCCAAGCTGTACTCCGAAGCGATCGAGAGCATCGACCCCGGCCCGCTGGAGGCGTTGGACGCCGTAGGCGCCAACCGTCTGCAGAGCATTGTGTATGCGGTCGTGCCGCAGATCCTGCCGCCGGTGATCTCGTTCACGGTCTACCGCTGGGACATCAACGTGCGCATGTCCACCCTGCTGGGTTTCGTGGGCGGCGGCGGTATCGGTTTCATCCTGCTGCAATGGATCCGCCTGTACCAGTACGAGGCGGTGGGCATTGCGGTCTGGCTGATCGCCATCACCGTGGCGCTGCTGGACTATGTAAGCTCCGAGATCCGCGAACGCTTCGTGTAAGTTCCCCCTTTCAAGCAAAAAGCCCCGGCGTATGCCGGGGCTTTTTTATTTCACGTCTGGCCGGGCTTCAAGCTCGGCGGAGCGGATCTCAAGGCCCAGCTCATCCAATATCGCATCCTGAGCGGCCCACATCTTGCGGCGCTGGGCCGGGCTGGCATGGTCATACCCCAGCAGGTGCAGCGCGCCGTGTACGGCGAGCAGTTGCAGCTCGGCCGGCAGGCTGTGGCCGGCGGCCTTGGCCTGGGCGCGGGCACGCGGCACCGAGATGACCACATCGCCCAAGTACAGGTTGCCGCTTTCGCTCAGCTGGTCAATATCGCCGAAGGAGAGCACATCCGTAGGTTTATCCATGCCGCGGTATTGGCGGTTGAGGGCGCGCAGACGCGCATCGCCGGTGAGCACGACGGTAAGCTCGGCCTGCGGGGCGCGCTGATGCTGCAGCGTGGCTTGCACGGCCTGTTTGAGCTTGCGCTCAAACTTGTGGGCAGCGTAGCGGCTGTCTATATGGAAATGGATCATCGCTTGGGCGGGAAGGATTTGAGCGCTGGCTGCGCGTCGAGGGCGTTGAGGGTCTTCTCGTCCAGATCAGGGTAGACCAGGCGGGGATGGTAAACGCCGCGCAAGCCGGTGACGAAGGTATCGCCCACCACGGCGAGGTCACGCATGGTCAGGGCGGTGTCATCCAGCTGGCCGGTGTTGAGGCGGCTGTCGATCACGCTTTTGACCAGGGCGGCCAGCTCCTCGTCGGTCTTGGGGCGCTCTGCACGCGTGCGCGCTTCGCAGCCATCGGCCAGCATGACCAAGGCCGTCTCGCGGGATTGGGGACGCGGACCATCGTAGCGAAAATCATCCTGGTTGACCTGGGTCTCATCGCCGCCGGCGGCTTCGAGGGCGCGGGCGTACTGGTAGCGGGTCACCAGGGTGCCGTGGTGCTCCTTGATGAAGTCAATGATGCGCTGCGGCAGGCGGTGCTTGTGGGCCAGCTCGACGCCATCGGGTACATGGCGAATGATGCGCTGGGCGCTCTCTTGCGGAGTCAGGTCTTCGTGCGGGTTGTGAGCGCCGGTGACCTGGTTCTCGATGAAGTAGTGCGGCTGGCGGGCCTTGCCGGCATCGTGATACAGCGAGCCGATGCGGGTCAGCAATGCATCCGCGCCGATGGCCTCGGCGGCTTGCTCAGACAAGTTGGCGATCAGCAAACTGTGCTGATACGTTCCGGGGGCGTGGCGCATGATGAACTGCAGCAGCGGATGGTCTGGGCGGGCCAGCTCCATCAATTGCACAGTGGTGGTGAGCCCCAGCCACTGAGCCAGGAAGAGTTGCAGCACGATGGTGAGACTGGCGGAGAAGAAGCCATTGAGGCCGGATGCCCCCAGCAGGGTCAGCAGGCCAATGATGTCCGTGGAAGCCAGCGGCAGGCGGTACGCCACCAGCACGGCCGCGCCGGCCAGCATGACGGCCGCGCCGGCCCAGAAATAGGCCATGACGCGCTGGGCACGCTTGAGGAACAGCACACCGAACAGGCTGCCGAAGAAATAGTACAGCGTGAGATCGAACGCGTTGGGCAAGTTATAAGCAGCCAGCACACTGAGCACCAGCGAGAAGACCAAAGCCGCCTGCGAACTGTACAGCGTAGCGGCCAGCAAGGCGAAGCCGGCCACCGGGAACAGATACGGCATGACCGTGCGGTCAACGATGACGAAGCGCGCCACCAGCAGGAAGGCGACGAACAACGTGGCGACCAGGGTCAGCTCACGAATATTGTCGAGCAGCTGCGGGCGAAAGCGCAGGAACAGCGCCGAGAGCGCAAAGGCCACCAGGGCCAGCATGGCCGCGCCAACATAATTGCGCCAGCCGGTTTCAGGTTGCACCAGGCCAAACTGCTGCAGGGCTTCAAGGTCAGCTTCGTTGAGCACCTGGCCGCGCGACACAATGATCTCGTTAGTGACGAAGGTGCGCACGGCGGGCGGCACAGCCGCGGCGGCTTCATCGCGGGCGGCCTGGGTCATGGCCTCGGAGTAAAAGCTGTTGGGGGCGACGAAGGCAGCCACCATCTCGGCCACCAGGGTGGCCTGATCCTGCGGCAGCGAGAGGCTGACGAGGGCCGGCACGCTGCGGCGGGCCTCATCCAGCCGGTTCTGGCGGATGCTGCTGCGCATGATCTGCTCGAGCACGACGATGGCTTCCTGGCGCACGTTCTGCCAGGCGCTGTCACTGAGCAGCAGGATGGCCTGGGCGCTCTCACGCCCGAGGGTTACGTTCTGCAGGGCGGTGAGGTCGCCGATCTTTTGCTCGAGGGTGGCGTAGGTGTCGGCGCGCACGCTGTCAATGAATTCGACCGCCGAGCGCAACTGCTCGAGCTGCTGGCGGGCAACATTGGCATCCGGCGCGCCGTAGACGGGCGCCACGGCGTCGGCGGCCTCGCGGCGGTCACGCTCGGTAAAGACCGCGCTCTGGTAGTTGAGGGTGCGCGGGGCAACGATGTCCTGGCTGGCCACATCCCCCACCTGGGCGCGCAAGCTGGCCTGGCGGGTGGAGAAGGGCATGACCAGGGCGGCAACCGAGATGAGCAAACACGCGGTCCACAGGGTCCACAAGAAAACGCGTTTGCGAGTGGACCAACGCTGCGGTTTGCGTTGGAGTTTGGCTTTTTCAGACATAGAGAACAGTGAAGCTACCCCTGCAGTTTGGCCTTGACCAGGGCGCTGACCTGGCCGCCATCGGCGCGGCCTTGCACCTGGGGCAGGACGAGTTTCATCACTTTGCCCATATCGGAGGGTGCGCTGGCGCCGGATTCGGCGATGGCGGCGGTGACGATGGCTTCGATCTCGGCGGCGCTGAGGCCGGCGGGCAGGAACGCTTCGAGCAGGCCGGCTTCGTGCTTAGCGGCCTCGACCAGGTCAGGCCGGGAGGCTTTTTCGCCCTCGGCCATGGCTTCCTGGCGCGACTTGAGCTCCTTCTGCAGGATGGAGATGACAGCGGCGTCATCCAGCTCGCCCCGTTTGGCGACTTCGGCTTCCTTCACCGCCGCCAGGGCGCCGCGCACGGTGTTCTTGCGCACGGTGTCATTGGCCTTCATGGCCTCTTTGAGGGCGGCTTCAAGCTCGGCTTTTTTGCTCATAATGACTTAATTATACCTTTCAGGATACAGATGAATACGGCTGCGGCAAAGTACCAATTTTGGGAGATGTTGTTCGTTTTTGGGTGTGGGGGTGGGCGATACAACTTGACAGGCTGGTGGTTGGGGCGCATGTGGCGGGGTGATGCAGGTTCATGGGGGATGGTGATACTACAGGAAGGGGTGATTGTGGGGAAAGAGGATGTTTTGTCAAGGAAGTGAAACCAGATTGCTTCGGGGCTGAAGGTTGCATGAACATGCAACCTTCAGCACTCCTCGCAATGACGGTGTGCAAAGGCGCAGCATGCTACGCTGCTTTGCAGCGTACGTCTCTACTGCTCCCGTGTCATCCTGAGCGGGTATCTACATCCACACCCGACCGCCAGACCCAGACCAGCGAAGGATCCTCGCTGGCAGGTCTTCTTTTGCAGCGCTTGAGTTATCTTCACGCGGAGCAAGGATCCCTCGCTACGCTCGGGATGCACGTAGCAATGACAGGCCCGCTACCCCAGTGGGTGCTGCATGCGGCGGCCGCCGAGAAGGTGCAGGTGCATGTGCGGCACTTCCTGGCGGCCGTCGGCGCCGGTGTTGAGGATAAGGCGGTAGCCGCTCTCGGCGATGTGTTCCTGGCGGGCCAGTTCGGGCGCCAGGGTCAGCATTCGGCCGGCGGCGGCCGCATGCTCAGGCGCCAGGTCGTTGGCGCTGGCGAGGTGGACATTGGGGATAATGAGGATGTGGGTGGGCGCCAACGGGTTGATGTCACGGAAGGCGGTCACCAGCTCATCCTGATAGAGCTTGGTGGCGGGCACATCACCAGCCACGATCTTGCAGAAGATGCAGTCTGTCATCGGTCTCACCATAAAAAAATAAAGCGGTGTACCCAACCGGGTACACCGCTTTATTATAAGTAGAAGCTAGCTCTTACGGCTGGACGATGAGGAAGTTGTCGAAGACAACATCCACCCCGGCCACATCAAAGCTGCCGGCGTACACGCCCACGTCACCTGAGGTGAGCGAGCTGTCGTGCACCTGGATGAGCTGCGTGCCGTTGGCGTACAGCGTGAGGCTGGAGCCGATGCAATCCAGGCGGATGCGGTTGGTCTGCGTGCCGGTGTAGATGGCCGTGCTGGTCTGGCCGCTGTCCATGCCCACCAGCTCCCAGTCGCCGCCGTTGAGGCGACGCCAGATGAAGTAATAGCCATCGCTGGCGATGGTGGCAACGTAGAAGTTGCTGTTGTCGATGAAACGGCACAGCAGGCCGAACTCGTTCTCCTCCGGGCCGCCGATCATGACCGCGTCCGCCTCGACCGAGATATCGCCAAAGGTGCCCGCGCCGGAGCTGGACCAGATGGCGTAGTCAGTCTCGTCGACCGTGATGCGGTACTGGCCGTTGTAGTAGCCGGTGGAGCCCTCAGCGAAGGAGTCGATCGGCCAGCCGCTGTTGGTGTTGGAGAAGTCGTCCTGGTAGATGACCGCGCCAGAGGCTTGATCGCCGAACTGGGCCATCAACGTTTCCAGGGGCATGGCGGTGCCGCCGGCCATCATGGTGGCGGCCATGCTCTGGGCTTCGTCGCTCAGCCCGCTGTCGGCCAACATGGTGGCCATCTGCACGAACTCATCCAGGCCACTGGTGGCCAGGGCCGTGCCGACAACATTGCCAGCCAGGTCGCCCACATTGGGCAAACCGGCGCAGGCGAGCGCCAGGACACTGAGCAGGGCAAGTACAAGGAACAATTTCTTATAGTGCATTTCTCTCCTTTAAACATGTAAGCGGCTGGCAGTGCAGCCGCTTACAGTACAGCCGCCTTAGGGGCGTTGAGCTACAAAATTGTCGAAGTAGATATCGATACCCGGAGTGGAGAAGCTGCCGGCGTACAGGCCAACATCACCGCTGCTGAAGGTGGAGTCGCTGGCGGAGATGAGCTCCGTGCCGTTGACGTACAGGGTCAGGCGCGAGCCTACGCAGTCGAGGCGGACGCGATTGACCTGGTCACCCAGGTTGATGAGGTCAGAGGGCTGCATGCCTTCACTGCCCACATAGCCGAACTCGCCATCTTCGATCTTGACGATGGCGTAGAAGCCATCGCTGCTGATGCTGCCGGCGTAGAAGTTGCTTTCGTCCACATAGCGGCAGATGACGCCAAACTCGTTGTCCTCCACGCCGCCGCGGATCACGGCATCCGTCTCCACGCTTACGTCAGCCACGCTGATGCCGGGGTTAGCCCACACGGAAGCATAATCCGCATTGACGAGGATGTGATAGCCGCCATCCACATAGTCGGTGACGCTGCCATCATCATAGTTGGTGCGATCCCAGCCGCTGCTGGAGCTGGAAAAATCATCCTGGAACAGGACGGGGGATTGGGTGGCAGCCGGGCCCTGAGTGGCAGATCCGGTGTCTGCCGTGGGGGCACCACCTTGGGTCTCAGAGCCTGCGCCGAAGCTGCAGGCCATGCCTACGAGCAGTAACGCCAGTACAACGAACCATACTTGTTTGCGCATATACGATCTCCTTAATCACGCAGTGAACGCATTTTAGCATGGGGGTGTTACATCGCTAATGGGAGATTTGTTCTAGCCAGTGGGCGGCCAGGCTGGCCTGGGCGCCCGTAGGTTGCAGGGCCAATACGGTGTTGAGGTGCTGGCGGGCCTCGTCGAGCCGGTTGGCGGCCAGCAGGAAGATGCCGTAGTACAGGTGGGCCGAGATGTTGGCCTCGTCGGCCTGCAGGGCCTGCATGAAGTAGGTCTCGGCCTCGGCATCCCGGCGCAGCAGGGCCAGGGCGCGGGCATTGAGCACCAGAGTGTCGGCCTGGCCGGGCTGCTCGCTCAACAGGCGGGCCAGGGTGGGCAGGCCGATCTCCTCAATATACAGGGCCGATTCGACGCTGTAGGCGGCCACAGCGCGCCAGATGGCCGGGTCGTTGGGGGCCAGCTCGAGGGCGCGCTGCAGGTAGGGCAGCGCGCCGGCCGTATCGCCCTTGAGCACGGCGTTCTCGGCCAGCTGGATCTGCACCAGCGGATTGTCGGGGTGCGAGAGGGCCGCCACGCGCAGGTTCTGCTCGGCGCGCTCAAAATCCCCCTGGCGTTGCCAGTACAGAGCCAGGAACAGGCGCACAGAGAGCGAATTCGGGTCAAGCTGCTCGGCTTTTTGCAGGGCTTGCAGGCCGTCTTGCCCGTTCTTTTGCAACGCTTCGCCCAGGTAGGCCCAGGCCTCGGCGTAGTCAGGGTTGACCTCGACCGCGGCCAGGAAGGCCTGGCGAGCGGCGGCCCACTCCCCCACCGCGGCCAGCGACTGGCCGGTGGCGGTGAGCAGGTAGGCGCGGTCGCCGCTGAGGCGGCCGCCCTGGATGCCCTGGCGGATGGTGAGGGCCGCACTGGCGTAGGGGCTATCGATCAGCTCGGCCAGCAGCGGCAGCGCATCCAGCGGCTCGCGGGCGGCCAGCTCGATCGCCTGGCGGTACGTATCCTCCAGCGGGGCCGGGGCGACGGTGGCGGTGGGCGTGGGCACGCCGCCCTGGCGCGGCAGCCAGGTGCGCATCCACCAGGTGGGCAGCGCGAAGACCAGGATGGCGAGCGGCAGCAGCAGCCACAGCTTGCGTGAGACACGACGCATGCGGTGATTATAAAGAGTGCGCGGCCAGGGCGGTCTGCGTATCTAGGTATAATCAAATCCTGCGCAATTAATCACAAGCTTTTCTCATGGAGTCACATGGACTTTCAACTAAGTGAAGAGCACCTGATGGTGCAAAAGATGGTGCGGGACTTCGTTCAAAAAGAGGTCAAGCCCGTCATTCAGGAGTGGGACCGCAAGCAAGAGATGGCCCCCTTCATCCTGCCACGCATGGCCGAGCTGGGCATTCTGGGCATCAACATCCCCGTGCGCTACGGCGGGCAGGGTTTTGACTACATCACCCTGGGCCTGGTGTGCGAGGAGCTGGAAGCCGGCGACAGCCCGCTGCGGGTGGTGATGTCTGTGCACATGGGCCTGAACAGCATGGCCCTGCTGCAATGGGGCACTGAGGAGCAGAAGCAGAAGTTCCTCACCCCGCAGGCCACGGGCGAGAAGTACGCCTGCTTCGGCCTGACCGAGCCGGGCGCCGGCTCAGATGTGGCCGGCATGAAGGCCACCGCCCGCCGCGAGGGCGACGAGTACGTGCTGAACGGCGAGAAGATGTGGATCTCGCTGGCGAGCAAGGCCCACCACGCCCTGATCGTGGCGCGCACCAACCCGGATGCTGACCCGCATGACGGGCTGAGCGCCTTCATTGTGGAGCTGGACCGCAAGGGCATCACCACCGGCGACATTCACGGCAAGCTGGGCATGCGGGCCGGCTCGACCGGCTACATTGCCATGCAAGACGTGCGCGTGCCGGTGGAGAACCGCCTGGGCGAAGAGGGCGAAGGCTTCAAGATCGCCATGTCGTGCCTGGACAACGGGCGCTACACGGTGGCAGCCGGAGCAACGGGTCTGATCCGCGCCAGCCTGGACGCCAGCGTCAAGTATTCGCACGAGCGCAAAGCCTTCAACAAGGAGATCGGCCAGTTCCAACTGGTGCAGCAGAAGATCGCTTACATGGTGCAGCAGTACGAGACCTCGCGCCTGCTGTACCTGAAGGCCGGCTGGCTGAAGAACCAGGGTGTGCGCAACACGCGCGAGACCTCGCTGGCCAAGTGGTACGCCACGGACGCTTCGTTCGATGCGGCCTCAGAAGCGATCCAGGTGCATGGTGCCTACGGTTACAGCGATGAGTACGATGTGGAGCGCTACCTGCGCAACTCCAAGGGCGGCGTGATCTACGAAGGCACGAGTGAAATTCACCAGCTGATGCAAGCTGGCTACGCGCTGGGCTACCGCAAGGATGCCGATCTGCGCTGCGAGCTGCCCGCCTATGATGCGGAGTACTGGCAAGCTGAGAAATAACCGTCATTGCGAGCGTAGCGAAGCAATCTGGTGTAGTCGATGAAAAAAGATGAGCCAACCTTGCGTGTATATCATGAGTAACATCCACAACAAGGTTCTGTACACTGGCGTAACCAACGACCTTCAACGTCGAGTCTTGGAACATCGAAAGAACAAGCCTGGGCGCTTCACCAGCAAGTACAGAGTAAGCAAGTTGGTGTACTTCGAAACAACTGAACGAATACTTGATGCAATTGCACGTGAGAAGCAGATCAAGGCAGGTTCAAGGCAAAGAAAGATCGATCTGATCGAGAGTATCAATCCGGAATGGAAAGATTTGTACGCTGAGCTGTTTGGTTAAAACCAGATTGCTTCGGGGCTGAAAGTTGCATGAAAATGCAACTTTCAGACTCCTCGCAATGACGAGTACGCAAGGAGGAACGTTTGAAGATCGCAGTTTTTGTAAAACAGGTGCCCGATTCTGCCGCCAAGCTGTCGGTGGATAACGGCGCGGTGAATTGGGGAGACGCCCCGCTGGTGATCAACCCGTGGGACGAATATGCCGTGGAAGCTGCGCTGCAACTGGCCGAGAAGCACAACGGCGAAGTGGCGGCGATCAGCATGGGCAGCGAGGACGCCAAAGAGGCGCTCAAGCATGCCCTGGCGATGGGCGCGGGCAGCGCGACGCTGATCAGCGATGCGGCCCTAGCCGACGCCGACGCCGCAGCGGCCGCAAAAGTGTTTGCGGCCGCGGTGCAGAAGCTGGGCGGGGTTGACCTGGCCATCTTCGGCAAGCAGGCCATCGACTCAGACACCGGCCTGGCCCCGGCCATGACCGCCCGCGTGCTGGGCTGGCCGGCGCTCACGATGCTCGCCGCCATCCCGGCGCTGGACCCCGGCGCCAAGACCATCCAAGTGGAGCGCGCCATCGAAGAAGGCCGCCAGGTGGTGGAAGGCAAACTGCCGGCCGTGCTCAGCATCGTCAAAGACTATGCCGAGCCGCGCTACCCTTCGTTCATGGGCATCCGCAAGGCGTCCAAGGCCGAGATCCCCGTGTGGAGCCTGGCCGACCTCGGCATCAGTGCGCCCGAATCCAAGGTGCGCTGGACTGAGATCAGCGCCCCGCCGGCCCGCGAGGTGACCAGCGAAATGGTGACCGGCGCCAACGCCGACGAGATCGCCGCCAAGCTGGCCGACCTCATCATTGCTGAGGGGGTGCTGTAATGACCGGCACGTGGGTATACGTAGACCATTTCAAAGGTGCGGCCCTGCCCGCCTCGTATGAAGCCATCGCCGCCGCCAAGACCCTGGGCGGCCCGGTGACCGCCCTCATCTTTGGCGAAGGCGTGGAAGGGCTGGCGCAAACCGCCTTCCACTACGGCGCGGACGAAGTGCTGCTGGGCGAAGACGCCAGCCTGGCCGATTACCGGGCGGAGGCGTACGCCAGCTTGCTCAGCAAGCTGGCCAAAGAGCAGCAGCCGGATGCGGTGCTGTTCCCGACCAGCACGCGCGGCCGAGAGATCGCCGCCATGGCGGCGATCGATCTGGACAGCGGCGTGCTGCCGGATGTGACCGAGATCAGCAAAGACGGCGACAGCATCAGCGCCACCCATCCCATCTATGCCGGCAAACTGCTGAGCAAGGTGACGGTGAGCGCCAAGCCGGCCCTGATCACGCTGCGCGGGCGCGCCTTTGGCAAACCGGTGGCGGATACCAGCCGCAGCGGCAACGTGACCAAGGTGGCCGCCGCTATGGCCGAAGGTGACCTGCACACCAAGGTGGTGGATTACGCCACCGTGGAAGGCCGGGTGAGCCTGGCGGACGCCGGCGTAATCGTCTCCGGTGGGCGCGGCGTGGCCAACAACCCGGCCCTGACCCCGCCAGCCGAGATCACTGACGAGAAGGAAAAAGAGATCTGGCGCGCCCAACAGGGCTTCTTGATGATCGGTGAATTGGCCCAGGCCATGGGCGCCGCTGTCGGCGCCAGCCGGGCCGCGGTGGATGCCGGCTACATTCCGTATGCCAATCAGGTTGGCCAGACCGGCAAAGTGGTCTCGCCCGATCTGTACATTGCCTTGGGCATCTCCGGCGCCATCCAGCATTTGGCCGGCATGCGCACCAGCAAGGTGATCGTGGCCGTGAACAAGGACCCGGATGCGCCGATCTTCAAGCTGGCCCGCTTTGGCGTGGTGGGCGATCTGTACGAGATCGTGCCGGCGCTGACCAAGGCGTTGAAGGAACGGCTGAGTAAGTAGCTAATAGTGCAAATAAAAAAGACCGGCAAAGCCGGTCTTTTTTTGCACTATACCTAGCCCGGGTAGCTGAATTCGCCGACCTGCTCCCCATTGAGCCAGACGCTGTAGTCGCCATCGGCCAGGCCGTCGAGCGGGATGGCGATCGACTCCTCGAAGGGTTCGAGCACCTGCATACAGGTCACGGCCGGGTCGACCGTGGTGTAGACGCTAACGTGGATCTCGTTCTGGGCGTTGGCCGAGGCGATCTCGTAGGCCAGCTCGTGGCAGGGCGTCGGCAGGTTGCCGGCGATCATCAAGCGCAGCTGGATGGGGAAACTCTCCAATACCAGCAACTGGGCCGAGTCAAAGTAGACCGGCCCCTGCCCTACGGGAGCGGGCGCTGCGCAGGCAGCCAGTGCAGCCGCCAGGATGAATACAAGAATGATGTGCTTTTTCATAGCCTAATGACGCCTCCGCTCCTTGTTTTGTTCCCACGTGAAGGCGCGCGTGGTGCGCGCATTAATACTGATTAAACCATGCGCCACCCCACAGCGCCACAGGGGCTAAAACGATACAATCGCCTGCATGAGCCAGTTGCACCGTCTGGAAGCGCGCCTGCAGCGCCTGATCGAAGAGGGCACAGCGCGTTTGTTCTCCACCCAGGACACCAAAGCCATCCTGGCCTCGCAATTGATCGAGGCGATGCAAGCCGAAGTGCAGTTTGCCGGCGAGGAGTTGCTGCAAGCCCCTGGCACCTATACGATCCTGGCCCACCCGGAGCACGCCAGCGGGCTGCGCGCCAACGCCAGCCTGCTCGACGAGTTGAGCGGCGCGCTGCGGCATGCGGCCAGTGAATCCGGCATCCGCATGGCCGGCGAGCTGGTGCTGCACGTAGCCCCGCAGGATGGGCTGGCCGAAGGCGAATTCCGCGTCCGGGCAGCCGGAGTTGGCGAGAGCCTGAGCACCACACAGAGCCTGGATGCGTACGCTGGCGCGGGCGAAGTGCAGATCCCGGTGGGCGCATTTCTCATCGTAGCCGGGTCAGACGTTTTCCCCCTCACCCAAGCCATCATCAATATTGGGCGCAAGAACGATAACCAGCTGGTGATCGAACACGCCCAGGTTTCACGCCGCCATGCGCAGCTGCGCGCCATCGGCGGGCACTATCACTTCTTTGATCTGGGGTCCACCGGCGGCACGCGCATCAACGGCACCGAGGCCAAGAGCGCGGTGTTGCTGGCCGGCGATGTGATCCAGCTGGCGGGCGTGGTGCCGCTCATCTACGGGCAAGACGCCGCCACCAGCAAGGCGCAGGAAACCCAGGAGATCCACACCAGCGCCAACCCTGTGAAGTAATGGCAGAGCTCCCCGCATACATTCTGCTGGGCCTGCGGGCCTTGATGGCCCTGGCCCTGTACGGCTTCCTGGCCTGGTGCTTCCTCACGCTGTGGCGCGAGCTGAAGCAGCAGGCCCACAACCTGGCGCGCCAGCGCATCCCCACCCTGCTGGTCATGCCAGACAGCGGCCCGGCGGGCGAGCAGTTGCGCTTCGCCACCGCTGAGGTGACGCTGGGGCGTCACCCCAGCTGCGAATGGGTGCTGGCCGACGAGACCGTCTCCTCGCGTCATGCGCGCCTGGTGTTCCACCACGATCATTGGTGGCTGGAGGATCTGGGTTCCCGCAATGGCACATTCTTGAATGGCGATGCGTTGCACGCCCCTGTGGTGTTAACCAGCCAGGACCATATTCGCTGCGGCCAGGTCAGCTTCACCCTGCACATTGAAGCGCTGCCGCAGGTTAGTGCACAAACACAGGAGCAGCCATGAACCCAACCCCTGAACTCGCCATCATTGGCGGCTCCGGCTTGTACGACATGCCGGGCCTCGAAGACAAGCAGGAGCACACGGTCGATACGCCTTTCGGCGAGCCGAGCAGCCCGGTGGTGGTGGGCACGCTGGAGGGCCGCCGGGTGGCGTTCCTGGCCCGGCACGGCGTCAAGCACAGCATCTCCCCCACGCATGTCAACTACCGCGCCAACATCTATGCGCTCAAATCGCTAGGGGCACGCTGGGTGGTGGCGGTCAGCGCATGCGGCTCGCTGCGCGAGGATTTTGAGCCCGGCCATATCGTAGTGCCCAACCAACTGTTCGACATGACCAAGCGGCGCGTGAACTCATTCTTCGATGACCCCGGGCTGGTGGCGCATGTTGGCGTGGCTGACCCGTTCTGCACCAGCTTCAGCCAGCAACTGCACAGCGCCTGCAAAGCCGCCGGGGCGACCACCCACATGGGCGGCGACTTCATCACCGTGGAAGGGCCGCGCTTCTCCACGCGGGCTGAATCGAACATCTTCCGCTCGTGGGGGCTCTCGATCATCGGCATGACCACCTCCCCCGAAGCGTTCCTGGCGCGCGAAGCCGAGCTGTGCTACGCCGTGATGGCCCACGTGACCGACTACGACGTGTGGCATCAGGAGCCGGTGAGCGTGGATATGGTGGTGCGCACGCTGCAGGAGAATACCCGCGTGGCGCAGGCGGCCATCCGCAAGCTGGCCGCCGGGCTGCAGGCGCCTGAGTGCGCCTGTGACCAGACGCTGGCCACCGCGCTGATCACCCACAAGAGCAACATCGAGCCCGCGGCGCGCAAGAAGTTGGGAATCTTAGTAGAGAAGTATCTGAGCGAATGAACTTACCCCGCCCGCTGAGGCGCCTGTTGCCAGCCAGCGTCTCCGCCAGCCTGCTCAGGCTGGCGGCGGCCTTCCTGGGCCTGTTCGCGCTGGCGCTCACCCTGGCGCCGGCGGTGCGGCAGCGCAGCCTGCTGCCGCTGGCCGAGCTGCGCTGGGCGCACTGGCTGGGCGTGGTGGTGTGGGTGCTGGCGCTGTTCTGGCTCGACCGGCGCACGCGTGAAGCCCTGCCCAACCGCGATCCCTTCATCATCCCGGTGGCCGGCCTGCTGGCTGGCTGGGGCCTGCTGACCATCTGGCGGCTCACCTTCGAGTTCGGCCTGCGCCAGACGGCCTGGCTGGCAGTCAGCTGTGCGCTGTTCGTGCTGGCGCTGCGCTACCGCGAGCGCATTCTGCCCTTGCTGCGCCGCTACAAGTACGTATGGCTGCTGGCCGGCTTGCTCATCACCGCGCTCACGTTTCTGTTCGGCACCAACCCCTCCGGCATTGGGCCTGATCTGTGGCTGGGCTGCTGCGGACTGTACTTCCAACCCTCCGAATTGCTCAAGCTGCTGCTTATCATCTACCTGGCCGCCTATCTGGCCGACCGCCAGCCGTTGATGACCGGCCTGCTGCCGTTGCTGGCGCCCACAGCGGTGATGACCGGCGCGGTCTTGTTGCTGCTGATGGTGCAGCGTGATCTCGGCACGGCCTGGGTGTTTGTATTCATCTACACGATCCTGATCTATATTGCCGCCGGCCGGCGGCGGGTGCTGCTGGCCAGCGCGCTGGTTCTGATCCTGGCGATGGTGGCCGGCTACGAACTGGTGGGTTTAGTGCACGCCCGCATTGATAGCTGGCTCAACCCGTGGGTCGACCCCACCAACCGCTCCTACCAGATCGTGCAGGCCCTGATGGCGATTGCCGCCGGCGGCATGTTCGGCCGCGGGCCGGGGCTGGGCAGCCCGGGCTTTGTGCCGGTTGCGCACAGTGACTTTATCTACACCTCGATCGTGGAGGAGAGCGGGCTGCTGGGCGCCATCGCCCTGCTGGCGCTGATCGCCTTCCTGGTGGTGCGCGCCCTGCGCATCTCCCTGCACGCCCGGGATGCATACCAGCGCTATTTGGCGATCGGGCTGGCCGCCTATATCGCCAGCCAGAGCTTGCTGATCATTGGCGGCAACATCCGCATGCTGCCGCTGACCGGCGTCACGCTGCCGTTCGTCTCCTATGGCGGCTCGTCCATGCTGATCTCGTTCTTCGCGCTGCTGCTGCTGTGCCTGGTGAGCCATGACGGCGTGCACCGCTCGGCGCCGGTGCTCAACAGCCGGCCCACGCTGATCATCGCCGGCCTGCTGCTGGGCGCATTCGCGCTGGCCGCAGCCATCACCGGCTGGTGGGGTGTGGCGCGCGGGCCAGACTTATTGACGCGCACCGACAATGCGCGCCGCGGCCTGTCTGACCGCTATGTGTGGCGCGGCGCCCTGCTGGACCGCGACTACCAGCCGCTCTCGCGCACGGGCGGCAGCGCCGGCGAATACACGCGTGAGTATGTGCAGGCCAGCCTGGGCAATGTGCTGGGCTATTCGCACCCGCAATTTGGCCAGTCTGGCCTGGAAGATGGGCTCGACCCGATCCTGCGCGGCGAGGAGCGCCAGCCCGCCGGGGGCTTGTGGCTCAACCACATCCTGTACGGGCGGCCCTCACCCGGGCTGGATGTGCAACTGAGCCTGGACTTGGAGCTGACCCTGCACAGCATGGCCGCGCTGGAGGGCCAGCGCGGCGCGGCGGTGGTGATGGATGCGGCCAGTGGCGAAATATTGGCGATGGCATCCCAGCCCGGTTTCAGCGCCGCCAGCCTGAGCGACGATTGGCAAAGCCTGCTGGCCAGCCAGGATTCGCCGCTGTTGAATCGGGCCGTGCAGGGCGCCTACCCACCCGGCGGAATATTAGGCCCCTGGCTGCTGGCGGCCGCCCGCAGCCGGGACGCGCTGCCACAGCCGCCAGCCGAGACCGCCTATGTGCTCAATGAGCTTGCGCTGGAGTGTACGCGCCAACCGATCGCCAGGGATGATTGGGACGCGTTGGTGGAGGCGGCCTGCCCGGGCGCGCTGGCACAGCTGGGCCTGGCGCTGGGTGAGAAGAACCTGCTGGACTTGTATACAGACCTGGGCTTGTACAGCGCACCGACCGTGCCGCTGCGGCAGCCTGCCTTTAGCGCACCGGCCAGCCTGTCGCGGCCGGGCGAAGCCGCCACCGGCCAGGCCGGCATGCTGGTGAGCCCGCTGCAAATGGCGCGCGTGGCGGCCACGCTTAGCAACGGCGGCCAGCTGCCGGAAGCCCAGCTGGCGTTGGCGGTGAAGGATGCCAGCGGCATCTGGCAGCCGTACGCAGAGCCCGCCGCGGCGCAAGCGGTGCTGAGCAGCGCCGCGGCCTTCAGCCAGGCGCAACGCCTGACGGCGGCCGATGAGCCGATCTGGGAGATGAGCGCCTTCGCAATGGGCGCCAACGGGAGGCGCTATGCCTGGTACCTGGCCGGCAGCCTGAGCCGCGGCGACCAGCCGGCCCGCGTAGTGGTGCTGCTGCTGGAAGACAGCAGCACCCAGCGCGCCACTACGATCGGCCGCCAGATCCTGCTTACCGCGCTGGGTGAGTAGTATCTAAGCTCCGCAATCTAGAAATCACATATTGACAGGCAAGTGTTTACTTGCCATACTCTGCTGGTGGACCTGCTGTTCAAGGCGCTGGCCGACCCTACCCGCAGAAGCATTCTGGACGAACTGAGCAAGCACGACGGGCAAACCCTGTTCGAGCTGTGCCAGCGGCTGCTGTTCGAGCACAAGGTAGAGTCCTCGCGCCAGGCCATCTCGCAGCACCTGGATGTGCTGGAGGCGGCCGACCTGATCCGCGTCAAGCGCCAGGGCCGCTACAAATTCCACTTCATCAACACCGAACCACTGAAAGCCATCCAGCAGCGCTGGAGGGGCAAGGAGGCTTCATGAAAATTTACATCACCAGCATCCCGATCTCGGATTATGAGAACGCCCTGGCGTTCTATACCGAGAAGTTAGGCTTCGTGAAAAAGCGCGATGTGGAGATGGGCCACGCCATGCGCTTCATCACGCTGGTCTCGCCCGAGGACCCGGATGGGCCGGAGCTGCTGCTGGAGCCCAACGCTGACCACCGCGGCATCAGAGCCCTGCGCGAATCACTGGCCGAAGACGGCATCCCCATCACCTCGTTCGCGGTGAAGGACCTCGACGCGGAGTACAAACGCCTGAGCGGGCTGGGCGTGCTGTTCACGCAGAAGCCGATGCGCCAAGGCGGCTGGTACTCGGCCGTGCTGGATGACACCAACGGCAACCTGATCGAGCTGGCCGAGGTGCCGAGCGCATAGCAAAGCCCGTGGCGTTGCCACGGGCTTTTTTTATCCCGGCGGCCGGCTATGCGCGGGTGGCCACCATCCAATGCGTGCCGAACTTGTCGGTGAGCATGCCCAGCGACTGGCCCCAGGCCTGCTGCTCGAAGGGCATGAACACCGCCCCGCCCTCGGCCAGGGCGTTGAAGTACGCGCCCAGCTTGGCGGCATCGTTGCCGGCGACGCACACGCGCACGTTGTCGCCAAAGGTGGTGGTGGCGCCGGGCACGGTATCGCCGGCGAACAGGGTCATGAACTCGTTGTCCAGCTCAGCATGCATCACCTTGTGGGCTTCGTTCTCAGGCATCTCGTACATGTCGCGGTAGTAGTTGACCACCAGCTCCCCGCCAAAGACGTTCTTATAAAACTGCATGGCCTGGTCACAGGTGCCGTCAAACACCAGGGACGGCAGCAATTGCACTGCTTGTTTCATGCTTTCTCTCCTCATCTAATATGCAAGTATATACTTGCATATTAGCAGAGGTAGGGCGAGATGTAAAGGGATTTCCAGCCTACTGTCAGGACACTCCTAAAACGACGCGGCTTGGAAGATAAGGCAGCAGGGATCCTTCGCTGATCTGGGCTCCGCGCTCTGGTGCGGGTTATGTAACCCGCTCAGGATGACACGCCTTACTGGAACTCGATGCGCACGAAGCGGCGCTTGCCGACCTGCAGCACGCCGGCGGCGGGCAGCGGGGCGGCCGGGTCAGCCAGGACCGCGCCGTCCAGGCGCACGCCATTCTGCTCCACCAGGCGGCGGCCTTCGCTCTTGCTCTTGACCAAGCCGGCGGCGGTCAGGACATCGATCAAGGCCTGGTCCTTGCCGGCCTTGAAGGTCTCCATCTCCGCCGGGACATCCCCCTGCTGGAAGACGCGGTCGAAGTTCTGGCGGGCGGCAGCGGCCGCCTCGGCACCGTAGAAGATCCCGGTGATCTCGGCGGCCAGCTCGGCTTTGGCGTCACGCGGGTGCAGGCTGCCGTCTGCGACGGCAGCCTCGCGGCGGGCCACCTCGCTGGCGGTCCAGCGGGTGGCCAGGCGCATGTAAGCGCCCATGGCCTTGTCGGGTACGCTCATCACTTTGCCGAACATATCGTTGGCATCCGTATTGAGCGGGATGTGGTTGCCGAGCGATTTGCTCATCTTGACCTCGCCGTCCGTGCCGGGCAGGATGCCGAGGATGATGCCGATGTTGGGCTTCTCGCCCAGCGCGCTCATCAGCTTGCGCCCTGCGGTGAGGATGTTGAAGAGCTGGTCAGTGCCGCCCACCTGCACATCGGTCTTGAGGGCGTAGGCATCGTAGCCCTGCATGATGGGATAGAAGGTCTCGTGCAGGTAGATGGGGTCGCCCTTCTCCCAACGCAGGTGGAAGTTCTCGCGCGTGACGAACTGCTGCAGGGTGAAGTTGGCGGCCAGTTTGATCAGATCCGCAAAATCGAGCTTGGAGAGCCACTCGGCGTTCTGGCGCACCTCGGTCTTGTCCTTATCCAGCACGCGGAAGGCTTGCTCGGCGTACGTCTGGGCGTTCTGCTCGACCTGCTCAGCGGTGAGCTGCGGGCGCAGCTGGTCCTTGTCGGACGGGTCGCCGATGAGCGAGGTGAAGCTGCCGATGAGGAAGACGACATGATGGCCAAAATCCTGAAACTGGCGCAGCTTGCGCATGGGGATGGTGTGGCCGAGGTGCAGATCCGTGGTGCGCGGGTCAAAGCCAGCGTACACGCGCAGCGGGCGGCCGCTGGCCTGCGCCTCGCTGAGGCGCTGGCGCAGCTCGGTCTCCATGGCTTTGGCCAACTGCGGGTCACCGTATTCGGTGCCCTGCATCAGGGTTTGGACTTGCTCTTCAATGTTCATCTCGGCTCCGTTAAACAAAGACGCCCTCGCTGGCGAGGGCGCGCAGAGACCCGTCACCAGCTCAGCAAGACGGGGCGTACGTATACACAACGGCGATCTCTGCGTGCATGCTCAGATTATAGCATTACGGGTTCCGAACACAGCCAACCCTTGTTCGTAATGCTATAATGCCCGAGTTGCACCATCACGGCCATGCAACCAAGCCTTAAGGAACTCGTCCTCGTCCTCAACACCAACTACGAACCGATCAACGTTTGCACAATGCGCCGCGCCATGGGCCTGATCTTTTCCGAGAAGGCCTCGATGCTCCAGAATGGCCGTGGCGAGATCCACACGGCTCGTGAGGTGTACCCTGCGCCCTCGGTCATCCGGCTGGAGCGCATGGTGCGCCGCCCCCGCCCCAAAGTCAAGCTGAATAAGCAAGAGATCTTCCGCCGAGACCACCATACCTGCCAGTACTGCGGCCGCAAGGACGTGGAGCTGACCCTCGACCACATCCTGCCGCGCCGCCTGGGCGGCCGCCATAGCTGGGACAATTTGATCACGGCCTGCCGGGCCTGCAACCACCACAAAGGCGGGCGGGTGCTGGTGGAAGCCGGCATGCAGCTGCTGAGCCAGCCGCATGCGCCGGCGGCATCGGCGCAGTACATCTTTGGCCGTTATTTGGCCGAGAATACGGATTGGGATAGTTTTATCGTTGGCTGGTAGCGTGCTGCGCACGCTCTGGAGAAACCTACTCGGCTGACGCCGAGTAACGGTTCTCCGCGCTGCACAGCCCCAACAGTGTGCATCCTGAGCGCAGCGAAGGATCATCGCTGACTTGTACATAACTCACGCCTGCATGCAAAGAAGCGTCAGCAACATCACAAAAAAAAGGCGGCCAGTTGGCCGCCTTTTGGATTCTATGCTTTGCACAATTCTTGTCATTCCGAACGAGCCGCGTAGCGGCGAGGAGGAATCCGTTATGTGTGCAAAAAAAGTGTCCTCCGTCTGTCCAAGACCTTTCTCAGGCGAAGCACCGTCTAACTCCCGCCCTTAACGGATTCCTCACTTCGTTCGGAATGACAAACGAGTGGTCACCATCATCCGCCCTCACCCGCTCGCTATGCTCGCACCCTCTCCCTCGTGAGGGAGAGGGCTGGCCGAGGTCAACAACCGGACGCAATTCAACGGGTGAGGGTTCGGGCTACTTGCGCTTCTTCTTGCCCGTCTTCTCCGGCCGGGTGTGCCGATAGATCAGCGTACCCGCCGCCAGCACCAGCACGATCGCCATCAGGGTCTGGTTGGCGTTGAAACCGCCCACCTGCGAGGCATCCAGGCGCAGAAAGTCGAGCAGGATGCGGATGGTGGGATAGGTGATGAGATAGGTCAGGAATACATCGCCCGGCTTGAGCAGCTTGCCGTACTTGCGGCCCAGCCAGACCAGGAAGAACACAGTCGCAAGGCTCCACAATGACTCATACAGGAAGATGGGATGGTAGCGGGCCACATCGGCGAACTCCGGCAGGCGGTGGGCCGGGTCGATGGTGATGGCCCACGGCAGATCGCTGGGCGCGCCGTACAGCTCCTGGTTGACGAAGTTGCCCCAGCGGCCGATCGCCTGGCCGAGGGCTAACGGAGCGGCAATGACGTCCAGCCAGGCCGGCAGCTTCTCGCCGTGCTTGCGGGCCATCAGGTACAGGGCGATCACGCCGCCCACCACCGCGCCCGGGATGCCCAGGCCGCCGCGCCACACCGCGATCGCGTCCAGCGGGTGGGTCAGATAGTACATGGTGGTGACGCCGGCCTCCACCATGCTGGGCGGCGGGGTCAGGATGTGCCAGATGCGGGCGCCGATGATGCCACCCAGCACGATCCACAGCAGGCTGTCCCAGATGAACTCGCTGTTCATCTTACGTTCTTTGGCAAGGCGCTCGCCGAGATAGGCGGCGGCGATGACGCCGCTCATCAGGATCAGGCCGTAGAAGTGAATGGTGAGCGGCCCGATGTAAATTGCAGTTTGGTCGATCGACATGCTGACTCCTTACTTGCGGGGCTTGCGCGCCGCGGGTTTGCGGGGTGCGGGTTTGGCGCTGGCTAGTTTGCGGGCTTCGCTGCGCACATGCCAAATGCGCTGAATGGCGGTGAGGTTTGCGCCGATGGCGATGATGCTGACGCCGATCAGCGGGATGTTAAATAGCAGTGTAGGCCCCAGGATGAAGTAGCGCTCCACCCGGCTCAGCAGGCCAACCTTGGCCTCCAGCCCCACGCTTTGGGCACGGGCCCGGATGTACGAGACCAGCACGGAGCCGAAGGCGCCCAAGTAGCTACCAAAAGCCAACCAAAGGTTGGCATTTTGGTTAGCCCACCACAGAATGCCGCCGTAGACCACCAGCTCGCCGTAGCGGTCGCTGACCGAGTCGACAAAGGCGCCGAACTCTTGCGATTCGCCGCGGCGGCGGGCCAAGGCGCCGTCCAGCGCATCGAAGGGCGTCATGAGCAGCACCATCAGGCCGGCCATGGGGAAGTTGCCCTGGGCGGCGAACCAGGCGCCGACCGAGATACCCAAAAAGCCCACGATAGTGAGCATATTGGGGGTGACGCCGAGTTTATCCAGAAGTTCAACAGTGGGGTTGATGAGCCAGGCGAAACTGATGCGCAGGCGGTCAGT
Source organism: Anaerolineales bacterium (assembly GCA_019637675.1). Classification (GTDB taxonomy): domain Bacteria; phylum Chloroflexota; class Anaerolineae; order Anaerolineales; family UBA11579; genus JAMCZK01. Next base: position 161,236 of record JAHBVE010000001.1, on the reverse strand, counting down.
GAAGGTTATGGGGTCGCGCATGGGAGTGTTTGCCGGAGGCAACAGGTATGCTACTGGAGCGCGCGGGCGGTGTCAAGCTCAGGCAGAGTACTTGCCGCGGCTTTCCCGTAAAAGCGTTTCTGCGGGCATGCCAAGCTCAAAGTGAAGCTTACGGATCATGTTCAAAGAAAGACCGCGCTTGCGGTTCAGAATGTCCGAAACTCGCCCCGAACCGCCAATGTATTTCTCCAGATCGCCTCGGCTCAGGCCACGGCTTTCCATGAAGTATTCCAGCGCTTCCACAGGGTCTGGCGCATCGATCGGATAGTGCTCTTCCTCATACTTCTCTATCAAAGTAGCCAGCACTTCAACGTAATCACCCTGTGATGTACCTGGCTTAGCATCGAAAAGACGGTCAAGCTCCGCCAGGGCTTGCTTGTAGTCTTGCTTGGTCTTGATCGGTTTGACGTCCATGTCAGATACTCTCTGCATCTATTTTGTCATACTCTGTATGTGTGCCCACAAAGCGAATAAAGACCAGTTTGAGAACATAGTTTATGCGCACCACAATACGATATTGATTCCCTTTGATGTTAAAGACAGCCCGAGCATCTCGAAGAATGCTGACTGTAGCGTAATTCCTTCGCAGATCTGCCGGCGAGTTCCAATCCGCATGAGAGACATCGGCATACCAAGCTTTCAAAGCCTCTGCGACTGTAGGGTGTTTAACCCAATACTCTCGTAATGTACTCCTGGCAACTATGCGCATATGCTATCACATTACCTACCATTTTGGTAGGTTCCCGCCCCGCTTATTACTCCGCATCATCCTCGTTGCCGAAGTTCTCCAAATCCATCAGGACCTCGCGCTCACGGCCGCCGCTTTGGGCAGGGCCGAGCACGCCCATCTCTTCCAGCTCATCCACCAGGCGGGCGGCCCGCGGGTAGCCGACCTTGAGGGCGCGCTGCAAGTGTGAGGCGCTGGATTTGCCGGTGACGCGGATCACGTCAATAGCACGGTCGATCAGCTCATCGCGGTCTTCGCTGAGCGCTTCGCGCTGCAGCAGGCCGTCCCACGGGGCCGAAGCATCTTCGTCCGGCGCCCAGGCCTTTTGCCAATAGGCGATCACCGCTTCGATCTCGGCGTCGGTGATCATGACGCCCTGCGAGCGCATCGGGCCGGCCGCCTCGGGCGAGAGATACAGCATATCGCCGCGGCCCAGCAGGGACTCGGCGCCCGTGGTGTCCAGGATCACGCGCGAGTCGATGGCCGAGGCGACCGCGAACGAGATGCGTGCCGGGAAGTTGGCTTTGATCAGGCCCGTGACCACATCCGTGCTGGGGCGCTGGGTCGCCACCACCAGGTGAATGCCGACCGCACGCGCCATCTGGGCCAGGCGCACCAGTGTGCTCTCAGTGTGCTCGGCGGTGTTCATCATCAGGTCGGCCAGCTCATCGATCAGCACCACGATGCGCGGCAGGCGTTCGGCGTCCTCGTCCTTCTCGATCTTGCGGTTAAAGCCATCAATATCGCGGACGCGTTCTTTCTCCAGCAATTTGTAGCGGCGCTGCATCTCAGCCACCACCCAGCGCAGGCTGGCGGTGATGCGCTCGAGTTCGGTCTCCACTTTGCCGATCAGATGCGGCAGCCCGTTGAAACGCACCAGCTCGACCATCTTGGGGTCGAGCATCACCAGGCGCAGATCGGCCGGGCTGTTGTTCATCATCAAGCACACCGCAATGGCCGAGATCAGCACGGACTTGCCAGAGCCGGTGGTGCCGGCCACCAGCAGGTGCGGCATCTTGGCCAGATCGGCCGCGATCGGCTCACCGGATACATCCCGTCCCAGCGCAATGCCGAGCTGCGAGTTGAGCTTGTGGAAGGCCATGCTCTCAAGGATGGGACGCATGCGCACCGTCATGGTGCGCTGGTTGGGCACCTCGATGCCGACGTAGGAGCGGCCAGGCACCGGCGCTTGAATGCGCAGGCGTTGGGCGGAGAGCGCCAGCGCCAGGTCGCGCTGCAATGCCGAGATCTGGGCCACGCGCACACGCTGGCCGCCCTCGCCCGGCGGGTCACCCGGACGCTGGATGTAGCCCGGCTCCACGGCGAACTGTGTCACGGTTGGGCCAACCTGGAAGTCGACCACTTTGGCAGGCACGCCCAGCTCAGCCAGCGCTTTCTCCAGCAGGCCGCCCATCTCGTTGATGTGGCGTTCGTCTGGGCGGGTGCTGCGTTCTTCGACCAAAAGCTTGAGCGGCGGCAGATCGGCAGAGCGCTCCACCGCAACCTTGGCAGGCTTCTTCTGCTCTTCGCTGAGCTTGAAATCCTTGCGATACTCGGCCGGCAAACGTTGGCGGCGCGGGCGCACCGGCACAGGCTCATCCTCCGGCTCAGTATCCGCGCCCATCGGCGAGGCAGTGAAGACCGGCTCATCGTCAAATTCAAAACTGGGCAGCTTGGGCTCGGCGCTCAGCTGGCCACGCGCCCAGGCCACCTGGCTGAAGGCCCACAGGCCGCCCAAAGCCGCCACGGCGAAGAAGACCAGGCCGGTGATGCCGAGGGCCAGCCAACTGGGCAGCAACGTATCGAGCAATAAATGCAAACCCTCGGCCAGCCCCCAGCCGATCAGACCGCCAGCCCGGCCAGCTTCGGCCTCCTCCAGCGAGAGCCCGGTGACCAGGCTCAGCAAACCCAACGAGGCGAATACGGCGATCTCGAACGAGATCAGGCGGGCGGGCGAGAGGCTGCCGCCCAGGCGGCGGCGCTGCATCAGCTGCCAGCCAGCCAGGCCCAGCCCGATCACCACCAGCACCGAGCCCCAGCCCAGCCAGCGCCGCCACAGGCCCACCCAGGGGGTGAGCCACGCGCCGCCGGTGAGGCCCAGCAGGCCGAGGATGGTGATCAGCGCCAGCGCGATCAGCAGCACGCCGACGACGTCAGAGACGTAGTCAGCCGGACCGCCCTGCAGCCAGCCCACCCGCTCCCACAACGAACGCTGTGGCGGGGCCTGGTTTGCCATATTGCGCGGCTGCTGGGCAGGTTTCTTAGGCATGCTCTCCTGGGGTTTCGAGCCAGGCGGGGCCTTCGGCCTGGTCCTTCCACGGCTCGCCGAGCAGCTGCAGGCTGAGACGCTGGCGCTCAGGCTCGACCTGCAACACCTTCACTTGCACCTGCATGCCGGCCTCAAGCACCAAACGCGGGTCAAGGCGATGGTGCAGGCCCATCTGGGTAATATGGATCAAGCCCTCCAGCCCCTCTTCCAATTTGGCGAAGGCACCAAAGTGTACAACTTCGGTAATTTCGCCGCTGGCTTCTGCGCCTTCAGGGAAACGCTCCAGCACGCTGGCCCAGGGATTGGGCTGGCCGCGCTTGACGCTGAGCGAAACGCGCTCGAGATCACTGTTGATCTCGAGCACTACGACCGAAAGCATCTGGCCGGGCGAAGCGACCTCACGCGGGTGGCCGACCCGGCCCCACGACAGCTCGGAGATGTGCACCAGCCCCTCGACGCCGCCCAGATCAATGAACAGGCCAAAGTTGGTGACGTTGGTGACCTTGCCCTCGACCTGCTGGCCGGGCTGCAGCGTCTGCAGCAGCCCCTGGCGCGAGCCAGGGGCGCTCTCAGCGGCCCGCTCGGAGAGCACGATGCGCCCGCGCTCCGGGTCACACTCGATCACCTTGAGCTCCATCTCCTTGCCCATGTAGCTTTCCAGCAACTTCTCGGTCACGCGCTGGCCGTTGGCCGTGGCTTGCAGGTGCGAACGCGGCACAAAGCCCTGGAACTCCTGAGCGCGCACCAGCAGGCCGCCCTTGTTCCAGCTCACGACTTCGGCATAGCAGACCGTCTCGTTCTCCTGCAGCTCCAGGACGCGGCGCCAGTCCACCCAGCCCATGCTCTCATCGCTCTTGGGCTTGGGCGCCTGGCCGCGGCCGCCTTGGCGGTTGCCGCCGCCACGCGGGCCAGCTGGCCGCTGGCCTGGCCGCTGGCCGGGGCGCTTGCCGCCTGGGCGGCGGCGCCCGGGCGCGGCCGGGCCGAGATGGTCATCGGCCAGCGAGCCGCCCCACCCTTCACTACGCGGAGCAGAAGAATTCCTGGCGCGGTTGTACTCATTCATCAGTTTGATTCCTTTCCATTCTTCACAGCAAGAGTGTCTTTTTCCATTTCAAGCAGGCTGCGGGCCACACTCTCGATGGCGACGCGCTGCTTGCGATACAGATCAGCCTCAGACATGGCCAGGCGCATGGCGACCTCGCGCACTTTGCGGCCTTGCATGAACTTCATTTCGAGCAGGTTGTACAGCATCCACTCGCCGTTCAGGCGCGGCTCGCCTTCGGGCTTGTTGCGCTCGATGGCGGTCTTCAAAATGGCGCGCATCGCCAGTGAGGGGTTGCCTTCGTGCTCGTCCAGGGCGCCCTGCACCACCTGGAGGCCGCGCAGCGGGCTCTGGGTCAGCTTGGGGCCGCCCCAGTAGTGGGTCAGCGCATCCCGCACCCACTTGACCAGATCCTTGTACTTGGGCAGCTTGTCGACATCGCTGAGCACTTCGCCCTGGTCATAGCGCGAGGCGGCCCGCAAGCGCTGGATGGCCTCGACCCGCGGGGTCAGGCTTTGCAGCGAGCGCAACACCTCGCCCTGCTGCTGGCGGTCTTCGAGCGCCTGGGCGGCGCGCGCCCCCAGGCTCTGCAGGGCGCGCAACTGCTCTTCGCTCAGCTCGCCGCGGCGGCCGCGCTGCACGCCCAGCATGCCGATGAAGCGCTCGCCGTCGCTGCTGTGCAGCGGCAGCAGGCGGTAGCCGCTCCAGGTGAAGACGTGGGTGCCGTTCTGTTTGCCGGCCACCTTGAGCAGATCTTTGGATTTGTCGGTATCCCGCAGATTGCGCGAGCCGACTTCGAGCACAGTTTGCATCTGGCCATCCTGCAAGCCAACCACGAAGGCGGACTTGCTCTGGAAGCGGTCGCACACAGCCGCCAGCACGGCTTCGAGGAATTGGCGCATATCCGCATCGGTCAGGAAACGCTCGGGCAACTCCTGCAGGAACTGCATATCGTCCTCGCTGGCGCCGAAGATCAGCCACTTCTCCAGCACCGGCGCGGCCAGCGTGAGCACGTGCGAGACCAGCAAGGTGGCCAAACCCACCAGGATGGGCAGCACGACCCCATCCTGAATTTGCAGGATGCGGCCAATATCGTCTGCCCAGGGGATGAGCGCTAATACGATGAAGACGGTGACCGGGCCGCGCAGCAGCCAGCGGAACAGACGACTCTTGACCACGCGGTCAGGCCAGGGCACGCCGAAGAAGGCGGTGGCATACGCCATCGCCACCATGGCGTAGAAGACAAATACGTTGGCGATGGATGCGGTGAGGAAGAAGATGATCGGCACGGCGGCAGCCAGCTCGCCGGCCAGCAGCAGGAAGGGATAGCTGCCTACCGCCACGGCGATCGAGCCAACCAGCAGGTAGGTCATGCGCCGGCGGCTGGCGGTCAGCACGGTGCGCTTCCAGGCCCGGTAGATGACCGAGAGCGCCATCAAAATAGTGACAACGTAGTAGACGCTGAAACCCAGCGAGAGCGGTGTCAGCGTGAGATGCGGCACCGGCTGGCCGCCGGTCACCAGCGGGCCGAGGAACAGCGTGGTCGGCAACAGCAGCGCGAAGGCCGCCGAAACGAAGTACGAGAAACGCACCGCCCAGCGGCGGCGGCCCCGTGAGGGGCGGCCGGTCGTCTCCAGCAGGGCGTCAGAGAAGTGCAGGTAGGCGGGTGGCAGGAACAGCGTGCCCATCCACTGCAGGCGCAGCCAGGCCTCCAGGCTGCTGGATTGGCTCAGCACGCCGGCCACGGCCTCGCCCGAGAAGCTGATCATGACACAAGCCAGGATGACGGCAAAGGCGCGCGAGATACGGTCTCGCAAATTAAAGGTGAGGGCGCGCAGGAACAGCGACAGCGCCGTGATGGCGATGCCGGCTTCGAATATTCGGTTGATGGTTTGTAAACTTCTCAGAACCCAATCATCCATGCGGTTTCAACTTTTAATGAGTTATGCCAGGCGTTTGGCAAAGAACAAGGCAATATCCTGATTTTCGTAATAACGGTCACTAAAACCGGCAAATTCAAAGGCCAGCTTCTGGGCCAGCTTGATGGCCGGGTGGTTCTTGGCCTGCATTTCCATCACCAGGCGCTGGCAGCTGTGCTCACGCGCCCAGGCCTGGGCGCCCAGCACCAGGCGGCTGCCCACCCCGCGGCGGCGCTGGCTGGCCGCCACGACCACATCCGTCAGCCAGGCGGTGGAGGGCACCAGCTGAGTGGTGAGGGCCGCATAGCCGATGGGCTGGCCCTCGGCTTCGGCCAGCAGGGCCAGGCTGCGCTGCGCCAGCAGCCCGGCCTGGGCCTGCTTGGGGCGCGGGTAGGCCACCTGCATCAGGCGCGGCAGGCGCATCTCACGGAAGCGTGCGCCCATGCGCGGCGTGGCGGAGTCGACTTCCATCTGCCAGACGTATTCGGTGGAGTAGCCGTGGTCCAGCCCCATCAAGGCGGCGTAGTCTTCCTCGGCCACAGGGCGCAGGGTCGCTTGCAGTTTAGGTTCGCTCATGAGCTGGGCGCCTCAATGCGCACCGGGATACGACAGGGCGGCAGTTCGCTGCCCGAGCTGTCGGTCACCACCAATTGCAACACATAATCGCCGGTGGGCAGGCGCGAGGTGTCCCAGTTCTCGACCAGCACATCATCGCGAATGATGGTGCGGCCGGCCTGGATGGTGAGCCACAGCTCTTCCTCGGCGCGGGCCACTTCGAACTTGTAGAAGCCAAAGTTGGTCACGTCCACCGTGCCGATGATCGAGACGGAGCCGCTGAGCGATTCGCCCGGCTCGGGATCGGTGATCTCGATCTGGGCAGGCACGCAGGCCTCAGGGTTGACCGCCACGGTGGGCAGAGCGGTGGCAGTCGCCAGCACCTCATCCCCAGCGGGGGTGACGGTGGTCGCGCCGGTCTGGGTATCCATGGAAAGCGACAGCGTGGGCGTGGCGAGCAGGTCCTGGGCGGGCAGCGAAGTGGCCACGAAGGTGACCATGACGAATACCCCGACCGCGATGACAAGCATGGCAAACAGCATCAGGGCCGCCTGGTTCAGCCGCTCGCGGCTGGCCTGGCGCTCCAGGCCGTAATGCGCCTCGCGCACTTCCTGCCAGGCCAGCCAAAAGCGATAGAAGTAGAGGATGCCAGCCAGGCCCAGTAAGAAATACAGGACCGCTTCATATTGAACGAAAAATCGTAAAACTTCAGCCATGAGGGCAACACGTTAGAGCTTGCGCAGCACTCCGCGAACCAACTGGGTCAGTTTGGGCGCCAACACTTTGCCCGCTTCGAGCACTTCCTCGTGGGTCGTCTCGGTCTCGCCGTCCAGGTTGGCTTTGTTGCTGATGCCGGAGACGCCCAGCACCCGCGTGCCGCTGTGGCGCGCAATGGTGGCCTCGGGCACGGTGGACATGCCGACCGCATCCACGCCGGCGGCGCGCAGGAAGCGCAGATCGGCCGGGGTCTCAAAGCTGGGGCCGGCCAGGCAGCAGTACACACCTTCACGCAGGCCGAGATGCTCGGCGGCGGCCACCTCGCGGGTCAGCGAGAGCAGCTGGCGGTCATACACCTGGCTCATGTCGGGGAAGCGCGGGCCAAGCTCCTCGAGGTTGGGGCCGCGCAGCGGGTTCTGGCCCGCCATGCCGATCAGGTTGAGATGGTCAGTGATGAGCATTAGGTCGCCGGGCTCGAAGCTGGGGTTGACCGCGCCGGCGGCGTTGGTGATGACGATGATCTCGATGCCGAGCGCCTGCATAACCCGCACGGGCAGGCCGAGGCGAGGCATATCGTAGCCTTCGTAGTAATGGGTGCGGCCTTGCATTACGACCACGCTCTGGCCTTCCAGGCTGCCGAGCACCAGGCGGCCGGCATGGCCCTTGACGCCGGAAACAGGCCAGCCTGGGATCTCGCCATAGGGGACATAGTGCGGATTTTCGATCGATTCGGCGAGTGAACCCAGGCCAGAGCCTAGGATCATGCCTACGCGGGGCTTGTGGTCAGTCTTTTTCTGGATCGCAGAGGCTGCAGCTTGAATATCGGCAATGGTGAGGAAATCACCCATCTATGTTTTGCTCCATTGGAAAGTGAGTAAGAACGCTAAAGAACAATAATCAAAATTATAACATTCGGCTCGCTGGGCCAGCCGCCAACAGGTGAAGGATTGCTGAGTATGGGGTGAGAGGGAATTATCCACAGATGAACACAGATAACTGCGGATGAAAACCCACTCCTCTGTCTTGCGAGCCTGCCGAAGGCAGGCGAAGCAATCGAAGATTGCACAATCCCCAACAGATCAACACGCGTAGGGGCGGGTCTCAGACCCGCCCGATTGTTACAAATGGCGGGCAACCGCCGCCAGGGTGCTCTCAATATCGGCGTCTTCCACCCCATGGTGGGTAACAGCACGGAAGCCCTCGTAGTTGCCATAATCCAGCAAGACGCCTTCGCCGGCCAGGGCCGCGGTCAGGGCCTGCGGGTCCACTTGGGAGCCTTCGGCCATGCGGAAGCGCACAATGTTGGTGTGGGGAGCAGGCACCACGAAGTCACGAAACTCCATCAGCCCCTCGGCCAGGCGGGCGGCGCGGGCGTGGTCTTCGGCCAGGCGGTCTACCATCTGGGTCAGCGAGAGGATGCCGGCCGCCGCCAAAATGCCGGCCTGGCGCATACCGCCGCCCAGCTGCTTGCGGGCGCGGCGGGCACGATAGATGAAATCCTCATCGCCGCACAGCACCGAGCCCACCGGCGCACACAGCCCCTTGCTGAGACAGAAGGTGACCGAGTCGGCATCCGCCACCAGAGTCGCGGCCGGCACACCCAGCGCCACCGCAGCGTTGAACAGACGCGCCCCGTCAATATGCAGCTTGAGCCCGCGGGCATGGGCCAGCTCCGCCACGGCGCGGGTGTATTCGGCGGTGAGCGGCACGCCGTTGCAGCGGTTGTGGGTGTTCTCGAGCGAGATCAGGCGCGTGACCGCGTGGTGGACATCATCATCACGGATGGCAGCTTGCAGATCCTCAAGCCGCAGCGTGCCGTCCGGCTGGTTGGGCAGCGTGAACGGCTGGATGCCGCCGACCGCAGCCAGGCTGCCGGTCTCTGAGTTGAAGGGATGCGAAAGATTGCCGAGGATGATCTCATCCCCGCGCTGGCAATGCGCCAGGAAGGCGGCCAGGTTGCCCATATGGCCAGATGGCACGAACAGCGCCGCGGCCTTGCCGGTGCGTTCGGCGGCCAGCTCCTGCAGTTGGTTTACGGTGGGGTCTTCGCCGTACACATCATCGCCCACTTCGGCGCGCGCCATGGCGGCGCGCATCTCATCGGTGGGCTTGGTCACGGTGTCGGAGCGCAGGTCAATAATGGGCATGGGCGTATTCTAAAGCGTTAACCATCGAGAGTGTCATTCCGAACGGGTTGCCGAGTCACCGCCAGACCCGCCCATTTGTCATTCCGAACGACCCGCGTAGCGGGGAGGAGGAATCCGTTATGGGCCTGTTGAGGCTGTGGCCTATCTGGACAAGTGAGTGTTAGTGCAGATAGGGTGGTGGCTACAAACTAGCTCTTAACAGATTCCTCCTCGCTGGCGCTCGTCGGAATGACAAGGTATGACATTCAGCTTGACCGTGAAACCAACTTAAGGATGGATTCTTCGCGGGCGCAAGCGGCAAGCCGCTTGCTGGCTCAGAATGACACTACAAACAACCTGTCATTGCGAGCGCAGCGAAGCAATCTTCCCGCCCATATTGCACCTTACCCACAACCTTGACACCACACCCCAATTCGCCCGCCAATCCACATTCGCTGCTATAAGCAGCGAGCACGCTGACCCTCCGTCATTGCTCCAGTACTCATCAACAAAAAGTGGGGAGTTAAAACAATTAATACATTAAGTACATTGCCTGTAAGTACAGGCTAACAAAGCCGGGCAAATGTTTTAACGAAACCGGCATTTAGGTGGGGGCGCCGATTGGCCATGATGATTATTAATAGTTATCTGCAACCATACACACGGCCGCTGGGGCGCACCGCGGTGCGCCCTTCCCTACCCTCTGCCGCGCAGATTATTCAGCGCGTGCTGCAAGTCAGCCGGCAGCGGCGCGGTGAAGGTGCGCATCTCGCTCTCACCGGGCAAGGTCAAGCCCAGGCGGGCGGCATGCAGAAACTGGCGCTTGAGCGGCAGGCTCGGCTTGCGGCGGCCGTACACCGTATCCCCCGCCACCGGGCAGCCAATGAACGCCAGGTGCACACGGATCTGGTGCGTGCGGCCGGTGTGGATATCAACTTCCAGCAGGCTGTGCTCTTCGAACTCCTCGAGGGTGCGGTATTCGCTCACCGCTTCCCGGCCGCGGCTGCTGCTGGAGCGCACCACCGCCATGCGCTTACGCTCACGCGGGTCCCGCCCAATCGCGGCTTCGATGCGGCCGGTGGGCGTGGTGGGCCGCCCGTCTACGAGGGCAATGTAGGTCTTCTGCGCCACGCGCTGCTGGAACTGGGCCTGCAGGGAGTGCTGGGCGGCATCGTTCTTGGCCAGCACGATCAGGCCCGAGGTGTCCTTATCCAGGCGGTGGACGAGGCCCGGGCGCAGCTCGCCGCCCACGCCTTCGATCTGCGGCGCGTGCGCCAGGGCTGCATGGATCAGGGTGCTGGTGTTGTGCCCCGCCGCCGGGTGCACCACCATGCCGGCCGGCTTGTTGACGATGAGCACATCCTCATTCTCGAACACGACGTCCAGCGGAATGTTTTCGGGCACCAGCTGGCTGGGCGCGGCGGGCGGCACGCGCACCTGCACCTGCTCGCCGCCCTCCAGCTGCTGGCCGCTTTTGCCGGCCGGCTTGCCGTCCACCAGCACCTGGCCGTCCTTGATCAGGGCCTGCAGGCGGGCGCGCGAAAAGCCGTCGAGCTGCTCGACCAGAAATTTATCCAGGCGTTGTACGCCGCCCTGGTTATGGAAGGTGTGGGTTGTACCCGCCAGGCGGGTGTCCTCAGTTGGCGGGTTTGTCATCGCCCTTGGCAGGCGCGCCGTGGGCCTGCTCCCTGCGCTCACGGTTGAAGAGCAGATCGAGCACCAGCACGGCCACGCCGCAGGTGATGCTGGCATCAGCAATGTTCCACACCGGGAAGCTGCCAATGGAGATGAAGTCGGTCACATGGCCGTGCTGCAAACGGTCGATCAGGTTGCCGAGCGCCCCACCCAACTGCAGGCTCATCGCCAGGCGCACGGCCCAATCGCCCGGCTCCAGACGCGGGAAGTAGTACACGATCATGCCCGCCACCAGGACAGCCAGCACGGCGAAGATGCCGCCGGCGTTCTGGAACATGCCGAAGGCCGCGCCGGTGTTCTGCCAATGCACGATGCGCGCGTAGGGCGCCAGCTGCTCCCACGGCATCCAGGTCTGGCCATAGGCCAGGTTGGCGCGCACCCAGTTCTTGGTGAGCTGGTCGAGCAGGATGATGCTGCCCGAGATCAGCACCAGGGAAAGATAGCTACGCAGGTTGATAGGAGGTTGGGTGGGAGTGGATGCCATGTGCCCTCAAATGGTGGATAGATGTATTCTACCCGCCGCGGGCGGTTTACTTTTGGTCTTGCAGGTAGACGCGCGGCACGCGGGTGTTGATGTTGGTGAGGATCTCGTAGGGGATCGTGCCAGCCCAATCCGCCAGGTCTTCGACCGTGATGCGCTCGTTCTCGCTCTGGCCCACCAGGAGGATCTCGTCTTCGTTGTAGGCCGAGTCGTTTTCGATATTGACCATGAACTGGTCCATGCAAATGGTGCCGACCACAGGGTAGCGCTTGCCCTTGATGAGCACCTGGGCTTTGCCAGACATGGCGCGGAAGTAGCCATCGCCATATCCCACCGGCACGGTGACCACCCGCACAGGGTGGTCGCTCTGCCAAGTCGAGCCGTAGCTGATCGGGTGGCCGGGCTGCACGACCTTGAAATACACGATGCGCGAAGACCAGGTCAGCGCCGGCTGCACGGCCACCGTACGCTGCACCTGAGCGGAGGGGTACACGCCGTATAGCAGGATGCCGGGCCGCACCATGTCCATCCAGCTTTCGGGCAGCTGCAGCACCGCGCCGGAGTTGGCCATATGGCGCAGCGGCGTGGGCAGGCTGCGCTTCTCGTAGAAGCGCAGCACTTCGTGAAAGCGCTCGACCTGCGTACGGGCCGAAGCCAGGTCGGCCGCGTCCGAATTGGCGAAGTGCGAGAAGATGCCCTCGACCTCGACATGCTTGCAGTGCAAGGTGGCTTCCAGCAGGCTCTCGGCGTTGTAGTAGTGCACGCCGATGCGCTCCATGCCGGTGTCGATCTTGAGGTGGACGCGAGCGGTGACGCCAGCGGCGGCCGCGGCCGCCTCAACCTGCTCCAGCTTCTGGGTCGAGGAGACAGTCAGGGTCAGGTTGTGCTGCAGGAACAATGGCGCCTGGCTGCCGAGGATGCCGCCCAGCACCAGAATGGGCGTGGTGATGCCGGCCTCACGCAGCAGGATGCCTTCTTCCAAATAGGCCACGCCGATCGAGCCCACGCCCAGCTCCTGCATATACTGGCCGACGCGCACCAGGCCGTGCCCATAGGCATTGGCTTTGAGGATCGGCATGACCCGGGCGGCGCCCACGTGCGCCTGGATGGCCTGCAGGTTGCTGCGCAGGCGCTCCAGGTCAACCTGGACGTGGGTGGGACGCAGGTCGGCGCTGGTGCTGATGGTGGGGTGATTGCTGATCTGCATGCGGATGAATTCTATCTGTTCGGCGCGAACTGCGTTTGCGAGTTCAGGCCCGGTTCTTGCCAACCGTCTTGGGGATTGCTTCGCACGCCGGTGGCGTGCTCGCAAAGACGACGTAGCCGTCTTTGCGAGGAGTGCTGAAAGTTGCATCTTCACGCAACTTTCAGCCCCGAAGCAACCCCCAATGAGGGTTAATTCCGGCCGGCGCGGACGCGCTGGCGGGCGAAGGCCAAGGCCGCTGCGCGATCCGGCACCTTGCCCATGGCCTGGGCTTCGCGCAAGGCCTCCAGGATCTCGCCCACTTTGCGGCCTGGCTTGAGGCCCAGCTCGTTCATCAGGTCATTGCCATTGAGCAAGACGGGCGGCGAGACGATCTCATCGGCCAGCTCGTAGTAGCCCTCCAGCAGGGCGCGCAAAGTATCCAGTGTGGCGCTCAGTTCCTTCTCGTCGAGCTCGGCGCCGCGCTTGCCCAGCTGGTCAGCCAGCGAGAGCAGGCAAATATCCACGCCAGCGGCGCCGGCATCGCGGAAGTAGCGATAGATGGCGCGGCGGCTAGGCGGCTTGCCGGTATGCGTGAGCAGGAACGGGCGCATGTGGTGCGCCACGATGGTGCGCAGGAGTTCGGTTTCGTCGCTGCTGAGGCGCAGGGCCTGCGCCCGAGCCTCGATCAGCTCGGCGCCGCGGGCTTCATGCTCGAAGAAGCGGATGCGCCCGTTGGTATCGACGGTGCGAGTGAGCGCCTTGCCGGCATCGTGCAGCAAGGCGGCCAGCAGCAGCAGGCCGCGGCGGGGGCGGCCGGGCACCAGCTCGGCGGCCAGGTGCGGGCTGATCTGGCTGCGGTAGCGCCCCAGGCGCAGCACGGTCAGCCCGCTGACCAACTCCCCCACCCCTTCTGCGGGATAGTTCTCATCCAGCGCGCTAAACACCACGCCGAGCTTGTCTACGACGTGCAGGCTGTGATCCCACACATCGTAGATGTGCGGCGGGGATTGTACGAGACCCTTGAGCGGCTCAAGCTCGGGGAACAGTACCGACAGCGCGCCGAACATATCCAGGGCGCGCAGTGAGGTGGCGGGTTTGGGCGCCAGCAGGAGGCGGAACACTTCGTCGCGCAGGCGCTCCGGCGAGACCTGGCCTAGCTGCGGCACGGCGGCGCGCAGCGCGGCGCGGGTCTCCGGCTCGATCTGCAAGCCAAAGGCCGCCGCCATGCGCACGGCGCGCAATATGCGTACGGGGTCGTTGGCGAAAGCCAACGACCCGGCCATGCGCAGGCGCCTGGCGCGCAGGTCGGCTGCGCCGCCCAGCGGGTCATGCAGGGCGGCGTCGTGCAGACTGAGCGCCATGGCGTTGATGGTGAAGTCACGCCCGCCCAGGTCTTCCTCCAGGGTGGCGCCCTGCATGGCCACGAAGTCGAGCGCGGCGTGCTGCTGGGGCAGCAGCACGCGGCCGGCATCCCGCTCGCTGTCGAGCGGATAGAAGCTGCCGCCCAGCGCATCGGCCACTTTGCGGGCCAGCGGGATGGCGCGGCCAGGCACCACAAAATCGAGGTCGTGCACGGCGCGGGCCAGTAGCAGGTCGCGCACGGCGCCGCCGACCAGGTAGAGCGGCTGCTCAGGCGGCACGGCGGCGCGGACTTGCTGCACCAGGGGCGGCAGTTGCGGGGCACTCATCTCTTAATAGTGTAGCCGCAGCTGAGGCTGCGCAGGGCTTATTCGGTGGGCTTGTACTTGGCCGTATCCACGACGCCGATGAAGGGCAGGTTGCGATAGTACTCGTCAAGGTCAAGGCCATAGCCGAAGACGAACTTGGTGGGGATGACGAAGCCGGTGTAATCGATCGACACTTCGGTCTGGCGTAGCTCTGGCTTGTCGAGCAGGCTGCAGACTTTGAGGCTGGCCGGCTGGCGGGCCTGCAACAGGGCCAGCACCGAGGCGATGGTGTTGCCGCTGTCGACAATATCCTCGACCAGCAGCACATTGCGCCCGGCAATGTCCATGCTCAGATCCATGGTGATGCGCACCTGGCCGCTGCTCTCCCGCGCCCCGGCGCCGTAGGACGACACGGCCATGAAGTCCATCATGTGCGGGGTGCTGATGTGGCGCACGAGATCGGTGAGGAACATGACCCCACCGCGTAGAATGCAAATGAGCACCAAATCCTGCCCGGCATAATCCTGGCTGATCTGGGCGCCAAGTTCCTGGATGCGGGCTTGCAGCTCGTCTTGGGTGATGAGCACCTCGGACAGCAGGTCAGTGTAGGGCGGCGGGAGCTGGGGCATGGGTTAGTTGGGCACCTGGTGATGGGTTCGGCAGCGGGCTTCGTACATTTCTGAAGCGCCGACGATGACGATGGGGTCATTGTAATTGGCAGGGCGGCCGTTCACCAGGCGCTGGGTGCGGCTGGCATCCCGCCCGCAGGTCATGCAGATGGCATGCAGCTTGTCCACCCGCTCAGCCTGGGCGGTGAGGACCGGCATGCTGCCGAAGGGCTCGCCGCGGAAGTCGGTATCCAGGCCGGCGACGATGACGCGGATGCCGCTGTCGGCAAGGTAGTTCACGACCGCAACGATCTCCTCATCCAGGAACTGGGCTTCGTCAATGCCCACCACGGTGGTGGCCGGCTGCAGTTGGGCGCGGATGTCGGCGGCTTTCTCGATGGCAACAGCGTCGAACTCGTTGCCGGCGTGCGAGACCACTTTGCTCTCGGCATAGCGATTGTCGAGGGCGGGCTTGAAAACCTGGATGTGTTGCTTGGCGATCTTGGCGCGGCGCAGACGGCGGATCAGCTCATCTGACTTGCCGCAAAACATTGACCCCGTGATGACTTCGAGCGAACCGGTTTGGGCTTCCATTGCACCTCAGCAAGATCGTGAAGGGAGTGCGCCACAAACCGTGGCTTGGGTTCTATTGTAGAGCAACTCCATGCGGCTTGCCACATGCGCGGTAAGTTTTAAACAAAAAGCGCTCCCGTGTGGGAGCGCTTTTGAGTCTACGTTACTTATTCAGCCGCTTCAGCTTCCGGCTCGGCTTCTGCGCTTTCGGGCAGGGCAAAGCCGGCGCGTTTGAGGGCCTTCTTGGTGTCGGCCAAACCTTTGCGGCCAACGCCATCCAGCGCCAGCAGGGCGGCGTCGCCCTCCTGCAGCTTCTCGATGAACTGGCCGGCGGTCTCAAGACCGGCGGCCTTGTAGGCCTCGAGGGTCTTCTTGGTCAGCTCGAACTCAGCCAGCGGGCGCGTGGGCGAGGTCTTGGCGGCCTGAGCGGCATCGCGAGTCTTCTTGTACTCGGTGCGCACTTCCAGACGCTTGTAGAAGCGGTCAACCTGGCCTTCGGTGTCGACAATGCGCTGCTCACCGGTGTAGAAGGGGTGGCAGTTGGAGCAAATGTCTACGCGAATCTCGGCCTTGGTGGAGCCGGTGGTCCAGCTGTTGCCGCAAGCGCAGATGACTTTGGCGTCTGCGTAGTATTTCGGGTGGATCTCAGCCTTCATTGTGTTTCCTTTCAACGCCCGTGCTGCGGCGCTTCAATTGATATTTACTTGGCCTCGACGGGCTGCACGCTGACGCGCTTGCGGCCCTTGGCTACGGTGTCGAACACGACCTGGCC
Source organism: Anaerolineales bacterium (assembly GCA_019637675.1). Taxonomy (GTDB): domain Bacteria; phylum Chloroflexota; class Anaerolineae; order Anaerolineales; family UBA11579; genus JAMCZK01. The sequence goes on along the minus strand of JAHBVE010000001.1, from coordinate 144,860 downwards.
ATCAATGGTGGCGAAGATGGTGTGGTCCTTGCCCAGGCCAACGTTCTGGCCGGGGTGGATCTTGGTGCCGCGCTGGCGCACCAGAATGTTGCCGGCCTTGACCTGCTCGCCGCCAAACTTCTTCACGCCCAGGCGCTGGGAGTGGCTGTCTCGTCCGTTGCGGCTGGAACCGCCGCCCTTTTTATGTGCCATCTGTCATCTACTCCAAAAATTATTTCTTCTTGGCGGTCTTCTTGGCCGCAGTCTTCTTGGTTGCCGTTTTCTTGGCCGCCGTCTTGGTGGCGGCTTTCTTGGCCGGCTTGCGCTTGGCGGCGGCCTTGGGGGCCGCTTCCTGCTTGGCGGGCTTGTTACGGGTCTCGCCGGCGATGTCGATGCTATCGATCATCAGGCGGGTCAGCTTCTGGCGGTGGCCAGTGCGCACGCGGTAGCGGATCTTGGGCTTGTACTTGAAGACCACGATCTTGGGGCCAGCAGTGTCATCCACCACGGTGGCGGCTACCGTGGCGCCAGCCACGGCGGGCGTGCCCACCAGAATGTTGTCACCATCGGAGACCAGCAATACCTGCCCAATTTCGATCTGCTTGCCGGTTTCTTCGGCAATCAGATCGACTTCAATGGTTTCACCTTCAACGGCTTTGTACTGCTTGCCGCCGCTCTCAATAATTGCGTAACGCATCTACAACGTCTCCGAGGTCAAAAATTTTCAAAATTAAGCCCCAGCAAAGTCTGCCGGGGCAGATACCGCGCCATGCGCGGAGCCCTACCAGTAGAGCGGCGACTATTATACGAGCATTAGGCAGGAACTGTCAACCATGCCTAGCGCAAGCTGGCCGCCGCATAGATAGTGAAGGTGGAAACGAACCAATGAATGAGGAAGGGGTACAGGAAAGAGCGGGTGCGCCAGGCCACGAGGCCGAAAAGCACGCCCCCGAACAGGGTCGAATAGGTCTCCACAGCCGGTTTGCTGATGTGGGCCAGGGCGAACGGCGCTGAGGCCAGCCAGAGGGCATTGGCCCCGAAAAAGCGGCCGTAGCCGAAGAGCAGGAAGCCCCGGAAGAAGAATTCCCAGCCGATGAGGTCCAGAAAGGTGTAAATGGCGGCGGCTGGGCCGCTTTGGTGGGCGTAATAGGCCACCATGGCAGGGTCGTTGCGGCCGACATACCAGAGGATAGGCGCGCCGATGGCGACCACCAGGCCGGTGAGGGCCAGGCCGGCGCGCCAATCGCCCAGTTGGAAGCCGTACTCGCCCACCGGGCGGCGGAAGGCGAAGATGATGACGCCGAGCGGGATGATGAGGTAGAGCGCCACGCGGTCGATGACCTTGATGGGCGTCAGGCGCTCGTAGTAATCGATCATGAGCAGGAGCGTGCTGACGATGGTGAGGGCCACCACCTCGCGGTCAAACTTTACGTTGAAATCGAAGAGTTTTTTCATGTCAGTAGGAGAAGCCCGCCCGGTTGCCGTCTGGCCCGAAGAGTTGGGCCAGTTTGGCCGAGTCGCGGTGGAGCTCCAGACCCCAATTCAACCACAGCAGGCCGACCAGCAGCGCGGCAGCCAGCGCCTGCGGCAGGCTGCGGCGGGCGGCAGCAACGAGCTCGCGGCGTTGCGTCCAGGCATGGCCGGCATAGACGGCCAACACCGGCAGGATGGCAAGGTGGAAGCGGTCTTCGGCCATGAGCAGGATGTGGGGAAGGATGTAGCCGGCGAGGAGCAGCAAGGTGAGGATGCGTTCGCGACTCCAGCGTACGAAGGGCAGGCCGGCTGCGGCGAGTGTGCTGATGATGGGAAACGGCAACGTGAAGAGCAGGAACACGGCGACCAGCGGCACGGTGGGAATGTTGCCGAAGAAGTTGTTGGTGTAGAAGTAGCTGATGGCACGCCGCTCGAGCCCGAAGAAGTAGCCGAGCTTGCTTGCCATGAAGGACGGCACGCGGCCAGGGTCATCTTGTATATAGCCCAGCGCCATCTGCGTGCCGCGGGTGTTGCGCTCGCCATCATCGAGATAGGGCAGCAACTCCACGGAAATCCCGTACTGGAAGGTGCCGGTACCCTGCGGGTGGTAGCCCATGTGCAGGTTGTAGCCCATGGAATTTTCGACGAAGGTGAACTGGCCTTCGAGCAAGGTATTGCGAATGGTCCAGGGCAGCACGAGGGCGAACACGGCCAGGCCGTAGAGCAGCGCGGCTCGGAAGTTGCGCAGGCCGAACCAGATCCACAAACCGGCCAGGCCGGCGAAGGCGAAGATGACCGAGCGAGTCAGCGTGGCCGCGCCCAGGATGGCGCCGGCCAGGAGCCAGTCTCGGGCGCGTTGTTTCTCGGCGGCGCGCAGCAGGGCCAGCAGGCCGCCCAACACCAGCGGGAAGAAAAGATTCTCGGTGGCGAGGGCCAGCGGGTAGATGAGCAGCATGGGATAGGCGGCCAGCGCCGCCCCGCCGAAGCGGGCCACGCGCTCATCATCGGGGAACAGGCGGCGGGCCAGGGCGTAGGTCATGGGCGCAAGCAGCGCGCCGAGGGCGGCGTTGACCAAGCGGGCGGCGAACAGGCGCCACTCCAGCCCGCTGAGGGTGTAGACGCCGGCGAGCAGGAAGGGATAGGCGGGGGCGCGGAAGGAGGTTTCGATACCGCGCGGATCGTAGTCCGGGGCGATGAAATCAATGTCGATGTAGCTGCGAATGAGATCGAGATCGGGCTGGGCATACCAGCGGTAGCCTTCGCCGGCGGCGAGGCTGCGGCCGAGCATGTCGTACTGGAACATGTCATCGAGCCCGATGGGCAGGCTGATGGCGGCGACGACGGGGACGAGGCGCAGGACGAAGGCGAGGAGGAAGAGGCCGCTGGGGGAGAAGAGTTTGGGGAGGCGCATGGGTGGCGGGATTATACGGCGCGGTAGCGGCTGGCGCAGCGCAGTATGTCCCAATGGCAAGGCAGCGGGCGGCTACTCGCGATGGTGTCAGATAACTATTAATAATCATCATGTCTGTCTGGATACCCCCCTGCAAGTTGGTTTCGTTAAAACATTTGCCTCGAGCGTTTAGCCTGTGCTTAGAGGAAATGTATTTAATGTACTTAATGTTTTAACTTTGCCCTTTCATATCAAGTTGTTGTTGTGGCGGTGGCTGGGGCCCCGATACAACTTGACGACTGGCCGACGTGGTGGGATTTGGCTGAGCATGTGGTTGTAACAGGGGATGGGGTTTTGGGGGTGGATTGGGGTGTGGTGTCAAGGGAATCCCGCACCCGCGCGGTGAAGGCGTGCTTGGTTTCGGCGGGCAGGGTTTTTGGGGTTTAGGTGAGCGAATGCCCTTCGCTGCGCTCAGGGTGACACGGTACTGCGGCGGGCCGGAGACCCGCCCCTACCCCGAGTGTCATTCTGACCGGGTTTGTGCATCTACACCAGAGCGCCGAAGCCGGACCAGGGAAGAATCCTTGCTGGCGTGTATTCTATGTAGCGCGTGAACATTAGTCTTGCCAGAGGGGATGACAGGGTTCGGATGTTTCGGCGGGCAGGGTTTTGGAATCAGGTGAGCGAATACCCTTCGCTGCGCTCAGGGTGACACGGGGACTGCGGGCGGGTCTGCTGCGCTCAGGGGGACACGGTGGTGCGGGCGAGTCTGCTGCGCTCAGGGTGACACGGTGTTGCGAGCGGGTCTGCTGCGCTCAGGGTGACACGGTAGTGCGGGCGGGGTCGCTCAGGGCGACATGATCTCTGCTATTTGTCCAGCTTGCCGAACCAGCGGTAGCGATTGTGGGCAATGAGATCGTAGAGCGGATCACGAAGGAAGCGGGGGACAAGGCGCAGGATGCTGAGGAGCGGCCAGGGGAAACGTAGGTAACGCAGCAGGCGGATGGCGGCGGCTGAGCGCAAATAGACCTGCCCACCGTCGGAGACGACGATGCTGTCAAAATCTTGCGTGGGCAGGCCGGCGGCCTGCAGGACGCGCTGGCCGCGCTGTGATTGCAGGGAAGCGTACTCCAGCGCACCCGGCCGCTGGCGGGCCTGGAGGAATTGCACGCTGCGATTGCACAAGGCGCAGTAGCCGTCGTAGAGCACAAGAGTCTTCATGCGGCCTCGCGCTTCATCACCATGATACGTTCATCTACACGTTCAAATTCGGCAATCATGGCCGGCATCTGAGTCAGGCGGCGAAAATACTTCGGCAGGTACTCTCCCGTGACTTCACTAAAACCAAACTTCTCGTAGAGCGGCTTGAGAGCGGAAATGCTCATGAGGTATAGCTCGCCGGTGTGCCTAGCGAGCAGGGCTTCGATGATGGCGCGGCCGACGCCGCGGCCCTGCCAGGCGGGCTGGACTGCGATCGAGGCCAGCTCCCAGGTGCCATCGGTGTGTTGCTTGACCTGGCCGCAGCCGATGAACTCGTTGGCGGGTGTGAGGGCGACGAGGAAGTTGCGCCAGTCGAGCCCATGCTGGAACAGGTCAGCCTGCTGGATCAGCTGGCGGATGGGTTCGGCGTGCTGAGGTGCAGCCGGCTGGATACTGAAATCGGGCAGCGGGTCGCTACTAGCCACGCAACAGTTCGTTGAGGATGCGGGCGGCGGCTTTGGGGTCAGCCTTGCCCTTGGTGCGCTGCATCAGCTGGCCCACGAACCAACCCATGAGGGCTTCTTTGCCGGCGCGGAAGCTGGCGACATTGTCCGGGTTGGTGGCGATAATGTCTTCAGCGATCTTGCGCAGTTCGGTCTCGTCGGAGACCTGGGCCAGGCCTTCGGCCTGGACGATGTCGGCGGGTGCTTGCCCGCTGGCTTGCACCTTGAGCAGCAAGCTCTTGCCAGTGGGCGTGTTGACGGCGCCGCTGTCCATCAGTTTGAGCACATCGGCAAAGTATTGCGGGGTCAGCTTGAGTTGGTCGGCAGTTTGGCCGCTCTCGTTGAGCATGGCGAGTACATCATTCATGAGCCAGTTGGAGACGCGCTTAATGTCGCCGCCGTATGCGCTGGCGGCGGTCTCGAAGTAGTAGGAGAGGGCGCGCTCGCCGCTGAGGATATCGGCGTCATACTCCGGCAGGCCGACCTGCTCGATGAAGCGCTGGCGACGCGCCAGCGGCAACTCAGGCAGGGCATCGATGATCTCGGCGCGGCGGGCATCGTCGAGCACCAGGGGCAGCAGGTCGGGCTCGCGGAAGTAGCGGTAGTCGGCCTCGGTTTCCTTGGAGCGCATTTTGCTGAGCGTGCCGGTGTTCTCATCCCAGCCGAGGGTCCAGGGCTGGATGGTTTCGCCGGCCTCGACGGCGCGGGTCTGGCGCTCGATCTCGGCCTCGATGGCGCTGCGCAGCGAGTCGATCGAGTTGACGTTCTTGATCTCGGTCTTGGTGTTGAGCACATCGCTGCCGACCGGGCGGATGGAAACGTTGGCATCGGCGCGCAGGTGGCCCTTCTCCATGTCGGCTTCGGAGATGCCCAGCCAGCGCAGGAGCTGGCGCAGGCGGATGAGGTATTGGGCCGCCTCGTCCGCCGAGCGCAAGTCAGGCCCGGTGACCATCTCGACCAGCGGCACGCCGCAGCGATTGAAATCGATGAGGCGAGCGCCATCGGCACGGTTGACGGTCTTGCCGGCGTCCTCCTCCAGGTGGAGCTTGTGGATGCCAATGCGGCGGGTGCCGTTGGCGGTGGGCAGATCCATGTGGCCGCCCGTGGCGAGCGGCATGTCGTACTGCGAGATCTGGTAGCCCTTGGGCAGGTCTGGGTAGAAGTAGTTCTTGCGGTCAAAGTGCGAGACGGGCTGCAACTCGGCGCCCATGGCGGCCGCCAGCGTGGCGGCCTTGCGCACGGCGCCTTCGTTCAGCACCGGCAGCACGCCCGGCAGGCCGCTGCATACGGGGCAGATGTTGGTGTTGGGCGCATCATCCCACGAGTCTGCGCTGCACGAGCAGAAGATCTTGCTCTCGGTGTTGAGCTGAATATGGGTCTCAAGGCCGATAACAACTTCATATTGGGTCATGGAGGAATTTTATCAGTATGGTCAGCGTGACAAAAAAAGAGAGCCTGCCAGTGGCAGGCTCTCTTTGAGCGGTGGGGCAAAGGTTACTTCTGACGGCGCATGAACAGGAACAAGCCAGCCAGCAGGGCGGCGATGCCCAGGCCGATCCACAGCCAGGCTGTAGCCGGCGGCGCGGGCTGGGGAGCGTCAGGCGTTGGGGTAGCGGCCTGCTCCAAAGGCTCGGGCAGGTCACCTGCCAGGATGCTTGCGACCATCGCCATCTCGGCTTCATCGGGCACGGGGCGGACAACATTGCCATCCACATACACATAGGTGACGCGGCTGCCGGTTGCGCCCTGGCGGTCGGTGGCATTGAGGGTGATCTCATGCAAGCCGGAGGAGAGGGCGTTGGTTTCAAAGGAGAACCCGCGGCCGAACTCGCCGTCGAGGTTGGAGACCCAGACCAGCGATTCATCCGGAATGGCGCCCTCCTCCAGGTCATAGGCAGAGCCGAGGAAGTGGAGGAAGCCATTGGTCTCGACGCTGGCTTCGGGGCGGGGCGAAACGATGGTGACAGCCGGCGGCTGGTTGGGCGCCGAGAGGGGAAGCTCGGTAACGGCCACACCGGTGTTGACGCCGTCCATGGCCGTGACGCGGAACACGCCGTTCTCGGAGCCGGGCAGCTGGGTCAGCTCGCTGAGGGTGGCGGCCGCCTCGCTGATATCGGTGGCGAGCAGCAGCCAGTTGTCTCCGCCATCCGGGCTGTACTGGAGCATGTAGGTCAGCTCATCCCCGTCGGCATCCTCGGCCTGCCAGCGGACTTCCAGCGGCGCGTTCAGCTCGCCGCCTTCGACGGGGCTGAGCAGGGTGACGGTGGGTGCATTGGGGCTGACGATGCGCTCACTCAGGATGGCGTCGCCCAGGCGGATGCGGATGTAGTGCAAGCCTTCGGAGAAGGGCACCAGCTCCGTGAAGGGGAAGTTTGGCGGCGGCACATGGGCCGAGATGCCAAAGTTGATGAGCGGCAGGCTGAAGAGCTGGGCGCCATCGGCCGCCTCGAGCGAGAGGACGAACTGCTCCTCGTCGCCGTGATGGCTGTGCTCATGAATCTCGCCATTGCGGTGCATCTCGCGCTGCATGGCGGACTCGAGGGCGTTATCTTCGACATCGCTGGTGCGAAGGACATGGTAGAAGCTGGCAGCACCCTCGGCCTGATTTACCTCGCCATCCACCAGCAGGTACTCCTGCACGTTCTGCAGATAGCTGGGCAGGACAGGTTGATTTTGGGCGAAGGGCTGGCCCTGCACAAGACTGGCCACCTGGCCGGCGGAGGCCTCAGGAATGCCGAGCGAGCTGGGCTGGCAGTCGACGCCGAGGTAGTCCATCACTTTGCAGTAGGTGTACGGATCGGAGTACTGCGGCTGGGCGTAGCCCATGAGCGGGAAGCCGCGGTTGGGCGCGGCGGCGGCGGGGTCATTGCTGATGACCGTGGGGCCGGACATGTGATCCCACACGTGGTAGTACCACACGTATCCGTAGAAGCCTTCCGGGTCAACCGCGGCCATGGAGCAATTGGGGGCCGGGTAGGGGTAGTACACAACCGGTCCGCCCAACTCTTCGTTGCCGTTACACGAGTAGTGACCGAGGCCATAGTTGTGGCCGCCCTCGTGGACGATGGTGGCCTCGCCGGCCATGAACCAGGGCGTGGCGTTGCTCCAGGTGCTGAACATTTGGCCCATGGCAACCGTGCCGTTGGAGAAACCGGTGGCGGTGAAAGTGCCGCCGCCGTCCTCAGGGGGGATGGTCCAGTACCAGGGGAGGTTAGGCGAGATCATGCCGTACCAGAAGTTATCGTCAAGCCAGCCGGAGTTATCACGCGTCCACTGGATGCGGGTGAGCATTTCGCTGGTGGACTTGTTCTCCACCAGGGTCCAATCATTCTCGTGCTTGTTCTGCGGATGGTTCTTGGGGAAGATGGTGGAGATGGACTGATAGATGGGGATCAGATTGGTCACCGGGTAGAACTGCATCATGTAGGCGGCCAATTGAGCGGCAGTCTGGTCAAAGGTATAGGTGAAGTTCTGGCCGGTGTAGATCTTATCGGCATCGAAGTTGTGCAAGTGCATGGGAGCGAACACTACGCTGAGATCGATCGCCTTGTCATATGTGACCGTGACCTCAAAGTAGTTGTTCTGAGCATTCGGCTCATACCAGTACGGCCAGTTGGGGTGGACCGCATAGACGTAGACGCGGTAGGTGACCGTGCCTGAGCGCCAGCCGTTGGGGACGAAGAAGTTCAGCGTGTCGTCAACCACCAGGCGATCCGGACCGCTTTGGCGGGCCGTGATGGGCTGGTTGTTGGAGTAGACCGGGCCGCCGGCCAGCTTTTGGCCGTTGCGGTAGGCCTCGATGGCGCCGTGCACCTGGCCGAGCGTGCCTGAATCGGTGCGGGTATAGACGCGCAAGACCGTGCCGCGCAAGGCGATGAGCGGCATGCTGTTGTCGAGATCCTGGATACCCTGGGTGACTTCGATGGCATATACCGAGAGATCAGGCAAGGAGGGATCCTCGACCGCGAAGACCATCGTGGGCGAAGGGGTGTAGGTGGGCAGCGCGCCGAAGGGCATGGGCGGGGTGGTGTAGGGATTGCCCTCGGATGGGATGGGAACGGCAATGTCGAAGGGCACGTCTGTGGCGGTGCTGGTGGACGGGATGCCGAGGATGACGCCGGTGGGGGTGGTTGGGATGGCTAGCACCGGCTGGGTGGACGTGGGCGGGTTGGGTGTTGGCGTGCAGCCGCCGCCTGCACCGGCAACGGGAGTGCAGTTGGGCGTAGGTTGTTGTGCAAGCGCTGTTTGGGGTTGAGAAAAAAGCGGGGTTACAAAGAGCAGGACGATACCAATGCTTAGTAAGAAGCGATGAAAAGTGCTCAAGTCTCCTCCAGGGGATAACGGCACTTAGGCGAATGAGATGCGCGAATATAGTTGAAATATTCGCGCTTGTCCATGAGAACGTATGGGTCAGTGCGGCGGTTATATTGACTTTGTTTCATTCACTACCAAGGGAGGATGCAATGCCCAAGATCACCCTGTGGTTGTTGCTTGTGCTCGTCGTCAGCGCTTGCAGCACCGCCCCCGCAGAACCGACAACCACACCCACCCTGCCCCCCAGCCCCACCCTGGCGCCGAGCGCCACCGCGCCTGAGCCTACGGCGGCCCCAACGGCGACGCCGCACCCCACCCTGCTGGACGAGCGCGGCTTTGAGGACTGCGTGCGCTGGGACACGATCACGGCTGAGCATATTAACCAGGAAATGTGCGTGTATGGCGTGGCCAGCGCCGTGACAGGGGAACAGAATGTCTACGAAAACGGCGTTTTGCAAGATTCAAGCGGAAACTATCACGTTCACTTCAGCGAGGATACGAATGAGCTCTCCTCGCATTTCCGGGTGGCTTCATTCTCTTATTACTACGAAGGGGTGAAGACGGGCGATTGTGTGGCTGTGATCGGAATCGTGCGCAGCTATGGCCCGGCGGCCTATTTGTACATTGATCCGGCGGCCAGTTACTACGACGGCGAGCTGTTTGGCTGGTCTTCGGCGGCGTTCTGTCCGTAGGGGGAGTTGCAGGCTACCTCATAAGACTTCGTTCATGGTGTCACCCTGAGCGCAGCGAAGGGTATCTGCAGCCTAGTGTAAAAAGCAAGCTATCAGGAGCTTGATTCAAACCAATCAGAACTTAAATCCTGAAACTCGGGATTGTGCTGGCGAATCAAATCCAGCTTTTTGCTGCGCAACCAACCCTTGATCTGCTTTTCTGCTGCTATTGCATCTACGATGTGATTGAAGGTTTCGTAATACAGAAGCCGGTTTATGCCTAACTTGCTGGCGTAGCCCGGAGTGGCTTTGGTCTTGTGCTGGTACATGCGGCGCTGGAGATCACTCGTAACGCCCACATAAAGCATGCCGCCTTTGTTCCCAAGAATGTAGACGTAGGCTTCTGCCATGTTGGAACTATAAACCTACTCTGCAAATGCCCTTCGCTGCGCTCAGGGTGACACAGGTTTCTGCCAGGTTGAGCTACAAAGCAGCTATGCAAATGCCCTTCGCTGAGCTCAGGGTGACACAGAGAGCCAAGGCTATTTGTAGTCGTAGAAGCCTTTGCCGCTCTTGCGGCCGAGGTAACCGGCATCCACCATGCGGCGCAGCAGCGGGGCCGGCCGGTACTTGCTGTCGCCCAGGTCACGCTGCAGGACTTCCATGACGTAAAGGACTACGTCGAGGCCGATGAGGTCGGCGAGGGTCAGCGGGCCCATGGGATGAGCCATGCCGAGCTTCATGACGGTGTCGATGCCCTCGGCGTCAGAGACGCCTTCCTCGAGAGCGAAGATAGCTTCGTTGATCATGGGGCACAGGACGCGATTGGAAACGAAGCCGGGCGAGTCATTGACCACGACGGGGGTCTTGCCCATCTGCTTGCCGACTTCGAGGGCGGTGTCCACGCTGGCGTCGCTGGTGCCGAGGCCGCGAACGATCTCGATGAGCGACATGAGCGGCACGGGGTTGAAGAAGTGCATGCCGACCACTTTGTCGGGCCGCTTGGTGGCGGCGGCCAGCTTGGTGAGGCTAATGGACGAGGTATTGGAAGCCAGCACGATCTGAGGCCGGGCAATGCTATCGAGATCTTGAAAGAGCTTGAACTTGACCTCGGGGTTCTCGGTGGCGGCCTCGATCACCAGGTCGGCTTCGGCGACGCCTTTGATGTCGGTCACCGGCACGATATCCAGCGCGGCCTGTTTTTGCTCGGCGGTGATGCGGCCCTTCTCGGCCAGCTTCTCGACCGATTTGGCGATGGTGCTTTTGCCGCGCTGCACGAAGTCTTCGGCCACATCCATCATGGTGACCTTATAGCCGGATACGGCGGCGGTCTGGGCGATGCCGTTGCCCATGGTGCCGGCGCCAATGACGAAAATACTCTTGATAGCCATGCAATACTCCTCTTGCATCGATGGGGATTAACCGATTAGGGGATTAATCGATTAATCCCTAATCGGTTAATCAGTTTCGCGTTTCGGCTGTTCTTTCCAGATGCGATAGTTCTCTGTAATTTGCTGGGCGTGGGCGCGGGGATGGTTGGAATAGATGCGCAGCCAGCGTTCAAAAGTGTACGGCTCGTCGTACTCCGGGTGGATGACGGTGTTGCTCCAGACCTCATCCGGCAGATTCTTGATGAAGTCATGGGTGACCTTGCGCACCAGGCGGGTGACAGCGAGGGCATCTTCGATGTTCTCGCTGTGATAGTCCAGCTCGACGGCCCATACATCCTGGTCGTAGGCCATGAGCGGCTGGCCGGGCTCGGCCACCAAGCGGCGGGCGCGCAGGAAGCTGTTGGTCTCGCTATCCAGCAGGTGGATGATGTTCTCGTGCACGCTCCACGCATCCGGCGAGGGCTTGAAGAGCCAGACCTCTTTGGGGATGGCGTTCAGAGCGGCCTCAAATTCATCGAAGGCGGTGGCGTATTTTTCAATGAGTTGCTGGCGTTCGGCTTTATCCACTTATTTCTCCAGTTCGATAGCCATGGCTACGGCTTCGCCGCCGCCGAGACACAGCGAGGCGATGCCGCGGGTGAGGCCGCGGTCTTTGAGGGCGTAGATCAGCGTAGCCAGCAGGCGGGCGCCGCTGGCGCCGAGCGGGTGGCCGAGCGCGATGGCGCCGCCGTTGACGTTGACCTTGCTCCAATCCCAGCCCTGGTCGGCGAGGGCGTAGCCATCGGCCAGGACCTGGGCGGCGTAAGCTTCGTTGAGCTCGATGAGGTCGACATCTTTGAGGGTCCAGTCGATCTTCTCGAGCAGGAGCGGGATGGCACGCGCCGGAGCGATGAAGATGCTCTTGGGGTCCACGGCGGCCTGGGCGTAGCCCACGATGCGGGCCAGCGGCTTGACGCCAAGCTCCTCCGCGCGGGCGCGGCTGGCCACCACGGTGGCGGCCGCGCCGTCGTTGAGGCCAGGGGCGTTGCCGGCGGTCACCTTGCCGCCTTCTTTGAAGGCGGCGGGCAGTTTGTGGAGCTGCTCGAGCGAAGTGTCACGGCGGGGCGACTCGTCCGTGTCCACGACGGTGACACCTTTCTTGCCCTTGACCTCGACCGGGACGATCTCATTCTTGAACTTGCCGCCGTCAATGGCGGCGATGGCTTTCTGGTGGCTGGCGAGGGCGAACTCGTCCATCGCCTCGCGGGTGACTTCGTATTCGTCAGCGATGAACTCGGCAGCGTCACCCATGATCCAATCCTCGAACGGATCCCACAGGCCATCGTATTGCAGGGCATCGGTGAGCTGGGCGCTGCCGTAGCGCAGCGTGCCGCCGCGCCCGTCTACGAGGAAGGGCGCCTTGCTCATGCTCTCCATGCCGCCAGCCACGAACAAGTTGCCGTCGCCAGCTTTGATGGCCTGGCTGGCCATCATCACGGCTTTGAGGCCGGAGCCGCAGACCTTGTTGATGGTGGTGGCGCCGACGCTGGGGTCAATGCCGGCGAAGATGCTGGCCTGGCGGGCAGGCGCCTGGCCCAGGCCGGCGGAGACCACGTTGCCCATGATGACCTCATCAATGGCGGTGGTGTCCTGCAGCCCGGCGCGCTCGAGGGCGGCCTTGACGGCCACCGCGCCCAGTTGCGGCGCGGTGAGGCTGCTGTAGGCGCTGAGGAACTTGCCGATGGGTGTGCGCACCGCGCTGAGGATGACGGGCTGATTTTGCTTGTCTTGGGTCATAACCATCCTGTGATATGGGTTGGTTGGGAGCTGTTGATGCCAGAGTGAAAAGTGTACCTCAGCCCCTGTGGCCTACTTCCAGGCCGCCTGCAGGCGCGCCCAGGTGTCCTCCAGCGTTTCAGGCAGCACGCGGGTGTTGCCGACGGTGGCGGTGAAGTTGGTATCGCCGGCCCAGCGCGGCACGATGTGCAGGTGGAGATGCTCGGCGATGCCGGCGCCGGCGGCTGCGCCTAAGTTGGCGCCGAGGTTGAAGCCCTGCGGGGTGTATTCGGCTTCGAGGGCGGCGATGGCCTGGGTCTGCAGCTCCATCATCTCGGCGCGGGCGAGCGGGGTGAGGGCATCCAGGCGGGCGACATGCGCCAGGGGCAGCACCATCAGGTGGCCGCTGGTGTAGGGATAGCGGTTGAGCATGACAAAGGCGTGCTGGCCGCGGTGCAGGATCAAATTCTCGGCGCTATCGGGCTGGGCCAGGGCCAGGCAGAAGACGCAGGCATCAGGATCGGGCTTGCGTTCGATGTAGGGCTTACGCCAGGGGGAGAAGAGGCGCTGCATGGGCGAATTGTAGCAGGAGGGCGGGATGAGCTTATACCAGCGTGTAGGGCGAAGCGCATTCTGGCTTACTGATATCTGGCCACTCTTGCGCTTTCTACATAAGAACTTAGCTTCTCTTTTTTCAGGGGCCCTGCCCCTGACCCCGCTTAGGGGGAACTGCCAGTTCCCCCTAAGTACCCCCTCCAGACGGTAACAGTGGAATTGCAATCTACACTGGGCCTCAGTGAGACCCGCGTTGCACACAAATCGTACTTTTAGGACAAAGCAAGCGCAGGCCCAGCCGCCCTTGCAAAATATGCATGAGGCTTGACAGAAGTGCGGTTGGCTTGACGCGCCCACGGGCGGACAGTATCCTGCACGCATGCAACAGATGGGCATGTTCGCCTCTGAACCCAAAGCGATCACCGTGACCGAGTTGACCCGCGGGCTGCGGCGGGCGATCGAGGCGGTGGATGTATTCCAAAACCTGTGGGTGCAGGGCGAGGTATCGAATTTCTCGCGCCCGCAATCAGGGCATTGGTATTTCACGCTCAAAGATCGGGATGCGGCCCTGCCGTGTGTGATGTGGCGCAGCACGGCCGAACTGCAGGCGCAGATCCCCAAGAATGGCGACCACATCGAAGTGCACGGCGGGTTGAGCATCTACGAGGCCCAGGGCCGCTACCAGCTGTACGTGGATGAGATCCGCTCGGCCGGGGCCGGCACGCTGTATCAAAAATTCATTGAACTCAAGAACCGGCTGGATGCTGAGGGTTTGTTCGAGCGCAAGCGCAGCCTGCCGGCCTGGCCGCGGCGCATCGGCATCGTCACCTCGGCGACCGGGGCGGCGCTGCAAGACGTGCTGCACACGCTGGAGCGGCGCTACCCGCTGGCCGAGGTGGTGCTGGCGCCAACCCAGGTGCAAGGGCCCAGCGCGGCGATCCTGGTGGCAGATGCGTTGGGGATATTGGACCAATTCGCCCAGCCCGACCTGATCCTGCTGGTGCGCGGCGGCGGATCGCTGGAGGACCTGGCGGCGTTCAACAGCGAGATCGTGGCGCGGGCGATCGTGCGCACACGCGCGGTGGTGGTGAGCGGCGTGGGCCACGAAACGGATGTGACCATTGCCGACTTTGCGGCCGACCTGCGCGCCCCCACCCCCACTGCGGCGGCGGAGATCTCCACCCCGGATGTGCAGGAACTACGCGGCCAGCTGGCCGCCGTGCGCGGGCGGCTGGAGCGGCAGACGCCGGCGGCCAAGATATTGCGGGCGCGCCAGCGCGTGGATGAGCTAAGCCTGCGCAGCGGCCGCGCTCTGGCGCAACGAGCACGCTGGCAGCGGGCGACCCTGCAGGGGATCGCAGCCCGGTTGGGCGCGCTAAGCCCGCTGGCCGTGCTGGAGCGCGGCTACGCCGTGGTGCGCGCCGCCGACGGGAAGTTGGTGCGGGCGGCAAGCGAGGTGCAGCCCGGCGACGCGCTGGACGTGCGCGTGCAGCGCGGCACTCTTAACGTAGAAGTGATAGATACGAAGGAAGACTAAATGGCCAAGCCCAAAGAGATCAGCAGCCTGAGCTATGACCAGGCCATGGAAGAACTGGAAGGTATCGTGCAGCAACTGGAAGCCGAGGTGGGCGACCTGGATGCGGCTCTGGCGCTGTACGAGCGCGGCCAGCAGCTGGCCAAGCACTGCGGCGAACTGCTGGACAGCGCCGAGCTGCGCGTGCAGCAGCTGGGCGCAGATGGCAGCCTGAGCGAGCTGGAATAGCGCAGTGCTGCCGCTGCGCTTTGCAGACGAGGCCCGGCCGCGGCCGCAGCCACGCGGCATTGATGTGGTCAGCACCCTGCTGCACTTTGCCATCATCACCTACGCCGTGCCGCCCGAGCGGCTGCGCCCACTGGTGCATGAGCGTTTTGAGCTGCTGACCGTGCCAGTCAACGGCGAGCCGCGCGCGCTGGTATCCGTGGTGCCGTTTCAGGAACTGGACTTCCGGCTGGCGGCCTACCCCTCCCCGCAGTTTCGTTTTGGGCAGACCAATTACCGCGTGTATGTGATGGACCGCAGCACGGGCAAGCCGTGCGTGTGGTTCCTGGGTAGCCTGCTGGATTCGCTGACCGTTGTCATTCCCCGTTATCTATGGAAGCTGCCGTGGCACCACGGGCGCATGCACTTTGACTGCAGGCTGGGCGCGGACGGGCGCTACAGCCACTATGCGATCGAGACGCGTTCGGCGTGGGGCGGTGCGCAGTTGCAGTTGCGGCAGACCGAAGGCCTGACGCAGTTGCATGACGGCTTCCCGGACGAAGAGACGGCGCGGGTGTATCTGACCCACCCGCTGAGCGGGTACTACACGCGGCGGGACGGCAGGCTGGGCAGCTACAGCATTTGGCACGACAAGCTGGAGATGCAGGTGGCGGAGGTGGTGGAGGCGCGCTTTGAGGCGCTGGAGCGATTGGGGGTGGCCAGTTTTGAGGAACAGCGCAGGCCGTATAGTGTGCTGGTGCAGGCGGAGACGGAGTTTACGATCTATTTGCCGCCGGGGTTGGCGTAAGGCCGAGCCGTCAGTGCGAGTTGCGCTGCGTAGCAGCGCTAGCGACGCAATCTGGTTCTTTTACTTGACTATCTTGGAGATTGCTTCGGGGCTGAAAGTTGCATGAACATGCAACTTTCAGCACTCCTCGCAATGACGAGAAACGGGTGTACGCTGCGCAGCGTACACCCACAGCCTCGCTACCCCTGTAGCATGGTTCGGACGGCTTTGGGCAGGCTGGCGACGACCAGGGCGTAGGAATGGTCGATCATTTCGCGCAGGACATCATCGGGTAAGCCTTCGCCGACGACGACGGTGTTCCAATGTTTTTTGTTCATGTGATAGCCAGGCCGCACCCACTTCGGGTAGGCGGCGCGTAGGGCCAGGGCGTCTTCAGGGTCACATTTGAGGTTGAGGGTCAGGGTGGGCTCATCTTCGCCGATGAGGGCGAACATCTTGCCGCCCACCTTGAAGACGCGTGCACCAGGGCCGAATGGATAGCTATCGTCGGCGCCAGGTTTGCGTGACAGGTAAGCCAGCACGCCGGCGTGGGTCTGCAATTTAGCCATGCTATGCCTCCGTGTCGGGCGCGGCCAGCACCGCGTCGAGATCGGGCTGCTGGGCGCTGGCGGCGGGGGCCGCCTGCGCCCACAGCAGGAATTCAACGTTGCCCTTGGGGCCAAGCACGGGCGAGCGCAGCAGGCCGCGCACGGCGAGACCTTGCTGGCCGACAAAATCAAGTATGTCTTGCAGCACGCGGCGATGCACGGCGGCGTCGCGGATCACGCCTTTGCCGCGGGCGACTTCCTTCTTGCCAGCCTCGAACTGCGGCTTGATAAGGGCCAGCACCTGCCCGCTCGGCTTGAGCCAGTGCTGGAACACAGGCAGCAGGGTCTTGAGCGAGATGAACGAAGCGTCCACCACGACCGCATCCACCAATTCGGGCAAGGCGGTCACATTGCGGGCGTTGGTCTCTTCCATCACGACTACGCGCGGGTCCTGGCGCAGCTGCCAGTGCAGCTGGCCCTTGCCGACATCGATGGCGTAGACCTTGACCGCGCCGCGCTGCAGCAGGCAATCGGTGAAGCCGCCGGTGGAGGCGCCCACATCGGCGGCGACCCAGCCGCCCAGCTGGATGCCGAAGCCATCCAGGGCGGCTTGCAGCTTCTCGCCGCCGCGCGAAACGAAGGGCGGCCGGGCGGCCAGCTCGAGGGCGGCGTCATCCGGCAGCAGCGCACCGGGCTTGTCGACGATCTGGCCGTTGTGCCGCACCTGGCCGGCCATGAGCAGGCGCTGGGCCTGGCTGCGGGTTTCGGCCAGGCCGCGCTGCACCAGGAGCAGGTCGGCGCGTTGTTTGGGCATGCGGGGATTCTATACCAGGGATGAGGGAGCAGGGATCGGGGATCAGTGATTGGGGGTCAGTGATTAGGGATTAGGGATCAGTGATCGGGGAGCAGTGATCAGTGCCCGTAAGCTCGTAGCAGCAATAGTTGCTTGTACCTCTCACTGTTCACTGTTCACTCATCCCCGTTCACCGTTCCCTGTTCACGGCTCACTCGCTGTTTAGATGCTATGATTCCGCGCATGCTGATCGCATTGTTCAAGAATATGCGCCCGAAGCAGTGGGCCAAGAACGTGCTGCTGTTCGCCGGGCTGGTGTTTGACCGCCAGCTAACCCAGCTTGGCCCGCTCAAACAGACCGTGCTGGGCTTCGTGTTCTTCTGCCTGTTGAGCAGCAGCGTGTATCTATTGAACGACATCCTGGACGTGGAAGCGGACCGGCGCCATCCGCGCAAGAAACACCGCCCGCTGGCCTCCGGCGCCCTGCCGGTGTGGCTGGCAGCGAGCGCGGCGGGCGTGTTCATGCTGGTGGCACTGGTGGGCGGCTTCTGGCTCTCGCCGGTGTTCGGCATGATCTGCGTCGTGTACCTGGCGCTCAACTTCGCTTACTCCAGCTGGTTCAAGCACATCGCCATCATTGATGTGATCGTGCTGGCGATGTTCTACGTGTTGCGGGTTGGCGCGGGTGTGGCGCTGATCGATGTGGTGCGCTTCTCGCCCTGGCTGTATGTGTTCACCACGTTCTTTGCGCTGTTCCTCGGGATCGGCAAGCGCCGGGCCGAGATCAAGGCCAAGGGCAGCGCGCGCACGCGTAAAGTGCTGGCCGGTTACACCGAAAACTTCCTCGACCAGTTGCTGCTGATCGTGCTGAGCCTGGCGATCCTGACCTACAGCCTGTACACCTTCTCGGCCCCCAACCTGCCGGAGAACCACAGCATGATGCTGACGATCCCGTTCGTGCTGTACGGTTTCTTTCGTTATCTGTATCTGGTGCAGGTCAAAGACTCCGGTGAGGCACCGGAGGATATATTGTTCGCCGACCGCCCGCTGCAGATCGACCTGGTGTTGTGGGCGTTGACCATTCTGCTGATCTTCTATATCTCGTGACGATGCCTGCAGGCACCGGGGCGGCCCCCGGCAAAGTGATCTTGTTCGGCGAGCACGCCGCCGTGTACGGGCAGCCGGCCATTGCCGTGCCGGTGCAGCAGGTGGCGGCGCGGGCGCTGGTGCGCCCGCTGTTCAATGCGCCCAGCGGGCGCATCCGCATCCAGGCGCCCGAAGTGGGCGTGGACGCCGACCTCGACCAGCTGGACCCTCAGCACCCGCTGGCGGCGGCGGTGCGCTTCACGCTGGAGGCGATGGGCGTGCAGCACCCGCTGGCGGTCACGATCAAGGTCAGCTCGACCATCCCGGTGGCGGCGGGGCTGGGCTCCGGGGCGGCGGTCAGCGTGGCCATCGCCCGCGCCCTGTCCGGCTTCTTGGGCCACCCGCTGGCGGATGCGCATGTCAGCGCGGTGGCGTTCGAGGTCGAAAAAATTCACCACGGCACACCCTCAGGCATCGACAACACCGTCATTACTTACAACCGGCCGGTGTATTTCATCAAGGGCGAGCCGCTGCAAACCTTCACGCTCAGCGCGCCGCTGAATTTGGTGATTGCCGATACCGGCATCCCCAGCCCGACCAAAGTAACCGTGGGGGATGTGCGCGCCGCCTGGCAGGCCGAGCCGGAGCGCTATGAGGCGGTGTTCGCTGAAATCGGCCAAATCGCCAAAGCGGCGCGTCGTGCACTGGAGCGCGGCGAGCTGGCTGAGCTAGGCCAGTTGATGGACCAGAACCACGCCCTGCTGCAACAACTGGACGTATCGTCGCCCGAGCTGGATGCGCTGGTGGCTGCCGCCCGAGCGGCCGGCGCCCTGGGCGCCAAGCTCTCCGGCGGCGGGCGGGGCGGCAACATGCTGGCCCTGGCGGCCGGCGACCCTGCCGCGCTGGAAGCGGCGTTGCGCGCCGCCGGGGCGAGCAGCACGCTGCACACGGTGGTGGCATGAGCGAGCTCATATTCCTGAAACTGGGCGGATCGCTGATCACCGACAAGCACACCGAGGCTATGCTGCGCCCGGAGCTTGTGCGCCGCATTGTGGAAGAGATCGCGGCGGCGCGCCAGGCCAAGCCTGAGCTGCGCATCCTGCTGGGCCACGGCTCAGGCTCGTTCGGGCATGTGCCGGCCAAGAAATATGGCACGCGCCAGGGCGTACACACGGCGGAGCAGTGGCGCGGCTTTGTGGAAGTGTGGCGCTATGCCAGCGCGCTCAACCAGGCCATCATGGGCGCGTTGGCGGCGGTGGCTGACCAGCCGGCGGTGGCGTTTGCGCCAGCGAGCAGCGTGCTGGCCGCCGGCGGCCGCATACAGCACTGGAACCTGCAGCCGCTGAGGGCAGCGCTGGAAGCCGGCATCCTGCCGGTGGTGTATGGCGATGTGGTGTTCGATACGGAGCTCGGCGGCACGATCCTCTCGACGGAAGACTTGTTCGCGCATCTGGCGGCGGAGCTGCGGCCGGCACGCATTCTGCTGGCGGGCAGCGACGCCGGCGTGTACACCCGCTACCCGGACGGCGACGTGATCGCGCGCATCACACCGGCCAGCTACGCCAAGATGGCGGCGCTGCCGGGCGCCTCGGCGGCGACGGATGTGACCGGCGGCATGGCCAGCAAGGTGGAGAGCATGCTGGGCATCGTGCAGGCGCTGCCGGCGTGCGAGGTGAGCGTATTCTCCGGCGTGGAAGACGGCAACATTCGCAAGGCGTTGCTGGGGGAGAAGCTGGGAACGGTAATCACCAGTGATGAGTGATCAGTGATCTGTGAGCAGTGATCGGACTAATACTGATCACTGACTACGGCTCACTGCTCCCTGATTTATGCAATTGACAGTCCCATAGCCATCAACTAGACTTTTCATACGATGATCATTACTCGCCAACTGCTTGAACAGTACGAGGACCAGACCCTGGCGCCGTATGGGATGCGCAGCCGCGACAGCAAAGGCCGCGAATATCCCGACAGCGAGCCGGAGTACCGCACTGCGTTCCAGCGTGACCGTGACCGCATCATTCACACCACGGCGTTCCGCCGCCTGGAGTACAAGACGCAGGTCTTCAATAACTTTGAGGGCGACTACTTCCGCACGCGGCTGACGCACACGCTGGAAGTGGCCCAGGTGGGCCGCACGATCGCGCGGGCGCTGGGCGGCAACGAAGACCTGATCGAGGCGATCTGCCTGGCGCACGACCTGGGGCACGCGGCCTTCGGCCACTCCGGTGAGGCCACGTTGAACGAGCTACTCAAGGACCACGGCGGCTACGACCACAACAAGCAATCGTTCCGCATCGTCACCAAGCTGGAGCGGCGCTTCCCCAACTGGCCAGGCCTCAACCTGACCTGGGAAGTGCGCGAGGGCATCGTCAAGCACGAGACCGACTATGACGTCTCGGACGCGACGGACTTCAACCCGGAGTTGCGCGGCAATCTGGAGGCGCAGATCGCCAACATTGCCGATGAGCTGGCCTACACCACGCACGACCTGGACGATGGCCTGCGCTCGGGCATGATCCACCATGAGATGTTCAGCGAGCTGGCGCTGTGGAAACAGGTGATCGAGAGCGTGGGCTGGGACGGCAAGGGCGAGATGAGCGAGCTGCTGCGCCACCAGATCATCCGGCGGCTGGTGGGCATCCTGATCAGCGATGTGCTCGAGGCCACCAACGCCCGCATCGAGGCAGCCGGCGCCAAGAGCACCGAGGACCTGCAGAAGCTGGACCACAACGTGATCGGTTACAGCGAGAGCATGCTGCCGATGAACAAGGAGCTGAAGAGCTTCCTGTTCAAGAACCTGTACAACCACCCGCGGGTGCGCGGTATGGCCGAGCACGCCCGCAACGCCCTCATCACTATCTACCGCGCATACGTGGCCAAGCCGGAGATGCTGCCGCCTGACTTCCAGGCGGCCATCCCCAGCCGCGGCCTGGAGCGGGCTGTATGTGACTATATTGCCGGCATGACCGACCGTTTTGCCGAGCAGGAAAACAACCGACTGAAGGGAAATACCGGTCTGCCATGAGCTCACACGAGTTTTATTTAACCCCCGAAGGCATAGAGAAGCTCAAGGCGGAGTTGGAGGAGCTGAGCGGGCCGCGCCGCACCGAACTGGCGCAGCGCCTGCGCACGGCGATCCAGCAGGGCGACCTGTCTGAGAATGCCGACTACTCCAAGGCCAAGGAAGACCAGGCCTTTTTGGAAGGGCGTATTCAGGAGATCACGGCCATTCTGGGCAATGCGGTGGTGATCACCGAGCAGAGCAACCCGGATGGCGTGATCGGCATCGGTTCGACGGTTACGTTGAAGGAGAAGGGGCGCGAGCCGGTGAAGTATTTCCTGGTGGGCGCGCAAGAGGCTGACCCGCGCAATGGCAAGATCTCGAACGAGTCGCCGATCGGCAAGGCGCTGCTGGGCCACAAGGCTGGCGATAAGGTGGAGGCGCAGACTCCGGCGGGGGTTTTGGTGTTTGAAGTGGTGAGTGTGGAATAACGAGTGAGCAGTGAAGAGTGAATAGTGAACAGGAAAAGGCCAGCGATATGCTGGCCTTTTTTTTGTGCAGGCGGATGACGCGGATGATTCGTCATCCCGAGCGCAGCGAGGGATCCTCGTGGACAGGACTGACAAAGGTGCAGTGCTTGGAAGATATGCCAGCAAGGATTCTTCCCTGATCGGGTGTCGGCGGTCTTGCGCTGCTACGCAGCGCGGCAGTTTGCTTCGCAAACTGCGAGGTCAGAATGACCCTGGAAGTAAAAGACCAGCCGTACGGCTGGTCTTTTTAGTCAGCAGATCGCTGTTAGCTCTTGGGCCAGACGGCCAGCTCCAGGGTTACGCGGTCGAAGAAACTATCCTCCGGCAGGGCGCCTTCGCCGTACTGTATATCCACGACGCGGGCGATCATTTGCAGGGTGGCGGTCTCGAGCACCATCTCGGCGCCCGGGGTGCACAGGGCAGGCTCGCCCTTGGCGGAGAGCCGGTTGCGGGCGGCATCATCACGGAAGATGTGATTGCTCATCAGCACTTTCGTGATGGTTTGAATGTCGTTCTTATCAAAGAGCCAGACCTCAAGGGCGGTCACGCGCTTGGGTGTGCCTACGCCGATCGTATCAGCGATGCCTGCGCCGCACTCGCCCATGAACTCGCCCGCGGGCGAATCGATGCTGAACGACTCATCGAACAGATCATCGCCGGCGTGGTAAGTGGTTATCCACTGCATGATCGGCAAGGCTGCGCCGCTGCCCGTATGGGCAGCCGGGCTGGCAGGCTGTTTGCGGCGGCGCTTCCAGAGGGTGACGCCGCCAAAAACGGCGGCGATCAGGATCGTCAGGCCGCACAGCATGGTGAGCAAGTTGCGGGCGTTCTGCAGCGGGGCGTCGGCGGCAGCCTCAGTAGGCTGCGGCGTGGGTTGGCCCTCGACGGGGGTTTGCGGGTCTGCCGTGGTGGGCTGGCCAAGCATGGATTGGAAATGGGCGATGGTCTCGACGCTCTGGCTGCCGGGCGCAGCGGCCACGGCGGCCATGGTGCCATCCACGGCGGCGCCCAGCGCCTGCAGGCGCTCACGCGCCACGTTCTCGTCAGGGTTCAGGGTGTAGGAGTCGATGGCAGCGCGCAGGTAGCTCTGCTGGTAGTCAGCGCGCAGCTGCTCCGGATTGCCGTCTATGAATTCCACCGGGTACAGCCACCAGCCGATGACCAACCAGCCGAAGAGCAGCCCGGCGATGCCGGCAGCGATGGCCAGGGTGCGGGGCTGGCGCAGGCTGGACAGCAAGGCTGAGGGATCGAAAGCGATACCGCGCCGCGAGGGGGTGGGCGCCGAATGTTCGGCGGGGGTTTGTGGGTCGTAGTCCATTAGGGTTGGATTCTAGAGGAGCGGTGCGGAATGCGCAACTGGCTGCAGCCGGTCAATGCGGGCGCGGCGATCTTCAAAACCAGATTGCTTCGGCGGCGGCATTGAAATGCCGCCTTGCACAACAGCCGCATTCCATGCGGCTGTTGTCTCGCAATGACGGTGCCGGGCTGTCTCGCAATGACGGGGCTAGGCCGCCTCGCCGGCGGTTTCCTCTTCTTTTTGCACATCGTCCAGCGGGAACTGCGTCTCGCAGTCCATGCACTGGGCGAAGTTCTTGTTGGCGATGACCAGCGTGCCGCCACAACTGGGGCACGGCGTGGGCAGCGGCCGCTTCCACGAGGTGAATTCGCAAGCGGGGTAATTGGCGCAGCCGTAGAAAATGCGGCCCTTGCGGGTGCGGCGCTCGACCACATCGCCGCCGTCTTTGGGGCAAGTGACGCCGATCTTCTCGAGCCAGGGCTCGGTGTGGCGGCAATCGGGGAAGCGCTCGCAGCCGATGAACTTGCCGTAGCGCCCCCAGCGGATGATGAGCTGGCCCTGATTGCAGGTGGGACACTCGCGGCCGATATACTCCGGCCCGGCTTTGGACTCGGGCATCTCCAGCTTGGCCTTCTCGACCGTCTCGGAGAACGGCTCGTAGAAATCGCTGAGCACTTTGACCCAGTTAGCGTCGCCGGCGGCGATCTTGTCGAGGTTGGCTTCCATCTCGGCGGTGAAATTGAAATCCACAATGTCGGGGAAGTGCTCGGTGATGAGGTCATTCACCAGCAGCCCGGTCTCAGTGGGGATGAAACGCTTGTCTTCACGCACCACATAGCCGCGCTGCTGCAGCGTGTTGAGGGTGGGCGCGTAGGTGGACGGGCGGCCGATGCCGTATTCTTCCAGCGCTTTGACCAGCGAGGCATCGCTGAAGCGCGGCGGCGGCTGGGTGAAGTGCTGTAACGGCAAAAGCTCTACGAGCTTTTGGGCTTGCCCCTCCGCCAGGTCAGGCGGGATGGGGGAATCATCTTCGCCCTCGGCCTTGACGGTCTCGTCCTTTGCCTCTTCGTACACGGCCAGATAACCGGGGAATTGCAGGATGGAGCCGGAGGCGCGCAGCAGATATTCGTTGCTGCCCTGGCCTATGACGCGCACGGAGACGGTGTCATAGACGGCCGGCACCATTTGCGAGGCGAGGAAGCGCTGCCAAACCAGCTGGTAGAGACGGAACTGGTCACGGCTCAGGAAGTCTTTGACTTGGGCCGGAGTGCGCATGGCGGAGGTTGGGCGCACGGCCTCGTGCGCCTCCTGGGCGCCCTTGGCGCGGGTCTTATACTCAGGCGCCTGCTCCGGCAGGTAGCTGGCGCCGTGCACGCTGGTGACATACTCGCGGGCCTCTTGCTGCGCCAGCGGCGAGATGTAGGTCGAGTCAGTACGCATGTAGGTGATGAGGCCGGTGGTTTCGCCCTGGCCGAGGTCAATGCCTTCGTAGAGCTGCTGGGCGATGGCCATGGTGCGCTTGGCGGTGTAGCCCAGCTTGCGTGAGGCTTCTTGCTGCAAGGTGCTGGTGGTGAAAGGCGCGGGCGCCTTGCGGCGGCGCTGGCCGCGCTTGATCTCACGGATGGTGTAGCTGGCAGTCTGCATGTCGGCCAGCAACGGGTCTACTTTTTCCTTGGAGCCGAGGTCGGGCTCGCTGCCGTTGACATCCGCCAGTTTGGCGACGAAGGTGTTCTTGCTGCCCTCAGGCTGCAGCTCAGCCGCGATGGACCAGTACTCCACGGGCACGAAGGCGTCGATCTCACGCTCGCGCTCGACTATGAGGCGCAGGGCAACGGACTGCACGCGCCCGGCCGAGAGGCGGTTGCGCACCTTGGTCCACAGGATGGGGCTGAGGTTGTAGCCCACCAGGCGGTCGAGCACGCGGCGGGTCTGCTGGGCGTCCACCAGGTTCATGTTGATGTCACGCGGCTGGCCGAAGGCCTCTTCGATGGCGGGCTTGGTGATCTCATGGAAGACGACGCGCTTGGTGCGGGCCGGGTCGATCTCGGCCGCCTCGATGAGGTGCCAGGCGATGGCTTCACCTTCGCGATCCGGGTCGGTAGCCAGGAAGATCTCCTCCGCCTTGGCGGCTTCGGCCTTCAAGCCTTTGACGACCTTGCGCTTCTCGTTGGGGATGCGGTACTTGGGCGCGAAGCTGTTCTCCACATCCACGGAGAGCTGCGAACGCAGCAGGTCGCGCACGTGGCCGACCGAGGCTTCGACGCGGTAGCCGTTGCCGAGGTAGCGGCCGACGGTGCGGGCCTTGGCCGGGGATTCGACGATGACCAGGCGGCCCTTGCGGCGGGCGTCCTGGCGCTCCTGCTTGGTGGGCTTGACCGGGGCGGGAATGCCCTCGTGCGCGGGCGTGCGGCCCATGCGGAACAGGGTCGTGCCGCATACGCCGCAGGTGCCGCGCGTGCCGGGCGCCCCGCTGGCCGTGTATTCGGCCTGCGGGTTCAGCATCTCACGCTTGGTCTTGCATTTCACACAATAAGCTTCCAAACAAACACCTCTAAAAAGAAATTATTACAAGTAACGCTGCAGCCCTTTTTCTTTGAGCGCTTCGATGACCTTGCGGACATCCTGGGCGCGTTCACGGCTGCAAATTAATAGCACATCTCCGGTATCCACGACCACCAGATCTTTGACGCCAACGGTAACGATAAGACGCTCGGCCGCGTTGCTGGCGCCGTGCACCAGCGAATCATGGCTGTCTAGGTCGTGATGGTGCGGGTGCAGGCCCAGGTTGCCGTTGGTATCCGCCGGCAGGACTTCGAAGAGCGAAGTCCACGAGCCGACATCGTTCCAGGCCAGCTCCTTGGCGGGGATGACGGCCACGTTGGCGGCATGCTCCATCACGCCGTAATCAATGGTCTGCGCTGCAATGCGCGGCCACTCGTGCTCGATCACGCCGGCATAGTCCGGCGTGTTGATGGCGGCGGCCACCTTGTGCAGGGTGGCATGCAGGTCAGGCATTTGCTGGGCAAATTCCTGCATGATGCGCTCGATGGTCCAGATGAACATGCCCGAATTCCAGGCGTGGTCACCGGCGGCGATCATAGCCTGGGCTTCGTCCTCGTTGGGCTTTTCTTTGAATCGCTTAACCTTGTGGGCCACAAAGCCGCCGAACTCGCCCAGGCTTTCGCCCATTTGAATGTAGCCATATTGCGTGGCGGCGAAGGTGGGCTGGATGCCGAGCGTCACCAGCGGCCCGGTTTGCGCCAGCGCCACAGCGGCTTCGAGGTAACGATGGAAGCCGGCTTCGTTGCCGATGTAGTGATCAGCGGTGAGCACGATCATGACAGCTTGCGGGTCACGCGCCCCCAGGGTGGCGGCCGCCAGGCCGATGGCGGCGGCGGTGCCGCGCGGCTGCGGCTCGAGGATGTAATTCTCGGCGGGCAGCTCGGGCGCGTGGGTCTTGAGCTCGGCCGCCTGCTGCTGGCTGGTGACGACCAGGATACGCTCGGGCGGCAGGAGGGCTTGCAGACGCTGCACGGCGATCTGGAACAGGCTGCGCTCTTCGATGAGCGTGAGCATCTGCTTGGGTCTGGACTGGCGTGAGAGCGGCCACAAGCGCGTGCCGCCGCCGCCGGCCATGATGACCGCGTAGGCATGTAGCATACCTTCGCTGTGCTTAGCCATAGCTGGCTCCAAGTTCGCGGGCGGCCACGTAGGCCATGCCGCCCACGTGGCGCACCAGGCCTTTGAGCTCCATCAAGGTGAGGGTGGAGGACACCTGCGCGATCGGCAGGGCGGCGCGGGCGCCGATCTCGTTGAGGTGCATGGGCTCGGCGCCCAGCAAACCAAACAGGGCCGCCTCGGTTGCATCTGCAGGCAGAGCCTGGCGTGCATCTTTGTTCGAATCCATCGTCTCCAAGTTCAATACTTTCAATAGCGTTTCAAATTGCAGCAGCGGGTGCGCCCCGCGCTCGATCAGCATGTTGCAGCCCTTGCTATTGGGCGCATAGATGGGGCCGGGCACGGCGAATACCTCGCGCCCTTGCTCGGCGGCGAAGCCGGCCGTGATGAGCGCCCCGCTGCGCTCGCCCGCCTCGATCACCACCACGGCCTGGGCCAAGCCGGAGATGATGCGGTTGCGCGGCGGGAAGTTGGCCGAGTCTGGCGGGGTGCCGAGCGCATAATCGCTGAGCACCGCCCCACTCCGGGCCATCTCCTGCGCCAGGCCGTGATGGGCGGTGGGATAGATGCTATCCAACCCGTGGGCCACCACGCCCAGGGTACGCCCGCCGGCGCGCAGCGCGGCGGTGTGGGCCACGGCGTCGACGCCTTTGGCCAGCCCGCTCACCACGGTGATGCCGCGGCGGGCCAGGAAGCCGGCCAACTCCTCCGCCACCTGGCGGCCATAGGCCGTCACCTGGCGGGTGCCGACGATGGCGACGGCCCAGTCATCCTCCGGCAGCAGATCGCCCCGTACATACAACACCGGCGGAGCCTGCTCCAGCTCCTTGAGGCGGCGCGGATACTCGGCATCCTCCCAAGTCAGGGCGCGTACGCCGTGCTGAGCGAGGCGAGCCGGGATCTGCTCCAGCACCAGGCTCTGGCGGGCCTGGGCCAGGCCGGCGGTGGCGGCCGGCGGCAAACCGGCGGCCTGCCACTGGGCCGGTGTTGCGGCCCAGGCGGCCTGGGCGCTGCCGAAGGCGGCCAGCAGCATGCGGAAGCGCACCGCCCCCACATACTTGACACTGGTGAGCGCGATACGGCTCAGCGTTTCAGCATCCATGTGCGTGTTCATGCCGGTACTCAAAACGGCAACCAGAATACCAGAAAAGATAAGGATGAAGGGTATGAAGGATGAGGGATGAATGAAGAGTGAAACTCAGTTCACATTCTTCACCCTCCGTCTTCATCCTTGATCTCGGGCAGCAAGCCGGGTAGCAGGTGGACCTGCATTCGCTTGTTGGCCAGGTCTACATCTAATACTACGTCACGGATGGCGGGCAGCAGCACTTCACCGTAGCGCTCAGAGTGGACGATGTAAACATCATTGGCCCCGGTCTCCAGCACCTGGATCAGCGTGCCGAGCTCTTCGCCCGCATCGCTCACCACGGCCAGGCCCATGAGCTGGTGGCGGTAGTACTGGCCGGGCGGCAGCGGCGGGCTGTCCTGCACCGGCGAGAACAAGGGCGCGTTGCGCAGATGCTCGATGGCGTTGCGATCGGGGAACTCTTCAAAGGACAGCAGCAGCCCACCATCCACCGGGCGCTGCGAGCGGATGGTGACGGGCGTGTGCTCGGGGCCAAGGAAGAGCTTCAGGCCGGGCTGCAGCCGCTCGGGGAAATCTGTTTCGATGGAAACTTGGGCCTCGCCGCGCAAACCATGCGGGCGGCGCAGAATGCCTACCAATACAAAGTCAGGCTCGCGGAATTCCGCCGAGCCTGACTGGGAGGGCTTGCCTTCATTTGCCTTGCGGCGTTGGCTGGCTCTGTGTCTGCGGGAGCTCAATCCGGTTCCGAGATATGCAAGGTGGCCTGCTTGCCATCCTGAGATGCTGCGACTTGCAGCAACAGGCGGATGGCGTTGGCTACACGGCCATTGCGGCCGATGATGCGGCCCATATCTTCCTTGCCGACCAGCAACGAGAGCTCGGTACCTTCACCGCGGCGGCGTTGGTTCACGCGCACCTGGGTGGGGTCATCCACCAAAGCGCCGGCAATGTACTCGACGAGCTCTTTCATGTCAGAGATTATTCAGCCGCAGGGGCGTCGGCAGCAGCGTCGCCAGCGGGGGCGTCAGCAGCCGGAGCCTCGGGGGCAGCTTCTGCAGCCGGGGCCTCGGGCGCAGCTTCCGCAGCAGCCTCAGGGGCAGCTTCGGCAACGACTTCAGCGGCAGGAGCCTCGGCAGCGGGGGCGGCAGCCGGAGCAGCGGCTTCAGCAGCCGGGGCAGCCTTCTTGCGGCTGCTGGTGGCCGGAGCCGGGAAGCTGGTGCGGCCGTCCGCATTGCGGATCTTGGCAGCAGCGTCAGCCTCGGCCAGCAGGGTCTCCAGGCTTTCGCCAGCCTTGAAGCGCTCATAGCGGGCGGTCAAACCGGCCTGCTGGAACACCTGCTGAGCGGATTCGCTGGGCTGGGCGCCATTGCTGATCCAGTGATAAATGCGCTCTTCCTGCAACGCGATGGTGGCAGGCTTGGTGCGCGGGTTGTAAGAACCCAGTACTTCAATGAAGCGGCCCTTGGCCGGGCTTTCTTTGTCCGCCGCCACGATGCGGAAGCTGGCTTGATTGTGGCCGCCAACGCGGCGCAGTCTGATACGTACCATCTAAAAAACAAGCTCCTCAAATGATCTTTAAAAGCGGGTAGCGCCCGCGATTTTGCTTGCCAGGAGGTTGACCCCAAGCAGCGGGTGATTGTAGCCGCTCTGGGGTTGACGGTCAAGAGCCGCGGGGCGGGCGGTGGGGGCGAATTGGCGGCGTTCTCTTGTCCGCTTTTCAGGTTTCCACTACACTAGGGGTTCAATCCCCCCGTGCCGCCCCGGCACACTGAATTCATCCTCGAGGAGAGAGACGAATGGCCAAAGTAGCGATTATTACGGACAGTACCACCTACCTTCCCAAGGAACTAAGCGAGGGCCTGAACATCAATATTGTGCCCACGGTTGTGATCTGGAACGGGGAGGAATTGCGTGATGGTGTGGATATCCAGCCCGGTGCGTTCTACGAGCGCCTTGCCAAGTCTGAGACCATGCCCAGCACCTCGCAGCCCTCGCCGGCTGCCTTCAAGGACATGTACGAGAAACTGCAGAAGGATGGCTACACCGACATTTTGGGCCTGTTCGTCTCCGCCAAGCTGTCGGGCACCATTGCTTCGGCCAACCAGGCCAAAGACCTGGTGAGCGGCCTGAACATTGAAGTGATGGACGGCCACTCGGCCTCTATGGGCACCGGTTGGGCGCTGCTGGAAGCGGCCAAGGCGGCCAAGGCCGGCAAGTCGCTGAAGGAATGCGCCGACATCGCCAAGAAGGCCGGCGAGCAGACCGGCCTGCTGCTGCTGGTGGACACGCTGGAGTTCCTGCACCGCGGCGGCCGCATCGGCGGCGGAGCGCGCTTCCTGGGCACGGCCTTGAACCTGAAGCCGATCCTGGAAGTGCAGGATGGCCGCCTGGAGCCGCGCGAGCGCGTGCGCACCAAGGCCAAGGCCCTGGCCCGCATTCTGGACCTGGTGGACGAGCGCATCGGCGGCCGCACGCCGCTGCACCTGGCGGTGGTGCACGCCAACGCCGAGGCTGACGCCAAGGCCCTGTTGGACGAGGCCACGACCCGCTTCAAGCCGGCCATGACCGCCCTCTCGGCAGTCAGCCCCTCGGTGGGCACGCACACCGGCCCGGGCACGCTGGGCGTAGCCTTCATGGCGGGTTACAAATAGTCGACAGTTTACAGTTGACAATAAACAGAAAAAAAGCCCTGCGCATGCAGGGCTTTTTTATTTGGTATTGCTGCGCTCAGGGCGACACGCGAACCAGCAATCTATTTATCAACCACGCCATAGGTGTGGCGCAGGCGTTTCACTTTTTTGGCAGACCACTTGTGGGCTGCCAGCATGCGGGTCTCAGCTGCCTTGAGCGACTTTTGCGAATTGGCGTGGAGCACGAACAGCGGCTCGCCCTTTTTCACGCGGTCGCCGACTTTGTGCAGCACGACGATGCCCACGGCGGGGTCGATGGTGTCTTCTTTGGTCGCGCGGCCAGCGCCCATCTCCACCGAGGTCTCGCCCACGATCTGGGCATCGATCCATTTGATGTATCCGCTCTTGGGAGCAAGCACCTCTTTGATGATCAGCGCCTTGGGCAGCTTGTCGGGATCGTCCACATAGCTAACATCGCCGCCCTGGGCGGCCACCAGCTTGCGGAAGCGCTCCAAGGCACTGCCATCGTGCAGGGTAGCTTCGGCTTTCTTGCGGGCGGCGGCCAGCGTGCCGGCCGCCTTGCCGAGCACCAGCAGGTGGCTGGCGACGTCTAAGCAATGCTCGCGGAAATCCTGCGGCCCGCCGCCGTGCAGGGTCTCGATGGCTTCTTTGACCTCAAGGGCGTTGCCGACGGCGTAGCCCAGCGGTTGGTTCATGTCAGAGAGCAGGCAGATGACTTTGCGCTTGGCCAACCTGCCGATGCTCACCATGATGCTGGCCAGCTTCTTGGCCTCGGGCAGGGTTTTCATGAAGGCGCCCACGCCCACTTTTACATCCAGCACCATGCGTTGGGCGCCGGCGGCGATCTTCTTGCTCATGATGGACGAGGCGATCAGGGCCAAGGAGTCGACCGTACCGGTCACATCCCGCAGGGCATACATCTTGCCATCGGCGGGGGCCAGCTTGCCGGTCTGCCCGGTGAGTACGAGGCCCAGGCCCTTGAGTTGGGCCAGGAACTCTGCCTTGGTGAGGTCGGTGCGGTAGCCGGGGATGGACTCCATCTTGTCCAGTGTGCCGCCGCTGAAGCCGAGGCCGCGGCCGGACATCTTGCCGACCCGCAGTCCGCAGGCCGAGACGATCGGCTCCACCACCAGGGTGGTCTTGTCGCCCACCCCGCCGGTGGAATGCTTGTCGAGGGCAATATCCACGACCTTGCTCAGATCGAGCACCTCGCCTGAGTTTGCCATGGCCAGGGTCAGATCGGTCACCTCACGGTCACTCATCCCGTTCAGGAGGACCGCCATAGCCCAGGCGCTGGCCTGGTAGTCGGCTATCGTCTCGTCTGTGAAACCGCGGACAAAGAATTGGATCTCCTCGGTGGTCAGTTCCAGGCCGTCACGCTTCTTTATGATCAGATCAACAGTTCGCATGTCACCTCGCCAGAAAATTATACTGGTGCGCCCGTTAGGCCGAAAGAACTGTTAAACCTGACTCAACATTCACCCCGTCTTGCCCTACAATACTCTGGCAGCCCCTTATGCTGCCAGCCGACTATGACCATCGTGCTCACCAAAGTGCGTGCCCCGCAGCGCCGCAAGGATGTATTGCGGCGCGTGCGGCTGGTGGATACTTTGCACCAGAACCTGCACCGCAAGCTGACCTTCGTCTCGGCCCCGGCCGGGTACGGCAAAACCACCCTGCTGGTGGACTTTGCGGCGGATGTAGATGCCCACGTATGCTGGTACCGCATCGGCCCGGAGGACGGCGACCTGGTGCAGTTCGCCCAGCACATCGTGGCCGCCTTCCAGCAGCAGTTCCCCGGCTTTGGCCTGGCCCTGGAAGAACGCCTGAACACGCCCGGCGCCCGGCCGGATGCCCCCAGCATCGCCACCGAACTGATCAACGCCATCCAGGAGCAGGTGCCTGACTTCAGCGTGCTGGTGCTGGATGACTACCACCTGGCCGGCGAGAACCAGCAGATCGTCGATTTTCTGGAAAGCCTGCTGGAGCACCTGCCTGACCACCTGCGCATTCTGATCGGCTCACGCAGCGTGTACGGCATCCCGGCGGCGAGCCTGTATATCCGCGACGAGCTGGTGACGATCAGCGCCGACGAACTGCGCTTCCGCGCCGATGAGCTGCAGAAGCTGGTGCTGCAAAACTACCGCATGCGCCTCTCGCAGGAGGAAGCCGAGGAGCTGGCCAAACGCGCTGACGGCTGGATCGTGGCCCTGCTGCTGGCGGTGCGGGCCATGAGCACCGGCGGCGTGCCGCACTTCCTGGGCAATACTGAGCAGGTCTACACCTACCTGGCCGAGGAGGTGGTGAGCCAGCAAAGCGAAGACCTGCGCGAGTTCATGCTGGGCGCATCGATCTTCAGCGACTTTAGCGAAGCACAGTGCAACTATGTGATGCAACGCGAGGACTCGGGGGACATGCTGCGGGCGCTGGAAGAGCGCAACCTGTTCGTCAGCCGCACCGAGACGCGCGAGGGCAACAGCTACCGCTTCCACCAACTGTTCTCCGAATTTCTGCAGGATTATTTTGCCCGGCATGATCCGGCCAAGCTGCGCGCCATGCATTCACGCGCGGCGGACTGGCACTTCCAGCGCCAGGAGTGGGAGAATGCCGTCCAGCACAAGTTCGCCTCGGGCGAGGTGCAGGCTGCGGCGGCCTGGATGGATACGGCCGCCGAGCACTTCTACACCACCGGCCGCCAGGCGCTGCTGGCGCGCTGGCTGGATGATCTGGACAAGACGCCCGGGCTGCGCCAGCGCGCGCCGCGCCTGATCCTGTACCAGGCCAAATCACTGGGCAACCAAAGCCAGTTCGACGCATGTTTGAAACTACTGGCTGAGGCAGAGCCGATTCTGAAGCAACGCGGAGATGTAGAGCTGTTGGCGAATGCGTTCACCACGCGCGGCATGGTGTACCGCTTCAGCGGCCGGCCGCAAGAGGCGATCGATCTGGCGCAGGCCTCGCAGGAATTGCTGGCGGCCGATCTGCACAACTCATTGCAGTGGTTCCAGGCCGAGCGGCTGATGGGGGTGTCGCTGCATTTGCTCGGCAAGACCGAGGAAGGCATAAGCCACATCCAGCGCGCGGTCACCGGCCTGCGGCAGCTGGCCGCCAAGAGCACCGAGGCGATGCGGGCGGTGTATCTGTTCGATCTGGCGGAGTGTCTCAACGATCTGGGCTTGATCTACATCACCAGCGGGCAAATGCTGGGCGCTCAGCAAGCCTTCCAGGAAGCGTTGGACATCCATGTCAGCATCCGCAGCAACCTGGGCGCGCTGGCCTCAGCCCGCAACAACATTGCCTACCTGCTGCACCAGACCGGCCAGTATCAGGCCTCGTGGAAGGAGTACATCCAGGCTTTGGCGCATGTACGCTCCTCCGGCCGGGCACGGGTGCACATCGGCATTCTCAGCGGCCAAGGCGCCCTGCTGCTGGATGTGGGCGATGCGCATGAGGCGCAGGCCATTCTGCTGGGCGCAGTGGAATTTGGCGAGACCACAGGCGAGCTGCAGGAGCTGGTGCCGGTGTACGTGGGCCTGGCGCGGGCCACCAGTGCGCTGGGCGACTACAACGAAGCCATGGGCTGGCTGCGCAAGGCGGCCAGCCAGGCGGGCTCGCGCTTCAGCCGCAAAGAGTATGCGCTGCATATGGGCTGGACCTACGCCAACATGCAGCAGTACGATCTGGCGCTCCAGCAGCTGGAGCTGGCCATGCAAAAGTGGAGCGACCCACCCCAGCAGGATGAGGTGACTGCGGCCTTCCTGCGGGCCTGCGTGCTTTATACGCAAGGTAAAGAAGCCGAGGGTGCGCCGCTGCTGACCCTGGCCTTGCAAGGCGCGGCGCGCCTGGGCTACCAGCAGTTCCTGATCCCGCTGGCGCGTGACTGGCAGGCGGCGCTGATCCGCGCCCAGGCATCCGCGCCCTCGCCGCAGCTGGCCGATATTCTGGAGCAGGCGCCGCGGGCTATGTTCACGCGCAGCATGCTGGAGGGCGCGCAGGAGCTGGCGGACGCCGAGCCGCAGCTGCTTGAGGTGCACACGCTGGGCAACGCCGAGATCCGCCGCAACGGCGAGGTGATGCCGGTCACGGTATGGCGCTCCACGCGTGCGCGCTCGCTCTTCATTTATATTTTGGATCGCGGCCGGGTACGCAAGGAAGCGATCGGCATCCATTTCTGGCCGGACTTCAGCCCCGGCAAGGTGAGCAGCAACTTCCACGCTACGTTGTGGCGCGTGCGCCAGGCGCTGGGGTTCAAGGACTCGATCGTGTTCGAGGATGACCATTACTCGCTGCACCCCAGCATCCAAACCTGGTATGACGCCCGCGAGTTCGAGAATTATGTGCGCATGGCGGCTGCGCCCGGCCTGCAGGAAGCCGAGCAAGCCGAGCTGCTGCGCCAGGCGGTGCGGCTGTACCAGGGCGCATACCTCGAAGACGTGTTCATGGACTGGGCCGACGAGCGCCGCGAAGAGCTGCGCAACCTGTACCTCGGATCGCTGGAGCTGCTGGGCAGCTTTGAGTTCAGGGCGCGGCGCTTCCGTGAGGCGCGTGAGATCTACGAGCGCATCGTCTCCAGCGACCCGTACCGCGACGAAGCCCACCTGGCGCTGATGAAGAGCATGGCCGATTCAGGGGCAACCTCGGCGGCCATTTTGCACTACAAGGAGTATGAAAGATTACTGCGCAAGGAGTTGAACGCCGAGCCGATCGAGGCTTTGCAAGCCTATTATCAACAACTGACGATAAGGGTATGACGGCAAGGAAATTGCATCTAGACCCTTAGAACTCTCTCACGAAGCTGCTCAATTTGGGTGGCTTTTTTTGACCCATGCTCATAGCTGCGTTCATAGGGTACTCCGTAGAATGCGGCCAATCTAATTCAAGAAAAACAGGAGATCTACGAACATGACCAAGAACTTTGCTTTCTCTCACCCCGTCGGCGGCGGTATCGGTACGGCTCCCCAGAGCAATCACCCCGTAGGTGGCGGTATTGGCACCGGCCCCGGCTTGACCCGTCACCCCGTTGGCGGCGGCATTGGCACCGGCCCCGGCCTGAGCCACCACCCTGTTGGCGGCGGTATCGGCACTGGCCCCACCCTGTAATCTGCACCTTCTTCTTTCGCCATACGAACCAGGCAACACCATAGGAGCCTAACAATGTCCAAGCTGAAACTGAACGCTATTGCTACTCTCGCTCTGGTAGACCAGGATTTCAAGGCAGCTGTTTTGAACGGCCGTCTGCAGGAAAAGCTGGGCGCTTTCCAGCTGAACGAAGAGGAAATGCGCGCCATCACGGCCATCCAGGCTATGGATCTGGACCAGTTCATGCGCCGCCTCGGCTCGCTGATCCAGACCTCGGCGGCAGTTCACTAAGAAGCCTAGCATTACTTTGGGAGATGCCACCCCGCCCATCACGGGCGGCAAAGCACCCTTCCCTTAACATGACGCATGCCCGCAAGATGAGCAGCGCTTATGGGTACTGAACCGATGCTGCTAGCCTCCTTCAAAGACTCACGCTCGCGCCAGAATGCTCCGGACGCGGATGCTTTGCGCAACCTGAGCAAGGTCAAAGCGCTGGTGGAGCACATCGCCGAAGCCGTGCTCATCCTGCATGCAGACAGCGGCAAGATCCTGGTGGCAAACCAGAGCGCCCTGCTGCTGTTCGAGGCGGACGAAGGCGCCCTGTATGGGCTGACCTTCAACCAGTTGAGCGCAGTCAAGTACGCGCCGAAGAGCGCCACTCTGCAACGCTACCAGGACTACCTGGAGCGTGTGCGCAGCGGCGAGACGCCTGAGTTTGAATGGCACGGGCGCACACCCAGCGGCAAGCAGATCACCGGTAAAGCGCAGATCTCCAGCCTGCCGGTCAAGGATACTGAACTCATTCGCGT
The DNA here is from genome assembly GCA_019637675.1 of Anaerolineales bacterium. Classification (GTDB taxonomy): domain Bacteria; phylum Chloroflexota; class Anaerolineae; order Anaerolineales; family UBA11579; genus JAMCZK01. The sequence goes on along the minus strand of JAHBVE010000001.1, from coordinate 108,542 downwards.
TCTTATTTCCAGCCCCGAAGTTGACACCACCAGCTGGGTCGAAGACGGCCAGCATGTAGACGAGCTGGCCGCCCTGGCGCTCACCGGAGCCAGCATCGCCTCCAGCCTGGATATTGATAAAGTGTTGGAAGTGGTCGGCAGGCAGTTAGCCACGCTGCTGGACGCGAATGCGTTTATCGCCTACGACTGGCTGGCCGATACCAAAGACCTGCGCCTGCGACACAGCTACACCCTGGCGCGCAGCCAACCCAAGCCGGTTGCCCCTGATCTGGACGTCAACACCGTGCTGGAGCTCGGCCGCCCGATCCAAAAACACATCAATTCAAACTCGACCAGTGAAGCCGAGAAGAAGGCGATGAAGTCTTCCGGCGCGTCTACTGTGCTGATCCTGCCCCTGCTGGCGCAGAGCAAGACGATCGGCCTGGCGGAGCTGCAAGATAAACGCGAAGGCCATACCTATAGCAGCCGCGAGATCTATTTAGCCCAGACCCTGTGCCACCAGGCCGCCGTGGCGATCGAGAATGCGCGCCTCTTCCAGGCGACCCGCCGTCAACTGCAGGAGTTGACCATATTGCAGCAGGTGGCCAACTCCACCACGGAGGCGAAGAGCGTGGACGAGCTGATCGAAAGCGCCACGCAGCTCATCCGCCATAGTATTTATTCGGACAACTTCGGCATCATCCTATTGGGTGAAGACGGGCAACTGCACATTCACCCCTCGTACGAATCCGCCCCGGAGGTCGCCAGCAAGCCGATCCCGCTGGGCCAGGGCGTGACCGGGCGCGTAGCCCAGACCGGCAAGCCGATGCGCATCAACGATACGCGCCAGGAAGCCAACTACCTGGATTACGACAAGAAGACGCTGTCTGAGCTATGCGTGCCGATGAAGATCGGCGACCGGGTGATCGGCATCATCAATACCGAGAGCCGCGAGCTCAACCACTTCACCGAAGACGATGAGCGCCTGCTGGTCACCCTGGCGGGCCAACTGGCGACCGGCATCGAGCGGCTGCGCAACGCCGCCGCCGAAAGCCGCCGCACGCACCAACTGGCCGTGCTCAACGAGCTGACCAACCGCATGAGCGGCATTCTGGAGCGCGACAAGCTGTTCCAGATCATTGTGGAGTGTTTGCACCGCCGCATGGGCTATTACTCCACCGACATCTCCCGCGTGGATGATGATACGCAGTCTTACATTGTGGAGGCGGTGGCGGGCGGCTTTGAGCTTATGGCTGAGCGCCAGGGCTACATCCAACCCTTTGGCCTGGGCCTGCTGGGGCTGGCGGCCCGTACAGGGGAGGTGGTCTACACCAACCACGCCAGCAGCCATCCTGACTTTTTGCTGGTGGAAGGCTTTGCCAAGATCGAGTCTGAGATCGTCATCCCGATCAAGATCTACAACAAGGTGTATGCCTTGTTGAACATTGAAAGCCAGCAGCCCAACGCATTCGACGATTACGAGATCGCGGCGCTCTCGACCCTGGGTGACCAGATCTCGATGTTCCTGGAAAGCGTGCACCTGTTCGAGTCGACCAAGCGCCAGCTGCAAGAGCTGACGGTGCTGCACGCCATCACCCAGGCGGCCGTGAACGCCAAGGGCGAAGATGAGCTGATCGAGCGCGCTACCGAGATCATCGGCGCCAGTCTGTACACGGACAAGTTCGGTTTCCTGATGATGCACGCGGACGGCGACAAGCTGACCGTGCATCCCTCGTACCGCGGCATCGCCCCGCAGGACCTGAGCCGGGTGGTGAGCCTGGCCGAGGGTGTGACCGGCCGCGTGGCCGCTACCGGCAAGGCCTGGCGCGTGCCGGATGTGCACAAGGAACCCAGCTACATGCGGGTCAACCCCAGCATGCGCTCTGAGCTGTGTGTGCCGATCCTGGGCAACGGCAACCGCGTGCTGGGTGTGATCAACGCCGAGAGCGTACGGGTCAACGCCTTCACCGACTCTGACCTGCGCCTGCTGAGCACAATCGCCGGGCAGACCGGCACAGCGATCGAGAAGCTGCGCCTGCTGCAATCCGAGCGCTTCCAGCGCAGCCAGGCGGAAACGCTGCGCGAGGTGGCCGCGATCCTGGGCTCAGCCGCCGACCGGGCCAGCGTGCTTGACCTGATCCTGGATCAGCTCAAGCGGGTGGTGCCGTTCGACAGCGCTTCGGTGCAACTGGTGCGCGGCGAGAACCTGATCGTGCACGCGGTGGCCGGCAACTTAGCCAGCGATGTGGTTGGCCTAGAACTGCCGATCGCCGAAGACAAGTTTGCCCACCCACTGCTGTTTGAACAGCGCACCGTGCTGTACGAGGATATTGGCGACCACCCCGACTGGCTGCAGTTGGAAGGCGCCCAAAACGTCAAATCGTGGATCGGCGCGCCGCTGATCGCCCGCGGGGCTTGCATTGGCGTGCTGACCGTGGACGGCTACACCTCCAAGCAGTTCTCGCAGGCCGATGCTGACCTGGTGTCCACCTTTGCGATCCACGCCGGCATCGCGTTGGAGAATGTGCGCCTGTTCGAAGAAGCGCAGGACGCCTACCTGCAAACGGTGAGCGCCCTGGCCAGCGCGATCGATGTGCGTGACACCTACACCAGCGGCCACAGCCAGCGCCTGGTGGATATGGCCGTGGAGACCGGCCGCCTGCTGGGCTGTACTCCTGAGGAGTTGATCGATATCAAGTGGGGCGCCTTGCTGCACGATATTGGCAAGATCGGCGTGCCGGATGAGATCTTGCGCAAGCCTAGCTCACTGGAGCAGGCTGAGCTGGAAGTGATGCGCCAGCACCCCGAGATCGGCGCCCGTATTGTGGAGCCGGTGCGCAACCTGGCTTCGGTGGCGCCGATCATCCGTGCCCACCAGGAGCGCTACGACGGCTCCGGCTACCCTGACGGGTTGAAGGGCGATGAGATCCCCAAGATCGCTCGCATCATCAGCGTGGCGGATGCGTATGTGGCCATGACTGATGAACGTGTGTACCGCAAAGCGCGCTCGAAGGAAGAAGCCATCGCCGAACTGAAGCGCTGCAGCGGAAGCCAGTTTGACCCGCAGGTGGTTGAGGCATTCTTGCAGGTGCTGGACACCTGCAACGGTGACTAGCACTAGACGATCAGCATTGCATCGCCAAACGAATAAAAGCGATAGTTAAGTGAAATAGCTTCCTGGTAGGTTTCCAGGATCAGTTCACGCCCTGCGAACGCGCTGACCAGCATCAGCAGGCTGGAGCGCGGCAGGTGGAAGTTGGTCACCATCGCATCCACCGCCTTGAACTCATAACCCGGCAAGATGAATAGATCGGTGCGGCCTTCGTAGGGCGCCACCTGGCCGCCGCCGGCGCGGGCGGCGCTCTCCAGCGTACGCACGCTGGTGGTGCCGACTGCCACCACGCGGCCGCCGGCAGCGCGGGCTGTATTCACCGCGCCGGCGGTCTGGGCGGGCAGGCTGCACCACTCGGTGTGGATGTGGTGCTGGCTGGGGTCATCCTCGTGCACCGGGGCGAAGGTGTCCAACCCCACGTGCAGCAGCACTTCGGCGAAGCCCACACCCTGCGCTTGCAGGCGGGCCAAAAGCTCCGGCGTGAAGTGCAGGCCGGCGGTGGGCGCGGCCACCGAGCCGACCTGCTGCGAGTACACGGTCTGATAACGCTCGCGGTCTTGCAAAGCGGTGTGGATGTAGGGTGGCAGCGGCATCTGCCCGATGGTGTTGAGCGCCTCGTCGAGCGGCTTGTTGAAGACCACGACCCGCTCGGAGCGCTCCAGCTCTTCGACTATTTCGGCCTGGAGGCCGTTGCCGAGGTCAATGAGGCGGCCGGGCCGCAGGCCTTTGCCGCCGGCCAGCGCCTTCCAGCGCTGCGGTTCGAGTTGCTCGACCAGCAGCAGTTCCACCTCGCCGCCGCCGGGCAGCTTGCGCCCGTGCAGGCGGGCGGGCAGGACGCGGCTGTGGTTGGCGACCAGCAGGTCGTGCGGGCGCAGGAAGGCGCCAATCTCGGCGAAGTGGGTGTGGGTGCGCTTGCCGGTGGCGCGCTCGAGTACTAGCAGGCGCGAGCTGTCACGCGGCTCCAGGGGCGTCTGGGCGATGCGCTCTTCGGGGAGATGGTAGTCAAAGTCAGCGGTATTCATGGCCAATACTTTCCACAGATGCACACAGATGCTAAGCAGATGAACTCAGATGTATCTGCTTTATCCGTTTTCGGCATCTGTGTTTATCTGTGGATCAAAACAGAGTGGGCGTGTTCAGCTGGGCCGGGACGGGCAGCCCGAGGTGATTGCAGGCGGCCAGCGTGGCGTGGCGGCCCTGGGCACGGCGCTCCAGGAAGCCGAGCTGCATCAGGTACGGCTCGACCACATCCATGATGGTGTCGGGCTCTTCGCTGACCGCGGCCGAGATGGTGTTGAGCCCTACCGGGCCGCCGCTGAACTTCTCGATGATCACGCGCAGCACGCGCCGGTCCAGTTCGTCCAAGCCCAGCTCGTCCACCTCCAGCAGCTGCAGGGCTTGCTGGGCTACCGCGCGATTGAGCTGCCCATTGGCGCGCACCTCGGCATAGTCACGCACGCGGCGCAGCAGGCGCAGCGCGACGCGGGGCGTGCCGCGGCTGCGGGTGGCGATCTCCTGCATGCCCTCAGCATCCGGCTGCAGGCCCAGTTCGCCGGCGGCCCGGGCCAGGATGGCGCGGATCGCCTCGGGCTCGTAGTAGTCCAGGCGGAAGGTGGCGCCGAAGCGGGCACGCAGCGGCGCGGTGAGCAGCGCCAGCCGGGTGGTGGCGCCGATGACCGTGAAGCGCGGCAGCTTGAGGCGGATGGCGCGGGCCGAGGGGCCTTTGCCGATCACGATGTCGAGCGCGTAGTCTTCCATGGCGGGGTAGAGCACTTCTTCCACGGCTTTGCCGAGGCGGTGGATCTCATCCACGAAGAGCACATCGCCCTCGTTGAGGTTGCTCAGGATAGCCGCCAAGTCGCCCTGGCGCTCGATGGCCGGGCCAGCGGTGACCTTGATGTTGACGCCCATCTCATTGGCCAGGATGTGCGCCAGGGTGGTCTTGCCGAGGCCGGGCGGGCCATAGAAGAGCACATGGTCCAGCGCTTCACCGCGCTGGCGGGCTGCGTCCAGCAGAATGGCAAGGTTCTCCTTGACGTTCTTCTGGCCGATCAGTTCATCAAGTTTGCGGGGGCGCAGGGCTGGTTCGCTGCGGTCTGTGATTTGTGGCGCCGGGTCAACCAGGCGCGGCGTGTCGCTCATTGCGAAGGATTATACAGGTTCAAAAAATCGCGGCGATGCGCCTGCGCGTATATAATCGGCGCAATTTACAACCCAATAGCCACGGAGGAACGCGCATGGCCCAAGAGAACGTATCCACACACCCCATGGTCTTACACAAGCTCACCATCCTTAGAGACAAATCCACAGAACCCCGTAAATTCAGAGAGTTAGTCAAAGAGATCAGTGCCCTGCTGACGTATGAGGCCACCCGCGATCTGCATACGATCAAGAAAGTGGTCGAGACGCCGATGGGCAAAGCCGAAGGCGGCGAGATGGAAGACACGATCGGCCTGGTGCCGATCTTGCGCGCTGGCCTGGGCATGGTGGACGGCGTGTGGGAGCTGATCCCGGATGCGCAGGTCTGGCACATCGGCCTGTTCCGCGATGAGAAGACCCTGCAGCCGGTGCAGTACTACAACAAGCTGCCGCTGGCCCCCACCGTAGGCGTATGCCTGGTGCTGGACCCTATGCTGGCCACTGGCGGCTCGGCGGCGGCCACGGTGAGCATCCTCAAGGAATGGGGCGTCAAGAACATTCGCTACATCGGCCTGCTGGGCGCGCCCGAAGGCATCCAGCATCTGAATCAGGAGCACCCGGACGTGCCCATCTTCCTCGGCGCCAAAGATGAGCGCCTGAACGAGATCGGCTACATCGTGCCCGGCCTGGGCGATGCGGGCGACCGCCAGTTTGGCACAGGATAAAACTGCAAGCAGATGGCTTGCAGTTTTGTTAGCCAGGCATTTTTGACGTTTTTGAAAGGTGTACACTCTGCAGAGAGTTGAGGTTCTTTTAAGGTATGGCCGTCAAGAAAACTGCGAAGAAGGCCGCTAAAAAAGCGGCGGTCAAACGTGCGCCGGCTTCACCAGCGCTGACCAGGCTGCGCAAAGAGAACGCCGAGCTCAAGCACAAGCTTGAGAAGGTGTCGCTGGAGCGCAACTTTCTTGAGCGCGCCATGTCTGACCTCAATTTTCACAACAACGCCCACGACGGCGTGGTGTACACCAACGCCGAGAACCAGATCACGTATGCCAACCCGTACTTCCTCACCATGATGGGCGAGGACAGCAACAACAAACTGCTCAACAAGCCGTTCCCCGAATACATGTGGAACAACGAGACCGAGGTGACGCGCCTGTTCAGCGACATCCGCGACAACGGCTTCGTACGCGAGCGCGAGCTGAGCCTGTACAACAAACACGGCGTGCCGGTGTTCGCCATGTGCTCAGCGGTAGCCAGCAAGGATGACGAAGGCAACGTGATCGGCACCGAGATCATGTTCTGCAATATCACCGGCAAGCGCAAGTTCCAGGCCGAGCTGATGGAGCAGACCGCGCTGTTCGATGCGCTGCTGCAGAGCACGCCGGACCCGATCCTGCTGCTCTCCGCCGAGCTGAGCCTGACCCGCGCCAACCAGGCGGCCATGGATTACTTCGGCCTGACCGCGGATGAGGCCATGACCCTACAGCAGGTGCTGCAGCGAAAGCAGCTGGAGGCGGCCGAGATCGAGCGGGTGGCCGGGCTGTTCAACAGTGCGCAGGCCTTCGATCTGGAGATCACGCTGGGCGACCAGCATTTTGATTGGCACACCGCCCCGCTGCAATCGCAGCATGGCGGCTGGGTATGCGTGCTGCACAACATCACCGTGCGCAAGCTGACCCAGGAAGTGCTGCAGCACCATGCCACGCATGATGCGCTCACCCAGATCCCCAATCGCTCTTTCTTTATAGACCATGTGCGCCGCGCCAACCTGCTGGCAGAGAACGACAGCTACGGCTATGCGGTGCTTTTTATTGACCTGGATGATCTGAAGGTGTTCAACGACACTTTCGGGCATATGGCCGGAGACGAACTGCTGTACAACTTTGCCCGGCGGGTGGAAGCCAGCATCCGCCCCGGGGATGTGGTGGCGCGCCTGGGCGGCGACGAGTTCGCCGTGTTCCTGGACGGGGTCACGGAAGCCGAAGATGCGATGCAGGTGTCGGCCCGCGTGCGGGAGGCGGTGCTGCGCCCGTTCCAGCTCAGCAACCCGGCCCAGGAAGTCAACATCACCGCCAGCATCGGCATCGCCCTGAGCGGGCAGGAGCCGGATGCGGAGGCGCTGCTGCGGGCGGCCGACCGCGCCATGTACGAAGTTAAACAACAAGGCGGAAACAATGTCCGCCTGTTTGGTCAAAACCGCTAACGAAGATAGCTAGGCTGCTGCCTGGGTGATGGCGAGGAAGTCGGCCGCTTTCAGGCTGGCGCCGCCCACCAGCGCGCCGTCCACCTCCGGCTGGGCGAAGTACTCGCCCGCATTGGCCGCATTCACCGAACCGCCATATAGCACGCGCACGCCCTCCGCCAGCTCTTGGCCCAGCAGGCCGGCCAGCGTGGGACGCACCACATTGCGTAATAGCGTATTGATCGGCTCCGGGCTGGCAGCTTTGCCGGTGCCGATGGCCCACACCGGCTCATAGGCCACCACCAGCGCCTCGGCCGAATTGATCTGCACGCCTTCCAGGGCGGCACGCAGCTGGGCGCTGAGCACCTCGGCGGCGCGGCCGGCCTCGTTCTGCTCCAGCGTTTCACCGATGCACAGCACCGGCTTCAGGCCGGCCGCCAGGGCGGCGGTCACCTTGCGGTGCACGTTCAGGTCACTGTCGCCGAACAGGGCGCGCCGCTCAGAGTGGCCGACGATCACGTATTGGCAAAACTCGGCCACCATGGCGGTCGAAAGCTCGCCGGTATAGGCGCCGTCTTTCTCCCAGTGCAGGTTCTGCGCGCCCAGGCCAATGCCCTTGCCTTCCAGCATGGCCGCCACCGGCATGATGGCGATGGCCGGCGGGCACAGCAGTTTCTCCACACCTTGCACTGCCTGCAAGCCGGGGAGCATTTCGTCCACCAGGCGCAGGGCCTCGCCCACCGTCTTGTTCATCTTCCAATTGCCAGCGATCAGCGGAACACGCGCCATCATCTATCCTCCAGGGCTGCCAGACCCGGCAGCAGTTTGCCTTCCAGCATCTCCAGCGAAGCGCCGCCGCCCGTGGAGATATGGGTGATCTTGCCGGCCAGGCCGGATTGCTGCAGCGCGGCGACCGAGTCGCCGCCGCCTACGATGCTGACCGCGCCCGAATCGGCTACGGCTTGCGCCACGCCGACGGTGCCGGCCGCGAAGGGCGCCAGCTCGAACACGCCCATCGGCCCGTTCCATACCACGGTGCCAGCCGCGCTGACCGCGGCGCCGAAGGCGGCGACGCTGTGCGGGCCAATGTCGAGCACGCGCCAGCCGGCGGGCACATCGCCCACCGGCACGGTCTTGTGCTGCGCCTCAGCGCTGAACGCATCCGCGATCACGAAATCAACCGGCAGGGTCAGCTTGCCGGCCGCGTCGGCCAGCAAGCCTTTGGCGGTCTCGATCGCATCCGGCTCCACCAACGAGTCGCCCATGGCGATGCCCTGGGCGGCGAAGAAGGTGTTGGCCATGCCGCCGCCGATCAGCACCTGGTCAGCCTTGCTGAGCAGGTTGCGAATGACCTCGATCTTATCGCTGACCTTGGCCCCGCCCAGGATGGCGACGAAGGGCCGCTTGGGCTCGGCCAACGCCTGGCCGAGATACTGGATCTCTTTTTCCATCAGCAAGCCTGCCACGGCGGGCAGGTGACGGGCCACGCCTTCGGTGGAAGCATGGGCGCGGTGGGCCGAGCCGAAAGCATCATTGACGTAAATATCGGCCAGCTTGGCCAGCGCTTCAGCCATGGCCGGGTCATTCTTGGTTTCGCCCGGGTAGAAGCGCGTATTCTCCAGCACCAATATCTCGCCCGGCTTCAACGCCTTGGCGGCGGCTTCCGCCTTAGGGCCGACGGTCTCTTCCACAAAGTGCACGGGCGCCTGGGTGAGCGTGCGCAAGTGGGCCGCCACTGGGGCCAGCGAATACTTGGGATCGGGCGCGTCTTTGGGGCGCCCCAGATGCGAGCACAGGATGACGGCTGCGCCGCGGCTCAGCAGATCCTCGATGGTCGGCAGGGCGGCGGTCATGCGCGTGTCGTCTTGCACTACGCCGCCATCCAGCGGCACGTTGAAGTCTACGCGTACCAGGACGCGCTTGCCTTGCGGGTCAATATCCGCGATCGTTTTCTTATTGAACATCACTCGTCTCGTCGTCTTCTCGGGTCAGCGGGCCGGTGCGCTCCTGCAGCAGGTCCACCAGGAGTTGGGCCAGCTTATCGGTCATGTGTTGGCCGGGCTTTTGCGGGTCAGCCACCTGGGCCAGATACAGCGGATAGTTGTTGCGCAGGTCTTCATCGATCGTCACCCATTCGCCGCCGCCGGGCAGCGGCTTCTCGGGCGGCTGGTTGCCGATGACCACATCGAAGAGGTGCGAGCCGACGTGGCTCTCCAGGGCGCGCACATGGTCGCCGCAAGAGTAGCCATCCGTCTCGCCCGGCTGGGTGGAGAGATTGCAGATGAAGATCTTGAGCGCCGGGCTGTTGCGCAGCGCGGCGGCCAGGTCAGGCACCAGCAGGTTGGGCAGAATGCTGGTGTACAGGCTGCCCGGCCCCACGACGATCAGGTCAGCGTTGAGCAGGGCGCGTACCGCGGCCGGGTAGGCCGGCGGGGCGTTCGGCTCCAGCCAGACGCGGCGCACGGCCGCGCCGGGCTGCTCAGGGATCTTGCTCTCGCCGTGCACGCGCACTTCGCCGGATAGCGGCATGCTCAGGTCAGCCACCAGGCGCACATCGTGCAGCGTGGCGGGCAGCACCTGGCCATGCACCGAAAGTACACGGCCGGATTCGGCCACGGCTTTCTCGAAGCTGCCGGTGATCTCGCTCAGGGCGCTGATGAACAGGTTGCCGAAGGAATGGCCCTCCAGCCCGCCCTGCCCGCTAGGAAAGCGGTATTGGAACAATTGCGTAATGAGGGTTTCGTCGTTGGAAAGGGCAGCCAGACAATTGCGAATGTCGCCGGGAGGCAGCACACCCATGTTGTCACGCAGGCGGCCGGAGGAGCCGCCGTCATCCGCAACAGTGACGATGGCGGTCAGGTTGTAGGTATGCGCTTTGAGGCCGCGCAGCAGTGTCGAGAGGCCGTGCCCGCCGCCGATGACCACGATGCGGTGGCCGCGGCCGCGCTTGCGATGGTCCACCAGGGTGTCCACCACCGGGCGGCCCGGGCGCATGTAAGGCGCAAGCAGCGCCCGGTTCATGTTGAGCACGCCGTAGACCAACAAGCCAACGCCCAGCCCGCCAAAGACCAGCACGCGCAAGGGGCGCTCTAAAAATCGCAGGGATAAAGTGGATAGATAACTGGTCCACCAGGTTTCAGGGGCAGTGCGGTAAAAATCGAGCACCAGGATGGCGCCACCGACCCCGATCAGGAAGGTGCCCAGAAGGATCACCAGCAGCCAACGCTTGATGCCCAGGCCGGGCGTGAGCCAGCGCAGCACGCGGCGCACCCCCACCCAGGCCACCCGCCACCACTTCTCTACTTGCTGCAACATAGCGCTAGGATGATAACGCACAAAAAAAACAGCGTATCATTGCGCCGCTATGCCACCACTGGAAAAGATCTGGAAGGTTGCTGACCTTATCACGCCGGAGGCGGACAGCGCGCTGTCGGCCTATCCTGGCCTGCTGCGTCAGATCCTCTACAACCGCGAACACTCGACGCCTGAAGCGGCCAAGCGCTACCTCGGCGCCCTGCCGCCGGAGGACAACGACCCGCTGCGCATCAAGGATATGGCGCTGGCCGTTGACCGCATCGAGCATGCCATCCGCAACCAGGAGCTGGTGGCGGTATATGGCGACTATGACGCCGACGGCGTCACCGCCACCGCCCTGCTGGTGCAGGCGATCCAGGCGCTGGGCGGCCGGGCGCGGGATTACATCCCAGACCGCTTCGAAGAGGGCTACGGCCTCAACATCCAGGCCCTGCACACGCTGAAGGAAGCCGGCGTCAGCCTGGTCATCAGTGTGGACTGCGGCATCCGCTCGCTGGCCGAGGCCGCCGAAGCGCGCAGGCTGGGGCTCGACCTCATCATCACGGACCATCACACGCCCGGCCCGGAACTGCCGGATGCGTTGGCGATCATCAACACCAAGCAAGACGGCGATGAGTACCCGGAGAAGCAGCTGGCCGGCGTGGGCACGGCCTACAAGCTGGCGGCGGCCTTGCAGTCCCGCCTGCAGCCCAACGCCGACCCGCTGATGGGGCTCGACCTGGTGGCACTGGGCACCGTGGCTGACATGGTGCCGCTGGCCGGCGAGAACCGCTGGCTGGTGCGCGAGGGGCTGGCCCAGATCCGCCGGCCGGCCCGCCAGGGCCTACTCTCCCTGATGGGCGCGGCGGGCGTCAAGCCGGCCGGGGTCAGCTCGGGCGATATTGGCTACATGCTCGGCCCGCGCCTCAACGCAGCCGGCCGCATGGAGAACGCCAAAGCCGCCTACGACCTGCTCACCACCAATGATGTCTTCAAGGCCGGCCAACTGGCCCAGTATTTGGATGTGCGCAACAAGGAGCGCCAGGCGCTGACGCGCGAGATGAGCGCCTCAGCCGAGGTGTTGGCGACCCAGGCCGACCCGGAGGCGCTGCTGCTGGTCGCCATTCACCCGGAGTACAGCTCCGGCGTGGTGGGCCTGGCCGCTTCACGCCTGGTGGAACGCTTCTATCGCCCGGCCATCGTCGGCCAGCAGGGCGATGCGTTCACACGCGCCTCGTGCCGCAGCATCCCACACTTCCATATCACCAATGCGCTGGAGCAGTGCGCCGACCTGTTCGAGAACTTCGGCGGGCACGCCGCGGCAGCCGGCTTCACCATCCGCAACGAGCGCGTGCCGGAGCTGCTGGAGCGCATGAATGCGATCGCCACCGAGCAGTTGGGCGCGCTGGACCTGCGCCAGGTCATCAAGGTGGACGCCGAGCTGCCGCTGCACCAGCTCAAGCCGGATGTGCTCAACCAGCTGGCCTTGCTGGAGCCGACCGGCTTCGGCAACCCGCAGGTCAACCTGGTGAGCCGCGGCCTGACCGTGCGCTCGGCCCGCACGGTGGGCGCGGATGCGCGCCACCTCAAGCTCACCGTCACCGACGGGGGCATCGTGTACGATGCGATCGCGTTTGGGATGGGGGAATGGGCCGGGCGGCTGCCGAATGCGATCGACCTGCTCTATCGTTTCGAGACCAACGAGTTCAACGGGCGCACACAGTTGCAGCTCAATGTGCGCGATCTAAAAGCAGCTGAGTAATTGCATACCCGTCATTGCGACGAGGCCTGCGCCTCGCAATGACAAATCCCACCCATTGTCATTCCGAACGAGGCCTGCGCCCTAGGCGCGGGTCGAGGAGGAATCCGTCAAGCGCCGGTTTGGCCTATTACAGATATGTGGGAACACAAAACACAGCCAATACGGATTCCTCGCTTCGCTCGGAATGACAAACCGAGTTAGCGGTCACCTAATCAAAAAAGCGATACCAGAACAAGGCCCATACTGCTTCGAAGGCATCCTTCAGGCCGATCTTCTTGCCCTCTGAATAATCACGCGGGTTGAAGCTGATCGGCACTTCAAAGATGCGGACGCGGCGCTTGAGCAGCTTGGCCGTGATCTCCGGCTCAAAGTTAAAACTGTTGGAGCGGATGGTGATGCCTTGCAGCGCCTCACGCTTGAAGAGCTTATAGCCCGTCTCCATATCGGTGAGGATGTTGTTGTAGAGGATATTGGTCAGCAGGGTCAGCAGCTTGTTGGCGACCATATGCAGGAACATGGTGGGACGGCGCGGGCCGCCCAAAAAGCGCGAGCCATACACCACATCCGCCCCCGAGTTCTGGATGGGGTCCAGTAGCTTTTCGAAGTCACGCGGGTCGTACTCCAGATCGGCATCCTGGATCAGGATCAGGTCGCCGGTGGCCGCGCCGATACCCGTGCGCACCGCGGCCCCCTTGCCCTGGTTGCGCTCATGATGCAGCACCTGGACGCCAGGCTGGCCTGCCAGTTTGTCGAGCAGCTGGGGCGTGCCATCCGTAGAGCCATCGTTCACCAGCACCAGCTCATCGGCCAGGCCGGAGGAGCGCACGCGCTTCACGATCTCTTCCAGCGTATTGGCTTCATTAAAAATCGGTATAACAACGCTTAGCTTCATAGTGTCGTGATTATATATGCGGATCGAAGCGGCCGATCTCCAGCCGCACATTACATAGGGTTGGATAAGGCCATAGCCCGCCGTGTATAATTTACTTCAACCGCAAATGGTTGAAGCTTTGCGGTTTTTTGTTACCGCCTTTTCTGCCGCAATGACGCGCCCTCTCCACACCACAATGCGTTACCGCTTCCTACTGGCAGCCCTCTTGCTGGCCTTGCTGCTACAAGCCCTGCCCGTCTCGCAGGCTTTTGCGGCCCCCTCGGCCCAAAGCAACCCGGAGGCGCGGGCGGCAGCCCTGCTGGAGCGCCTGACACCCGAGGAGCGGGTGGGCCAGCTCTTCCTGGTCACCTTCAGCGGCGCCAGCGCCCCGCCTGAGAGCCAGATCTACGACCTCATCAACAACTATCACATCGGCGGGGTAGTACTGCGCCGCGACATGGACAATTTCGTCGCCCAGCCCGAAACCATCACTGCCGCCCATACGCTCATCAGCCAACTCCAGACAGCCGAGCAGGACGCCTCGCAAGCCGCCCGCCGCGACCTGACCAGCCAGGCAGACTACACCCCTACCTATATTCCGTTACTGGTAGCCGTCTCCCAGGAGGGCGACGGCTATCCCAACGACCAATTGTTGGATGTACTCAGCCCGCAACCCAACGCCATGATGCTGGGCGCCACTTGGCGCACTGCCCTCGCCCAGCAGGCTGGCGCCCTGCTGGGCAGCGAGCTCTCGGCCCTCGGCATCAATATGCTGCTCGGCCCCTCGCTGGATGTGCTCGAAAACCCGCGCCCAGACTCCACGGGCGACCTTGGCGTGCGCAGCTTTGGCGGTGACCCGTACTGGGTGGGCCAGATGGGCCAGGCCTTTATCTCCGGCGTGCACATCGGCAGCCAGAACCGGGTGGCTGTGGTGGCCAAGCACCTGCCCGGCTATGGCGACTCTGACCGCCCGCTTGAAGATGAAGTGCCCACGATCCGCAAATCGCTCACCCAGCTGACCCAGGTGGAGCTGCCGCCCTTCTTCTCCGTCACCGGCAACGCCGCCACGGCGGATGCCGTGGCCGACGGCATGCTGCTTGCTCACATTCGCTATCAGGGCTTCCAAGGCAACGTACGCACCACGACCCGCCCGCTGAGCTTCGATCTGCAGGCCTTCAACGACCTGATGGCCCTGCCCGCCTTTGCGCAGTGGCGCCAGGATGGCGGCCTGGTGGTCAGCGACAGCCTGGGCACCCGGGCGGTGCGCCGCAGCTATGACGCCAGTGAGCAGAGCTTCAACGGCACGCTGGTGGCGCGGGATGCGTTCCTGGCCGGCAATGACCTACTGTATCTCGGCAACTTCATCTCCACCGGCGATCCCAACAGCTACACGACCGTCATCAACACCGTGCAGTTCTTCGCCCAGAAGTATCGCGAGGATCTGGCCTTCGCCGAGCGCGTGGATGAATCCGTGCTGCGCATCCTCACGCTAAAGTACGAGCTGTATCCCGCCTTCTCGGCGGCGCAGGTGCTGACTGACTCTGACGAGCTGGACGCTGTTGGCAGCAACAATGCCTTCATATTTGAAGTCGGCCGCCGCGCCGCCACGCTGTTCAGCCCCAGCGCATCGGCCCTGGCCGATGCGCTGCCCGAGCCGCCCGGCCGCTTTGAGCAGATCGTCTTCATTACTGACAGCTACACCTCGCAGCAGTGCAGCCAGTGCACGCCGCAGCAGGAAGTCTCGGCCAATTCATTCGCCCAGGCGGTGGTCAGTCTATATGGGCAGGCCGGCGGCAACCAGATCTCAGCCGCCAACCTGGCTTCCTTCTCGTTCATGCAGCTGACGCGCACGCTGGATGGCAACATCGAGGGCGAGGATCCGCTGCTCGGCAACCTGGCCCGCGCCGAATGGGTGGTGTTCGGCGTCACGCAGAACAACCCGGCTCGCCCCGAGTCGCAGGCGCTGCTGCGCTTGCTTGCGGAACGCATGGACCTGCTGCAGAACAAGAAGGTTGTGGTCTTTGCGCTCAACGCCCCCTATTACCTCGACGCCACGGACGTGACCAAGGTCACGGCCTACTACGGGCTCTACGGCGAGAACAAGGAGCTGGCCGAAGTGGCTGCCCGCCTGCTCTTCAAAGAGATCGAGCCGCGCGGCGCCTCCCCCGTGAGTGTCGAGGGCGTAGCCTACAACCTGAGCGAGGCGCTGGCGCCCAACCCTAGCCGCGAGATCCCGCTGCAGGTCACGCGCATCCTGCCAGCTGCCACGGCCACGCCTGAGGCGACCAGCGAGTCGGCCGCCACCGCAGAGCCGCCCACCTTCCAGGCGGGCGACCTGCTGAGCTTGCAAGCCGGCCCTATCCTCGATCACAACGGGCATCCTGTGCCTGACAACACTTCGGTGAGCTTCTCGATCAGCCTGATCACAGAGCAGTCCACCCTGCAGCGCCAGATCACCGCCCAGACCCACTTGGGCATCGCCACGGCCAACTACTCGATCGAAGATGAAGGCACGCTGGTGCTGACCGCCTCCAGCGGCGACCCGCCCGCCCTGGCGCTGGGCCAGCAGTTCAACGTGGCTGGCATCAACCCGGAAGGCCTGGCGTTGCAAGCCACGCAAACCGCCCAATCCATCCTGGCCACCCAGGCGGCGCTCACGCCGCTGGTGACCCAGCAGCCCGGCAGCACGGAAGAAACCATCCGCCGCACTGACCTGGTGGATTGGTTCTTGTGGGTGCTGATCTCCTCCGTGGCGGCGTTGTTCGCCTACCAGAGCGGCGCCAACTTGCACCAGGTACGCTGGGGTGTGCGCTGGGCGCTGACCACCTTCATCGGCGGCCTGCTGGTAGGCAGCTACCTCTCGCTGGATCTACCGGGCAGCCGCGAGATATTGGAATTTGGCGGTAAATGGGGATTGGTGATCTCGGTGCTGGCCGGTGCGCTGGCCGGCGCCCTGAGTGGCTGGTTGTGGTGGTTGTGGACGCGCCGCCGGCCTAATGCCCGATCGTCGCAATAAAGCCCAGCAGCAGCAGCAAGCCCGCAAACCATACCAACGAACGCTCCGTACCGCGCGCCAATATATCGCCCCAGGTGGGGGCCGGCACGCGGCCCGCGCCACGCCCACTGGGCTCCAGCTTGCCGAACAACGCTTCCTGGAATTCGGCAATGTTCTGCGGACGCTCCTCTGGGTGCAGGCTCAGCGCCCAGATGACCGCACGCTCAGTACGCGGGCTGATCTCCGGGTTGAGGCTGCGCAGGCTGGGCATCTGCTCCGGGTGCAGGAAGCGCTCGCGGGCTTCCACCGGGGCGGTGTTGCTCAGCAGGTGGTACAGGGTGGCGCCGAGCGCATACACATCGCTGCGCACATCCGTGTGGCCGGTATCGCCGCCGTACTGCTCCAGCGGCGTGTACAGCGCTGTACCGCGCCCCTGCACGATGGTGACGGTGTCTTCCTGGGCGGCGAGGATCTTGACCAGGCCAAAGTCCACCAGCTTGACTACGCCATTGGGCGTCAGCTTCAGGTTGCTGGGCTTGACGTCACGGTGCAGGATCGACGGCTCCTGGCTGTGCAGGTAGCTCAACGCCTCGGCGATCTGGCCGGCCCAGGCCAGCACTTCAACCTCGGGCAGGAATTCATCGCGCTGCTTGGCTTCCATCATCAACGAGCGCAGATCACCACCGGGGACAAAATCCATCACTAGGTAATCGCTCTGGCCTTCGGAGAAGAAGTCGGACACTTTGGGCAGGTTGGGATGGTCGAGGCGCGCCAGCACCGTGGCCTCGCGCAGGAACTGGGCGCGGGTCTGGTCGAGGGTCTCTTCAGACAGCGAGGGGTCGAGGCGAACTTCCTTGACCGCGCACAGGCGACCTTCCAGACGCAGATCCTCGGCCAGGTAGATACTGCCCATTCCACCGCGGCTGATGAACTCTTTGATCTGGTAGCGCTCGCGTAAGATCTCGCCTGTTTCCAAAGGCATTCGTGCTCTTCTCCACTTTCGGCTGGTGATACTGGGTAAAAAAACCGGCCCTGGCGTGCTGGCGTATAGGCCGGTGAGCCGAATTTGGTATTATACCTGCGGAGCATTTAATGCCTTCCAGCGCTGAAAGTCACCCCGTACTGATCGGACAGAGCGGCCCACTCAATGGAGAGCGCTGGATCATCCGCAACCAACTCACCATCGGCCGCGGCGAGGATTGCGACGTCATCATTCCTGACCGCAAGATCTCACGCCACCACGCCCGCCTGATCCCCGCCGCGGACGGCATCACCCTCGAAGATCTCGACAGCAAGAACGGCACGCACCACAACGGCAAGCCGCTCAAAGGCCGCGTGCTGCTGGGCGATGGCGATCTGATCCAGATCGCCCTGGCCCAGAAGTTCACCTTCTTGAGCTCGGACGCCACCGTCCCGCTGGATTTTGACATCCCGGCCGAGGTACCTGAAGGCCGCCGCCGTCTGCACATGGACAAGCGTTCCCGCCGCGTGTGGGCCAACGATGTGGAAGTGCTGCCGCCGCTCTCAGTGGCGCAGTTCACGATGCTGGAGATGCTGTATCTGCGCGACGGCCTGGTGGTGACGCGAGACGAACTGGTCAAGCATGTATGGCAGGAGGAAGAGGCGCTCAGCATCTCAGACCAGGCGCTGGATGCGCTCATCCGCCGCCTGCGCGACCGCCTGGCCAAAGCCGACCCGGACCACGAATACGTGATCACGGTGCGGGGCCACGGCCTGCGCCTGGAGAACCCGGTGCTCAACGACGAACAAGAAAAAGACCCGCAATAGCGGGTCTTTTTGTGTCAGTCATTCAGTCCCCATAATTTTACAATGCCATCCGAGGAAGCTACCAGGATGCCACGGCTGTCTGGGACTATGCGAATATCCGAGATCCTGCCCATACCAGTCGGGAGTGTGCTCAACAGTCTTGTGCCGATGTAATCCCAGAGATACAGATCGCCACTGGAACCGCTGAGCAGCACAAGAGGCTCCTCAAGGAAAGCGACCCTGGAGATACTAACGGCGCTCTTGATGTCGCGCAGTTTCTGGCTATCTGAAAGACGCCAAACACCCAGCGCCCCGCCCCCTTGATTGAGGACCAGCACTTCATTGTTTGGGGAGAACATCAAGTGACCTATAACCTGGGTGTAGCCAGTCAGAGTGTGGGTTCGCCTAACCTCACCTTCCAAGCTCCAGACGAACAGCTCGTTCTTAGCATAGGAGGCCACCAGCGTCCCGTCATCCGAAAAGGTCACGTACTGCACATCATCCTGATGAGCGCGAAGCGTAGCGAACAGCTCGGCGCTTTCCCAGTCGTACAGCTCGATGACGGACCCATTTGCCAGTGCAACCAGCCCGGAATTTGGCGATACCGCGATGCGCGTCCTGGAGTCGCAGGTGCCAAAACTGGCGGGCGAGTCCACCTGGGGGCTTGACACACTGGCTTGACCGCCCGCACATGATAGAAACAGATATTCATCTGAAGAGAAGTAGATATCTTCATCGGAGTACCCAAAATCCGCTATGGACAGCACGGTCTCCTGGATGGGATTCCAAACTGTTTCGATGCCCGCCATCCAGACTTCGAAACCCTGCTCTCCGAGTGAACGGAGCACACCCTGGCCGCCAAAGTAACCCTCTTGCGCCAGCAAGGTCTTCTGACTCGCGAGGTTTAACGAGATCGACTCTTGATAAACCACTTCAGGGAACTCGACAGATTGGACTTCTTCGCGAGTAAGCAGGCTGCCATCACTGACTTTCCTTATCTGTGCGCCGCGGTTCAGGCTGACGTGTTCGCCATCTGCCGAGAACTGCAGGTCGTACGTCCTGCCCAAGCCGGTCCCATATTCGCCAGCGGAATTGCCGGTCTTTACATCCCAAAAGAATACGTAATTGTCAGAGAACGTGGCAAATACGTCACTGTTTGGGCTAAAGGGGTTAGTTGGCAACTGGGTCCTATCGAGAAAGCGGGTGACCATCCTCTCGTTGGTTACGTCCCAAATTCCCAATCTGTTTTGGTATCCACCTTCCTGAACAAGCAGGTAGGTTCCGTCAGGCGAGATGACGATGCGCTCTGGTGTGGGAGAAAAATCCCCATGATCCAGCGTGGCTGCTAACTCGCCAGTGGCAGTATCGTAAATGCGAATCACATGAAACTCCGGCCGCACATTCTTAGCACACGACCAACAGTCCTGGGTTGGAGTGGGGTAGCGCGCGATGGCAACAATGTCTTCATTGGCCGAAAAGACAAAGTTGTAATTGCTTGTGGCCGGCCCCTCTTCCAGTGTATATGACGAGCCATCGGCTCCAAAGGATGCAAGACTTACCGTGCCGCTTGCATCCACCCCAACCATGAACTGATTGCTGGGCGAGTATGCAAAATAGACCGGCTTGGGGATGTCGAACAGCAGCTCCATCGTATCGGTTTCGAAAAAGAGGAGCTTTGTCAGCGTTTCGGCGTAAAAGATATCGCCGTTCCCAACAGCTTTCAAAGCGACCAGCGCACCCTTACCCCACTCTTCGAGAAGAGTTACCTCGGCGGCATTTTCGAGGGAAATTGGCTGCTGTGGCCAGGAATACGAGACGGGCGTCGGTGTTGGAGTCGCCGTGGGCTCAGGGATCTGGGTGGCGGTAGGGGTTGGGACGATAGCGGAAGCGGTTGGCTCCAGCGTATCCTGGGTCACAGCCGATGGCTGAGCCCCGCAGGCAGATGTCAATACAAGGAAGCAGAAGGCTACGACTAACAGCTTATGCTTATTCATTTTCCCTCACTTAAGCAAAGACTAGCTATGAATAGCTAGTCTAGCACACAAGAACAGCATCGTATCGCGCCCCCCAACCGCTCTGTGGAGCTTACGGCTACTGCCCTTGCATGCCCTTTTGCATCGAAGCCTTCAGCGCGGCGCGGTAGGCTTGGCGCACCTTCTCCGCCAGCTCCTGGTCCGGGCTGTCCTGCAGCTGGGCCATCATGGCCGACAAGCTCTCGAGGAACTCGGGCGTGATCGACTCCAGGTTCTCCTGGGCCACTTTGGCGCGGGCGGCGTCATCGGCGGCCTCGATCAGCTCTTCCAGCAGGGCCGGGTTGTAGCCCGGGTTGATGAGCTGCTGGATCAGCATGGCCAGCCGCTGCAGCTTCTGCAAGCGCTCGCCGTCTTTCTTCTCGGCGGCATCCTGCAGGCTCTGGTTGATGACCTGCACGAACAGCTCATCCAGGATGGCGGGGTTCTGCTGCAGCAGCTCGATCGGGTTCTCGGCGGCCAGCATCGCTTCCAGGTTGCGCTGGGCTGCGCCCACGCGGGCCTGCAACTGCTCGTCGATCTGGCGGGTCATCTCCAGCAGCTTTTCGCGCAGACCGCTCAGCTTGGCCTTCTCATCCTCGCCGGCTTTTTCGACCTGCTCGCTCAGCTGCTGGAAGAACACATAGTCCAGCCCCGGGCGGGCCATGCTAACCATGGCGCTCAAGCGGGCCTCATTGTCAGCCGCGGCCAGCAGCAGCTCCAGCAGCTTCTCGCGGGTCAGCTCGGCCCCGGCGCCCTCCAGGGCGGCTCTGGCCGCTTCGATCTCATCGGCCTGCTGCTTGATCTGCTTGCCGAGGTCCGTGTTCTCCAGCAGGGCTTCCTGGATCTTGCCCAGGCGCACGGCAGCGGCCTCGTCGCCGGCGCCCAGCCCGGCCTGCAGCATGCGGCTCAGCAGAGTGAAGAAGTCAGCATCCACGGTGGCGGCGTTCTGTTTCACCAGGTCCACCAGGCCGTCCTCGGGCGCGGTCAGCAGGCTCTGCAGCAGCTCGACCCGCTTTTGCTGCGCCTGCAGCATTTCTTTGGTGATGCCCTCACCCTCCAGCACTTTTTCGATCAAGTTCTGGTAGGTGAACATCTGCTGCGGCTTGAACAGATAGGCTTTGCGCTCTTCCTGCTTCAAGCTGTTGACCACCCGGTTCATGAACGGGGCGATCTGGCGCTCCTGCTCCATGACGGGCGTGTTCAGCTCCGGCGGGAAGTAGGTCAGCAGCAGCTCCTTGCCGGGGTCGTGATACACGATCGGCACGGGGATCTGGCCCTGGAAGCGGCAATTCGGGCACTGGATCACATTGACCGTGCCGTTCAATAATTTCTGCTTGGCTTGCGGTTCTACCCCAACATCAAACAACTGCTCCACTTCAGCAGGTACGGGTGTGCGGCATTGGGGACAGGCAACTTGTGTACGTGGCATGCTCTCTCGTTCTTCATGAATTTAGTGGCGCGGCAGTGAAAAGCAGATGCACGCGCCGTCTTTGTAGGTTGGGTCCACCCAGATGCTGCCCCCATGCGCTTCCAGAATGGCACGCGTCAAATATAAACCAAGACCGGCGCCTTTGGTGTTGCGCTGGGCTTCGTCAGCGCGGTAGAAGCGGTCAAAGATGTGAGGGATGTCGCCCGGCGCAATGCCTGGCCCCTGGTCGCTGACGCATACCACCACATGCTCCGGCCGCACCTGGCCCCAAATGCGGATCTCGCCGCCCTGCGGCGAATACTTAACCGCATTCGACAGCAGGTTGAGCAGCACCTGGCCGATGCGCTGCTCGTCGGCCAGGATGACCGGATAGTCTGGCGGAAAATCCAGCACGAACTTGTGCGAGGGCGACTGGGTGCGGAAGCGCTCGGCCATGCGCTCAGCCAGCAGCGGCAGCGAAATATCGCTGGCGTTGATCGGCAGCACGCCCGCCTCCAGGCGCGAGGCATCCAGCAGGTTCTCGATCAGGCCGCTCAGGCGGTCGGCTTCCTCTTCGATGACTTCCAGGCTGTCTTGCACCACCTTGCCATCCCAGCGCACATCCGGGCGGCGGAGCGTGCCCACATAGCCCTTGATGAGCGCCACGGGCGTCTTGAGCTCATGGCTGATGACCGAGATGAACGTGCTCTGCAACTCCTCGGCTTCGCGGAAACGGCTCACATCCCGCACGGAGGCGATGATGTTGAGCAGCTGGCCGCCCTGGGTCTGCAGCGGGGCGTAGGTCACGCCCACGGCCAGTGTGCTGCCGTCCGGGCGCTGCAGGTCGCCCTCTACATATAGAGTCGCGGTGGGCGTCAGCGGCCAGCCGCCGGCCTCAGCCTGCTCGAGCGTTGGCCCATGCTCCAGCTTGCCGAACTGGATGACATCATTGTGCTTCTGGCCAGCCACGTCATCGGCAGCTCGGCCGGAGAGGCGGGCGAAGGCCGGGTTGCAGCGCTCGATGGTGTGGTCCGCCCCCAGGATCAGGATGCCGTCGGCGACCGCATCCAGGATGGCTTCGGTGCGCCGGCGCTCACGGTTGGTATTGGCATATTGCTGGGCGTTCTGCACGGCGATGGCCGCCTGCACCGCAAAGCTCTGCAGCAGCACACGGTCTTCACCGGAGAACTGGCCGCGGTAATTGCGAAAGACAAAGATCACGCCCAGCACGCGGTTCTGGGCGATCAGCGGCAGGCCCACGCCGGTGAACAGGCCCAGGCTGACCTCACGCGCCAGACGCTGCAGCAGGCGGTTGACCTCGGGCAGCTCAAAGCGGGCCGGATCCTCATGGTCAGGCACCGCCGCCAGGATCGGGTTCAGGTATTGGATCAGCTCGTTGGGGATGCCGTACGAGGCGGCCGTGGCCCAGCCGCCCGGCTCGCCGCGCAGTGCCACCAGGCCAGCCTGGCCGGCCAGCAGGTCAGCGGCGTGGCGCAGGATGCGCGCCAGCACCTCGTCCAGGTCCAGCTCTTGGGTGATGACCCGCGCGATCTCAAGCAGATAGTCGCGCTGGCGTACTCTAAAGTCAGGCAACATAGACCATTCCGTCCTTGAGGCCGGCCGCTATGGGTGCGCCAGCCTCAGGTTGCCCGGTCATACGGCGTATGCTCAGGCTTTGGGCAGGCTGGCTTCCAGAACTTCCAGCGCCTTGTCGATCACATCGGCTGGCGTGTCGAGCATGCCGCGGAAGCGCACCGAGCGCGGACCGCAACTGAGCGCGTATACGCCGTTCTCCTTCATGCGTTCCAGCAGGCCATCGCGGGCCTCGCTGCTGGGCGTATCGAAGGCCACCATCATGCCGCGGCCGCGCACATTGTCCATAAAGCCTTTGGATTGGCTGGCCACGCTGTGCAGGCCGGCGATCAAGCGCTCACCCATTTTGGCGGTGTGCTCGACCAGCTTCTCTTCGTGCATGATCTCAATGAAACGCTGCGAGCGCACCATGTCGGTCAGGTCGCCACCCCAGGTGGAGTTGATGCGGCTCTCTTCGATAAACACGTTCTTTTCCACATCATCAATGCGGTCACCGGCGATGAAACCGCACACCTGCGACTTCTTGCCGAACACAATAATGTCCGGCTCAATGCCCATGTGCTCCACTGCCCACATCTTGCCGGTGATGCCCATGCCGCTCTGCACCTCGTCCATGATGAGCAGGAACTCGTGCTCATCGGCCAGGCGGCGCAGTTCTTTGAAGAACTCGGGGCGGAAGTGATTGTCGCCGCCCTCGCCCTGGATGGGTTCGATGATGAGCGCGGCGATGTCGCCGGGGAACTGCTGCAGCGCGAACTCGATCTGGGTGATGGCGATCTCTTCGGCCTTCTTAACCTCCGCCAGCACCTCATCCGTCACCGGGAAGCGCAGCTTGGGGTTGAGCACCCGCGGCCACTCGAACTTGGGAAAGTACAGGTACTTGCGCTCGTCGTGGGTATTGGTCATCGAGACGGTGTAGCCGGAGCGGCCATGGAAGGCTTCACGGAAGTGGATGACCTTGCTGCCCAGCCCATCAATGCGGTGCATGCGGCCCTTGGGCGGCTTGCTGATGGTGGCGAAGTTACGGCGCACCTTCCAGTCGAAGGCCACTTTGAGGGCGTTCTCGACCGCCAGGGCGCCGCCGCCGACCAGGAACAGCTTTTGCATGCTGGAGGGCATGATGTACTTGGCAAAGGTCTCGACGAACTCAGCCATGTAGGTGGTGAAAAAGTCAGAGGAAGACGGCTTGGTGATGGCAACGCTCAGCATCTTCTCAATGAAGGCTGATTCGTGCATTTTGGGGTGGTTATGGCTCACCGGGGCGCTGGCAAAGTAGGTGAAGAAGTCAATGTACTCTTTGCCGGTGATGGCGTCACGCAAATACGGGCCGTGCGAACCCTCAATATCAACGACGATCGGTTCGCTGCCGGCAGGCAGATGCTTGGCAATAATTGCGTGTACGTCAGACGGTTTCATTGGCTTCCTTTATTGGGTCATTCCGAGTAGTAACCTCGGCATTATATCAGCAGCCCTCAGAGCCTTCGTTTAAGCGCCGACGGTATAATTAGCTCTCCGCACATGCGATTTTCCCTCTCCGCAACGCCCCGGCCGCCGTTCAGCGGCTCCATCCTCACATGACCCCCCAAATTGCCCTGACCTTGGGCATTTTGTCCGCCGCTGTGCTGCTGCTGGCCACCGAGCGCTTCCGGGCCGACCTTATCGGCTTGCTGGTGCTGCTGGGCCTGGCCCTGAGCCAGATCATCACCCCTGCCGAGGCGTTCTCCGGCTTCAGCAACCCAGCCATCATCACCATTTGGGCCATGCTGATCATCAGCGCCGGCCTGGCCCGCACCGGGGTAGCCAACTGGCTGGGCCGCCGGCTGAACGCGGTGGGCGGCAAGAGCGAAGTGACCCTGCTGACCGCCATCCTGTTCATGGTGGCCCTGTTCTCTTCTTTTACCAGCAGCACCGGCATCGTGGTCATGATGCTGCCGGTGGTCAACCAGATCGCCAAAAAGCGCGGGCTGGCCACCTCGCATATGCTCATGCCGATCGCCTTCGGCACCCTGCTGGGCGGCACCAACACCCTGATCAGCAACGCGTCCAACCTGCTGGCCAACAACGCCCTCATCGAGCTGGGCCTGCCGGCCTTCGGCTTCTTTGACTTTGCCCGCGTAGGCCTGCCTGTGGCGCTGGGCGGCATCGCCTTCCTGGCCATCTTCGGCCGCCGCCTGGTGCCGCAACGCACCTCGGCCCTGCAAATGAGCCAGCTGCACGAAACCGGCGAACTATTCGACCTGGGGGAGCGTTTGTTCACCGTGCGCCTGCCCCAGAACGGGAGCCTGGCGGGCCGCCCGCTGAGCGCCAGCCGCCTGGGTGCGGCCCTGAAGCTCAACGTGATCGGCATTACGCGTGACGGCCGGCCGCGCTTCTCGCCCACGCCGGATACGCTGCTGCGCGGCGGCGATGAGCTGCTGGTGCTCGGCCGCATCGAGCTGCTGCAGCAGCTCATCGAGGGGCAGACCCTCACGCTGCACAGCCCCAACGGCAACTCAGGCGATGGCGACCCCAGCCTGGCGGTGCGCAACCTGATCTCGCCGCAGGTCTCCTTGGTTGAAGTCGAGATCACGCCCGATTCGCCGCTGGAGGAGCGCTCGCTCTCACGCATGGATTTCCGCAAGCAGTACAACGCCAACGTGCTGGCGATCCGCCGCGGCGAACGGGTGATCCGCACCAACTTCCAACACCTCCCCCTGCAAGCGGGCGACCGTTTGCTGCTGCAGACCAGCCGCAAGCAGATGGCCAGCCTGGGCCAATCATCTGATTTCGCCGCGCGCGAGAGCGACCTGGCCGAATATCGCCTGCAAGACCGCCTGCAGCTGCTCAGCGTGCCGGCAGGCTCACGCCTGGATGGGCTCAGCCTGGCCGAGAGCGACCTGGCCGACACCTTCGGACTCTCAGTGCTGGGCATCGTGCGCGAGGGCAAGACGCGCCTGATGCCGCGCCCGCGTGAGCGCCTGCGCGCCGGCGACCAGCTGGTGGTCGAAGGCCGCGCCGAGGATGTGGAACTGCTGCATGGCCTGCAAGAGCTCGAGATCATTGGCGCGGCCACCATCCCGCGCCCGGCCGAGTTGGAAACCGAGGATGTGGGCCTGGCCGAGATGGTCATCTCACCCCACGCTGAGCTGAAGGACAAGACCCTGCAGGATATTCACTTCCGCGAACATTACGGCTTGAACGTGCTCGCCATCTGGCGGCGTGGCCGCCCCTACCGTTTTAACCTGCGCGAGATGCCGCTGCACGCCGGCGATACGCTGCTCATTCACGGTGACCGCAGCCGCATCAAGCTGCTGGCCGAAAGCGGCGAATTCCTTGTCACCTCGCCTGACTTGCAAGAGGCGCCGCGCAAGGAAAAAGCCCTGCTGGCGACGCTCATCATGTTCGGCGTCATCGCCAGCGTAGGCTTCCGCATATTGCCGATCGAGGTGGCCGCCGTGGCGGGCGCGGCCCTGATGGTGCTCTCGCGCTGCCTGACCATGGAAGAAGCCCAGCGCTCGATCCACTGGCCGGCCATCTTCCTGATCGCCGGCATGCTGCCGCTCGGCATCGCCCTCGAGAACACCGGCGCGGCCGGCTACCTGGGCAACATCTTGCTCGCCTCGGCGGCGCACTGGCAGACGCCGCTGCTGATCGCGGTGCTGTTCATCGCCAGCAACCTGGCAGCGCAGTTCATCCCCACTGCGGTGGTGGTGGTGCTGATCTCCAGCATTGCGCTCAACAGCCAGGGCGTGGCGGCTTCGCCGCAAGCGATGCTGATCACGATCGCCCTGGGCGCATCGCTGCCCTTCCTCACCCCCACCGGGCACCCGGCCAATCTGTTAGTGATGGGCGCGGGCGGCTACCGCTTTGGCGACTATTTCCGCCTGGGCCTGCCGCTGACGCTGTTGACCCTGGCGATCGCCGTGGTGGCGGTTCCCTATTTCTGGCCATGAGCTTCGATTTCAAATTCACGCTTGAAGGGCAAAGCGGCCGCGCCCGCGCCGGCCGCTTTGCCACGCCGCACGGCGAGCTGCTCACGCCGGTCTTCGCCCCGGTGGGGACGGCGGCCACCGTCAAGGCCGTTACGCCGCCGCAGCTGCACGAGATGGGCGCCAGCCTGGTGCTCTCCAACACATATCACCTCTACCTGCGCCCCGGCGACACGCTGGTGGCCGAGATGGGCGGCCTGCACAACTTCATGCAGTGGCCCAACCCCATGCTGACCGACTCGGGCGGGTTCCAGGTCTTCTCGCTTTCGCAGACCCGCTCAGTGGATGATGACGGCGTGGATTTCCGCAGCCACATTGACGGCTCGCTACATCGTTTCACGCCCGAAAGCGTGATGGCTATCCAGGAGAATTTGGGGGCGGACATCGTCATGGCCTTCGATGAATGCGCCGAGCCGACTGACCGGGCCTACAACGAGCAGGCGATGTTGCGCACGCATGCCTGGCTGCAGCGCTGCATCGCCGCTAAACGGCGCGGCGACCAGGCGCTGTTCGGCATTGTGCAGGGCGGGGTCTGGCCGGAGCTGCGCGCCAAGTCCGCCGAGTTCGTCGCCAGCCTTGGCCTGCCGGGCAACGCCATCGGCGGGCTCTCGGTCGGCGAAAGCAAGGAGGACATGCACGCCATGCTGGATGTGGTGGACCCGATCCTGCCGGCCGACAAGCCGCGCTATCTGATGGGCGTCGGCACGCCCGAGGATCTGGTGCAGTGCATCCAACGCGGCATAGACATCTTTGATTGCGTGCTGCCCACCCGCCTGGGGCGCACCAACGCCGTCTTCCTGCGCTCCGGCGGGCGTCTCAATCTCAAGAACGCCGAGTTTGCTCGGGACGCCAAGCCCATCGACGAAAGCTGCGGCTGCTACACCTGCCGCAGCTTCAACCGCGCCTACCTGCGCCATCTGATCGTCGCCAAAGAGATGCTGGCTGGCACGCTGCTCTCGATCCACAATCTATATACGCTCATTCACATCGCCAGAGACCTGCGGGCTGCGATTCTGGATGGCAGCTTCCCCCAGGTGGTTGCTGCGCTGGAAGCGCAGCAGGCCGCCGCCCGCCTCAGGTAAGATACCTATGCTTCCCATCCCAACAATGAGGTATCGCCTTCCATGAACTTATTCCAGGCCACGCTGCTCGGCATTGTGCAGGGCCTCACCGAATTCTTGCCCATTTCCAGCTCCGGGCATCTGATCCTGGCGCGCAACTGGCTGGGCCTGCCGGCCGAGGACACCAGCGCGTTCGTGTTCGATGTCCTCATCCAGCTGGGCACCTGGCTGGCGGTGCTGGCCTACTTCCGTAAAGACCTGCTAGCCATCGCCACGGATGTGCTCGCCAGCCTGCGCACCCGCAAGACCAGCCCGAACGCTCGCCTGGGCTGGCTGGTGCTGCTCTCGATGCTGCCGGCTGTGATCGTGGGCTGGTTCATCAAAGACAGCATGGAGACCTTCTCCAACCTGACCTATACGGGCATCTTTCTGATCGTGAATGCACTGCTGCTGGTAGCGGCTGAGTGGCTGGGCAAGAAACAGCGCCAGCTTAGCGAGCTGACCGCGACTGATGCGGTATGGATCGGCGTGGCGCAGATCTTTGCGCTGTTGCCGGCCGTCTCGCGCTCGGCCTCGACCCTGTTCGGCGGCATGCTGCGCAACCTCGACCGCCGTCAGGCGGCTCGCTTCGCCTTCCTGATGTCGGTGCCGATCATGCCGGCGGCGGGTATCGTGGCGCTGATGCAGCTGGGCAGTCTGGCCGGGGCGGCCAGCTTGCTGCTGCCGCTGGCGGTGGGCTTCACCGCCGCGGCGATCGTGGGTTACATTGCCATTGACCTGTTGCTGCGCTATCTCGCCACGCACTCGTTTTACCCTTTCGCCATTTATTGCACCGTATTGGGCATCGCTATCCTGCTATTGCAATGAAGCCCGCCCTGCTCTTCCTCGCCGCTTTGGTCTTGATGGGGTGCAGCCCGCAGGCTGCCCCGCAGGAGACGGTGCGCCTGGCCATCAGCCCGGCCGCCTACCCGGTGGCCGAAGCGGTGATGGCGTGCCTGCCGGCGGATGACAGCGTGGCGGCGGTCATCGATTCGATCCACCCCTCCGAGATCGACTACCGCGAGTACGACCTGTATATCCATCTGGGCCGCGACACGCAGGCCGAGTTTGCTGCGCTGATCGCCACCGAACGGATCGTGCTGGCGGTCAACCCGGCCCAGGGGCTGAACAACTTCAGCAGCCTGCAGGCGGCCGACCTGCTCAGCGGCCGGGTGCAGAACTGGGCCCAACTCGGCGGGCGGAATGAAAGCGTGCTGCTGTTCATCCCGCCGGAGAGCGACGAAGCGCTGCAGGCCATGCGCAGCAATGTGGTGCGCGGCGCGTTCAGCGGCGTGGCGATCATCGCCACCGATCCTTCGGTGCTGCTGCAGAACGTGGCCGCCAACAGCGGGGCGGCCGGCATCCTGCCCGCCGCCTGGGCGGACGAAAGCGTGCGCACTTTCGACTACAACGTGAGCCTGCCAGTGCTGGCGCTAGGCAGCGAGCCGCCGCAAGGCGCCGCCCGCCGCCTGCTGGGCTGCCTGCAAGGCCCGACCGGCCAGGCGATATTGGCCGAGAGCTACGCACCCTGATGCGCTCCTTCGATCTGCAATATCTCATCAGCCAGGCCGCCGGCCAGGACGAACGCTATCTTGAGTTTCTGCGTGTGCCCAGCCTGAGCATGGGCGTCTACACCCTGCCTGCCGGCGGCGAGGACCTGCAAAGCCCACACAACCAGGACGAGGTGTATTACGTCGTGCGCGGCAAAGCCGTGCTGCAGGTTGAGCAGGAGCAACAGCCAGCCCTGCCCGGTAGCCTGCTGTTCGTGCCTGCCCATGCCGCCCATAAATTCGTCAATATCGAAGAAGAGTTGCAGTTGCTGGTCTTCTTCGCCCCGGCCGAAGGCTAAGCCATGCCCACCGCGCTGGCTGGCCGGCTGGCCGCTGCCCTCGAGAACCGCACTGACTTGCTGGCCCGCCTGCACGCCGAGGACACCGACTGCTATCGCGTCTTCCACGGCACGGCAGAAGGCCAGCCCGGCCTGACGGTTGACCGCTATGGCGACTTGCTGCTGGTGCAGACCTTTCACCGATCACTGACCCCGGACGAGCTGGCGGCCGTCGAGGGTTTCTACGCCCAAACGTTCCCCGCCCTTACGGCGATCTATAACGACCGCAGCCAGAAGAACTCGCGCATTCGCAACCCGCTGCCCGCCGAGCGGCAGGGGGTTGCTGCCCAGGCGCACACGGTGCGCGAGCTGGGTGTGCGCTACCGCGTGCAGGCCCGCCATGATGGGCAGGACCCCTGGCTTTTTCTGGATATGCGCGCCGGCCGCCGCCACATCATGCAGGCCGCGGCCGGCAAGTCACTGCTGAATCTTTTCGCCTACACATGCAGCATCGGCACCGCCGCGGCGGTGGCCGGCGCCCGCCAGGTGGTCAACATTGACTTCGCCGCTGGCACGCTGGCCGTCGGCGAGCAGAACGCCGAGCTAAACTCGCTGCGCATCCAGCCCCAGTTCATCAAGAGCGACGTGTTCCCGGCGGTGCGCCAGTTGGCGGGCATCGGCCAACCGCAGTTCGTGCGCGGCAAGCGCATGCCGGCCTTCCCCAAGCTGGCCGCGCAGCAATTCGACATGGTGTTTCTCGATCCGCCGCGCTACGCCAAGAGCCTCTTCGGCGTGGTGGACCTGGTGAACGATTACCCGGCGGTGTTCAAGCCCGCTCTGCTGTGCACGGCCGAAGGCGGCACGCTGTACTGCTGCAACAACGTGGCCGCGGTGGAGCGGGACGGCTGGCTGGCGCAGCTGCAACGCAGCGCCGCCAAAGCCAGCCGCCCGATCCGCAGCTTCGAATGGATCATGCCCGAAGCCGATTTTCCCAGCCCGGATAACAAGCCGCCGCTGAAGGTGCTGGCGTTGAGGGTGTAGAGATTTTTTGATTGCTGATTGTTGATTGCAGACTTAGGGGATAGGTGAAGGGAAGTTGGCTTACAAAACTGCCAGTTTGAAGGGCAAAGCTTAGTCAAAGTGACGAAGTACTAATGTCTATTGATGATCGCGGTTTTGGGAATATTGTTGTCATTGCTACTTCCAGCCTGGAGGATAGAATTTATACAGAGTTTTCGTTAACTTGCGATACCAATAGCGTTGCTGCCTCCTACGTTTGGTGCAACTTTCTACTAGGAGAACAAGCATGAATATGCATAAACTAAGACTGTATGGCTTCGTTCTGCTTTTTGTACTGCTCGGAGCCGCAACATGGCTGGTTATCTCCAAAAGTTTTCCGATTCGCTCTGCCGAGGCTGCCAGCCAACCTGCGGTGGCAGCCAACCTAAGTGAGCAAAGCCAGGCAGCTGTTTCTGAAGCACAGGAGAACAAAACGCCTGCAGTCCAAGCCAGTAACTTCCGTATGGAGCAGGGCTATTCCATGGCTGATGTTTGCTTTGAACGCCCCAGCCGCGCCGACTGGTTGCTCTCCGGCAAGACTTCGTTGGAGATCGGCGAAGAAACGATCCAGGTCTTTGAAGTTGGCTTGCTGGATCCCTCAACGGACATAGACTCGCAACAACGCTGTGACTATATGCGCTTCCCTGCAGGCGAGACTGACATCACCGATTTCCGCATTGTGGTGCCGCGGTTGGAAACCTCTTTCCCTGATAGCCTGGACTGCCCGTCTGCGCAACAGAAACTGGATGCGGCAGGCACGGGGATCGTCATCCGGTGCGTCGAAGGGGCCGGCTTCTATGGGCCGGAATTGGTCAGCAAACCAGACACGCTCTCCGAAGAGGACGCTCACAGGCTGATCTACGAAGCCTTCATTGAAATCGTCACAGGCCCATGGATATTTGAAGGTACGTTGGATTAACTCAAAAAAAGAGCGCTGCAAAATCGCAGCGCTCTTTTTGATTCTGCCTACAGTCAATTCCTCTGCTTATAGAATATCCGTTCCAATTCTGCTAGAATTCCCGCATGGCGAATTTGGAAGCCTTGCTGGCCCACTGGCGGGCTGAGCCTGGCGTGGGCGGCAACGTTACCCGCTGGCATCGCGACCCGGCCCGGCCGGGCCGCTACGAGCCGCTGCCGAACGAGCTCCATCCGGCGCTGGCTGCAGCCTTTGCCCGGCTCGGCTACGGCCAGTTGTATAGCCACCAGGCGGCCGCCTGGCGCGGGCTGCGGGCCGGCGAAGACGTGGCCGTGGTCACCGGCACGGCCAGCGGCAAGACCCTGTGCTACAACCTGCCGATTCTCGACACCTTGCTGCGGGATGACACGGCGCGGGCGCTGTACCTGTTCCCCACCAAGGCCCTGGCACACGACCAGCGCGACGAGCTGGACACCTGGCTGGCAGCGGCATCGGCCACCGGCAGCGTGCCGGCCGCGGCTTACGACGGCGATACGCCTACGCACCACCGCGCCAACATCCGCCGCAAAGCGCACCTGCTGATCAGCAATCCGGACATGCTGCACTACAGCATCCTGCCCTCGCACACCCAGTGGGCCGAGTTCTTCGGCAATCTGCGCTACATCGTCATCGACGAGATGCACTATTACCGCGGCGTGTTCGGTTCGCATGTGGCCAATGTGCTGCGGCGGCTGGCGCGGGTCACGCGCTTCTATGGGGCGCGGCCGCAGTTCGTGCTGGCGTCGGCCACCATCGCCAACCCGCGTGAGCTGGCCGAGCGCCTGATCGAACGCGAGGTCACGCTAATCGAAGAAGACGGCGCGCCACGCGGCCCGCGCAACTTCCTGGTCTATAACCCGCCGGTGGTGGACGAGCAGCTGGGCCTACGCGCCAGCCTGTACCAGGAGAGCGTGCGCCTGGTGAGCGACCTGCTGGCCTATGATGTGCAGACGATCCTGTTCGGGCGCACGCGCCGCATGGTGGAAGTGATGCTCAAGAATCTGCGTGACCGCACCGCGGCCGGCGAAGCCAGCATCCGCGGTTACCGCGGCGGCTACCTGGCCGCCGAGCGGCGTGAGATCGAGAGCGGCCTGCGCAGCGGCGAGCTGCGCGCCGTGGTGGCCACCAACGCGCTGGAGCTGGGCGTGGACATTGGCGGCATGGGCGCGGCCGTGCTGGCCGGCTACCCGGGCAGTGTAGCGGCCACCTGGCAGCAGGCCGGGCGCTCGGGCCGCGGCGAGCAGCCAGCCCTCGGCGTGCTGGTGGCCTCGGCCAATCCGCTCGACCAATATCTGGCGCGCCACCCGGAATATCTGCTGGGCCGCACACCGGAGCGCGCCCTCATCAACCCGGACAATCTGCTCATCCTGCTCTCGCACCTGCGCTGCGCGGCCTTCGAGTTGCCCTTCCAGCCGGGCGAGAGCTTCGGCACGGTGCCAGCCGCCGAGGTGGATGAATTTCTACGCCTGCTGGCCGAGGGCGGCGAACTGCGCGCCTCGGGCGGAAAATACTATTGGATGCAGGAGCAGCAACCCTCCCGCGCGGTGAGCCTGCGCGGTGCCAGCACCGACTCGGTGGTCATCCAGGCGCGCGACGACAACGGCGCATGGCAGCTGGTCGGCGAAGTGGAGCCGAACGCGGCGCTGTGGCTGGTGCATCCGGATGCGATCTACATTCACGATGGGCGCACCTATTTTGTCGACAAGCTGGATCTTGACGAGAAGGTCGCCTACCTGCGCCCCATCGAAGCCGACTATTACACCGTACCCAAGAGCCGCAGCACCGTCTCGCTGGTGGAAGAGCACAAGCAGCAGCCTGCGCCGGGCGGCAGCAAGCATTATGGCGAGCTCAACATCACGGTCGAGATCACCGGCTACGACAAGATCCAGTGGAGCGGCAGCGGCCTGGCCGACCCGGAGAATCCGGGTGGCGGGCAGCTCAGCCTGCCGCCGATCGAGCTCAACACGTACGGATACTGGTTTGGTATCGGCGAGGACACGATTGTGCGCCTGCGCGAGCAAGGTTTGTGGACCAACGACGCCAACGACTACGGCCCGGCCTGGGCGGCGGTGCGCAAGGCGGCGCTGGAGCGCGACGGGCACCGCTGCCAGGTGTGCGGCGCCGGCGAGCCGCTGGATGTGCACCATAAGCAGCCGCTGCGCAGCTTCCGCTCGTACGAGGAGGGCAACAAGCTCGAGAACCTCATAAGCCTGTGCCCCGCCTGCCACCGTCGCGCCGAAGCGGTGGTGGCGATGCGCAGCGGGCTGGCCGGGCTGTCGTTCGTGCTGCGCCACCTGGCGCCGCTGTACCTGATGTGCGACCCGAGCGACCTGGGTGTGCACTCCGACCCGCGCTCAGATCTGGCCGAGGGCGGGCCGGTGGTGGTGATGTACGACAATGTCGGCAATGCGCTGGGATTCAGCGAACGCCTGTTCGAGCTGCACGGCGAGCTGATGGCGGCCGCGCTGGAACTGGTGGCCAACTGTGGCTGCAAGGACGGCTGTCCATCGTGCGTTGGCCCAGGCGGCGAGCAGGGTCAGGGCAGCAAGCGCGAGACGCTGGCCCTGCTGCGCGAGCTGGCATCGCGGCCGGCGGAAACAGCCGCGATGGCGGATAACAATGGATAAGTTCATGCTCAACCCCACGAGCACCGTCATTGCGAGAGAGGCTGCATGCCAATGCAGCCGACCGAAGCAATCCCCATTCTTGCAGTCGATCGTCTTGGAGATTGCTTCGTCGTTCAGCAGCTACGCCGCTTCACGTCCTCGCAATGACAGGTACCAGCAACCATGGCCTCCCTTTCTGACCGACTAAAAGCGCTTGGCGTCAAGCTCGGCGCCGGCGAACTGACGCCAAAGCAACCCGCTGCTGTGCAGCAGGTTGCTTTCGGCATCGAGCAGGTCGTGCCCGGCCGCGTGCAGCCCACCGACTTTGGTGAGGCCTATGTGGTCGAGCACTTCATCCCCGCCGACGAGCCGCATGGCCAGCACCTGCTGCGCTTCCCGGCGGCCATGCAACGCATGGCCGCCTGGGCGGGCGACACGCGCCTGGCGCTGATCCCGGCCGAGCGCTTCCTGTTCCTCGATACCGAGGCGACTGGCCTGTGGGGCAGCGGCACGATGGCTTTCCTGATCGGGATGGGACGCTTCGAGGCGGGCGGCTTCCGCTGCGTACAGCTGTTCCTGCGTGAACCGGCTGAGGAGCGCGCCATGCAGCACCTGCTCGACCAGGCCATCACGCCTGACGACGCGCTGGTGACCTTCAACGGCAAGAGCTTCGATTTGCCGCTGCTCGCCAACCGCTACCTGGCCAACGGCCTGCGCTCGCCGTTGCGAAGTTTGCCGCATATCGACCTGCTGCATATTGCGCGCCGCTTGTGGAAAGACCTGTTGCCGAGCCGCGCCCTGGGCGACCTGGAAGCACAGCTGCTGGGTATCACCCGCACCGGCGAGGATCTGCCAGGCTGGCTGTTGCCGCAACTGTTCATGGATTACATGCACACCGGTGACGCCCGCCCGCTGGCCGGCGCCTTCTATCACAACCGTATGGATGTGGTCAGCATGGCCTCACTGCTGGAGCATATTGCCCGCAAGCTGGAGACGCCGATGGAGCTGGTGCAGCACGGCAGCGAGATGGCCGCCATCGGGCGGCTGCTGGCGGACACCGGCTTCGCCGAAGAGGCCATTGAAGTCTTTCAGGGCACGCTCTCGATGGAGCTGCCGGACGAGAAGCGCGGCCAGCTGCTGGAGCGGCTGGCGGCGCTGTTCCGGCGGCGCGGCAATTACGAGGCGGCGCTGCAGCTGTGGCTGCAGGCCGCCGCCGACGGGCAAGTCTACGCCCATGTGGAGATCGCCAAGTACTACGAGCACAAGACGCGCGAGTACACGCTGGCACTGGAGTACACGGTGACGGCGCTCAACGTGGTGCGCCGCAAGCGGCCCACCCACTTTGAGCGCGTGCACTGGGAGCCGCAGCTGCAGCAGCGGGCGGCGCGGTTGGAGAAGAAACTGGGGAATGGTAAGTAGTGGGGGATTAGTCCACAGATGAACACAGATAGACACAGATAGAGCAGATAAACCGTACTGTCCAGTTATGTCAGAAGGATGGAGAGACCCGGGCGCGAAAGAGGCCATGCACGCATTAGGTGTGAGCGGGCGGCGGTTGCAGGCATTGGCTATTGAGAACAGAATCCTGTTAGTGGTTAGGTTGCGGGACTAGGACATGCTCCCCTTTGGACTTGAACAATTAGCATAGAGTAGATAGCGAAGCTGATTAAGGACCTTTTCAAAAAGGGACAGTGAGAACAGTGTTTACAAGAAGCTCCAGCTCAGCCCTAACCGATAACTCTCAACGGTATAAAATAACAATGATTATTAGCGAAAAGGATTTGTGTATAAAAGCGACAAGAATCTAGTGTTCGTACAATTCGCAATTGGCATCTATCCAAATTATGCGGAAAACAGATCCGTCACGATGACCAATGAATCTGCTCTTTGAACCGTGATAACGAAACACCGAGACTATTGATACATCTGCTGTAAGGAAGGCCGGGCGCGGGGCGCGAATTCTGTCGAGTGCCATCGGTTCGCTCCCACTAACTTCCTTGGGTGAGTGCATAATCTCTTGCCAAGTCATAGAGCTGAGGATTCTGAGTTTATCTAGAAAACCATTCAGATTGTCGTGCGCGCCGTTATGATAGTCGATATGACGGAAACAAAAACAAGCCCCCAGATGGTTGGTGGATCCAACTTCTGGGGGATTTTGTATATGTTTCGATCCTTGCGCCTTGCCCCCAGGTATCTTTCTTCGGTAACCCCTATCTTTCGCCATTCAAAACTTGTGTCTTGAAATAGTCTGCCATTAGAGCAGTAGTGATCACTTGATTTTCCCTAGTTTGTTCATATGGCGGTTCTTCATGAGTCATGTTGCGAAGGGCCCATGCAGAAAACTGACCGTAGACATCATGCACTTCACCAAGCAACTCAAGTTGCTCGTTTGTGAACATGTCAAAATTTACTTCGGCGGGATACTCTATTGATCCCGCTCCGTATTTGTTGTACTCAAAGTAGAGGTCACGCACGACAGGCCCATGCATCCAGCGAACAATTTCTTCCTTGAATAGCGAAACATCAAACATCGCTAAGTGGAAACCTTGCGCGTAGTAAAGAAGCTTTTGCAGCTTCATGTTTGAAATCAGTTCTTCGTCTTCCCTTGCTCTGTGAAGAAAATAATCTGCAACGAATTTTGCTTCAACCAACAGTTCACCCCTTTCTATCCCTATCTTCCGCGGCATCGGATTCATCTCACCTAATGCACGCTGGCCCTTAGAACTTTACGTGACATTTTATATCGACCACTGAGGAACAAGCTTCTAAGAAGCTGACCCCATACTTTGTGCACCTAATAACAAAGTGTACCCTCAACTATACACTTGTCAACATTTTACGACGCCTCTCACCATAAGCTTAGTCGTGTACCGTCAAGGATACTCACTCCAGCCCCAATTCCTCCCCGATCCCTTCCAGGTTCTCCTCCGGCCAGGCGCGGCGCCACTGGGCGATAATCCAGCGGTCCATCTCGGGCGGCAGGGCATGGATGCCCGGGGCGTAAGCGTTGGGCTGCGTGGCCCAGGCCTCCAGCGCCATCACGTGGGCGGCCAGGGCCGGGTCGACGTAACGGTTGAGCGTGGGCTGGGCCAAGTGAAAGTTGAACGGCACCTGCGTGCCGCCCAGCACCTCATGCTCTGAGAAGGCCGGGCCGTATTCGTCTTCGGCGCCCAGGCTGACCAGCACCGGCAGGTTGGTGCGCAGCCAGGCGGCCGGCAGCAGGCGGCTGTGCAAGCCGGGCTGGCCGGTGACCGAGATCACGATGTCGGTGGCGGCCAGGATGCTTTGCAGGGCGGGCAGCGGGGCCGAGTCGAGCGTGTCGTAGCCTTCGGCCTCGGCCAGGCGGCGGGCGGCCGGGCTGGCGTCAATGACCGTCAGGTGCACGCCGGCAGCGCGCACGCGGCGGGCCACGCCGCGGCCGATCTTGCCGTAGCCGAACAGCACAGCGCGCTTGCCAGGCAGCGGGTCAGCCGGGCGCAGCAGCTGCCAGGCGCGCAGGAAACCATCACCCGTGCCAAAGAAGCCTTCGATGCGCTTGGCCTTGCAATCATCCGCGCTCACCACCGGGCAGGCAATGTTGGTGTAGTGCACCACGCCCGTGCGGGTCACCTCGGCCGCGGCCCGCGGCGTGCGCTTTCGGCCCAGGGCCGCATTCACATCCACGAAAATATCGGCGGCTTGGGCAGCGTCAGCCACAGGCAGCACCGCCACGCCTGCGGCGGCCAGCTCGGCCTCCACCGCGGCCGAGGCCGGACTGCGGTAGGCGTCACACAGCACCAGCTCGGCACCGCCGGCCGCCAGCGCCTCGGCCACCGCCAGCGAGTTGCGCACCAGGATATGCGAAAACGCAACGAGCAGCCCCTCAAAGGGCTGCTCGTCTTGATAGCGCTCGATCAACGCACGCAAAATAGGCAGGGTTTCTTTTTCTGTACGCTGCGCCGGGGTGGAGAAGACCGAAGACAGCGGCATGCTACCTAGTCCTCGCCTTCCGGGGTGGCTTCTTGCTCTAGCTGGGTCAGGCCGGCCAACGCCGAGGCCGGCAGCTCGGCCACAGGCGACCAGGCCGGCAGCAGCGCATACGGGCTAGTGGTGGGCAGGTGCCATTGGTTTTCGGGATCGGCCACCTCCAGAATAAAGAGCTGGAAGTTGCCCGCTCGCGAGGAGTGGAAGACCACATAGCGCCCATCCGGCGAAAAAGTGGGATGGCCGTCCTCAGACGGGTTCTTGGTGAGCTGGGTCAGGTCGCTGCCAT
The DNA here is from genome assembly GCA_019637675.1 of Anaerolineales bacterium. Lineage (GTDB taxonomy): Bacteria > Chloroflexota > Anaerolineae > Anaerolineales > UBA11579 > JAMCZK01. The sequence continues at coordinate 69,657 of JAHBVE010000001.1, read as the reverse complement.
CCGGGCGCATCATGTAGATGTCGGCGTTGCCGTTGCGCCAGGTCTCGAAGGCGATCCATTCGCCATCCGGCGACCACGAGGGACGCCAGTCCAGCCCCCACTGGTCAGTCAGCTGGCGCAGGTCAGTGCCATCGGCATTGATGATGAATATCTCAGAGTTGCCGGTGCGCCGTGAGGTGAAGGCGATCTGGGTTCCATCCGGCGACCAGGCCGGTTCGTAATCATAGGCAACATGGTCAGTCAGCTGCAGCAGTTCGTTGCCCTCACGATCCATGATGAACAGGTCGCGGTTGCCGTCCCGCTCCGACATGTAGACGATCATGCTGCCGTCAGGCGAGAAGCTGGGATAGCAGTCGAAGCCGGGCAGCGAAGTGAGTGCCACCTGCTCGCGGTCGGCCAGGGTCATGTAATAGATATCGCGCGAAACGTCAGAGTTGGGGATGGCATCGTAAGCGATGCCGCTGCCATCCGGCGACCAGACCGGCGCTTCGGCGAAGCCGTTGGGGAAATCGCCGGTCAGGTTGATCTCCTGGCTGCCATCCGGGCGCATCAGCCACACATCCCGCCGCCCACCGATGCTGGCGGTGAAGGTGAGCCAGCCCAGCTCATGCAGCTCCAGGGCGGTCTCCGGCTGCACGGTAGCCACCGCCTGCGCCGTGGGCGAAACCGTGGGCGTGCGCCCCGCCGTTGGGGTCAGGGTCGGCAAGCGTGTGTTGGGCGGCGTGCAGGCGGCCAGCAGCAGGCCGGCCACGGCCAGCAGGCTGACCCCTATGGGCAGGCGCGGGCTGGCCGGCCTCACGACTCGTCCTGCAGCGGGGTTTCGATGATGTCACGCGCCAGCTGGGTCAGCGTGCTACGCGAGGCCTCATCGCTGAGCTGGATGGTGTCCCAGTAGATGTCGAGCAGGTCATACGGAGTCATCTCGCTCACCACGCGGCCTTCGGCGATGCGGCTGCGCAGGCCCACTTGCGGGCGCTTGATGAGATGGAACTCGAAGGCGTTGGCGGCCGCCCCGCGGATGCGGGCCTCATCAATGAAAAGCTCCCATTCACGCGGGTAATACACCACCAGGCGCACGATCGCGTCCTGCATCTCGGCCGCGGAGGGTAGCTCGGCGATGATCTCGCTCGTTACGTTGAGCTCATTCTCGGGGGTGACTGAGCCGGTCCAGAATTTGCGGATGTTGCGCAGTTGGCGCCAATCGAGTTGAGTATTGCCTTTGTTCACATCGGCGATAACGAAGAACTTGTCGTCGCGTGCCTCACCAAAATCAATGCGCTCAATGGAGCCGGGGTACACCACCGGGGGTTGGCCGCCCTCGTTGAGATTTTGCTTCTTGTGGATGTGGCCCAGGGCCACATAGTCGAGGCGCTTGTCCTTCACCAGGCTGCCGGATAGCACCAGGTCGTTGCCCAGCATCACCGTATGCTCGCCGCCGTACACCGCGCCCTGTACTGAGGCATGGGCTGCCATCACGACCGGCAGACTGTGATCGGCGTCGTCTTCCAGGTAGCCGGTCACCAGGGCGCTGAGGCGCTCGGCCATCTGCTCGTAGATGTCACCGGCGGCTTCACCCTGGCTGGCGAGGAAAGCCAGCATGCCGGAGCGCGTGATCCACGGCAGCGCAATGATCTGCAACGGCAGATCCCACAGATCGGCCGGGCCGAGGAACTGCGGCTGGTCGAGCACTTTGATATACGGCACTTCCAGCGTGGCGTATTCCTCCAGCGCGTGGGCGCGGCCCAGGCTGGGCGAGAGGTCATGGTTGCCGACCAGCAGGACTGTGGGGATGCGCGCTTTGGAGAGCTTGATCATGCGGCGGCCCCACTCGCGCATGAAGGTGGGAGCGGGGTTGCGGTCTTTATAGGCATCGCCGGCGAAGAGTACCAAGTCCACCTTCTCGCGGATGGCAGTGTCAACGATCTCGTCCAGCGAACGCAGATAATCCATCACGCGGATGGGCAGGCCGGTATCAGGGTCCTGGCGGCCGGTGTTGGCCATGTCGATGTGGGCGTCAGCGAAGTGCAGGATCTTCATGTTGTGTGGCCTTTAGGGTGCTACTCCCAGGCGTTGCAGTTGAGCGATGCCGGCGCTGAAGTTGGGGTTGAGGCGCACGGCTTCGCGGTAGTCGGCGATGGCGTTGTCGATCTCGCCGATGGCTTCGCGGGCCAGGCCGCGCCAGTAGATGCTCTCTTCCAGCGTGGGCTCGGCGATGGTCTGGGTGAGAGTAAAGTTGGCCAAGTTGATCGTATCCTGGTAGCGGGCGCTGTAGTAATAAGCCCAGTATGGCCAGCTCTGATACCAGAGCATACGGTATGGGCGCAGATCAGACGGACTCAGGCCCTCATATAGCTGGAAGGCATAGTCATAGGCGTGGGCCGCGTCGGCGTACTCGAAGAGGCGGACATGGCTGGTGCCTACATTGAACCAGGCATAGTACGCATCGAATCCAGTGAGGATTTCGGTGTCAGCGCGGGCGATCTGCATGGCGTTGGCGATAGCCCAGTCCTCATCGGCCCACGGGCCGAGCGCCTCGAGCACGGCGGCCTGCTGCCCTTCCGGGTAAACCACGATGAACAAGAAGTTGAACTGGCGCCAAGCGGAATGGAAATCATCGTAGGGCCAGCGCATGTTCTTGCCGGTGTTGTTCTCGCCGCCGCGCTCGTAGGTATCCTGGACTATGAAGACGCCTTCGGCGTCGTCATAGCCGGTGACGAACTGGTAGTGCCCCAGCCAGGAATATTTACCGCTGGCATCCGTGGCGTAGTAACCCTTCTCGACGATGGCGGGATAGCCGGCGGCCAGCAGGCGCTTGAGCGTCTCAAGCTCGCCGCCCATGCGGATCAGGGCCTGCATGCCCGGGACTTGCGTATTGACGAAGTCCTGCATCTCGTACGGCATTACGTTCTTGTCTTCGGGCTGGTTGGGGTTGTTGCCGATGCCGGGCTTGACGTAGCGGGCCACATCATCCCGATCACCCTGCCAGCCCCAGAAGTTGAGCGCCATGGTCATGTTGGCCGGGCCGCAGTAGTTCCAGCGGTTGTGCTGGTCCACATAGGTGAAGCCGTCCAGCTGCACGCGGGGCGGCAGCGGCACGGCGGTCGCCTCGGCGGTGGGCTCCAGTGTGCGCGTCGGCTGCTGGGTGGGCTGGCTGATGGTGGTGATCTGCGGCTGGAACACCGCTTCTTCCGGCGGGTTGAAAAAATAGACGATGCTGGTGCGCAGCGCGTCTATGCGCCAGGCCAGGCGCTCTTTGACCGGCGGCAGGTTGTACACAAGCACGGCCAGCAGCACCACGCCCACCACGATGGCAAGGATGCGCAGCCAACCGGGTGTCGGTGGGCGGCGGCGTCTGTTACTGGGGCTGAGATAGGGCTCTTGCATGGGAATAAGTGCGCGCAACCACCGCGCAGAGCGATTCTATCATCCGCACATTAAGGCGGACTAAAGCAACGCAGCGCGGTCAGGCGCGGCTGGCGCGCTCTGAGGCAACCGCGCCCAGGCTGGCTTTCTCGACCAGGCCAGGCGCCAGACGCCCCAGATACCAGACCATGCGCGCCCGCGCCGGCGCCACGATAGTGGCGGCGTTCTTCTCCACGCCACGCAAGGCTTCGGCGGCGAACTTGTCGGCCGGGTACGGCGGCCCGGCCAGTTTGGTGAGGAAACGGCGCACGTCTGGCGTCCAAGGCATGTCCTTGATATCGGCCGGGGGCGGCGCATCCAGCATAGGCGTCTCCACTGAGGCGGGGCACAGCACACTGACCCGCACCCCGTAGGCGGCAGCCTCAATGCGCAAACTGTGGCTCAGGCCGACGATGGCGTGCTTGGTCATCGAGTACGGGGCCAGCAGCGGCGCAGGGCCGAGGCCGGCCAGCGAGGCGGTGTTGATGATATGCCCACTGCGCTGCTCCACCATGAGGGGGTAGGCGGCGGCGATGCCGTTGAGTGTGCCGCCAACATTGATGTCGATGATGCGTTGCCAGGCCTCGGCCGGGATCTCGTAAGCCTCGCCGGCGATGCCGATGCCGGCGTTGTTGAATATGTAGTCCAGCGTGCCGCGCTGCTGGGCGGCCTCGTGCACACGGGCGCGGAAGGCATCCGCATCGCGCACATCCAGCTGCACGGCTGTGGCCCGCGCGCCAATGGCGGCGGCTGCGGCCTGGGCCGCAGCGCCGTCCACATCCGCCAGGTACACATAGCCGCCGCGGGCGGCGATGGCCTGCGCCAGGGCGCGGCCGATGCCCGAGCCTGCCCCGGTGATGAACGCGGTGGAATCCTGCCAAGTTTTCATCTGTGCCTCCATGGGAACAACGCGTGTTGCAGCCACTATAATGAAGCTACAACTTCAAGCCCCCAACGAAAGTATACATGGAACCTATTGAGCCTACGAACCCCCTGCCCGAGACCACGCTCGCACAATTAAGCAGCCGCATCCAGGAAGCCGCCCAGCGCGCCGGCTGGACGCAACTGACGCCAGTGCAGGCCAAATCCATCCCCTATATGCTGGAAGGCAAAGATCTGATGGTGCAAGCCCGCACCGGCAGCGGCAAGACCGGCGCGTTCCTGCTGCCCATGCTGGAGCGGCTGGACGCCAGCCGCAAGGAAGCCCAGGCGCTGGTGCTGGTGCCGACGCGTGAGCTGGCCAGCCAGGTCACCAAGGACGCCCAGGTGCTGTTCCCCGGCAGCGGGCTCGAGGTCGTGCCGGTCTACGGCGGCGTGGGCTACGGCCCGCAGCTGGAAGGTTTCGAGCGCGGCGCGCAGGTGATCGTGGGTACGCCCGGCCGCGTGCTGGACCATTTGTTGAAGCGCAACCTGAGCCTGAGCGCGCTGCGCATGCTCGTGCTGGATGAAGCCGACCGCATGCTCTCGATGGGTTTTTACCCTGACATGCTGGAGGTGCAGCGCTACCTGCCCAAACAGGGCGTGCAGGCCAGCATGTTCTCGGCCACCTTCCCGCAGACGGTGCAGAGCCTGGCGCAGCGCTTCCTCAATGCACCGGACTTCCTGAGCCTGAGCCGCGACCATGTGCATGTCACCAACGTAGAGCATGTGGTGATGACCGTGCCGCGTATGGACAAAGATCGCACGCTGGTGCGCCTGTTGGAGATCGAGAACCCGCACCAGGCCATCATTTTCTGCAATACCAAGGTGCGCGTGAACTACGTCACCACCGTGCTGCAGCGTTTTGGCTTCAACGCAGCCGAGCTTAGCTCAGAGCTCTCACAGGCGGCGCGCGAGAAGGTGCTGGCGCAGCTGAAGGACGGCTCGCTGAACTTTCTGGTGGCCACGGATGTGGCCGCCCGCGGCATTGACATCCCCGAACTCGAGCTGGTGATCCTGTACGAGCCGCCCGAAGAGGCCGAGCTGTACATCCACCGGGCCGGGCGCACCGGCCGGGCCGGTGCGGGCGGCGTGGCGATCAGCCTGATCATTACCGGCATCGAGGAGCGCGAGCTTAAGAAGATCGCCTCCATCTACAAGATCGAATTCACCGAACGCCCGGCCCCCACCGAGGAGGACGTAGCCAGCATCGTGTCGCAGCGACTGACCGCCCAACTGGAGGCCGAGTTGCGCGGCCGTGACAAACTGCGCGTCGAGCGCAGCCAGCGCTTCCGCCAGCTGGCGCGGCAACTGGCCGAGACGGATGAAGGCCAGGCCCTGCTGGCCATGCTGCTAGACGACAGCTACCATGCCGCCGCCCACCCGCAGCAGGTGATCGCCGCGGCGGCCAAAGCCGCCAGCCCACGGCCGCCGGAAGGCGGCGGGGGCCAGGGCTCCGGCCGCCGGGATGGGGGTCGCCGGGATGGCGGCCGCCGCGACAGCGGCAACCGCCCCGGGCGCAGACGATAGCAAAAAACAAGCCCCTGCCATTATTCGGCAGGGGCTTGTTTTGAACCTTACAGCAGGCGCAGCACAGTTAGTTTACGTTGACGAACAAATTCAGCAGGTTGTCGAGCCAGTTATTGCTGTTCGCCTTGGTGTTGACGTTGGCGTCCACATTCACGGCCCGATCCACATTGGCATCCACCTGAGCATCGACGACCAGCCCGTTGATGGATTGGGTGTTGACCTGGATGGCAGAGGCGCTATCCACCTGAACACGGGGGGTCAGGCTGGCATCCGTGTTGGAGTTGATGCACAGCAAGCCCAGGAAACAACGCTCGGTCTCGCCGGTGTTCACATCAGCATCCACATTGATGCCATTGCGGTTGGTGTCAGCATCCACGTCAATGTTCAGACCGCCGGCCGGGCTGGAAGTCGAGCCGCCGGTGTTGACGCTGGCATCCAGACACAGGAAGCCCAGCAAACAGCCGGAGTCACCCGATCCGCCGCCGCCCCCATTACCCCCGCCGTTGCCGTTGCCATTCCCGTTGCCGTCACCATCCCCACCCCCGTTGTCACCGCCATTGCCGTTGCCGTTACCACCACCCGGGACGGAGATGTTCACATCTCCACCCACGCCGGTGTTGGGCGGCTGTTGGGCGCGGTTTTCATTGAAAGCCTGAATGGCGGCTTCCAGCGGCGGCGAGCTGAAGCGAAAACCTGCAGCGGCGGCACCCCAAACACACAGGGTTGCAGCCCCTAGTAAGGCAAGCACTGTAGCCAGCAGCCACTTACGACGATTTTGATTTTCCATTGCTAAGTTCCTCCTTGTACAGCATTGACTGCGCGCTGCTACCCTGACGAACGCACGCATCTCAACGCGCGTTACAAAATGCGCGGATTAATAGAATCGGGTTCGTATTAAGACTCTTTGCATGCATGCAAGAAAACAGACTTTTGCCTATGAACAAAGCTATTAACTATTTGCATCGCTGTAAGAAAACTAGTGAAAAACAAAAATGCGAGCCGTTGGCTCGCATTTTTGTTAGCGTGTGTGATACGCGTGGCTTACGCCTCGCGGAATTCACCTTCAACCACGCCTTCATCTTCCGGCGCATGGCCATTGGCGCCGCTGCCGTTTTGCGCGGCCGCGCCATTGGCGGTCTGCTCCTGAACGTACAACTGCTGGCTGATGGCGTGGAACGCGTTCTGCAATTCCTCGCTGAGCTGCTGGATGCGCTGGCGGTCTTCGCCTTCCACCGCAGTGCGCAGTTCCTTCACCTTGGCTTCGATGTTGCTGCGCTCGGCAGCCGGCACCTTGTCGCCGAGTTCTTTCAAGGTCTTCTCGGTCTGGTAGGCCAGGCTGTCGGCCGCGTTGCGGGCTTCCACCAGCTCACGGCGCTGGCGGTCTTCGCTCTCGTGCGCCTTGGCCTGCTCGACCATGCGCTCCACCTCATTCTTGCTGAGGTTGGTGGAGGCGGTCACGGTGATGCGCTGCTCCTTGCCGCTGGCCTGATCCTTGGCGGTGACGCTGAGGATGCCGTTGGCATCGATGTCAAAGGTCACCTCGACCTTGGGTAGGCCGCGCGGAGCGGCCGGAATGCCATCCAGGCGGAAGTGGCCCAGGCTCATGTTGTCGGCCGCCTGGGTGCGCTCACCCTGCAGGATGTGGATATCAACCGCGGTCTGGTTGTCCTCGGCGGTCGAGTACACCTCGGTCTTCTTGACCGGGATGGTGGTGTTGCGCTCGATCATCTTGGTCATCACGCCGCCCAGGGTTTCGACGCCCAGGGAAAGCGGAGTCACATCCAGCAGCAACACATCCTTGACCTCGCCGCCCAGCACGCCAGCCTGAATGGCGGCGCCCACGGCAACGACTTCGTCAGGATTGACGCCCTTGTGCGGCTCTTTGCCGCTCAAGCTGCGCACCAGCTCCTGCACCATCGGCATGCGGGTGGAACCACCCACCAGCACGACTTCATCAATGGCGCTGGTCTCCAAACCGGCGTCCTTCATGGCGGCCTCGAACGGGCCGCGCAGGCGGGCCAGCAGGCTCTCCGTGAGCTGCTCAAACTTGGCGCGGCTCAGCTTGTACTGCAGGTGCTTGGGGCCAGAGGCATCCGCCGTGACGTACGGCAGATTGATCTCGGTCTCCGTCAGCGTGGAAAGTTCGATCTTGGCCTTCTCGGCAGCTTCACGCAGGCGTTGCAGCGCCTGGCGGTCAGCCCGCAGGTCAATGCCGTGATCCTTCTTGTATTCGTCGGCCAGCCAGTTGACGATGGCTTCATCCCAGTCATCACCACCCAAATGGGTGTCACCGTTGGTGCTCTTGACTTCGATCACGCCGTCGCCCACTTCCAGCAGGCTGACGTCAAACGTACCGCCACCCAGGTCGAACACAAGGATGGTTTCATTGGACTTCTTGTCCAGCCCGTAGGCCAAAGCGGCCGCGGTGGGCTCGTTGATGATGCGCAGCACATCCAGGCCGGCGATCTTGCCGGCATCCTTGGTGGCCTGGCGCTGGCTGTCGTTGAAGTAAGCCGGCACGGTGATGACCGCCTGGCTTACCTTCTCGCCCAGGTAGGCTTCCGCGTCCGCCTTGAGCTTGCCCAGCACCATGGCCGAGATCTCCTGCGGGCTGTATTCCTTGCCAGTGGCGGGCAGCTTGACGCGGGCATCGCCGCCGGCGCCTTCGACCACGTCGTAAGGAACCATGCTGCGCTCGTCGGCCACATCCGCAAAGCGGCGGCCGATGAAACGCTTGATGGACGAGACGGTGTTCTCCGGGTTGATCACGGCCTGGCGCTTGGCGGTTTGGCCCACCAGGCGCTCACCGTTCTTGCTGAAAGCGACCACGGAGGGCAGCAGGCGGCCGCCCTCGGCCGTCGAGATGACGACCGGTTCGCCGCCTTCGATCGTGGCAACCACGCTGTTGGTGGTACCCAGGTCAATACCTATGATTTTGGACATTTCTTGCTCCTATTGATAAGTTTGTATGGCTTGGTCACATACGTTCTAAAGAATAGTGCGGCAACGCAAGAGGGGCGTTAACGGCATATTGGATTCGTATTAGCATGTCAGGGTTAGAATGACGGCTTAGCTGTAAGAGCAAACACCCATGACTGACCAAGCATCCACCCTGCGCGCCCAGATCGATGGCCTGCTGCGCCAATACTATGAGAACTACTACCGCAAGAACCTGAGCCTGGTGGATTGGCGCGAGCGCATCGAGACCCGGATAGATGAGGAGCGCACCTTCGCCGAGCCGAACATCCGCAAAGTGGAGAAGTGGATGGGGGTCAACTTTGCAGGCCAGCGGGTGCTGGTGGTCGGCGCTGGCACAGGTGCCGAGAGCGTGGTGTTGCACCAGCGCGGCGCCGAAGTGCACGGGATCGAGCCGTACGACAAGGCGATGCAGATCCTGGCCCTCAAGGCCGAGCTTTACAACATCCCGCCCGAGCGCTTTCAGCAGGCGGCCGCCGAGCAGATCCCCCACCCTGACGAGAGCTTCGATTTTGTCTACTGCTACACCGTGCTGGAGCATGTACAGGACGTAGAGAAGACAATTGATGAAATGCTGCGGGTGTGCAAAACAGGCGGCTTGGTCTACATTCAAACGCCCGAATACCGCTTCCCCTACGAAGGGCATTACAAGATCACCCGCCTGCCCTTCAGCCCACGCTGGCTGACCGCGCTGGGCTTGCTACTGAGGGGACGCTCACCGGCTTTCCTGCGCACGGTGAACTTTGTCACCGCCCCGCAGCTTAACCGAATCTTCTTTGCGCGCAATGTGCTGACCCTGCGCATTGAACTCAACTGGCTGAAGATGTGGGCGCCGGTGCGGGGGGCCAACAAACTTCCCTACTGGTTCACCAAAACCTTCGGCATCGGCCGAGACCAGTACATCTTTCTGCGTAAGCTAGGGGCTGAATGACCGAGCCGCTCGCCGTGCCGCTGGACAGCGAGCTGTCGTATTCGCTGCGGCGCCAGCATGTAGATGACTTCCTGGCCCGCCAGCTGGGCTGCCTGTCGCCAGGCAGCCGCCTGCTGGATCTGGGCGGCGTAAAGCACAGCACCCGCGGCCGCGGCGTGCGCCCCGGCGAACGGCTGCAGGTCACCGTGCTCAACCTGGTGCCGGATAAAGGGCTTGACGTGCTGGCAGACGCCGGCCGGCTGCCGCTGGCGGCGGGGAGCTATCCGGCGGTCTTGTGCTCCGAAGTGCTGGAACACGTGCCTGACCCGCTTGCGGTCTTGCAACAGATCCAGCGCGTGCTGCAGCCCGGCGGCACGCTGCTGATCACGGTGCCCTTTCTGTTCCGCCAGCACGCCGACCCGGCCGACTATGGGCGCTACACCGAATGGTATTGGCAGGAGAACCTGCAGCGCCTCGGCTTTGTGGATATTGCCATCGAAAAGCAAGGCCTGTTCGGCAGCGTGCTGGCAGATATGCTGCGCCACTGGTGGCAGCAGCGCATCATCGAAGGCACGGGCGCCCTGCCGCGCGTGCAGCGTTGGCTGCTGCCGCGCCTGATGGCCTCCGCCCGCCGGCGCGCTGTGCGCTTTGACCGCCAGCAGGCCCAGCACCCCGCTTGGAGCAGCTACACCACGGGCTTTGGCATCCTGGCCCACAAACCCGCATGAAAGCGCGCATCGCCTTTCTATTGCAAATGTTTGGCGTAGGCGGCATGCCCAAGTGGCTGTATCGCCTGGCGGGCGAGCTGGGCGACGAGTTTGACTTTCACTTCATCGCCACCCACTCTGACTATGTATTGCCGGAGTACCGCCAGGTGGCCCAGGTGGCCGTGCTGCCGTTCCGCAAGCTGCCGCTGGCCTGGTATCTGCTGCGCCAGCGTATCGATCTGGCCCAGATCGCCAACCTGCGCCTGTATGCCGACGCGGCCCGCCTGGCGGGCGTGCCCAGCGTGATCGAGCGCGTGGACGGCATGCGCGGCGGCGCGGCCCTGGGCAGCAAAGACGGGCTGGATGCGGTGGTGGCCTCGACCCGCGGCATGGCCGCATATCTGCAGCGCATGCTGCCGGCCGGCAAGATCCACACCATCTACAACGGCGTGGATCTGGCCGCGTTCGACGCCGCGCCGGCCGAGCGCTTTGGCCTGGGGCCGGACAAGATCATTATCGGGCGGACCTCACGCCTGAGCGGCGGCAAGAACATCTCGCTGCTGATCGCGGCGGTGAAGCAGCTGCGCCAGCAGGCGCACTACGCGCACGTGCACCTGGTGATCTGCGGCGGCAACACCACCCAGCCCGGCGCCACGCCGATGCTTGAGCAGCTGCGGGCCGAGGCGGCCCCGCTGGGCGGGGCGGTCATCTTCACCGGCGAGTTGGTGGACCCGGCCCCGGTCACCAAAGGCTACGACATCGCCACCTGCGTCTCGCTGCCCAATAATGAAGGCATCCCCAATTCGCTGATCGAGGCGATGGCCGCCGGTAAGCCCGTAGTAGCCAGCGCAGTGGACGACATCCCCGAGCTGGTGCAGGACGGCAAGACCGGTTTGCTGTTCGAGAGCAACAATGTGGAGCAACTGACCGCCGCTCTGGCCCGGTTGGTGGATGATGCTGGCCTGCGGGCGCAGCTGGGGGCCGCTGGCCGCCGGCGCATCGAGCAGGAGTTTGATCTCAAACGCCAAGCTGAGGAATATCGCCAGCTGTATCGCAGCCTGCTGCAGCGCAACGGGCGGCACTGGCTCAACCGCGCTTAGTCCAGCGTGCTCACGACGGGCTTCAGCCCCAGAAATTCCCCATAGTGTTTGATGCTGGCCTTCAGCGCCTTGGCATCCGCAGCCACATCCCCGCCGAAAGGTGACTGCAGGGTGATATGCACCTGCTGCTTGTCCAGCTCGCGCTTCCACATGCCGGCGGTGCGCCCGTTGATGATATAGAAATGCGGCAGCAGCAATGCGCCGCCGGCCCAGAATGATTTGTAATCTTGCGGCTCGGTGTGGCTGCGGTCGGCAAAGCCGAGGCCGTATTCGTCGAAATTGGGCAGCAGCCAGGCGCCGCGGGCGCTCTTGGCCGGCGATACCTCATCTGACCACCAGTAGGTCTTGCCATCCAGCGCGGCGCTATGCAGCCCGGCGGCCTGGGCGCCAGCGCGGCAGTCAGCCTGGGTGAGGCCAGACCACCAGGCGAAGTCCTGGGCGGTCGCCGGGCCGCGGGCGCCGAAGTAGCGCCGCGCCAGCTCAGCGAGCGCATCCTGGCGGGCCGGCAGGCGGCCGGTCGCCGGGGCGCGTTCGTCCAGCAGCATGTAAGTGAACTGCTTGCCGCGCCGCGGGCCGCTGATCAGCAAGCCCTCCAGCTCGGCGAACATCACGATATAGGCCAGGCGCTGGCTCTTGGCCTCCGGTATGCCGCCGGCTTCCAGCGCGGCGGCCAGCTCGCTGCGGGTCAGTTGGCGGCCGCCTTCCAGGCTGCGCTGCAATATTTTCATGGCGCGCTTCTGGGCGGCGACATCCACGCCCTGCTGGCGGTACATGTAGCCGTTGAGGGCATGCACGCGCGGCGCACTGAGCATCAGCATCCAGCGCAGATCCGCCGGCGTGACAAAATGCCAGGTGGGTCGCAGAATGTGCGTGCGCAGGATGCGGCCGTCCGCGAACCAGGCCTCGACTTCGCTCTCGGTCCAGCCCGCCGGCAAGCGGGCCGCCAAGCCCCACAGCGCGCCGTAAAGATCCTGTGACTGCACGGCGCCCTGGGCGGCTACCACTTCGAGCGGCGTAGTGAGCGGGTTGCTAGCCAGATGCTGGTTGGCCAAGCGGCGGCGAATGATCTCAGCAGTCTTCATTAATAGTCAGTGCATAACCACAAAGACACAAAGAACACAAAATCTTTGGAAGATCACTTTGTGCCCTTTGTGTCTTTGTGGTTTGTCTTTTCTTCTGGCGGAGAGGGAGGGATTCGAACCCTCGGTGGCCCCAAGGACCACAACAGTTTTCGAGACTGCCCCATTCGTCCACTCTGGCACCTCTCCACTGGCGATTATAACGGAGGGATGCAGGCACGGCGCAAACTCACCCGCATTGAGAACCCTGTTCACCAATCTGCATTGACCCGCACTCTGCGCGCACCTAAGATTGGCGCACTTTGATTGAGGAGATGCATGTGAGCAGAGGATTGACCGGCCTGGTGCTGAAAGGCTACGGAGCGCGCGATTACGAATTGACCCTGGTTGGCAAGCAGGAGATCACGCCGCACTTTGTGCGCTTCCGCTTCGCCAGCCCGCACTTGCTGCAAGAGATCGAGTGGCACCCGGCCACCTGGCTGCGCTTCTGGTTCCCGGACCCGGCCGGCGGCCCGCGCGAATCGCAGCGCGCCTATACCCTGGTAGCAGCCTACCCAACGCAAGGCGAGTTTGAAGTCGACGTGCTGATGCACCAACCGCCCGGCCCGGCCACGCTGTGGTTCGAGAAGGCGCAGACGGGCGATACGCTCACCGGCACCTTCCTGGGCTCACGCTTCCGCATGCCGCAACCCGAGCCAGCGGGCTACCTGCTGATCGGGGATGCGTGCTCGACCCCGGCGATCAACAACATCATCGCCGCCGCCAAGCCCACCACCTCACTGGAAGTCTATTTGGAGAGCAACGGCGCGCACGACGAGGCCATCCCCATCGCAGCGCACCCGCAGTTAAACTTGCAGCGTGTGGCGCGGCGCGGGCCGGAGTCATTATTGGCCGCCATCCAACGCCGCCCGCGGGCAGGCTGGTTCGTATGGGCGGCGGGCGAAGCCGGCACCATGAAGCTGCTGCACAAAGCGCTCAAAACCGAGCACGGCTTCGGCAAAGACAACATGCACGTGCAGTCATACTGGTCTGAAACTGGAAAGCATTGAGGATAACGATGACGCATACCTACGGAGAATCCAACTACTTCCCTCTGCCGGACGGGCGCAAGCTGCACTACTGGCTCAAAGGGGAAGGCGGGCCGACGGTGGTGTTCGAGGCCGGCATGGGCTTCTCCGGCTCCATGTGGGGCCAGGTGCAGCCTGAGGTGGCCAAGCTGGCCACTACGCTGGTCTACGACCGCATCGGCACCGGGCGCAGCGATGACCGCCCCGGCGCCCATACGCTGGACATGCTGGTCGGCGACCTGGCCGCGCTGCTGGGCGGCCTGCCGCAGCTGGCGCCGTTCATCATGGTGGGAGCCAGTTGGGGCGGGCCGATCATCCGCCAGCTGGCCGCCCGCGGCCAAGTGGCCGTGCGCGGGCTGGTGCTGGTAGACCAGAGCGACGAGCACGCGCCGGATTTCTTCACCCCGGCGGCGCGCAAGCAGTTCGAAGCCACCCCCAAGATGCTGATCCCGATGGCCAAGCTGGGCCTCTACAAACTGATGGGCCAGGGGGCGGGCAAGAACCAGCCCGCCGATGTGCGCAAAGACCACTATGAGTATGACTTCACCGTGCGGGCGGCCGAGAACTTTGCGGCCGAGATCACCCAATTTATCCCTGACATGGAATGGCTGCGCGATAACCCGAACCGCCTGGAGGGCGTTGAGGTCAGCGTGATCAGCGGCATGAAGCCGGGCCTGCTCGACAAGAAGCAGCGCAAGTCGATCAACGCCGCTCACCGCAAGACGGCTGAGACGCTGGCGAACGCGCGTTTTGTGCCAGCCGAGAAGGCCGGGCACTATGTGATGTTCCACCAGCCGGAGTTGATCGTGAGTGAGGTTGCGCGGTTGTTGGGCAAGTGACAGTTAGGGCCCAGCATGCTGCGCCCCCCGCCCATGACTGTCATTGCGAGGCCGTGAAGCGGCGCCAGCCGCTGAACAACGAAGCAATCCCCAACGCTGCTTGGAAGACATGCCAGCAAGGATTCTTCCCTGGTCTAGTGTCGGCGATTCTGGTGTGGATGAACAAACCCGGTCAGAATGACACGGGTGCTCGTAGGGGCGCAGCATGCTGCGCCCCACCGCCCATGACTGTCATTGCGAGGCCGTGAAGCGGCGTCAGCCGCTGAACAACGAAGCAATCCCCAACGCTGCTTGGAGATGTGCCAACAAGGGTCTAAAACAAAAAGGCGGGTCTAAGACCCGCCCTTTTGATTCTCCGCTACCAGAGCTCAGCCACGTCCCCCATTGCGGGGAAGTGCACATTCGCAAAGCCGTCTCCGTTCAGCTTCTCGGTCAGCGCGGCCGCCGGGCCGGCTTCCCCATGCACCAGGTAGATATTGCGCACGGTGTCCTTGACCGCCGCCGCATACTCACGCAGGCCGTCCTGCCCGGCATGGGCTGAGAAGCCGTTGACATTGGCCACGCGGATCTTGCGGTCGTACTCTGTGCCGAAGATGCGGATGCGCTCAGCGCCCTCCACCAGGCGGCGGCCGAGGGTGTGCGGCGCCATCCACGAGACGATCAGCACCAGGCTGTTCTCATCATGCACATTGTGCTCGAGGTGGTGCAGCACGCGGCCGACTTCCATCATGCCCGAAGCGGAGATGATGATCATGGGGTCTTTGCGGTCGTTGAGCGCCTTGGACTCATCCACTGAGCGAATGTAGGTGAGCATATCGAAGCCCAGCGCTTCAGAATGATTGCCATTCTGCAAAAATTCACGCGTCTCATCATCCAGGCACTCCGGATGGCGGCGGAAAATATCCGAAACATTGACCGCCAGCGGGCTGTCGACGAAAACCGGCACTTTGGGTACTTCGCCGGCCGCCATGAGCTGGTGCAAGTGATACACGATCTCCTGCGTGCGGCCCACGGCGAAAGCCGGCACGATCACTTTGCCGCCGCGCTTCAGCGTATCGCCGATGATGCCGCGCAGCTGCTCGGCCGCCTGGCCGGGCGGCTGGTGATTGCGGTCGCCATAGGTGCTTTCCATCAGCAAGGTGTCCGCCGCGCTGGGCATCACTGGGTCTTTGATCAGGGTCAGGCCGGGGCGGCCAATATCGCCCGAGAACCAGAAGCGGCGTTGTTTGCCGTTGTCGTCAATATCCAGCGCAATAGCCGCCGAACCAAGGATGTGGCCCGCTTCAATGAACGTAGCCTGCACACCCGGGAAGACCTCAAAGGGCGTGGCGTACTTGTGGTCCACGAACTGATCGTCGGCCTGGTTTGCGTCCGCCACGGTGTAGAGCGGCACCACCGGCGGCTCGCCGGCTTTCAGCCGGCGATTCAGGTGAGCCGCGTCGCTCTCCTGAATGCGAGCCGAATCCTCCAGCATGACCTTGCACAGGTCGGCCGTGGCGCGCTGGGCATGGATCGGCCCGGCATAGCCGTTCTTCACCAAATTCGGCAAGTTGCCGCTGTGGTCAATGTGAGCGTGGGAGAGGATAACCGCATCCAGCTCAGTAACGTCGTACTTGAAATTGGTATTGCGCAGGATGGCTTCTTTGCGCGGCCCCTGATAGAGCCCGCAATCCAGCAGCAGCTTGCGGCCATTGATCTCCAGTAGATGCTGGGAGCCGGTGACGGTTTGGGCCGCCCCGTGGAAATGAATTTGCATGTGGGTTCTATCCTTGGTTGGGGTGCAAAGCCCTGAGCACGTCTTCACCCCAGGTTTTGTAGCGCCAGGGCACACTGGCGAACAGCGGCTGCAGCTCTGCCAGCGTGCGCGGGTTGGCGCGGGCCGTGCTCTCCATAATATCGCGCGGCAAGACCACGTCTGACTCCACGTCCAGCTCTTTGGCGGCGGCTTTGCGCCACAGGCGCAGCAGCTCCAGGCGCTCGATGTAGCTTTCGTCGTACGGACGGCGCGGCGGGCGGCGTACCGGGGCGGCCTGCTGGCCGCTGCGCACCGCCGCCAGGATGGCTTTGCCGTGCCGGCGGATCTGGCCTTCGCTCATGCCGGCCACGCCGGCCAGCTCCTCGGCCGTCGTGGGCGCCAGTTTGGCGATCTCGGTCAGGGTGCTGTCACCCATCACTTTGAACAGCGGCACATCCGCCTGGGCGGCGCGGTTGGCGCGGTATTCGGCCAGCTCGTGCAAGATGGCCGCCTGGCGCGGGTTGAGATCGCGTGCGCCTTTGACGCGCCACACCTCCGGCACATCTTCCACCTCCAGGTTGGCGCGGGTGACCTGCGGCAGGCGCGCAAAATCCTCCTGCGCCAGCTCCCAGCGGCCGGCTGTTTCCAGATCGGCCTTGAGCTTGTTACGCAACTCGATCAGGTAATGCGTATCCAGGCGGGCATAGTCAAGCAGGGCCGGCAGCAGCGGGCGGGCGCCCCAATCGGCGCGCTGGAAGCGCTTCTCCAGCTTGACGCCAAAGTCCTCCTCCAGCAGGCCGCCCAGGCCAACCCGCTTGCGCCCCAGGATGCGGGCGGCGATCATGGTGTCAAAAAGATTGCTGAATTCCAGTTGATACTGGCGCTGCATCACCAGGATGTCGTATTCGGCGGCGTGGAAGATCTTTTCATGAGCCGGGCTGGCAAACAGCTCGCCCAGCGGTTCAAGATCCGGCAGGGGGAAGGGATCGATCAGCGCATCTTCGTGCGGGGTGGAGAACTGCAAAAGGCACAGGCGCTCACGGTAGGCGTGCAGGCTGTTGGATTCGGTGTCTACAGCGATGAGGGGGTGGCTTTGCAAGCGGGCGGCCAGCGCGGTGAGTGCGTCGGTGGATGTAATGAGAGCGGGCGTGCTACTGGACATGTGGCGGCAATTATATGTAAGAAAGAGCAAGTGAGCAGTGATCAGTGATCCATCATCAGGAGAACATCAAAGGGAAATGTACACTTGTTCTCTGTTCACTGCTCTCTGCTCATTGTCCTCTGTTCACTTATACTCCCGCTATGACTCAACTCATCCTCGAAGGCTGGGTATCCGTGCTGGCCGCGTTGCAGGCCCAGCGCCGCAGCATTGACGCGGTGTATGTGCAGCAGGGCAAGGATGTGCGCAATCTGGGCCACATCGAGCGCCTGGCCGCCGAGGCCAGCATCCCTCTGCGCACAGTGCCTGCGGCCGAGATCGACGCCCTGGCCCAAGGCAGCAGCCACGGCGGCGTGCTGGCCCTGGCCGGCGAGCGCCGCTTCGAGCCGTTGGAGGCGCTGGCCGCCGCGCCCGGCTGGGTGGTGATGCTGGACGGCGTGGAAGACCCCTACAACTACGGCCAGGCCATCCGCGCCCTGTATGCGGCCGGTGCCAGCGGCCTGGTGGCCCCGCTGCGCAACTGGGACACCGCCCTCAACGTGGTGGCACGCGCCAGCGCCGGGGCCAGCGAGCACATGCCCACCGCCCGCGCCGACGTGCAGGACGCGCTGGCCTTCTTCAAGGGTCGCGGCTACCGCTGCCTGGCGGCCGCCAAGGCCGCTGGCAGCACGCCGCTGTACGCGGCCGACCTGCGCGGGCCGCTGTTCCTGCTGATCGGCGGGGAGCGCCGCGGCCTGAACGCCGCGGCCCTGGCGCAGTGCGATGAACTCGTCAGCATCCCCTACGGCCGCGATTTCAAGGCCGAGCTCGACGTGACCTCCTCCACCGCGGCGATCGCCTTTGAAGTCATGCGCCAGCGGAAACTGAGTGAGCGTGAGGAGTGAACAGGGCGAAGGCATAGCCGATGCTCCCTGATCACTGATTACTCCTCCTGCTCACTCTCCCCTTGACCTTATACTTAACGCCATGACTGGCTATGTGGCCCTGTTGCGGGGCATCAACCTGGGCAAACGCAGCGTCAAGATGGATGCGCTGCGCAAACTGTTCGAGGATATGGGCTACCGCGATGTGCGCACCCTGCTGGCCTCGGGCAACGTAGTCTTCTTCACCGACAGCAAGGACGCCAAGAAGCTGCGCCGCGCCATCGAGGCGCAGTTCGCCGAGGCGTTCGGCTTCAGCTCACAGATCGTGCTGCGCAACGCGGCCGAGATCGCCGCGCTGGTAAAGGCCGCGCCTTTCAAGAAAGTGAAAGCGGAAGAAGGCGTGCGCATGCACATCACCTTCCTCAATGAGGGCGTCAAAGGCAAAACAAAGCTCCCCTACACCAACCCGGACGGCGCTTACAGCGTCCACGCCGCCACGCCCGGCCACCTGGCCTGCGCGGTCTATCCCAAGACCAGCTCGATCGACCTGATGGATTTTCTCGGTAAGGAATTTGGCGAGGATGCCACCACGCGCACCTGGAACACGGTGCAAAAGATCAACGATCTGCTGAACGGGGCGTAATGAAGCCGGTGTTCTTCGAATCCCAGGCTGCCCTGCGCAAGTGGCTCATCAAGAACCACAAGACCGCCGACGAGCTGTGGGTCGGCATGTACAAGAAGCACACCGGCAAGCCCTCCATCACCTGGCCGCAAGTGGTGGACGAGGTCTTGTGCTTTGGCTGGATCGACGGCATCCGCAAAGGGATCGACGCCGACAGCTACACCAACCGCATCACGCCGCGCCGCAAGGGCAGCCACTGGAGCGCGATCAACCTGAAACGGGTCGAGGAGTTGAAGGCGCTGGGGCTGATGAAACCCGCCGGGTTGAAAGCCTACGAAGAACGCGACCCGGCCAAGAGCCAGCAATACTCCAATGAGCAGCGCCAGATCGCCTGGCCGCCCGCGCACGAGAGCCAGTTCAAGAAGAACAAGAAGGCCTGGGCATATTTCAACGCCCAGCCCGCCGGTTACCGCAGAACCATCACCTGGTGGGTCATCAGCGCCAAGCGCGAAGACACCCAACAGAAACGGCTATCACGCCTGATCGAGCTCTCGGCCGCGGGTCAACGCATGGACCTCATGTCCCCGTTCGGCAAAAGCCAGTCAGGCGCGAAATCTTAGTTACTGTCAAAAACGCAACGAAAACCAACTCCGTCTCCATATCTGTTAATTTCAAAGGAATCATGAAAACCCGAGCTTGCAATTGCCCCTTCCCAGGCAAAGCTCCCCCCACGCACAACCTTTAGAAAATATTCGCCCTCAAAATTGTCTGGGCCTGGAGGGTTTTCATAGGGCGCGATTTCGTAGTATCTCTCGTGGTACCAATCGTTTACCCACTCATAGACGTTGCCCGCCATGTCCAAGGCGCCATAGTAACTTGCCCCTTGCGGAAATTTGCCAACATATGTCACATCGCCATAGTTGAAATTCACATTTGCCACACGAGTTGCTGGCAATTCATTTCCCCAAGGAAACAAGCGGCCGTCAGTTCCTCTTGCAGCTTTTTCCCACTCAGCTTCTGATGGCAATCTGCCTCCTGACCAATGACAGTAGGCGTTAGCCATATGCCAATCCACATTGATTACAGGAGCATCTTGATCCATCGGGTTGTTGTAATAATCACGAATTGTTATGGACGAAAGTTTATGTGGAACTAAGCAGGCTCCATCTGCTACACATAGTTTGTATTGAGCAACAGTGACTTCCGTTTTATGCACCCAATATTCGTCTAACCAAACTTGATGAACAGGCTTGGAAGTCAAGAAAACGTTCGTTGTGCAGATATTACAGACAGAGTTTAGGAAGTAAATCTGTTCGTCAGTCAGACCCATTGTGAATTCGCCTGCAGGGACTCTGACCAAATCCTGACCATCAATGTTATTAATTGCCCTGTTTTCGGAAACGACGGCAAGTGAAGCATTGGCCTCTACTGCAAGGGGAGTAGGTGTGTTTACTATATAGAGGGGAGTAGCCGTAACAATAAGCGGCTCTATAATGATGCTTGGCGTCTTTGAGCTTGCGACTGTATAAGTAAATTGGAATGCTGCTTCTTGTGAAAGCATGCTAATAGGACTACCGATGCTCCAGTTATGTTCCTTACGCAATGAAACCACCTGAATATCCACTGGCTCCATGTTAGCAAGGTATGCCAAGACAGGTTCCGATCCCAAATTGCTGGCCTGGCTGAACACTAGATCCCACATATCAGGCAAATTCATCCCCAAACTAACCACATCTCCAAGTAAGTCATTGACTGCATCCATGACTTGCTGGTTGACAACATTAGAGCGGACGACGAGAATAGTGATATCAAGATTTTCATCAAGAGTATCTAGTTTTATTGATCCTCCGTACCGATCGAGAAAGATCGGCTCCCCTGTTGCCACTCTAAACACATCGTCTTCAAGAGGGAAATGATAGCCCCAGGGTAGCCGTTGGCCATCTTCATAAACAACATATATCTGGATACCGTCCAAGTCCTCTTCACTAGCTTTAAGGACTTCAAGACTGCTTAAGTGGAAAATAATGTACTCGTTGTCTGCCTCTTGAGTACTCTCGGCCATTCTCGTAGTTTGAGGAATGGCTGCAAACTCTTGTGCACTGATGATGTCTGGTTCCCGAATCAAAAGCAATCGGGCAATAAAAAGAAAAATAGAAAGGCCGATAGGCAAGGCAACATAAAACAATCGCTTGTACTTCTCTATCCACCCACGCATCGCTTAATTGTAAACTAGCTTACATAAGTGCATGTGGCCGCGCATACACTTGTAGACATCAAACAGTTACTACACAAGGCTGCTCGCTCCAGTTAGTCATTCGACAAAGTTGCGCGCCAAGCCTTAGCCCGCCTTGACGTCCGGCAGCTCGCGCTCCACATGGCGCATGCGCGGGTAGGCGTACATCGCCAGCGCCGCCAGCACCATCCCCACGCCGGAGACCAGCAGCATCAAGCCGATGCCGCGGCCTGGCCCGGCGCCCAAGACGGCGCCCAGCGGCCCGCTGCCCAGCGCTCCGCCAACCGCCATGGCCGGCTCAAAGAAACGGTCGGCCAGCGGGGCAGCGAACAGCATCGAGACCAGCACGCCGGCCCGCGAGATCATTACGATCAGTGAAAACACGCGACCCTGCAAATTCTCAGGCACTTTGACCTGCACCACGGCGCGGATCGACGCATTGATAGTTGTGATCGGGAACATGAACAGGAAGAAGCCCACCGCGATCAGCACCGGGCTCGGCTGCAGGCCGCTGGCCGCCAGCCCCAACCCGCTCACGATGGCGCACAACACGATCGTGAGCACTTTGCGGCGCGGCTGGTGACCGGCGCTGGCCCACACGCCGCCCAGCAGCAGGCCCACGCTGGATACGCTCTGCATCACGCTCAGCACCTGGGCGGTGGTAAAACCCAGGATCATGGGGGTCGAGAGCACCGTGCTGGCGCTCAACATCAAATTGAGCAGCGAGATCAGCAAGGCCAGGCCAACCAGGCCGGGCCGCGTGCGCAGAAAATCAAAGCCCATGCGCAGATCGGCCAGCAGGCTCACCTTGGCACCTTGCGCCGCCGGCTGCGGAATGCGCGCCAGCAGCAGCATGAGCGCCGCCACGGCGAAGCCCGCCAGATCCAGCCCAAAAATAAAAGTCAAGCCCAGTGTGCCGTAGGCCGCCGCGGCCGCCACCGGCGACAGGATCGCCGCCAGCGATTGGGCGGTCTGCACCATGGCGTTGGCGCGGCTGAGTTGCTCGCGCGGCACCAGGCTGGTGACGATGGTCTGGTAGGCCAGCATCTGGAAGATGCCAGCCGCCGAGGTGACCAACGCTGAGAGATACAGCTGCCACAATTCCAGCTGGCCCAGGTTGAACAGCACCATCAATACCAGGGTGCTCACCGCGGTGGCCGTATCGGCCAGCAGCATGACCGTCTTGCGGTTCAGGCGGTCCACCAGCACCCCGGCGAACGGGCTGACGATGAACGGCGGAATGGCGTTGAACAGCGCGATCAGCACGAACGGCGTGGCCTGGCCGGTCTGCTCGTACACCCACAGGCCGAGGGCAAAGCCGGTCATGCCGGAGCTGACCAGCGAAACGACCTGGCCGGCCCAAATTGCAAGGAAAGTGCGCATAGATCTCCTGTGCGAAGCTAGATAAGCAAAACGCACGCGGCAAGCGCGTGCGTTCATATCCGTTGAGTGCAGGCTACACCAGCGGTGCGCCCTCCAGCCAGTCCTGCGGCAGGTCGCCGCGGCCCTCGCCCAGCACCAGATACGTTCCCTGGTGGGTCTTCTTCAGGCGCAGGCGCTCGCCCAGCTCGAACTCGGAGGCCCACTGCTCGCGGCGGTCGCCAATATAGAAGCGCTTGCCGGCCTGCAGGCGTTGGATCAGGGCATCCCGGTCCAGCAAGACGGTGTCAGACCAGGTTGGCCCGCGGCGCTCGTAGGCGCGCACCCAGTCCAACTGGCCGTTGGCGTCCAGATGCACGGCTTCGATCACGCCGTGGGCTTTGCGGTTGTTACGAACAAAGTTCTTGGTTTTGAACATAGTCGGGGTGGGCGGATTCGAACCGCCGACCACCGCGTCCCAAACGCGGTGCGCTGCCAGGCTGCGCTACACCCCGCAGCACGCCCAGTATACCAATGAGCGCATGCTGGCAGCACTCTCATCAGGCGGGCAGTAACTCCAGGGGCTGGATTAACAGATCGCTGATACAGCGATGATCGATTTCTTATACAGGCGGGCTACCATGCCCGCAAAATCTTATTGTTTAGGAGAGTGTGAACCATGATGACCCTTTACCTCAACCCCCGCACCCGCCGCTTCAGCCAGGTGCGCAACACCAACGTGCACGTGCCCGTGGATGTCAGCGCCAATGGCGAGGAGTATGTATTGCGGGCCTACCTGCCCGGCCTGAAGGCCGAAGACGTCCAGATCGAAGTGCTGGAGAACACCATCACCATTCAGGGTGAGTTCGCCAACCAGGTTTTGGATGAGAACGAGCAGGTCCTGCTGAGCGAGCTGCCCAGCGGCCGCTTCGAGCGCACCCTGCGCCTGCCCAGCGACCTTGACGCCGAGCGCGCCCAGGCCGAGATGCACGATGGGGTGCTGACCCTGCACGTCGCCAAGGCTGAGCACGCCAAGAGCAAGAAGATCGCCGTGCTCGCCAAGTAAACTTGGCGGCCAAGTAAACTTCGCGGCCAAGTAAACTTCGCGGCCAAGTAAACTTCGCGGCCAAGTAAACCCCGCGGCCAAGTAAACCCCGCGCAAAGCAAGAAAGCCCGACGGACCGTCGGGCTTTCTTGCTTTGCGCACACATCCGCTATACTTGTGCCTATGCGCAGCCAGTACCCGCATACCGAAGAGCTGTACACCGCCACCCGGCACCCAGCCGCTCGCCGCCGCCATGTGCGCCAGGTCTGGCTGCAGATCGCCCTGCCCCTGGTGCTCGGCACGGCGCTGGGCGGCTTTGGGCTGTATGCTTTGCTCACCTCGCAGGCCGGCACGGCCACGCGTGCCTCGCAGCTCGCCACCGTGGTGCTGGCCATCCCGCTGCTGCTGATGGGCTTAGTCATCCTGCTGGCCCTGGTGGCGGCCATCTACCTGCTCGGCCGCAGCATGCGCTGGATCCCGGAACACACCATCTATGTCCATCGTTGGCTGCAGCAAGCCAACACGGCTATCCTGCGCGGCGCAGACTACGCCGCCAAGCCCATGCTGGCCGCCCAAAGCTGGGCCAATGCGTTCAGCCGCATCTTTGACCGAAGGAAGCACTTGCGATGAAGAACAACAACAGCCTGCTGGCCGTCAGCGCCATCTTGGGAGCCTTCATGGGTCTGGCCGCGGGCGTATTGTTGCTGCGCCGGGCCGAACAGCGTGGCAGCCAGGTCGCCATCAGCGGCAGCGAGGGTCTGAGCATCGGCCTGCTGGCCATCGGTTTGCTGCGCCAGATCGCGACTTTAGGGGACGAATAGTTTTTTTCCTCGTGAATATTCCTTGACAGGAATATTCTACTTAGGGTATATATAGAGCATGAACAGCGAAGTCTTCAACGCCCTGGCCGAGCCCAACCGCCTGCGCATGGTGGAGTATCTGCGCGGCGGCCCGCGCTCCGTGGGCGAGATCGCCCAGGCGCTGCGCCTGCGCCAGCCGCAGGTCTCCAAGCACCTGCAGGTGCTCAGCGCGGCCGGCCTGGTACAGGCCCAGGCCGTGGCGCAGCGGCGCATTTATGCGCTGCAAGCCGCCCGCTTCCGCCAGCTCGAAAGCTGGCTGGATAGCTTTGCGCGCTTGTGGGACGGCCGTCTTGACGCGCTGGAGCAGCACCTCTTCGAAGTACAAACCCAGCCTAAACGCCGCCGTCTGACGCGGCCAGGCAACAAACACTAGGAGCTCAATATGCAAAAAGTTGTGACTTTCCTTGTCTTCAACAACGGCCGCGGCAGCGAAGCGCTGGATTTCTATGCCTCAGTCTTCAAAGACGCCAAGATCAACGCCAAGACCCAGATGCCCGACGGCCAGCTGGCCATGGGCCAGTTTGAACTGCACGGGCAGGAGTTTTATGCCATCGACGCGCCGGGCGACAACTTCCGTTTCACCGAGGGCATCTCACTCTTCATCAACTGCGAGACCCAAGACGAGGTGGATCACTTCTGGGAGCGCTTAGCCGAAGACGGTGGCGAGCACTCCATGTGCGGCTGGGTCAAAGACCGCTTTGGCGTCTGGTGGCAGGTGGTGCCTACCCTGCTGGGCAAGCTGATGGGGGATTCCGATCCGGAGAAGGCCGGCCGGGTGGTGCAAGCCATGCTGAAGATGCGCAAGCTCGACATGCAGGGTCTGCAAGACGCCTATGACGGAAAGTAACCCGCCCGCCACCCAAGACCTGGTGGTGCGGCGCATTGTGAATGCGCCGCTCGAGGTCGCCTGGCGTGCCTGGAGCACGCCGGAGCAGATGCGCCGCTGGTGGGGGCCGCAGCACTACACCTGCCCGGTATGCGAGATGGACTTCCGCGAAGGCGGTCGTACGCTGGTCAGCATGCGCGCTCCCGACGGCGCAGAGCACTACTCGCTTATCGAATACACGCGCATCATCCCCAACCAGCGCATCGAGTACATCCACAACCTGGCGGATGCCCGCGGGGCGCGCATCGCGCCCGAGTCGATCGGCATGCCGGCCGACTTTCCGCAAGACCAGCGCACCCAGGTCACCTTCCGCGCCCTGGGCAGCTTCACCGAGCTCACCATCACCGAATACGGCCTGCCGGTCAGCCCCTTCCGCGTCTACGCCGCCCTCGGCCTGCACGAGATGGCCGACAAGATCACCGAAGCCTCCGAGAACCCATGACGCCAACTCTGACCGCCGCAAACTTCATCAAGCAGCTCAAGACCAAACAGTCGGATGCAGAGCTGCACAAGATCCAGCGCTATTTCAAATCAGGCGAGGGCGACTACGGCGCCGGCGACAAATTCCTGGGCGTTCGCATGGGCGATGTGTTCGCCCTCGCCAAGCAGTTCATGGGCATGCCGGCCGCCGAGCTCGAAAAGCTGATGGAGCACAAGCTGCACGAGGTGCGCGCCGGCGCCATGAGCATTATGGATAAGGACGCACGCAGCAAGAAGACCACGCCAGAGCGCCGCGCCGAGCTGTACAAGCTCTACTTGCGCCGCCATGACCGCATTAACAACTGGGATCTGGTGGATCTGGCCGCGGTGTACGTGGTCGGCGGTTACTTGCACGATAAGCCGCGCAAGCCGCTCTACACCCTGGCGCGCTCCAGGAATATGTGGGAGCGGCGCACTGCCATCGTAGCCACCGGCTACTTCCTGCGCCACGGCGAAGTGGACGACACCTTCGCCATCGCCGAGATGCTGCTCAAGGACAAAGAAGACCTCATCCACAAAGCGGCGGGCGGCTGGCTGCGCTTCGCCGGCGACCAGGATCCGGCCCGCATGCACGCCTTCCTCGGCAAGTACGCCGCCAGCATGCCGCGCACCATGCTGCGCTACGCCATCGAGCACCTCACGCCCGCCGAGCGCAAGCGCTACCTGGCCGCAGGGAAATAGTTCCGCGTGGGCGGATCTGAGACCCGCCCTAGGCCTTGCACCTCTCGCGCCATGTCATCCTGAGCGGGTATCTACATCCATACCCGACCGCCCTCACATGCGTGTCATCCTGAGTGGGTATCGACATCCACACCCGACCGCCCTCACATGCGTGTCATCCTGAGCGGGTATCTATACCAACACCTGACCGCCGAGCCCGCGCCAGCGAAGGATCCTTGCTGGCATATCTTCTATATCACGCGGGAGTTACCCATCCGCGTTGTGAGGATTGCGCGGCTGGGCCGCGCAATCCACCTCATCCAAAAAACCGGCTCGTAGTTTCGTTATCGGGCGAAGCCCGGTAGAAACTACAACGCGTGGCGCAGCCACGCAAAATTGCTCTACCGCTTCGGACTAAGGGTTTAACCTCGTTGAACACCATATTCTCCTTGGTCTATATGAAATTCGGCGTCCGCCCCCTATACTCTCGCCAAGTGAATAGGGCCCTATTCACAAAAAAACAGTTCCGAAGAAGGAGAACATGTCCCGTAAGTTTGCAGTTCTTAGTTTCATTCTCATGGTTGGTTTGCTTCTCGGCGCCTGCGCTCCAGCACCCCAGCCGACTGCGGTGGTCGCTGCGACCGCCGAGCCGACCGAGCCTGCTGCCCCAATTGAGCAAGAAGCCGCTCCTGCCGACCCTGGCAAACTGGTTATCTACTCAGGCCGCAGTGAGAGCCTGGTTGCTCCTATCATCCAGCAGTTCGCGGATGCCACTGGCATCGAGGTCGAAGTGCGCTACGGCAGCACCGCCGAGATGGCCGCCGCCATCCTCGAAGAGGGCGCCAACTCCCCCGCGGATGTCTTCTACGCTCAGGACCCGGGCGGCATCGGCGCCATAGAGGATGCCGGCCTCTTGACCACTCTGCCCAGCAGCATCCTGGAGCGCGTGGCCCCCGGCTACGCTTCCCCCAACGGCGCTTGGGTCGGCATCACCGCCCGTGCCCGCATCGTGGTCTACAACACCGACAGCCTGACCCCCGCCGATCTGCCCACTGACCTACGCGGCTTCACTGCGCCGGAGTGGAACGGCCGCATCGGTGTGCCCCCAACCAACGCGTCCTTCGTCACCATGGTGACCGCCATGCGCCAGCTGTGGGGCGAAGATGAGACCCGCGCCTGGCTCGAGGGCATCGCTGCCAACAACCCCGTGTACTACTCCAACAACACTGGCGTGGTGGAAGCGGTTGCCTCGGGCGAAGTGGAAGTAGGTTTCGTGAACCACTACTACCTGTACCGCTTCCTGGCGGAGCAGGGTGAGGGTTACGCCGCCCGCAACCACTACCTGAACAATGGCGGCCCGGACTCGCTCGTGATGGTGTCTGGCGCCGGCATTCTGGCGACCAGCAGGAACCAGGACAACGCCGAGCGTTTCCTGCAGTTCATGCTGTCGCAGGTGGCGCAGCAGTACTTCGCCAGCAGCACCTTTGAGTACCCGCTGGTTGAAGGTGTATCCACCTCCACCCTGCTGGTTCCGCTGAGCGAGCTGACCACGCCGGACATCACCCTGGGTGGCCTGTCCGACATGGGCGGTAGCGCAGCCATGATCGAAGAAGCGGGCATGGTACCCTAGCCGAGTGCTAGAGTTCCCCCGCTCCATCGCTAGCAATCAAAAGGTACGGCGGGTCTGGGCAGCAATGCCCAGCCCCCGTGCCTTTTTGTTGTTGTGGCTGCCGGCCATCCTGGCAGCCGCCTCCGTGCTGCTGCCGGTGGCCTACCTGCTGGTGCGCGCCGCCAATGGCGGCGATGCTGCCTGGGTAACCCTGCAGCGGCCCAACACGCTTGACACACTGCTGCGCACCGCCTGGCTGGGCCTCTCGGTCACCGCGGTGTGCCTGCTGCTGGCTGTGCCCATCGCCTGGCTGACCGTGCGCACTGACCTGCCGCTGCGGCGGCTGTGGGCGGTGCTCACCCCGCTGCCGCTGGTGATCCCCAGCTATGTCGGCGCATTCCTGTACGCCTCGGCGCTGGGGCCGCGCGGCCTATTGCAAGGTTTGCTGGAAGAGCCATTTGGCATCACGCGCCTGCCCGATATTTACGGCTTCCCCGGCGCGCTGCTGGTGCTCAGCCTGCTCAACTATCCGTACGTGCTGCTGGTGGTGCGTGCCGCCTTGTTGCGCATGGACCCCGCCCAGGAAGAGGCGGCTCGCAGCCTGGGTCACGGGCCTTGGTCAACCTTCTGGCGCGTAACCTTTGCTCAGCTGCGCCCCGCCATGGCTTCCGGCTCGCTGCTGGTCGTGCTGTACGTGCTGCGTGATTTCGGCGCAGTGGCGGTGATGCGTTACACCACCTTCACCCGCGCCATCTATATTCAATACCAAAGCGCACTGGATCGTTCTGCCGCCGCCGTGCTGGCGCTGATGCTGATCGTATTCTCAGTCGTGGTCTTGTTCCTAGAAAGCAAAGCGCGCGGGCGCGTGAACCAACTCAGCAGCGCCGCCAGCAACCGCAAGCCGGAGCGTGTTCCCCTGGGTGCCTGGCGCTGGCCGGCGGCCGCCTTCTGCGCCACGGTGGTGAGCCTGGCGCTGCTGCTGCCCGCCGGAATATTGCTATATTGGCTGGTGCGCGGCTGGCTGGCTGGCGAAGCCGTGGACAATGCCCTGGGACTGGTATGGAATTCGGTCAGCGCCTCCGGCTTGGGGGCGTTGGTCGTGGTGGTAATGGCGTTACCCGTAGCCTATTTGCTGGCGCGCCGCCCCAGCCAGGCCAGCAGCCTGATCGGCAGCATCACCAACCTGGCCTTCGCCCTCCCCGGCATTGTGATCGCCCTGGCGCTGGTGTTCTTCGGCGCCAACTACGCCTTGCCGCTGTACCAAACCATGCCCATGCTGGTGTTCGCATACATGATCCTGTTCCTGCCGCAAGCAGTGGCCGCCATCCGCACATCCTTCCAGCGCGTGCCCGCCCAATTTGAAGAGGCGGCCCGCAGCCTGGGCAGCGGGCCGCTGGCCGTGGTGCGGCGGGTTACCTTGCCGCTGCTGCGTCCAGGCCTCAGTGCAGCGGCCGCGCTGGTCTTCCTGACCGCCATGAAGGAACTACCCACTACTCTGCTGCTGGCCCCGATCGGCTTCAAGACCCTGGCCACCAGCGTGTGGTCGTTCGTCTCAGAGGCATTTTTCGCACGGGCTGCCGCGCCGGCGCTGCTCCTGATCCTCACCTCTTCCGTTCCCATGGCTCTGCTCGTGCTGCGCGAAGAAAACGAAAGCTAAGACTCTTCAACGATGACCAAACCTCCCGCCCTAGAACTCCGCCAGCTCAGCAAAACCTTTGGCAGTCATCCAGCCGTGCAGAACGTAGACCTCAGCCTGCCTGAGGGCGAGGTACTGGCTTTGCTCGGCCCCAGCGGCTGCGGCAAGACCACCATCTTGCGCCTGATCGCCGGGTTTGAGCGGCCCGACAGCGGCCAGGTGCGCATTGGCGGTCAACTGGCCGCCGGCGGCCTGAGCTTTACGCCGCCCGAAGGGCGCGGCGTGGGCATGGTGTTCCAGGACTATGCGTTGTTCCCCCACCTAACCATTGGCGACAACGTCACCTTCGGGCTGAAGGGCCTCAGCCGCAAGCAGCGCCAGGAGAAGCTGGGTTTTATCCTGCGTCTGGTGGGGTTGGAGGGCCGCGCCGCGGATTACCCGCACCAGCTCTCCGGCGGCGAGCGCCAGCGCGTGGCGCTGGCGCGGGCCTTGGTGCCCGAGCCGCGCCTGCTGCTGCTCGACGAGCCGCTGAGCAGCCTGGATGCTGACCTGCGCATGAAAATGCGCGAGGATCTGCGCGTGCTCCTCAAGGTCGGCAAGCTGACCGCCATCTTCGTAACCCATGACCAGGAAGAAGCCCTGTATCTCGGCGACAGGCTGG
Organism: Anaerolineales bacterium; assembly: GCA_019637675.1. Classification (GTDB taxonomy): domain Bacteria; phylum Chloroflexota; class Anaerolineae; order Anaerolineales; family UBA11579; genus JAMCZK01. The sequence continues at coordinate 39,321 of JAHBVE010000001.1, read as the reverse complement.
CGGTGATGAACCAGGGGCGGGTGGAGCAGGTCGGCAAGCCGGAGGACATCTTCCACCAGCCGGCCACGCGCTTCGTGGCCGAGTTTATGGGCAACAGCGATTTCCTGCCCGGGCGGCGCACGCCGCACGGCGTAGAAACCGAGCTGGGCCTGATCGCCCAGGCGGTGGACGCGCCCAGCGGCGCCGATGTGCAACTGGTCCTGCGCGCAGACGATGTGCGCTTTGAGCCGCAGGCCGGCAGCCGCTCCATCGTGTTGGCGCGCCACTTCCGCGGCGCCATGAACATGTACCGCCTGCGCCTGCCCTCCGGGCGGCTGCTGCACGCCTACGCCCCGCATGAGCTGCGCTACCCGCCTGGCACGCCTGTGCGGATATGGATCGAGAGCCAGCACCCGCTGGCCTGGTTCGTATCCACAGATGAACACAGATAAATCAGTGTTCATCTGTGGATCAAGTCCCTATAATTCAATCTATGTCTGATACCCCCACTCCCAGCTGTCTTATCCTGGGTCGCCTGCAACGCGACACCATCATCAACGCCGCCGGCCAGGCGCTGATTGACCAGCCCGGCGGCAATTTGCTGTATGCCGCGGCAGCCTACCAGGTTTGGGGTGATGTGCCCGGCCTGGTGAGCCGGATCGGCAGCGACTTCCCCATGGACTGGGAGAGCCAACTCGGCGCAGCCCAGTTGGATACACGCGGAGTGGTGCGCCTGGCTGAGCCGCAGGACCAACGCCGCTTTGTAGCCTACAGTGATGTAGCCACCGCCCACCGGGATAACCCCATCAAGTATTTTGCCCGTCACAATCTGCCGTTCCCCAAGAGCCTGCTGGGCTACCAGGCGATCGTGGAGCGGCTCGACTCCAAGCGAGAGCGCAATGCGCTCTCGCTGCGGCCGGATGACCTGCCGGCGACGTACCGCGGCGCCAGCGCGGCGCATCTGTGCCCGCTGGACTATCACAGCCATAAGCTGCTGCCGGCCGCCCTGCGCGCGGAGGGCACACAGCTCATCACGCTTGACGCCGGGCGCGGGTACATGCAGCCTGATTTTCTGTACGAGGTGCCCGAGCTGGTGAACGGGCTGACCGTTTTTCTGACCACTGAAGAGCGTTTGGTGACCCTGTTCGCCAACCGCAGTGACGACACCTGGAAGATGATCGAAACGCTGGGCAGCTTCAACTGCAAAGCCGTGGTGGTGCACAGCATCCATCGCGGCCAATGGGTGCTGGATGTGGAAGCCCGTAAGCGCTACCAGATCCCGCCTTACCCGGGGCGCGTGGCCGATATCACCAATGCCGGCAGCAGCTTCTGCGGCGGTTTTATTGCCGGGTTGCTGCGCACTCAGGACTTTCTACGCGCCACGCTGTACGGCAATTCGCTGCAGTCGCTGGCGATGGAAGGCAGCGGGGCCTTCTATGTAGGTGAAACCCTGCCAGGCCTGGCCGAATCTAGGCTGAATTCATTGGCCTCAGCCGTACAGGCTATCTAAACAGCCAGCATAGGCATAGACACAAAAAAAAACGAGCCTGAATGGCTCGTTTTTTGATTCCCCTAAAGAAAACCGCAAAACCTAACAGCTTTGCAAAGAGTACCCGTATCCTATTCAATTATTACCGTTACCTAACTAAAATCTAACCAATATTCGAGTTCTCCTCAAACTCGATGAAAGGGTTAGAAAAATGAAATCGCTCAGCATCCTCGTTCTCCTCGGTACCCTCTCCGCAATCATTCTCGGAGCCTTTTTTGCTATCACGCCGGCCCGCGCCCAAGACAGCGCCCCGGCCGTAGCCGCGGCCAGCCAAGAGCAGGCCGCGGTGGCTCCGGTCACCGGCAGCCAGGAAGTGGCTGCCCCTGTTGTTGAAGCTGCCGCCCCGGCCGCTGAAGCCGCTGCCGTAGAACCCGGCGCAGCCCTGGCCCAGACCTTCACCGTCAACCTGCAGAAGGATACCAGCAGCCCGGTGATCGAAGCTGAGCTGGCTGCCCCGGAAACCGCCGCCAAAGAAGCCGCTCCTGCCGCTCAGGCTGAAGCCGCCCCGGCTGTTGCGGCTTTCAGCAGCTTCGTGAATTCGGTAAGCAACGGCAACAGCGCCCAGGTCACCGGCATCTACGTTGACGGCGTGATGGCCTACGGCGTGGTTGGCCAGGGCGGCAACGCCGCCTTCGTCAGCGAGCAGCCCAACGTGGTCACCCAGTTTGGCCTGGCCTCCCAGTACGGCAGCCAGGGCTTCCTGGCCCACAACTACCTGGCCGGCGGCGCCTTTGCCAGCATTGGCATCGGCCAGACCATCACCCTGGTCTACGGCGACGGCAGCACGCGTGACTTCCAGGTCACCGGCACGCAGAGCTACCAGGCGCTCTCTCCCGACTCGACCCAATCCAACTTTGTGGATCTGAACAGCGGCGAGCAGATCACCGCCTCCACCCTGTTCCACAAGGTGTACAACAACAAGAACTCCCTGGTGCTGCAGACCTGCATCGAGCAGGATGGCATCAGCACCTGGGGCCGTTTGTTCATCACCGCAGTTCCGCTAAGCTGAGCGAGCTTCTCTAACCGAGGAAGCGGAACTGTGTTCCCCCAAAAAAGATCCCCGCTTGAGGAGGCGGGGATCTTTTTTTTGCTTATGTGTCGATGGGTTGGGGATTGCTTCGGGCTGATAGACGAATGTTCGAGCTGGCATTTACAACCTTTGCAATGACGGGTGGGCTTCGGCCTTCGTCATGACGGTCGGCTACGGGCTGGCTGTAAAGGGCACGGCCACGATCAGCACCCGGTGGGTGTTGCTCTCATAGGGCCAGCACGTGATGACGGTCAGGCGCTCATCTTCCGTAGGCTGAATCCACTCGGCGTTGGCGGTGCGCACGTCCATAGGCTGATTACGCTCAGGCAGCACGGCCGTGTAGACGACCACATACTCGAACTGTTCGCCCTGTGAATACACTTGGATGGTGTCGCCTTTTTGCAGGCGATATAAGTCACGGAAGACTTCACCGTGGATGTTGTGATGGCCATTCAGTACGGTATTGCCCGGCGCGCCCAGCCCGGCCGAGGTTTCATGCCATCCGACCGCGCGATAGTCAGGCGCCAGCCACTGCTGAAAGACCTCATCCTCATACGACAGGTCGATCGAGCCAATCGGGATGACGGTAGCGTCCAGCGAGATAGCCGGGATCACGATGCGGTCAGGCGCCTTGCCCACGATGACCTCTTCGGCCTCGTGCGGCAGCGGCGTCGGGAAGCCGTCCGGCGCGGCGTCTACGGAGACCAGGTTCGGATTTGCCGCGCCAGCCGCCGAGTATACGGGCAGGAAGCCGGCTTGCTGGGCATCGTCAGCTGCCAGGTCAATGGGCGGCATGGTGGCGACATCAAACACGCCTTTGCCCAGGGCAAAGACGATGACCAACATGCCAAGCACTACAATGCCGATGAAGAGGGCATTGGATTCTTTCTTTTGCGGTTCAGGAGTGTATGCGTCCATAGATGTAGCTTGATTTTATCGTGTGTATCAAACCGAATGCCTCGTCATGAAGCGGCTGCGCCGCTTCATATCCTCGCAATGATAGGGTGACCACAATAAAAAAGCGGGACCGCTTTGCAGTGGCCCCGCTTTTATTGTGAGCGAGTGCGGGCTAGTCTTCGTCCTCGTCTTCGTAGTCTTCGTCAGCCGCACGGTTCTGGCGGTCACGGTCGAGCTTCATACCGATACCCAGCAGGATCAGGGCGAAGCCGAACACGCCGATGCCCAGGTTCAGGAACATGTTGTCCCGGAAGATGGCCGGCAGCTCGATACCCGTGATGGGGATGAGCACGCCCGGCGTGGGGCTGGGGGTCACCGTCGGCGTGGGCAGCTCGCCGTTGCACAGCGTGCCGCTGTTGTTGTTGGTCAGCGTCTTGGACTGGCCGTCATTCGGGTCCATCCACATGATGGAGACCGTGTTGGGCATAGCGCCATCCACCGGGCTGCCGAAGGCGATGGTGCTGTTGGCCGGCACCGAGATCGGGCCGCCAGAGGCGCTGCCGCCAACCACCCACCACACGAAGTTGATGGCGCTGGCATTGGCGTTGCTGACCTCCCAGCGCAGACCGCCGGCCGGAGCCTCGTTGGGATTGACGATCTGGCCTTCCTGATCCACACACAGGCCCACGAAGGTCAAACCGTCACCCGTGATGGGCACGAACACGGTAGGCGTGGCCGTGAAGGTAGCGGTGTTGGTCGGCGTTTCGGTCGGCGGCTCAGTGTTGGTGGGCGTGAGCGTGGCTGGCTGCGTGCCTGTAACCGTCAGCGAAGGCGTGAAGGTGGGCGTCAGCGTGCTGGTGTCGGTCGGCGTGAAGGTTGAAGTAAAGGTCGCCGTGGAGGTAAAGGTAGGCGTATCCGTCGGCGTGAAGGTAGAGGTGAAGGTAGCCGTATTGGTCGGCGTGAAGGTGCTGGTGAAGGTGGCGCTGGGCGTCAGTGTGCCGGTAGGCGTGATGCTGGGCGTCAGCGTGATCGTCGGCGTATCGGTAGGCGTCGGGGTAGCCGTATCGGTCGCCGTGGGAGTAGCGGTGAAAGTCGCCGTGGCGGTGGAGGTGTACGTAGCCGTGGCCGTCGGGGTGTCGGTCGGGGTCGCCGTGGCCGTGTAGGTGGCCGTGGCGGTGGGGGTATCCGTCGGCGTAGCCGTGGCGGTGTAGGTAGGCGTGTTGGACGGCGTGTAGGTAGCCGTGAAGGTTGCGGTGGCAGTCGCCGTGGGCGTATCCGACGGGGTCAGGGTCGCGGTATACGTGGCCGTGTTGGACGGGGTGAACGTAGCCGTGAAGGTAGGCGTATTCGACGGCGTGTAAGTAGCCGTAAAAGTGGGCGTGTTGGACGGTGTCAGGGTAGCTGTATTTGTCGGCGTATTGGATGGAGTTAGTGTAGCGGTAGCCGTCGGCGTGTTTGATGGCGTAAATGTGGCCGTGTTGGTAGGCGTGTTAGACGGCGTCAGTGTAGCCGTATGGGTGGGCGTGTTTGACGGTGTGAACGAGGCCGTGGCAGTAGGAGTTCGCGTAGCTGTGGGCGTGGGCGTGGGAGCGGGATAGCCAAAACATAAGGTGATGTGGCTAAGCCCGTAGTAACCACCTGAAGATGGGTTTGACGGCGCATGCAGCCCCGAACCTGAAGTCGCGGCCGGATTGTAGTTGTAAACACTCGAATTAGGGCCGCCCTTAACTATTATTGCTTTTATTCCAAGGGTCGCGCTCCAATTGAAAGTGGTGCCGGAAATACTGATATTGACTGTGTGTCCGTTGCCCAGATTAAAGGTGCCGCTGGAAGGAGGGTCAATTTTATACGTCTCCGGGCCAACGCCTATATCAGCACAGCTTGGATTGTGGACAGAGTGAGAACCCTGATCTTCACAGTCTACAGTTCCTTTTACCCGCCAAGTCCAGTTGGAACCTGGAGGAGAAACATTAGCAAAAGTGGTCCAACCGGTCCCGCTATTCTTTGCAGGAACGTTATAGCGGCCAACATGTGAGCCATTAACATAAACATCTGCTTGCTGAGCGGGTTCGTAGTTGCTGGACCGATTTTCAACCTGCACTTCGCCAGTTTCAGTAACGCGAAAATTGTATTGACTGCATTCCCAAGCCTGGGCGACAGTCGTAGTTCCTGTAGCCAACAAGCCTACGATGACAACCGCAAATAAGATCTTACGCAGTGTGCTCATACTCACTCACTTGCCAGCTGGTAGCCAAAGCGGGTCTTGTTCAAGATAAGCTCGGGACGGCTGGGGTCTTTCTCGATTTTTTTGCGCAGCAGATAAACGATCCACTTGATGCGCTCACGGATCTTTTCGTTGTCCTCGCCCCACACCTCGCGGGCCAGGGTCTCATACGAGACCGGCTTGGGGTGCTGGCGAGCCAGAATTTCAAGCACTGCGAATTCACGCGGGGTCAGGTCGATCAGCTGCTCGCGCAGGGTCACCTGGTGGGCTTGCAGGTCTACCGAGAGGCCATGATCCGGGAACACCAGGACGGATACGGGCTTGCTTGGGCCAGAGCGGCGCAGAGCGGCCTCAATGCGGGCCACGACTTCATCGCCCACAAAGGGCTTGGATACATAATCATCGGCGCCTTCTTTGAGGCCGCGTACGACGTTGTCTTTCTGGCTGAGGGCCGAGAGGATGATGATGGGCGCATCGCTGATGGCGCGCAGCTGGCTAAGGGTTTCCCAGCCGTCCATTTCAGGCATCATCAAGTCGAGCAGCACCACGCTGGGGTTGGCGTCCATCCACTTGCGCAGCGCCTGCTTGCCGTCCGAGGCGCCGATCACATTCATGCCTGCGCGGCGCAAGGTGAGCTTGAGCAAATTCAGGGTGTCAGGGTCGTCTTCAACCACCATCACGACGCGTTGAGAGCCGAGCTCTTGCACGGCGTCCAAATCCAACCCGGTGTTGGTAGTTTGAATAACGTCTTTTTCTTCAGCCAACAGCACAACTACCCACTTCTAAGATTTAGCGAATAAATGAGAAGAAATCGACTTTAGATTGCAAGCAATTCAACTGCGAGTCAATCACTTTTCGACTTTTACTCAGCCAAATCATAACATGCACTTGCAGAAATGCAAGCAGGGAAAGTTGGCAGCTTGCAGGGCTGTTAAGGGCGAAACGGGCCTCTAGCCGCCCTAACCAAAAACTAATCTCGGGGCTATTCAGTAAGCTCTATGGACGATGCACCCCCGCCACCCGTAAAGGTGACAGACTCGTCATAGTTAATGATCAGGGCGGTATTGTTGCCGGCCATGTTGATGCGGGCGGCAATCACCTGTGAATTCAGGGTGGTGCTATTCCCAGAGCCGTTGAGTTGCAGGGTTGAGGCGGGCGCATAGAGGGTGCCCGTGAGCTGCGTGATCGCTCCCCCATCGATCGTCACAGTGGAGGTATTCCCACGGTCAATATAGAAAACCAAGCCGGAATAAGGCCCGCTTGCGGGGGCAGACAAGGTCACACGCACCCCATTTCCAATCGTAGTAGTACCCCCAGAAACAAAGATCATTACGCCATTGCCAACCACACGAGCATTGTCAGAGATCCTGAAATTCCCGCCTTCGATGTAGTAAATGCCGGGCTCCATTATGACGTTAGCGTCCGAACTCAGTGTAAATGAGTTGTATCTTCCCGGGCAGACACGCATGGGGTTGCCACTGGTGTACCAATGGTTGCCTAACGTCAGGTGCCCCGCGTTGTAAACGTTGGTGGCTGCCCCGGCATATTGGGTCTGCGCAGAGGTCAGGCCAGAGCAAGTCCACGGGTGCACTGCAAGCGCAGGCATGCTGGGCGGGCTCAGCAAGGTGGCTAAGGGGTCGGATACTGCAGGCACCCCATTGTTGTTAGGCCATGGGGTCACGTTAACCCAGGCAGGTTTTGAAGAACCCCCCACAACATTGATCCAGTCGGCCTGAATGCGAGGGCCGGGGCGGTTTCCACAGGTGCCGCCACCGCTCACGAACAACGCCTGGCTGCTGTGGGACGAATTCACAAGAACGCCGCCGCCAGTAACATGAATGCAGCTACTGCCCTCGGTCATGTCGATGGCTTTATTGTCGTCAGGGTCAAGCGCGATCAAGCCGTTACCCCAACCAACCTCACCTGCTCCGGGAACACAGCGCGCAACCGCGCGGGCATTAACCTCAGGCGTGCCGGAATACACAATGCGGCCCAAGCCCAACGTGAGGCGGCTGGTGATCGTGACCATGACATATTCGCTGTTGCCCGAGTAGGTGCCGCTGGTAGGCGGAGCCTGCACGCTGACCGTCACGTTGGGCGGCGAGGCAGCGAAGCCGTTCTGCCCCGCGGAGGCAACACCCGCGCTCACGGCATTGCCGGAGTTACACAAGGCGAAGGCGGCCGCCAGGGCCGCATTGTCGGCTGCGTTTTGCACCGAGCGTCGCTCGGTATACAAACGGCCGCCATCAATGGCGAGGCCAGTGATGCCCAAGAGGCCAACGAAGACCAGCACCAACAACACAATGGCCTGGCCGCGTTCGCTGGGTCTATGCCCGGATGAGATAGAACGATCGCCTGTGCGCATAACTTAAAGACTCCTACCGCTAGTATAGCCAGTAGTTGGCGATTCTTGCCCGTTACTTAATGCCCAGTACTACGGCGCGGCCGCAAAGGACACAAAGGGCGTCGCGAAGGTGTCGATGACCTCGGCCAGGCCGGTGGCATCCATCAGGCTGAGCCGGGTCGCCTCCCCTTGCTCCAGCAGCAGGAAGCGGCTGGCATCCACCCACTCAGCCCGCAAGGCGAACGGGCTTGAGCCGGCCAGCGAGGCCAGCAGGGTGGTGCTGCTGTCGGCGGCGGTGGCCAACGCCAGGCGCAGCCCGCTATCCATATAGGCGTAGAGGTAGCGGCTGTTGTCAGGCGACCAGGCCAGGAAGTAGGCCTGCGGGTCGCTGATCACTGGCGATTCGTTGCTGCCATCACTGAGCGCCACCACCAGCTCGTTCATGCCGCTGCCAGGGTCACCGATCGGGCGCAGGTAGGCGATGCGGCCGGCATCCGGCGAGAAGGCTACCTCGCCCATCACAAAGAAGGCGGCCTGTACGCTGCCGGCTTCGAAAGCCGGCGTGCCATCCAGCGGGATCCACCACAGGGCCGTTTCAGGTGCACCTTCCGCCAGGCCATCCGCCGGCGGGATGGCGACCATGAGGGAGTTGCCATCCGCCGACCAGGCAAGCGGAGGGCTGTACAAATATTCGCTGTAGGTGATCACCATCGGATAGGTGATCAGGTCACGGCGCAGGAAGCTGCCATCCGTATTGATGACGCCCACGCTGGTAGGCGTGGAGAAGGCGACCTGCGAGCCATCCGGAGAGAAGGCGAAGTTGCCGCCCGCCTGCTCCACCCCAAGCAAAGTCACCAGTTCGGCTGAATCGACATTGATCAGATTGATGTCATTGCGCAGGGTCAGGCCCACGCCAGGGTGGAGCATCTGGGTGTTGAACGCAAGGGTGTGCGAGCGCGGCTGGAACTCAAAACGAGACACGGAGACGATGTTGTCTCCGGCTGGCACAGGCTGGGCGGCAAGATAAGCTGTATCCACCAACGCATGGCTGGTAGCGCCATCACTGCTGACCACCCACAGCTCACTCAGGGTCTCGGGCGCCACAAACTCAACCGAAGGATCATGCATTGGATTGGGCAGGCTGCGTGTGTACGCAATGCGGCAGCCGTCTTCTGAGATCGCCAGGTCAAGCACATCACCGAACGCGGTGAGCTGGGTGCGCATTCCGCCCTCGACCCACAGCCATACATCGCCGTCCTTTACATAGGCTACGTTGATCAGCCCGGCGTTGGCGCAGGCCGGCTCGGTGGGCGCCTGGGTAGCCACTTCGCCGAGCGTTGGCCCGGCGGTGGGCACGGGCTGGCCGCCAGCCTCCAGGGTGGCGGCCACGCTGGTGGCCACCTGGTCAGCGGTGCTGACGTTGCCTGGCATGCAGGCCGCCAGAAGCAGAGAGAAGAGAATAGCCAGGAACTGGCTGGGCTTGAATTTGAGCATGGGTCAGCACTCCTTGTTAGCAATACAACGTATCTACAGGATTTTAATCTACGCTACCCGCGATGCAGCTTGACAATTTGAAAGCTAACAGTTAGATTGCTAACTATGCAAGCAGCCACCCTGTACAGTGAAGTATGCATGGCGCTCATGCGCATCGGCACGCGCATGGCCACCGGCTTCGACCAGCATTTTGCCCAGGCTGGGCTTACCCAGGCGCAGTTCCGCCTGCTGCTGGCCGCCTGGAGCGAGGGCGGCGCCGAAGGCGCATCGCCATCGCACCTGGCAGACTATCTGCTCATTGAGCGCGCCACGGTTTCGGTGCTGAGCCAGAACCTGGTGAAGCGCGGCTGGCTATCGCGTCACCCAGGCAGTGACCGGCGCAGCTACAAGCTGGCGGTCACTGCCGCGGGCGGGCGCGTGCTGCAAAACGCCGTCCCCACCGCGCTGGCGCTGGCCGAGCAAACCCTGGAAGGCTTGACGCCAAAACAACTCCAGTCCGTCCTGCAGACCCTGCAACTGATCGAGGGCCGCATGCGTACATTGAAAGAAGAACGAGAGGCAGATAAATGAGCAACCCGATCCTGCAAGCCCAGAACTTGCATAAGCGCTACGAAAAAGTGCATGCGGTGCAAGGCATCAGTTTTGACATCCAGCAAGGCGAGATCTTCAGCCTGCTCGGCCCCAACGGGGCCGGCAAAACCACCACCATCTCCATGCTGAGCTGTTTGCTAAGTGCAACTGAGGGTGACGCTGTGATCGATGGCCACTCGGTGGGCACACAGGCTGATGCGGTCAAAAGAGTCATCGGCGTGGTTCCACAAGAGATCGCCCTGTATCCTGACCTGACCGCCCGCGAGAACCTGATGTTCTGGGGCAAGATGTACAGCCTCAGCGGAGCACACCTCAAACAACGCGTGGCCGAAACGCTGGAGATTGCCGGCTTGAGCGACCGCGCCAACGAGAAAGTCGAAACCTACTCCGGCGGCATGAAACGCCGCATCAACATCGCCGTCGGTCTGCTGCACGAACCCAAAGTGCTGTTCATGGACGAGCCCACGGTGGGCATTGACCCGCAGAGCCGCCGCCGCATTCTGGACACGGTGCTGGAGCTCAACCAGCGCGGCCTGACCGTGCTATACACCACCCATTACATGGAAGAGGCCGCCGAGCTGAGCCGCCGCATCGGCATTGTGGATCACGGCAAACTGATCGCCCTGGGCACGCAAGACGAGCTGACCAAGCTGGTGGGCGAACGTGACACCGTGCGGATCGGCATCAGCAGCGTGAACGACACAGATGCCCTGCTGGCGGCGCTCACCAAGCTGAGCGGCGTGGACCACGCCGCGCTGGAAGAAGACGAGCTGGTGCTGCAAGCCACCAACGCCAACGCGCACCTGAGCCAGATCATCGGCGCCATTGGCGCGGCGGGCGGCCAGGTGAAGAGCATCAAGGTGGCCGAGCCGAACCTGGAAGCGGTCTTCCTGCACCTCACCGGCCGCGCCCTGCGCGACTAAGGCTGACGAAACTATGAAGGCTTTGCAGATCGCCGTCAAAGACACACTGACCCGCTTCCGGGATTGGAAGGCGCTGGCTGGCATGTTTGCCGCGCCGCTCATCATCAGCGCAATGATCGGCCTGGCATTTGGTGACCTGGGCGGAGATGAAACCCCCATCGAGAATATTCCAGTCGTCCTCGTGAACTTGGATGCAGGCGAACTGGGGCAGGCCTACGAGGATGTGCTCACCAGCCCTGACCTGGCTGACTTGATCGCCTTGGAAACTATGCAGGATCCGCAGGCGGCCAAAGCGCGCATCGAAGCGGGCGAACTGCGCGCCGTGATCGTGATACCGGCCGGGTTCAGCGAAACCGTCATCCCCGACAGCCAGGGCAATAGCGGCCAGGCCAACGTGGAGCTGTATACCGACCCCACCGCCGAGATCAGCCCGGTGATCGTGCGCAGCATTGTGGAGCGCATCACCGCCGCCATCAACAGCACGCTGCTGGCGGGCCAGGTGGCCGGCCAGCAGGCGGCCGGCTACGCCCCGCTGCTCGGCCCGGCCATGGGCCAGCTGGGCGCCGCCATCGGCGCCGAGCTGCAAAGCGGCAACCTGAACCTACAGGAATCGCTGCTGGACCTTGAAGTCGTCAGCACCGGCGAGACGGGTGAGAGCTTCGACCCGTTCGCCTTCTTCATCCCAGGTATGGCGGTGTTCTTCCTGATGTTCAGCATGTTCGAAGGGTCACGCTCCATCCTGCAAGAAGAACGCCACTGGACCCTGCAGCGCCTGATGAGCACGCCCACCCCCACCTGGGAGATCATTCTCGGCAAGATGGGCGGCACCTTCCTCACCGGGCTGCTGCAGTTCACTATTCTGATGCTAAGTTCCACATATTTGTTCGGCGTCAGCTGGGGCACGTCCATCCTGGGGCTGGCGATCCTGGTGGTGCTCACCGTGTTCGCCGCCAGCGGGTTAGGCGCCATGCTGACCGCCTTCTCGCGTAACGAGAACCAGGCCGGCGTGGTGGGCAGCGCGGTTTCGTTGGTGTTCGGCGCCCTGGGCGGCAGCTTCTTCCCCACCGACGGCCTGACCGGCATCATCAACATCGCCAGCAAGCTCACCGTCAACCGCTGGGCCATGGACGGCTTCCTGGCGCTCACCGTGAACCGCGGCGGGCTGGCTGATATTCAAACGTCCATCCTGGTGCTGGCCGTCATCGGCAGCGTAACTTTTGTTTTGGCCACCCTGGCCTTCCAGAAACGGTTTGTGAAATGAGCCAGATCAAAAAACTTCTCCAGATCGCGTGGTTGTACCTGTACACCACCTACAAAGACCGCAGCACCTTCATCTGGGGTCTGGCCTTGCCGCTGATCTTCACCACCGTGCTGGGCGTAGGCATGCAAGGCTTTGTCTCCAACGATGTGGCCCCCACCTGGGAGCTGGCCGTCATCAACCAGGATGCCGGCGAGGCGGGCGGCCAGCTGATCGCTGCGCTGGATGCGCACCCCAGCTTGCGCGCCTACAGCGCAGCGGCCGATGAGGCCGCGCAGCGGCTGGCCGACGGCGAGATCGCCGCCACGCTGAGCCTGCCCGCCGAGCTGAGCGAGAACTTGCTGGCCGGGCAGCACACCCAGCTGCTGTTTCAGACCAACGTCTCCGAGCCGCGCGCCGCCCAGGTGGTGGAGCAGGCCGTACTGGCCGCGCTGTACGACCTGAGCGCCAGCGTGGGCATTGCCAACACCAGCTTGAACGTGGCCGAGCGGCTGGATCTGTTCGCCCTCGATGGCGCTCCTACGCAGGACGAGTATCTGCAAGAGAGCTTGGCTGCGGCCCGCCTGGCGCAAGAGAACCAGCCCATTGGCCTGCAGACCAGCGCGGTCAGCCGTTTAGAGCAGCAAGACGAGGTGCCGATCGGCTTTTCGCAAGCCTCGCCCGGCAACATGGTCATCTTCTCAATGTTCTTCATCGTCTATGGGGCCAGCAGCATCCTGCTGGAGCGCGAGCAGGGCACCCTGCGTCGCTTGCTCACCATGCCGGTGAGCAAGCTCGCCATCCTGGGCGGCAAGCTGCTGGGTGTGTTCGTCGCCGGCGTGGCGCAGATCAGCCTGCTGGTGATCGTGGGCCAGCTGGCCTTCAATGTGCCCTGGGGCCAGTCGCCGGCGGCGCTGGCCGCCATGATCGTGGCCTTCGCCTTCTGCATCACCAGCATGGGCATGCTGCTGGCGGCGCTGGTGCGCACCTACGCCCAGATCGACGCCATGAGCATGATGCTGATCCTGCCGCTGGCCGGCCTGGGCGGCGCCATGTGGCCGATCGAGATCGTGCCTGACTTTATGCAAAAGATCGCCACCTACTTGCCCACTGGCTGGGCGATGCGCGGCTTTCAGGACATCATCATCCGCGGCTTCGGCTTAGCCGAAGTGCTGCCCGCCGTGGGCGTGCTGGTGCTGTTCGGCATCGTGTTCCTGGTACTAGGCGTGTGGCGATTTCGATACGAGTAAACAAAGAAAGCCTGCGCTTCCGCAGGCTTTCTTTGTTTAGTTAATTCTCTTCTTCCTCAGGCATCCTGGGCGTCACCCACAGGAACCAATACTCAGGCTTGGGATAGAGGGTTTGCTGGTCAGCATCCCACAGGAAATCACCCGGCTCGACCAATGGCTTGAGGATCGCGTCCAGCCCGGCCAGCTGCTGGCTGCCTTTTGGCGCCTGAGGCGCCAAAAGTTGCAGCAGCACGCGGGCGCGCACCTCGGCCTTGTAGTAGCGGGCGTGCTGCTTGGGCTTATCCGCCAGCTCAGCCAGGTAGTTGGACCATTGGCGCATGCGGGCAGCGAACTCGCGCTCGGCCTTTTTCTCCCAGGCAATGCCCCACTCTTTGCGGGCATCGGCTAGAGCGGCGGCGTCCTCTTTGCGCAGCTTGCCGGCCGCCTTCAGGTTGGCGGCCGCCAGCAACAGGTTGCCGAGGGTCAGCTGAGGGTCACGATCCATGGCCCAAAAGACTTCGTCAGATTGCAAATAGGCGCTAAGTTGCTCCAGCCCATCCGTCAGGAAACGTTGGTTGTCCATAAAGCAATGATACCTCTTGGGTGCAGAGCCACCCGAATCTTGCCACCCGTTCGGAATGACACCTTGTATAAAAAAAACGGCGGGCCATGGCCCGCCGTTTTTAGATTGCGAATTCGCACTTACATCAACAATGCGATCGGGTTCTCTATGTACGCGGCCAGCGCCTGCAGGTACTGCGCACCCTCTGCGCCGTCACTGACGCGGTGGTCAATCGAGATGGTGACGCGCATGCGGTTGCCCACGGCCAACTGGCCGTTCTTCACCACCGGCACCTCTTGTGCCGCGCCGATGGCCAGAATGGCCGCCTCGGGCGGATTGATGATGGCTGTGAAGCTGTGTACATCATACATACCCAGGTTGCTGATCGAGAAGGTGGAACCCTCGATATCCTCCGGGCTTACCTTGCCGTCACGCACGCGGCCGGCCATCTCGCGCACTTCCTGCGAGATCTGGCGCAGCGGCTTGCGATCCGCATCGCGGCACACCACAACCAGCAGGCCGCCTTCCACTGCGACGGCCACGCCGATATTTACCTGGCCGAGCTGCACGATGGCATCGCCATCCAGCTTGGCGTTCAAATTGGGATACTGGCGCAGGGTCAGCGCAGCGGCCTTGATGATGAAGTCATTGACGCTCAGCTTCTCGCCGGTGCCTTCCAGGGCGGCGTTGGCCTGGGCGCGTGCCTCCAGCAGGCGGTCTACGTCGTACTCGTGGGTGACGTAGAAGTGCGGCACCTCCTGACGTGACTGCACCATGCGGCGGCCGATGGCGGCCCGCAGCCGCGAGAGCGGCACGCGCTGGTCAGCCGGCGCAGGGCCGAGCTCGGCTAATTGCAGGCCGGGCAGCGCCAGCCCGCTTCCGCGGGCTTTGGCGCTTTCGACGTCACGCTTGGTGATGCGGCCCAGTGGGCCGGAGCCGCGCAGCGACTTGAGGCTGATGCCGCGCTCCTGGGCGATCTTGCGCGCCAGGGGCGAAGCGCGCACGCCGGCGGGGAGGTTGCCGTCCGCGGCGGTGTCTGCACTCAGCTTGCCGCTTGATTCAATCTGTTTATCTGCTAATCGATTAATCGATTGTTCTTGATTAGTAGATTTCTTTTCAGCAGCTGGCTCAGATTTGGCTTCCGATTTGGCCGCTGGGGCCGCCGCGCCTTCGTACGTCTCACCCTCAGCGCCAACCGCGGCGATGGGGTTGTTGACGGGCACCGGCGTGCCTTCGCTCACCAGATGCTTGAGCACCACGCCGCTGTATTGCGATTCAACCTCCACTGTGGCCTTATCGGTCTCGATCTCGGCCAGCAGTTCACCCTTCTCTACTTTCTCGCCTTCCTTTTTGGCCCAGCGGATCAGGGTGCCTTCGGCCATATCAAAGCCGAGTTTGGGCATGGTTACGATATCAGCCATTACAGCACCTCTTTCACTGCGGCCACCACATCCTCCACCTGCGCCAGCGCGTATTGCTCCAGCGCGGCGTTGTAGGGCAGCGGTACTTCCTTCTGCGCCACACGCTTGATGGGCGCATCCGCATAGTCAAAGGCGGCTTCGTACAGACGGGTGGCGACTTCAGCGCCCACGCCGTAGCTGGGCCAGCCTTCTTCCACAATGACGGCCCGGTTGGTCTTTTTGAACGAAGCCAGCGCCGGCCCCATGTCGAGCGGGCGCAGCGAGCGCAGGTCCACGATCTCAACCTCGATGCCCTCTTGCGAGAGCTGCTCGGCCGCCTGCATCGAAAGCTGCAAGCCTTTGCAGTAGGTAACGATGGTGACGGCGTCACCCTCACGCTGCACTTTGGATACGCCGATGGGGGTGGTGTAGTCGCCTTCGGGCACCTCGCCGCGTATCTGGTACATGGCGGCGTGCTCGATGAACAGCACCGGGTCATCATCGCGGATGGCAGCTTTCAATAGGCCCTTGGCGTCTTCCGGCGTGCCGGGCGAGACGACCTTGAGGCCGGGGAAGTGCGCAAAGATCGCATCCGGCGTCTGCGAGTGGGTGGCGCCCAGCTGGCGGCCGCCGCCACCCGCGGTGCGGATGACCAGGGGCACCTTCATCTGCCCACCGAACATGGTGTGCATCTTGGGCGCTTCATTAACAATGTAGTCCATCGCCACGAAGGCGAAGTTGATCGTCATGATCTCGGAGACGGGGCGCAGGCCCACCATCGCTGCGCCAATGCCGGCGCCTACGATGGCGGATTCGGCGATGGGGGTGTCGCGCACCCGCTTCTCGCCAAAGTGGTCGAGGAAGCCCTTGGTGACGGCATACGTGCCGCCCCACACACCCACTTCCTGCCCCATGATGAACACTTTGGGGTCACGCTCCATCTCTTCCCAGAGGGCATCGGAGATGGCCTGGCGCATAGTGATGATTGCCATGCTCTACTCCTTACTCGCGTACATGTAATCGAAGAGCGTATCAAAGCCCGGGTCAGGGCTGCTCTCCGCGAATTCAATAGCTTCGGCCACTTCGGCCTCGATGGTTTGTTCGATCTTATCGAGGTCAGCCTTGGTGGCGATCTTCTCATCCACGATGTAGCGGTGGTAGATGCCGATGGGGTCGTTCTTCTCCCACTTGGTGACTTCGTCTTTTTCGCGGTAGCGCTGCGGATCACCCATGGAGTGGCCCTCGAAGCGATAGGTTATGACTTCAAGGAAGTATGGGCCTTTGCCGCTGCGAATATGGTCAAGCGCAGCGCCCACAGCCTCACGCACCTTCATGATGTCCATGCCGTCTTCCAGGCGCGAGTGCGGGATGCCGTAGCCCTCGGCCTTCATGTGGATCTGCTCCACCGCCGAAGCACGGCCCACCGCGGTGCCCATGCCGTACTGGTTGTTCTCGCACAGCCACAGCACCGGCAGGTTCCACACCTTGGAGAGGTTGACGCCTTCATGGAAGAAGCCAATGTTGGTGGCGCCGTCGCCGAACATGCAGATGGTGACGCCATCGTTGCCCTCGTACTGGTCGCCCAGGGCCATGCCGGCCGCGATGGGCAAGTGGGCGCCGACGATGGCGTGGCCGCCCCAATAGTTCTTGGTGACGTCGGCCATGTGCATGGAGCCGCCGCGGCCTTTGGAGATGCCGGTTTCCTTGCCCAGCAGCTCAGCGATGACCTCTTTGGCTGAGATGCCGACATTGAGCGCCACACCGTGGTCACGGTAGGCGGTGATGATGCGGTCTTGCGGCTGGCGCACCGAAACAATGCCGGTGCTCACGGCTTCCTGCCCGATGTACAGGTGCAAAAAGCCGCCGATCTTGCCAGCCTGGTACAGCTCCGCTGAGCGCTCTTCAACCCGGCGGATGAGTACCATCTGGCGGTACAACTCCAGGTGGTCTTTCTTCTTCAATGCCATGTGGGTGCTCCTGCAAACTAACAACCCCCGCGCAGGGCAGGCGTTGTTGAAGATCTAGCAAAAATTGATTATACCTAAGCTGGCTGGTCGCCCTCGCTATAATCCGGAACCAAGGAGGCAGTTTGAAACTCAACCATATCAACCTCACTGTCACCGATGTGGAGGCCGCCGCCAGGTTTCTCGAGAAATATATGGGCATGCGCTATCAGGGCGGCAACCGCGGCATGGGATTTCTTTATGACGACGATGGCCTGGTGCTCTCCCTGATGAAGGGCCGGGCGGGGCAAGTGAAATACCCCGACAATTTCCACATTGGCTTTATCCTGGGCAGCGAAGCCGAAGTGGATGAGGTCAACCGCCGTCTGAAAGATGATGGCTTTGACGTAGGCCCACCAGAACATTTGCACGGCTACACCTTTTATGTCAACGCGCCTGGGGACATCACAGTTGAAGTGCAGTGTTAGGCGGTGCACCTGAGAGGCGTATAATCCCGCAATGGATTTCAGCAAACTGCCCCTCACGTTCGAAGGCACGGTACAGCAAGAGCATCTGGACTTTTTGGGCCACATGAACGTGATGTGGTACACGCACTTCTTCGACCGCGCCACCTGGAACTGGTACAACAGCTTTGGCTTTGGGCACGAATACCACACCCAGAGTGGCAACGGCAGCTTTGCACTCGAATCGCACACACGCTACCAGGCCGAGCTGCGCGTGGGAGAAGGCTTCAAAGTCTATTCGCGTGCCTTGCAGCGCAATCCAAAACTGTTCCTGATGATGCACTTCATGGTGCGCGGCCGCGACGGACAGATTGCTGCCATCACCGAGCTGCTGGGCATCCACATTGACATGGCCACCCGCCGCAGCTCTCCGCTGCCGAAGGAGATCGCCGCCCTGTGGGATGCGCAGATCGCGATTGGCAACAGCGCGGGCTGGGATGCGCCAGTCAGCGGCGCGATCAAAATAGGGTAGAAAGCAAAAAAACGGCTAAACCTAGCTATACCTTTAGGAGGGATATGACCACTAAAAAGTTGTTACTACTTGTAATCATTCTGCCAATCCTTGCTGCTTGTGCGCCAGGTTTTGGATTAACTCCTCCAACACCAACGGCTACCGCCATCCCGACCAAAACTCAGACTCCTACGCCCACTGCCACTATTACACCGACCCCTACGTCGACACCGCAGCCTACGCGCACCCCTACACCTACTGTAGAGATTGCAGAATCTGGTTACGACATCGCCGCCGTAACAGTAGAAAACCCCGAGCCGCAGATTGTCAACATTCGTTTTTACTATCGTCTGCCCGACAATGTTTCCTACGCATATATCACGCTCAATATCCCACCACAATGCAGAGAAAAGAGCTATTACTTCCCTGATAATTACCCAAACGTATTCGTGACCCGCAACCAGGATTGGGCAGAGATCAAATTCGTTCACATGCTCGAAGGCGATTGTGTCAGCAATGTAATGTATTTACAGGTGTGGCCTGGGAGATTGGAGGGGAATACAATGTACCTTGATGGAGTAGCCTATGAAGAACGTTTCGAAATTGGCTATTCTGCCTCCCGGGATTTTCCTTCTCTAAACGCAAACAATCTAACCCTCCGGAACTTCCGTTTTGAGGCTCTTGGAAACTGGAAGGGAGCGATCAGCTTTGATTACGAAATTGATCCGCGTGTATCCATCCAGACAGAGCGTGTAAGTTTCTCTATGCGCGGAGTTACTAGTGCATGCTCATTTCAAGCAGCTGGCAAGGTCGTTTCTGAGCACAGCGGAGAATACAAGATCCAGTTTGACCTTGTCGAAGATTTATGGTCCTCATACAGCAACGTTGAGGGCACGGCCTGCCTAGAAGGCTATGATTACTTCACATTTGATAATTATCTCTTCTATGCAACCAACCAAGGTACTGGAGGTGTGCTGGTATTTCGCAGCTTTAATATCAACACCACTTTCAGCGGCAAGGACCAGTAGCGTCCACAAAGGAACGCCTACTCCGTAGCCAGCGCGATGTTGGCACACGGCGCGCCGCAGCGTTCGACTTCAAAGAAGATCGCATCAATGGATGGCTCCATAGTGGAGACCTGGGCGCCGTTGCGCAGGGTCAGCACGACGCGCAGGCTATGTGCCTGAAAGACCTGCGTTACCTGCCCGCTATGCAGCAGGCTCACGGCCTCGTCCCAGGGAATCTCGGCGCCGTCTGGCGGCAGCGTGCTCGGCGCACAAGCGGCCAGCAGCGCGAGCAGTAGTGCGGCAAGCAATAGTTTCTTCATGAGTTGCCTCCACCTTGTAAGACGCTGTGAGCCGGCAGCTAGTTCCTAGCCAGCCTTCACCAGCTCGACAACTTTGTCAGGCACCAGGCGGCCCTCGTCGTTCTCGCGCTCGACATAGCGCGCCAGCCAGCGGCCCTTCGGCTTGTTCTCCCGCATCGGGTCCAGCTTCTCCGCGATCCCAGCCGCCTCCAGCACCTCAGGCCAGCAGGTCACGCCGAACTTCTTGAAATTGCCGCCCTTCACCACCCAGCGTGGGTGCTCGCCGCCGGCTGCCAGCTGAATGCTCTCGAGCTCAAATGCCTTCTGCGCCGCACTTGCCCCGCGGCCATTGCCTTCGGCGGTGGGC
The DNA here is from genome assembly GCA_019637675.1 of Anaerolineales bacterium. Classification (GTDB taxonomy): domain Bacteria; phylum Chloroflexota; class Anaerolineae; order Anaerolineales; family UBA11579; genus JAMCZK01. Next base: position 19,271 of record JAHBVE010000001.1, on the reverse strand, counting down.
AGCGGGCTGCTGGTCTCGGCTACCGCGGCCGCTTCCCACGGCGTCCAGCCTTGTTCGGCCAGCAGCTTGGTGAAGTTCCTGACGCGCAGGATGAATTCTTTGTCTGACTGCTCGTCCGGCTGGCGAAGGGTGAATTGGTCTTTGCTTCCGTTGGGGCTGAGGAAATAGCCGTTGAATGAGGCGCGTGCTTCTTGCATATCTGCTCCGTTCCACTTGTTCGCTGAGGTTGGATTTGCCAGAGGCATTGCGATTAGAATCACGCGGTTGCACCAGGCGGTTATGCTAAAATGAACAAGTGTTCTAGGACTTCATAATGCCATTGGATCTTCTCTCTGTCAAGCAGCAGTCCGCCCAGATCGCCGCCAGCGCGCCGCAGGAGCAGCAGCGCATCCAGGCCTTGCGCAGCAAGGCCAATGAGCTGCTGGCTGAGCATGCCGAAAAGGGCGCCGAACTGCGCGCCAAGGTGGAGCTGGCCGCCCAGCTGGACAGCTGGCTGCGCAGCGCCAAGCCCACCGGCGAGGCGCTGACCGCCCGCTTCCCGCTGCCGCCTGCACCCGGCAGCCTGATGGTGATCGCCGCCGACGGCTCGCAGATCAATCCTGACCGGCACGCCGCCCTCAACTTCTATCTGGTGAACCTGGGCGCCATCCTGATGCGCACCCACAGCGGCCAGGCGCCCGTGCAGCGCGTGCAGAGCGATCTGCACTACGCCGAATACAGCATCACCGGCAGCGTGACGCAGGATCAGGTAGGCCTGCAGCGCGACACCAACGAGCGCATTTTCCTCGCCAGCCTGGCCGCCGAGCCGCACGACCTGCCCGTACTGACGCTGACCGACGGCCCGCTGGAGCTGTGGGGCAGCCGCAGCCAGGACCCGCAGGAGCAGCAGGGCTACCTTAGTGCGCTGGAAAAATATTTGACCGCCCTGCAAGCCCTGCACTCTGCCAAAGCAATCACCGCCGGCTATGTAGATAAGCCGCGGGCGGACCTGGTGGTGCGTGCCCTCGAGATCGCCGCCACACCGCAGGAGCAGCTGGGCGACGCCCGCAAGCTGCGCTACCTGCGCGGCGTCACCGATACCGACTTGTTCGCCTTCCTGGCTCCCGGCGAGCGTTCGGCTATCTTCGCCCACCAGAACCAGCTCTCGGCCCGCTACGATGGCCCGCTGGCGCTGCACTTCTTCTATCTCAACGTGGGTGATGCGCGCCAAAGCAACCTGGCCCGCGTGGAAGTGCCGGCCTGGGTCGTAGAAGACCGCAGCATGCTGGACACGCTGCACGCCGCGCTCGTGGAGCAATGCAAGCTGCTGGCCTCGCGACCGTATCCCTACGTGTTGCACCGCGCCCACGAGATCGCCGTGGTGAGCCGCGCCGAGAAGGATGAAGTCACCAACATGCTGCAGCGCGCCCTGGAAGCCGAAGGCGTGCACGCCGGCGACATTTCGCACAAGCAGGCCCTCAAAGACTTGCCGGGCCGTGGAAGGAACTAGATGAGCGAGACCAACTACCCCATCGGGCGCCTGCTGCGCTCGGGCATTACCGGCTTCGTGGCCGGTTGCCCCATTGTGGAGCAGGAGCGCCCCAGTTTCGGCGCCCTGGTGCGCGCCCCGCTCGGCCCCACCGACTCGATCTACGGCGTGGTGCACGAGTTGAGCATCCTGGACGATGGCCTCGTGCGCCAGCTGGTGACGCGTGACCAGCCGGTGGACGCCACCGTGATCGCCGACAACCGCGTCAACCGCACCGTGCCAATGGAGATCAGCGTGCTGGCCGTGGGCCACAGCCGCGGCGAGACGCTGAGCCACGCGCTGGCCCCGCGCGCGCCGCTCAGCCTGGACGCGATCCATCAATGCAGCCCGGAGGAGATCGTGGCCTTCACCAATCACGGCAGCTTCGGCTACCTGCGCCACTTACTGCGCGACACCCAGCTGCCGGTCGGCGAGCTGGTGGCCGCCCACCTGCGCCAGGCCGCCGCGGCCAACACCGCCGCCGGCAAGCCGGAGTGGAAAGCCCGCGCCACGCAGGAACTGATCGCCCTGCTGCGCGATGACTATACGGTGCTGATGCAGGTGTTAGGCTCTTTAGCAGATGAGTTTGAGGCGTAACTTATGAATAACTCTCCCAAATACGTTGGTTACATCGTCGGCGGCAATCTCAAGGACAATCTCACCGTCCGCCTCACCGTGCCTTCGCATCAGGTGCAGGAAGGCGCTTTCGTCGTCGTGGAAAGCGGCGACTGGCTGTTCCACGGCCTGGTGACCGACCTGCAGCTCGGCGACACTGACCCGCGCTTCGCCGACGAGTCGGGCAGCCGCCTGCCCGCCGAGCTGGCCGCCATGCTGCACGGCCAGACGCTCTTCACCAACCTGCAGATGCTGCCCGCCCTGATGATGGAACGCGGCCCGGAGCCCGGCAGCCCGGAGTACCAGCAGTGGCTGGACGCTATCAAGGCCGGCATGATCCCCAAGCCGCGCGCCCTGCCAGTCAAGACCATTCCGCCGCACCGCGCCCAGGTGCGCCTGGCCAGCGAAGGCGACATCGCCGAGATCTTCGGCGACCCGGCCGACAAGGACAACTTCGTCATCGGCAGCACGCGTGAGCAGGACCACCCCGTGGCCATCGACCTGCACAAGCTGGTGCAGCGCTCCTCCGGCGTGTTCGGCGCCACCGGCACCGGCAAGAGCTTCCTGACCCGCCTGCTGCTGGCCGGCCTCATCCACCACAACGCCGCCTCCGTGCTGGTGCTGGACATGCACAATGAGTACGGCTTCGACGACACCTCATCGGACACCAACGAGCGCGTCACCGGGCTCAAGACCAAGTTCCCCAGCCGCGTCCAGATCGTCGGCCTGGGCGCCGGCACCACCATCCGCGGGCAAAACCCTGACTTCCACCTCGAGGTCGCCATGAGCGACATCATGCCGCAGGACATCGAGCTGCTAACCCGCGAGCTCAACCTCAAGGAAACCACGCCCACCACCCTCGATGCGCTGGTCTCCACCTTCGGAGCGCGAAACTGGTTCAAAGCCTTCAAGGAAATGAAGGCCAATGCCGTCATCGAGGACGACGGCAAGAAGATCCCCGCGCCGGACAGCGTGGCCGCCTGGGCGCGCGAGCGCGGCGTCAACGAGATGGCCGCCGAGGGCTTGCACAGCAAGCTCAGCCGCGTGTTCAACCTGGCCTATGTGGTCGAGAAGCCGGCCATGGACGGCATCGGCGAGGTCATCAAAGCCCTGGAGGCTGGCAAGCACGTGGTGCTGTCCTTCGGCAAGCACGAGAGCGATCTGGACTATCTGCTGGTCAGCAACCTGCTGACCCGCCGCATCCGTGAGCGCTGGGAACACACCACCAACGAGTTCCGCACCACCGGCAAGCACGAGCCGCGCCCGCTGGTGATCGCGGTGGAAGAAGCCCACAAGCTGCTCAACCGCGAGATGGCGGCCCAGACCAGCTTCAGCACCATCGCCCGCGAGCTGCGCAAGTACTACGTGACCCTGCTCATCATTGACCAGCGCCCCAGCCAGATCTATGACGAGGTCATGTCGCAGCTCGGCACGCGCATCAGCGGCTGGCTCGGCGACGATGACGACATCCGCGCCGTGCTCAGCGGCCTGGCCGGCCGCGAAGCCCTGCGCGGCATGCTGGCACGCCTGCAGCCAAAAGAAGAGGTCCTGCTATTGGGCTGGGGCGTGCCAATGCCGCTGCCGGTGCGCAGCCGCCGCTACGATGACACCTTCTGGCAAGAGCTGCTGGGCGACAAGGCGGCTGGCAGCAAAAGCGAGAAGCAGCTCAAGAAAGAGCTGGGATTCTAGATGACTATGACTAAAGCCAACCTCTTCGTACTCGTCCAGTTCGCTGCCATTGGCGCTCTGCTGCTCACCGGGCCTTGGCTGCCGCAGCCGCCAGCCATGCTGGCGCTGCTCGCCGCCGGCCTGGGGCTGGGCGCCTGGGCCATCCTCAGCATGGGCATCGGCAACTTCGGCGCCTCACCCGTGCCGCTGGCCGAGGCGCGCCTGGTGCAGCGCGGGCCGTACGCATACATCCGCCACCCCATGTACACCGGCCTGCTGCTGGCCACGCTGGCGCTCGTGCTGGCTGCGCCCAGCCCGCTGCGCATCGCCATCTGGCTGGTGCTGCTGGCCGATCTTGTGCTCAAGCTGCATTACGAAGAATCGATGCTGGTGGCAAAGTTCCCGGGCTACGCCCAATACCAGGCTGCCACCAAAAAGCTGATCCCGTTCATTTACTAATTCGAACATCCTTGCATTTCTGATAGGTTAAAACAGCACGCCCCTGGCATAAGATACCTAATCGCCTACTAGGCCTTTAGTACTAAGTGCAGGGATATGCAGGGTTCAAACACAAGCGGGCAAGTAAAAGCATTGCTAAAGGCTGGCCAGCGGCAGCAGGCTCTGGTTCTGCTTTCCCGAGCGCTTAAAGCCAACCCAGACTACACCGAGGGTTGGTGGCTGCTTAGCTTCGCCACTGACGAACACAGCAAGCAGGTCTATGCCCTGCAACGCGTCCTTACCCTGAGCCCCAACAACCCCAAAGCGTTCGAACGCCTGGCCGCCCTCTCGCCGCAGGAAGCGCGGCGCCAGGCGCCTGCGCTCCTCAAGCAGATGCCCGCTCGCGGCGCGGTCACCTCGACGCGTGAAGGCCGCGCCTGGGCTGGCGCCATCGGCGCCGGGCTGCTGGTGACCGCCGCCATCGCCAGCGTACTGACGCTGGCATTACGCGTGACACCCGCCCAGGCCCAACAGGCCGAGCCAGCCGCTCCCGCGCAGGCCGCGGTCGTTTCCACCAGCACACTGGCGCTCACGGCATCCGCACCCACATCCACGCCCAGCACCGCGCTTGCCGCCGAACCGACCCAGGAGCTAACCGAGCTTCCCGAAGTAGACGTCCTCCCCGCCACGGGCGAGGAAGAAGTCACCGTGACCTTGATCACCGACTCTGACACCAGCGCGTTGCCGGCCTTCGACCAGTTCGTGCAAAGTGTGACCAACGGCAAAGGCAACGAAGCTGTGGGCGTATACGTTGAGGGCCAGTTCCAATACCCGGTGGTGCAGCAACCCAGCAACGACCCCGCCTGGGTCACCAGCAATTTTGGCGAGGTGACCGAGTTCCGCATCGTGCGTCAGCACACCGGCAACGACGGCCTCATCGCCCACAATTATCTGGCCGGCGGCAGCTTCTACAGCCTGCAGCCGGGCGATGTAGCCGAACTCGTGATGGGCGACGGCAGCGTGCTGGAATTCGAGATCTACGAGATCCAGTCCTACCAGGCGCTCAGCCCCAACAGCGCACTGAGCGATTTTCTGGATCTGGATACCGGCGAGAAACTGACCGCCACCGATCTGTTCTACCGTGTCTATGGCGGGCAGATGACACTCACCTTCCAAACCTGCATCAACCGCGACAACATCTCCACCTGGGGGCGCACTTTCATCATCGGAGCAGAGCTGTAATGGTTCGTCATTATGTAGAGCTTGTTCAAAGTAATTGGCGCTGGGTGGCGCTGTTCGTGCTCGGCGCGTGCATCCTGTCCGTGGCCATCTCGCTCAGCGCCACGCCCATCTACCGCGCCACCACATCCTTCGTCATCTTCCCGAACGAAAACCTGACCAGCAGCCGTGACGTAGTCTCCAGCCTCGACACCCTGGAAAAACGCACGATCATCACCACCTACTCTGAGATCGTGGCCAGCGAGCGCGTCTACCAGAATACGCAGCAAGGCATGCCCTCGGCCGGCGAGGATTTTGGCAGCTATCAGCGCAGCGTTACCGTGCCGCCTGAATCCAATATTTTCTATCTCAATGTAGATGGGCCAAACCCGGCCTTCGCCGCAGCGCTGTCCAACCAGGTCGGTGCACAGGGCATCGCCACCATCAAAGGCATCTATCAGGTCTTTGACATCGCCGTGCTCGACGAGGCGCACGCCGCCACCGCCCCCATCAGCCCGCAGCCGCTGCGCTCGCTGCTGCTGTTCGCGCTCGGCGGCCTGGCACTGGGCATCCTCTTCGTCCTCATCCGCTACCAGATCAGCCGCCCCATCGAAGCCATCCGTGACCGCCTGAACCGCGACCCCGAGTCAGGCGCTTACAAGCGCGCCTACTTCAGCAACCTCGTGGAGCGCCGCATGGCTGAGCGCCCGGACGCGGCGCTCTCGCTGGCCCTCATCGAACTCGAAAGCCTCAAGACCTTCGCCAATTCGCTACCCAACGCCGTGCTGACCGACTTTCTCACCAACACGGTCGAGATCCTCAAGAAGCAGCTACGCGGCAATGATGCCGTGGGCCGCTGGAACGAATCGGCTTTTGCCATCATGCTGCCGGATACGCCTCCCCAGCCGGCCGCCCGCACGTTGCTGCGCATCCGCCAGGGGTTGTTGCAGCCGATGGAGGAAAGCTCCGGCCTATACAAGGTTTCGCTCAAACCCAGCGTAGGCCTGACCGCCTGGGAGCATGACGAGACCCTGAGTCAGTTACTCGAGAACGCGGAGTTCGCCCTGGAGAAAGCCAACCAGGCCGCCGAACGCATCTATATCTTCCCAACAGATCTGGGGCAGCCCAAAGATGGCACTATCTAAACGCATCACCCTTGCCCTGATCGCCCTCGCCTTGCTGGCGGCAGGCCCGGCTGCGCCGGCCCTGCAAACCGGCACGCAGCTCAGCGAAACCACCCTCGTGCAGCTGGGCGCAGAGCCGTTTGCCGCCCTGCAAGGGCCGTACAGCAGTCTGGCGCTCACGTTCACCACCCCGCCCAACTGGGACCCGCAAGCTGATAGCACCCTCACGCTGGATCTGCAAAGTTTCTTCTCCAGCTTCGTGCCGGCCCAGGGCGAAGTCCCACAGCAGAACCTGGTAGCCGGCCACATTTCCATTCGGCTGGATGGCAACCTGCTGCACCGCAGCGTGCTGAGCAGCAATGGTGAGCAGCAGATCAGTCTGGCGCTTGAGCCCAGCCTGCTGGCTGCCCAGCCGCAGCACACAGTGAACATCGATTGGGACGCATCGGCCTCGTGCCAGTTCAACCTATCCAGCACGGTGCTCGTGCAGCCCAGCTCCATGCTCAGCATCAGCTACGCCGAGGCCGCCATCGAGCCGACCCTGGCGCAGCTGCCCTATCCTTTTTATTCGTCTGACGCGCTGCAGCATCCTGGTACGCTGATCGTGCTGCCGCCGGCCCCCACGCAGGGCCAGGTGGCTGCCGCGCTCACGGTGGCGGCCGCCCTGGGCCGCTTCGCTCCGCAGCAGCCCATTGAGCTGGCGGTGGAGACTTCGCTAAGCGAAGCTGCCCTGGCAGAAAAGCATCTGGTCTACGTTGGGCAAGTTGAATCCTTCCGTGATCTGCAAAGCCCCACCCTGCCGCACAATCAAGATGCCACGTTGCGCCAGCCGGCCGCCAACCGCGCCGGCCTGGGCTTCATCGAAGTGGCGCGCTCCCCATGGAACATCCAGCGCGCCATCCTGGTGGTCAGTGGGGGCAGTGAGGCCGCCGTGCAGCGCGCCGCGCTGGCGGTGGGCAGCCCGCTGGTGCTCAACGAGCGCAACAACCTGGCTTACATATCCCAGGACACCCAGCCTAGCCTGCAACCTGCCGATACATTGACCAGCAACTTCTCGCAGCTTGGCCAGACTGATTTCACTTTTACGCGCTTTGGCCGCTCAGAGCTGCGTATACCCTTCTATATCTCGCCTGACCGTGCCATCAGCGATGCCGCTTTCCTCGATCTGCGCTTCGCCCATTCACAACTGCTCGACTATTTGCGTTCCAGCGTGACCGTGCAGGTCAACGGCCAGGCGGTCAGCACCACCCGCCTGGTGGACCAGACCGCCCCGCGTCACAGCGAGGTCACGCTGCTGCCCGCCTCCATCCTGAAGCCCGGCATGAACGAACTGGTCATCTCAGCCGATGTGGTGCCGCTCGACCTCTGCGCCAACCCGGCCGAGGGCGACCACTGGCTGACCATCTATGCCGATTCGCTCATCAGTGTGCCCACGTCCAACGATCCGCTGGTGCGCAGCGAACTGACCCTGGGCGAATTCCCGCTGCCTTTCCTGCACAACAGCATGCAGGACACCGCCCTGCTGCTGCCCGAGAGCGACCCCGAAGCCTGGGCCAACGCCGCCCGTCTGCTGCGCGGCCTGGCGGCCAGCTACCAGGCCTGGCCGCTGCTGCCCAGCATACAGGTCGGCTCCAGCAGCGCGGCCTTCGCCAGCGCGCCGGCCGACAACATCATCCTGCTCGGTGACTTTGAGGACTTTCTGTCCGATCTGGAAATGCAAACCATCTTCGCCGTAGAGCGGGCCGGCGGCAGCGGCGAGCTGGCGCTCAGCGACGGCAGCCGCCTGGGCTACTCGCCCACCGTGCCACTGGCGATCGCTTCGCTCAACCGTCTGACGCCCGCCAACAATGCCACCTCATTGGCGCTGCTGGGCAACACGCCCGCCAGCCTGCAGAGCGTGGTCGAAACGCTCATCGCGCCCGGCTTCCCGCGCCGCAGCAGCGGCGTGCTGCTGCTGGCGCAGCAGGGCGCCACCACCTTCCAGGACACGCTGCCGGCCGCCTCCGGCCAGCCGCAAGCCACCGCCATAGCCGAACTGACCCAGGCGCCCAGCGGCCCAGTCTCCACCGGCAAGAGCATCTGGCTGTGGCCGCTGCTGGCGCTGATGCTGCTCGCCTTCGGCCTGGTGGTCTGGGAGCAGCTGGCGGGGTGGCTACGCAGACGCCAAAAAGCAAAGAATTAGGGGCAGCAACCCCATCTGTACTGGTGCAGCCTGGCGTTTTGCCGCGCCAGCGCAAGCTGGCGCAAAAAAGGCCCGCTCCGCAAAGCGGCGCAGCACCCCCCCGACAAAACGAACAACATCTGTACTGATGCAGCCTGGCGTTTTGCCGCGCCAGCGCAAGCTGGCGCAAAAAAAGGCCCGCGCCGCAAAGCGGCGCAACTGGCACATTTCATGCATCTAGGGGGTCATGGAACTCAAAGGAAAAGGCTACTACCTCTGGCAAATAAAACGGGCTTTTGAAGGCAACCCCGGCAAAATTGCCGATGCTGCCAAGCAAGCCGGCCTAAGTCACGTACTGATAAAAGTGGCTGATGGCGTCTATAACTACAACATCACCAACGGCGTGGATATGGTCCCCGGCCTGGTGGCGGCGCTGCGCTCGCGCGGCATCTCCCCCTGGGGATGGCAGTACATCTACGGCGTCAACGCCGTCAATGAGGCCAAGCGCGCCATCACGCGCGTGAAACAGCTGGGCCTGGATGGCTTTGTGGTGAACGCTGAGAAGGAATTCAAGGCGGCCAACATGGCTGAAACGGCCAAATCCTACATGCAGGAATTGCGTGCCGGCTTGCCTAAGTTCCCGATTGCGCTCAGCACCTACCGTTACCCCAAGCTGCACGCGCCGTTCCCGTTCGCAACCTTCCTGGAGTATTGCGACATCAACATGCCGCAGGTCTACTGGGTCGGTTCCAGCAACCCGGGCCAGCAGCTCAAGCGCTCGATCGACGAGTACAAGGCCCTCGCGCCCGTGCTGCCCGTCATCCCCACCGGCGCCGCCTACGGCCAGGGCAGCTGGTCGCCCACGGCCAGCCAGGTCATCGAATTCCTGCAGACCGCCCGCACCATCGGCCTGAGCGCCGCCAACTTCTGGGAGTGGCAGACCGCCTACGTGAAATCGGATATTTGGAGCGCCGTGCGCCACTTTGACTGGGCGGGCTCGCCGCCGGAGCCGCCTAGCCCGCCCACGCCTCCGATCAAGGAGCCCGAGACGCCTACGCCGCCCAAGCCGCCCATCACGCCCCCGCGTGACCCGCGCATCGTCCAGGCGCTGGATATCGGCAACCGGCTGATGGCCGCCCTCAACACAGGTTTCGCCAACAATGTCGTCTTCCTGTACGAGAGTGATGGCCGCCTGCTCTGCAACGGGCAGGGCCGCACCGGCTCAGGCGAGCTGTACAGCTGGTACTCAGGCCTGCTGCGGGAAACTTTCCCGCCCAAGACCGTCTTCCGCCTGCTGGACACCGGCACCTATCTTGAATTCCTAAAGATCGTGTGGAGCGCCAAGCTGCCTAACGGCAACACCGCCCGCGGCACGGATCTGATCCGCATGGACAGCACCGGCAAGCTGATCGCCGTCCACCATGCCGCCTTCACCATGGCCAAATCCGTCGAACGGGAATATGCCTAAGCATTAGGCCAACTGAGACCCTAAACAAACGGAGCGTTGCGAGAATGCAACGCTCCGTTTGCGTTTGATCGCTTATGTCAAGCTGACGCCCAGCCGCTCAGCGAGTTGGCGTACGAAACCAGTCTGGGCCGGATTGAGCTTGAGCAGCGCCTGGTCCAGCGGGAACCAGGCTGCCTGCTCCACCTCAGGGAAGCTGGCCAGCCGCCCGGAACGCGGCGGCCACTCCATCTCGAACTCGATGCTGCGGGCGGCCGCGGCGTCAATGTCGCCCTCCACCGCCCAGGCGCTGACCTGCTTGCCGCCCTTCTGGATCACAGGCTGCAGCGGGATGAAGTCACCCTCCACCTCGAAGCTGGTCTCCTCCCGGAACTCACGGCGGGCGGCGGCCAGCGGGTCCTCATCGGTATATTCGCCCTTGGGGATGGACCAGGCGCCCAGATCCTTGTTGCGCCAATACGGGCCGCCGGGGTGCACCAACAGCACCTCTGGCCTGCCGGGGGTTGGCACACGATACATCAAGATTCCGGCGCTGGTTTTAGCCATTTGAAAATTATACGCCCGTGCCGTTTGCACGAATCGGCCCGATTCAGCCCATATAGGGAGTGAGTCCCACTATCGCGCCCCATACACGGCGATTGACTCTTTTAGCTCTCTTGTTCTATACTTTGGCCATCTTTAGAACAGATGTTTGGCCTGATTGGCCAAAGGAGAAAAAGAGATGGTCAACAAAGGTTTGCTTCGCCACTTCAGTGTCCCGGCCTTCATCCAGCGCAATCTGGTATGGGGCCTCTTCATCCTGGCAGCGCTGTTCGCTTTCGAGCTGTTCAATTTCAGCACCACCCAGTTCGCCCTGAACGATCTGATGGGCGCGCTGCAGTTCGGCGGCGTGGCCTGGGCCTCCATCCTGGCCGTGGCCTTCTGCGCGATTGACTTCGCCGGGATTGCCCACATGTTCACCAACCACACTAACCTGCGCAGCCAGCAGAACTCTGACACCTGGTACCTGTTCGCCGCCTGGGTGCTGGCCTCGGCCATGAACGCCACGCTGACCTGGTGGGGCGTTTCGATCGCCCTGGCCAACAGCCCGGTGCTGGGCGAAGGCTTGCTGGACATGGGCACACTGCTGGCCGTGGTGCCGGCTTTCGTGGCCGTCTTCGTATGGCTGATCCGGGTGCTCATCATCGGTACGCTGATCAGCAACAGCGGCAAGCTGTTCACCGAGCGTGAGCGCAACATGCCGCCCACCATGCGCCGCAGCCAGCCGGCTGGCAACCGCGCCGCTCAGCCGGCCATGTACAACGGCCTGATGGGCAACAGCCAGCAGCAGGGCAACGTCAACGCCCGCGCCTTCACCTACGAGGATGTAGACAACTAACGTGCAACAGCGGAATTCTCCTTCCGTGCAGTACCGAGACCGAGAGGCAGGCCAGGCGAGTGGCTGCCTCTCGGTCTTGCTGTTCCCTCCGGTCAGCGCCTTATTGTTCGGCGCGCTGCTGTTCTGGGGTCTGCTCAATCTGCCCTTCTCCTTCTTTCTCAGTAAGGGCGGTGCACCCGCCAGCCAACCCCCGGCCCAAGCTGCCGAGGCGCCCGTAGCCTACAGCGGGCAGCTGGCGCCGCTGTTCACCCCGCAGGTGCTGCGCTGGGAAGCGCAGATCCTGCGCTGGGCCGCTGAGCACCAGCTTGACCCGAACTTGGTCGCCACCGTGATGCAGATCGAATCCTGCGGTGACCCGCAAGCGCTCTCCCGCGCCGGGGCGCAGGGACTATTCCAGGTGATGCCCTATCACTTTGCGGAAGGCGAAGACGCCTTTGAGCCGGACACCAATGCCAAGCGCGGCCTCAACTATTTGCGCAATTCACTGAACCATTTTGATAACAATGCCAGCATGGCCATGGCCGGCTACAACGGCGGCATCAATGGCGCCAGCCGCCCCCGCGCCGATTGGGCGCAGGAAACACGTGATTACCAATATTGGGGGGAGAATATTTACGCCGACGCGGCGGCCGGGCGGAGCCACAGCCCAGTGCTGGCCGAATGGCTAGGCGCCGGCGGAGCTAGCTTGTGCGCTCAGGCTGAGCGCCGGGCTGCGGCTCCGTAGTTTCTTTCGCCGGGAACGGCGTGTTCAGCCGCAGCTCAGACGTAGCGTCGGGGCAGTTCTCGTCGGCCAGCGGCAGGCGTACAGTGAAGGTGCTGCCGCGGTTGACGCGGGACTTGACCTCGATATCGCCGCCGTGGTTACGTACGATCCAGTACGCGATCGAGAGCCCCAGCCCGAAGCCTGCGCCATTCTTGCTGCGTGAACGCGATTTGTCGCCGCGGTAAAAGCGCTCGAACACATGCGGCAGATCCTCTGCCGGGATGCCGAGGCCGGTATCTTTCACCGCCAGTTTGGTGCCGGTCTCATCCTTGGAGAGGCTGACGGTCACCACGCCGCCCGGTTTGGTGTACTTGATGGCGTTCGCCATCAAGTTCAGCAACACCTGGCGCAAACGGTCACGGTCACCGCACACCAATACCTGATCGATCTTGCCGATCTCCAGCTTTACATTCTCGCCGGCCAGCACGCGCACCTGGTGGAGGGTTTCGAGCATCAGGCTATCGAGTTCCACGCGGCGGCGGTCCATCGGCAGCTTGCCCGATTCGGCCTGGGCCAGCACCAGCAGGTCTTCCACCATGCGCGAGAGGCGCACGACCTCCTGCTCGATGCTGTGCATGGATTCCTCATCCATGCTGCCCATGCGGCGCATCAGGTCCAGGTTGCCGCGCACCACAGTGAGCGGCGTGCGCAGCTCATGGCCGATATCGGCCACGAAGCGGCGCTGGGTCAGGAACAGCTTCTCCAGGCGCCCCAGGGTGTCGTTGAACGCTGTTATGAGACGGCCGACTTCATCTTCGGGGTCAGAGGGCGGCGGGATGCGTCGCGAGAGGTCATCAGCACGCGTGATCTGCAGCGCCGTATCGGTAACGGTGGCCAGCGGCGCCAGCGCCCGGCGCCCGGTTACCAAGCCCACGCCGCCGGCGATGAGAATACCGATGCCACTGAGCAGGATCAGGTAGCGCACCAGATCCGTGCGCAGAGCCTCGAAGATGCTGAGCGAGGAGCCACTTTGCAGCACGCCAACGCGCTCCCCATTGGAGTGCAACGGCACGGTGAGGACGCGGTAGGGGATGCCCCCCACGGCCACGCTGGTGAACGTGCGGTCTTCACTCTCCATGGCAGCCGCATCCAGCGGCTGCATGAAGGGACTCTGCGGGTCTATGGTCTGGGTCACGCCAACCATCTGCCCGTCCGTGTTCCATACCTGAGTGATGACGCTCGAGTCGAAGGCTACCCGCTGGATAAAAATAATGTCGCCCTGGTCATCCACCCGGGCGACAAATAGCAAATCTCTGGCGGCGCGCTCCAAGGCGCTATCCACCTGGCGCATCTGTACGACCGAGATCAGGCCATAGACGGCAAAGCCAAAGAGGACCAGTACGGCCCCCAATACGATGGTGTAGTAAAGGGTCAGGCGGGCGCGTAAAGACATTTACTCATCTTCACGCAGAACGTAGCCCATGCCGCGCACAGTGTGCAGCAGGCGGGTTTCCTTGCCCACCTCCAACTTTTGGCGCAGGTAGCGCACATAGACTTCGATGATGTTGCTTTCGCCGCCGAAGTCGTAGCCCCACACGTTGTCGTAGATCTGCTCGCGGGTCAGCACCTGGCGCGGGTTGCGCATGAACAGCTCGAGGAGTTCATATTCCTTGGCGGTCAGGTCGATCACACGCTCGCCGCGCTGGGCGCGGCGAGTGCCGGTGTCCAGGATCAGATCGCCGAAGCTATAGGACTTCTCTTTGGGGGTCTGGGTACGGCGCAGCAGGGCACGGATGCGGGCCAGCAGCTCGTCCAGATTAAAGGGCTTGACCATGTAGTCATCGGCCCCGGCATCCAGGCCCTGGACGCGGTCGTTGACCGAATCCTTGGCCGTTAGCATCAAGATGGGAATCTTGCCCATGGCGCGCAGACGTTTGCACACCTCAAGGCCATCCATGCCCGGGAGCATCCAGTCCAGCACCACCAGGTCAGGCCGGTTACCGCCTGCCAAGGCAAGCCCCTTTTGGCCTGTATCCGCTGTCTCAACCTCGTAGCCTTCATATCCGAGGCCACGCCGCAGGAACGCCAAAATGGCCTCGTCGTCTTCAATTACCAGTATTCGAGCCGCCATATTTGCTCTCCGAAGATTAATTTTCACTATATCATAGCGTACGCAAAGATTAATAAAGGTGAGTAGCAACTAAACGTGACATCCGGCGCAAAGTACCTCTGCGCAACCGTACTTACACCCTTATGCAAAGATTCGTACGTCTTCTCCTTTCGTTGATGTTCTATGGCCTGACCGGCATGGGCATCAGCCTCACCATCGTGGGCGGCATCGGCGTGAGCAGCTTCAACGCCGCCAATGTGGCCCTGGCCGCCGTGTTCCAGGTGAACGTTGGCCTGGTGACGATCCTGGTCAATCTCGCCTTCACCCTGGCCTACGCCAGCCTGACCCGCTTTCGTTATCCCGGCCGCTATCTCGTGCAGGTGCTGGCCTTGCTGTGCCTGGGCCGCGTGATCGACTTCTTCACATACCAGGTCTTCGCCGACCTTGCGCCAGGCAGCTATTTCGAGCGGCTTGGTTTGCTGGTAGCCGGTACGCTGATCGGCGGCATTTCAACCGGCATGGTGCTGAATCTCAAGACGATCACCTTCCCGGTAGAAAACACATGCGACGAGCTGAGTAAGTTAACGGGGATCGCCTTCGCAAAGTTCCGCTATGCGGTGGATGTGATCTCGGTTCTGGCGTCGGTCAGCCTGTCGCTGATCTACAAGATCCCCTTCTACGCCCGTGAGGGTACGCTGCTCAGCCTGTTCCTGCTGACCGCGGCGATCAGCTCCACCCGCTGGGTGTACCAGCGGGTGGCAGCCGGCAAACAAAAAAGCACGGCCTGACGGCCGTGCTTTTTTCTTCCAGTAGAGCCAGAGTTACTTCAGCTCGACGACCGCACCAGCGGCTTCCAGCTTGGACTTGGCGTCGTTGGCGGCTTCCTTGCCAACAGCTTCGAGAACCTTGGCGTTGCCGGCCTCGGCCATGTCCTTGGCTTCCTTCAGGCCCATGTTGGTGAGCTGGCGGATAACCTTGATGACCTCGATCTTCTTCGGGCCAGCATCCTTCACGAACACGTCGAACTCGGTCTTCTCCTCAGCGGCTGCGGGAGCAGCGCCGCCAGCGGGAGCAGCAGCCACGGCCACCGGGGCAGCCGCGGAAACACCCCAAGCCTCTTCGAGCTTGGAAACCAACTCGGCAGCTTCCACAACGGTCAGCTTGCCCAACTCTTCTACCAATTTGCTAAGATCAGCCATTTTCAATATCTCCTTAGATATTCAGTATGTTTGTTTTGTTATGCCGTTGCTTTTTCAGCATTGGTTTTGATGACCTGGGCCACACGGCGACCAGGCTCATTGAGCAAGCGCACCAACTGCGTGGCGGGCGTGTTGAGCAGCGCCAGGAACTGGCTGCGCACAACAGGCAGGGCCGGCAGGGTGGCCAGGCGGCTTACATCTTGCTTGCTCAGATAGTCTTTGCCCAGGAAACCGGATTTGATCTTCACGGCTTCCTGATCTTTGGCAAAGTCTGAGAGCGCCTTGGCTACGCCAGGAGCATCCGAGAACGCCAGGCCGATGGCCGTGCTGCCCAACAGGTCAGCTTCGGGGACATCGAAACCAGCAGCCTTGAAAGCGCGGCGGCCCAGCGTGTTCTTGATCACGTGGAATTCGCCACCGACTTCGCGGATGCGCTTGCGCAATTCATCAAAAGCGGGCATGGAAAGGCCACTGTATTCGGTCAGGAACACAGCTTCCGCGTCGCCCAGCCACTGCTCGTACTGCGCAGAGATGCTTTGCTTCTTTTCCTTTGAAAGCGCCAAACTTACCTCCTAAACAAAAAGTCTTTGCTCCAGAAAATCGAAGCAAAGACTTTTACGCAGTCAAACAGAACTACGGTCAAGCCCTTACCTCGGCAGGGGATTAAGCCTTGTGCGGTTGCGCACACGACGCCTGCTGTCTTTGGTAGAGCGAAAGCTAACTACATTGTACTACACGGCCAAAATAACAGCCGGATTACGCAGCTACACCAGGGTTGATCGCCTGGTACGTATCCACTTTGATCGAGGGGCCCATCGTGGCGTTGACCGATACGCGGCGCACATACACGCCCTTCACGCCAGAGGGGCGGGCTTTCACCACCGCATCCAGCAGAGCGCTGAAGTTCTCCTGCAGCTTCTCAGGCTCAAAGGAAGCCTTGCCGATAGGCACATGCAGGTTGCCGGTGCTGTCTACGCGGAATTCCACGCGGCCAGCCTTGGCCTCGCGGATGGCACGCGGCAGGTCATCCGGCGAAGCGACTACGGTGCCAGCCTTGGGGTTGGGCATGAGGCCACGCGGGCCGAGCACACGCGCCAAACCGCTCTTACCGAGGTTGCCCATCATCTCCTGCATGGAGAGGGCAACGTCAAAATCCAGCCAGCCGTTGGAGATCTTCTTCAAGGTTTCATCATCGTCGGCCACTGCATCGGCGCCGGCATCGCGGGCGGCCTTGGCGGCCTCGCCCTGGGCGAACACCAGCACGCGGATGGTCTTGCCCAAGCCGTGCGGCAGGATGACAACATCGCGCACCTGCTCGTCCGCCTTGCGGGGGTCCACATTGAGGCGAATGTGCACCTCGACCGTGGGATCGAACTTAGTGTAGGCGGTCTCCTTGGCGAGCTGCAGGGCCTCCTTGGGGGAGTAATCCTTCTCAGCCACCTTAGCGGCTACTGCCTGGTACTTCTTGCCTTTTTTAGCCATCTTTCTCCTTCGTGGTCTTATCGAGCCTGGTGGCCAATGCGTAGCATTGGCCCGCGGCGCTCTGCGCCGCACTCTCCCACTAACTAGTCAACGACGGTGATGCCCATGTTGCGGGCAGTACCCTCGATCTGCTTCATTGCCGCTTCGATCGTGTTCGCATTCAGGTCAGGCATCTTGATCTCAGCGATCTCACGCACCTGAGCGCGGGTTACCTCGCCAACCTTCTGGCGGTTGGGCTCACCGGCGCCCTTGGCGGCGCCTGCGGCCTTGGCCAACAGGGTCGAGGCGGGCGGGGTCTTCAGGATGAAGGTGAACGAACCATCCGTGTAGATGGATACCTCAGCCGGAATAATGTCGCCCGGGCGGTTAGCCGTGCGAGCGTTGTATTCCTTGCAGAAGCCCATCAGGTTGATGCCGTGGCCAGCCATAGCCGGACCGATCGGCGGCGCCGGGCTGGCTTTGCCAGCCTCAATGCGTACTGTCACTACTGCTTTCAGTTTCTTTGCCATTCTTTTCTCCTAAGTGGTCTTAGCGAGGCCATTGGGGCGAAGCATCCGCCGGAGGCGGCGCTTTGCCCGCGCTGCCTTTCGGCAGCGCACCTCTCCCACAAAATTCGCTACGCTTTCTCGACTTGCAAAAAGTCCAACTCCACGGGGGTTTCACGTCCGAAGAAGTTGACCATCACGCGCACCTTGGCGCGCTCCATATCGATCTCCGAGACCGTGCCGCGGAAATCGTTGAACGGACCATCCACAATGCGCACGCGCTCACCCTGCTTGAAGGTGACCTTGATGCGCGGCGCCTCGGCTTCCATGCGCTTGACGATCAGCGAGACCTCTTCTGGGCGCAGGGGCAGCGGGGTGTTGCCCTGGCCGACAAAGCTGGTAACGCCGGGCGTATTGCGCACCACGTACCAGGACTCTTCGGACAGGATCATGTTGACCAATATGTAGCCAGGGAAGACGCGGCGCTCAACGGTGCGGCGCTTGCCTTCCTTGACCTCAATCTCTTCTTCGGTGGGCACAACCACATCGAAGATGAGGTTCTTCATGCCCATCGACTCGATGCGCTGCTCCAGGTTGTGGCGCACCTTGTTCTCGTAACCCGAGTAGCAGTGCACCACATACCAGGCCCGGCCATCGGCGTGCTCGCCTTCGACCGTGGGAACCTGGCTGAAGTCAGGCACATCATCGCCGCCATCGCGGGAGAATTCGTCAGCCATGCGGCGCGTGCTCTGCGGGCGCGGCTTCTCTTCCTGAACGGGCTCCGGCTCGGATGCCACAGGCTCTTCGACCGCGGCCTCCTCGGCGACCGCAGCCTCTTCGGCAGCAGGCTCCTCAGCTACTGGTTCAACGACCGGGGACTCCTCCGCGGGAGATTCAACCTCTGCGGGGGTCTGTTCCTCAGGCGCGGCCTCAGGCTCAGCCTGGGGAGGCTGGCTGTCAGCCATCGTTTCCTCTGGCTGCGGCTCGCTATCTTGCGGCGTCAATGGGGCTTCCGCCGACTCAAATTCTTCTGACATGGTTTATTACCCTACTGCCGGCCTCTAGTACAACAGCCAGCGGAAAAAGCTACCGAACAAAGTGTCCAGCCCACCCAGGATGATGGCCATAATGATCATGACAATGATCACGATGCGCGTGAGCGCCAACGCCTCAGGGCGAGTGGGCCAGGATACCTTGCGCAACTCAGCAGTGGTTTCACGGAACCAACGCTGGATGGCGTTGGGTTGGCGAACCTGAGTTTGGTTAGTCATGCCAATCTCCTTCATACAAACAGCTATGCTGTTTGTGCTTGGTTTCAGGCAGGCGAGACAGGAATCGAACCCGCAACCCCCGGTTTTGGAGACCGGTGCTCTGCCAATTGAGCTACTCGCCTAAGCCAGGTGCGCGCCATACGGCGCGCACCTGGAAAACTACTTGGTTTCGCGGTGCAGGCGATGGCCCTTGCAGCGCGGGCAGAACTTCTTCATTTCCAGCCGCGCTTGATCATTACGGCGACTCTTCTCAGAGGTGTAGTTGCGCTCACGGCACTCAGTGCACTCCAGAGTGATAACTACACGCACGCCTTTCTTACCAGCCATGTAAAACTCCTAAACCAGTCGTATTGACTTGGTTATTCCAAGATCTGGGTGATGACGCCAGCACCCACGGTCAGGCCGCCTTCACGAATGGCGAACTTGGAGCCCTGCTCCAGCGCCACC